>NZ_JASTLB010000001.1:6453927-7099320 GCF_030499535.1 Streptomyces sp. TG1A-8
TGCGGTCGAAGACCACGACCGGAGCCCCGGTCAGGACGTCCCGCAGGGGCCCGTCCAGGTACCGCTCGGCGAACCCGGGCGCGGCCACCGGCAGGTAGCGCATCCGGCCGAGCGGACGGACCGAGCAGCCGGGCACCGGGCCGGGGGAGGAGGTCACCGCCGCCATCACCAGCCCCTCCCGCAGCAGCGCCGCCGTGTGGTCCTCGTCCTCCCGGTGCAGTTCGAAGCAGAGTCCCGGCACCCGGGTCAGCGCCCCGAGGAACCAGGTCGCCAGCGAGTCCGCGTTCACCGCCACCGACACCCGCGTCGGCTCCCCGGCGCCGCTCAGCCCGAGCTCCCCGCGCGCCTCCCGTTCCAGCCGGGCCAGCTGCCGGGCGTAGCGCACCAGGACCGCGCCGGACTCGGTGGGCCGCACCGGCTTGGTGCGCTGCAGCAGCACCCGGCCGGTGCGCTGCTCCAGCGCCCTGATCCGCTGGCTGACCGCCGACGGCGTGACGTGGAGGACCGCCGCCGCCGCGTCGAACGTGCCTTCGTCCACCACGGTGAGCAGTGTGCGGACCTGGTCCAGGGGAAGCTCCGGCATCACATCGGCTAACGATACGTAAGAATCATTAGCTGTACGCCCGGTCGGCCGTCCGCCTAGCGTCGGGCGCATGAACCACGCCCTGACCGCCACGGCCGCCGGCTTCGGCACCGGCCTGTCCCTGATCGTCGCCATCGGCGCCCAGAACGCCTTCGTCCTGCGGCAGGGGGTGCGCCGCGACGCCGTCCTCGCCGTCGTCGGCATCTGCGCCCTGTCCGACGCGGTGCTCATCGCGCTGGGCGTCGGCGGGGTCGGCGCGGTGGTGACCGCCTGGCCCGGCGCGGTGCGGGTGGTCGGGATCGTCGGCGGTGCGTTCCTGCTGTGCTACGGCGCCCTCGCCGTGCGCCGGGTCCTCAGGCCCGGCGCCGGCCTGCGCGCACAGGGCGAGGCGTCGGGCTCGCGCAGGAGGGCGGTCCTCACCTGCCTGGCGATGACCTGGCTCAACCCGCACGTCTACCTGGACACGGTGTTCCTGCTCGGTTCCCTCGCCGCCGACCGCGGCCCGCTGCGCTGGACCTTCGGGCTCGGCGCCGCGCTCGCGAGCCTGTGCTGGTTCGCGGCCCTCGGCTTCGGCGCCCGGCTGCTCGGCCGGGTGCTGGCCGGACCCACCGCCTGGCGGGTCCTGGACGGCCTCGTCGCCGCCACCATGCTCGGCCTCGGCGGCATGCTCGTCGCCGGATCCTGAGCCGGACCGGATCCCGGGACGGCCGGTTCCGGCGCCCGCGGGAGGTGCTGAGATAGTGGACCGCGAATCGAAAGATGTATCGAGCAACCAGGGATCCCGTGGACACGAGCGAGAGCAGTACCGCCCCCGGCACCGGCGACGCCGAGGCACCGGACCCGCCCCGGCACGGCTGGCGGCGCTGGGCGATGGACACCCGCCCGCTGCAGATCCCCGCCTTCCGCCGCCTGTGGTCCTCCACGATCGTCACCGCCGTCGGCAGCCAGCTCACCGCCGTCGCCGTCCCCAAGCAGATCTACGACATCACCCACTCCTCGGCCTGGGTCGGCTACGCCAGCCTCGCCGGACTGGTGCCGATGGTGGTGTTCGCGCTGTGGGGCGGGGCGGTCGCCGACACGGTGGACCGGCGCAAGCTGCTCCTGGTCACCAACTGCGGCATCGCGGTGACCTCGCTGCTCTTCTGGGCCCAGGCCGCCGCCGGCCTCGACTCCGTCGTCGTGCTGATGGTGCTGCTCGCCGCGCAGCAGGCCTTCTTCGGCCTGAACGCCCCGGCCCGCAACGCCTCCATCGCCCGCCTGGTCCCGGCCGGACAGCTGCCCGCCGCGAACGCGCTCGGCTCGACGGTGATGCAGACCGGCTTGGTGGCGGGGCCGCTGCTGGCCGGCGTGCTCATCCCCGTCATCGGGTTGCCGGAGCTGTACCTGATCGACGCCCTGGCCCTGTGCGTGACGGTGTGGGCGGTGTTCCGGCTGCCCGCCCTGCCGCCGCTCGGCGAGGGGCCCGCCCGCCGGGCCGGGGTCCGGGAGATCGCGGCCGGGTTCCGCTACATCTCCGGGCGCAAGGTGCTGTTGCTGTCCTTCCTCGCCGACATCGTCGCCATGGTGTTCGGCATGCCCCGCGCCCTGTTCCCGCAGTTGGCCGCGCAGACCTACGCCTCCTGGGGCGAGGGGCTCGCGCTCGGCGTGCTGTTCGCCGGCATCCCGGTGGGCGCGGTGCTCGGCGGCCTGTTCTCCGGTGTCTTCTCGCGGGCGCGGCGGCACGGCTGGATGGTCATCGGCGCGGTCGTCGGCTGGGGCGCGGCCATCGCCGGCTTCGGTCTGAGCGGGAACCTCTGGGCGGCCCTGTTCTTCCTCGCCGCCGCCGGGGTGGCCGACATGATCTCCATGGTCTTCCGCGGGGCGATCCTGCTGTCCGCCGCGACCGACGAGATGCGCGGCCGGATGCAGGGCGTGTTCACGGTGGTCGTCGCGGGCGGCCCGCGCCTGGCCGACGTGCTGCACGGCACCGCGGGCTCGGCGTTCGGACCCCGTGCCGCCGTGGCGGGCGGCGGAGCGCTGGTGGTCGTGGTGATGCTGGCGCTGGCCTTCGCGGTCCCGGCGCTGCGCCGGTACCGGATCTGAGGCGGGGCCTACAGCGGCCCGCGGCGGCGCAGCGCGTACTGGTCCATCAGTTTGCCGCGGGTCGCCTCCAGCCGGTGGGCGAGGATCTCGGCGACCGTCCGCACCAGGGACAGGCCGAGCAGCGGGTCCTCCACGCACAGCGCGAGCACCGACGGCCCGTCGAACTCGTAGGCCCGTACGTTGCTGAAGGCCACCGCCCCGAAGTCCCACCGGTACGGCGGGAACAGCCAGGACCAGCCGAGCAGGTCCCCCGCCCCGAGGGTGGCCACCGTGAGCCGCTGCCGTGTGGTGACCTCCTGGTCGAGGGAGACGGCGCCCGAGCGGATCACCCAGAAGCGGTCGGCGGTGCCGCCCGACTCGAAGATCCGGGCGTCCTCCGCGAAGGAGACCTCCTCGGCCAGTTCCATGAGGCGCTCGCGCTGCGCCTGGGGGAGGGCGGTCAGCAGTTTGATGGCTTGGGTCATGGGACGGGGCTCCTCGCCGGCGGCGGTCCGGGTGCATTCCCTTGCGTCCATTGGAGCCGCTGCCGGCGTCCCGGGCACCTCGGGGCGGAGCGCTTTTCGCAGGAGGGCCGTGCGGGCGGGAGAAAGCCCTGGCTGGACGGGGGAAACCAGCCAGGGCCGCAAGCGGTGGTGAGGGAGGACGGTTCCGGCCGACCCCGTCACCACGTATGGATGAAGAATAAACCACCCCGCGGGAAGGCGCGCAACCCGAAACGGGTCACATGGCCCGGTTTTCGCCGGTGTCCGTGCCGGACGTCCTCCCCGGCGAGACGATCTCCTCCAGCACCCGCAGCACCGCCTCGTAGGCCCGCGCCCGCGTGAGCGCCTCCCGCGCCCCTTCGGGGTCGGTCGCCACAAGGCCCTGTGCCCGTTCCTGCCAGGCCCGTTCCTCCTGGGCCGCGCGGTCCCTGCCCCGCCGGATGCGCCGCAGGAGTTCGTCGGAGTCCACCACATCGCTCATGTCCCGCGGATACCCGGTCCGCGCCCGGTGATGGCAGCGGTACCCACGGTGTTTGACGACGCCCCCAGGGGTCAGTCGAAAAGGAGGGACCCGGCAAAACGGGCACGACTCGGGAAGGGGAGGGAAGGGATGTGCGAGCACCAACGGGCCGGCGCGGCGGCGGACGCTCGCGAGCCGTGCCGGACGCTGTCGTGGCGGCCCGCCGACGCGCGCAGGGCGGTCGAGCACGAGGTGGCCGAGCACTGTACCGCCTGTGCCATTCCCTGCGGCGCGCAGGCGCTGGAGGACGCCCTGCTGGTCGCCTCTGAGCTCACCACCAACGCCATCCTGCACGGCGGCGGGATCACCGGCTTCGACGTCGACGTGGACCCCGGCGGCGTCCGCGTGTCGGTGTGCGACCGCAGTGACGACGTGCCGGTGGCCGCCGCCCCCGTGGACGAGCGGGGCCGCTTCCGGCCCGGTGGGCGCGGCTGGCCCATCGTGTGCCGGCTGGCCCGGGACGTCAGGGTGGCCGGCCTGCCCTGCGGCGGCAAACGGATCACGGCCGTCGTGCCGCTGCGCTGAGAGCGGTGGCGGAAGTTCCGGATGCGGCGTTTGCCGCTTGGGGGCAAGGGCAGACGGAATTTCGTGCTTCGGACCGGAGGCGCGCGCCCAGCGGGACGGCGAGACCTGCTGCGGGCCCCCTTCCGGCGGGCCCGGCAAGTCCCCTCCCGCGGCGAACCCTGACAGCACCGTTCGGGCCGTGCCCGGAACCCCCGTTCCGGCCGTGCCCTGAAACCACCGTTCAGGAGCGATTCCGCATGCTGACCGACATGTCGACAAACCGTCCCGGCACGCCTGACCGCACCGCCCCCGCCGCCTCCCCGCGGCGGACGCACGACGACGCCCCCGACACCGCGACGCTCTTCGCGCGGATGGCGGAACTGGAGGACGGCCCGGAACGGGAAGCCGTGCGCGACAAGCTGGTGACGGCCTGGCTGCCCATGGCCCACCGGATCGCCGGCCGCTTCCGCGACCGCGGGGAGTCGGTGGAGGATCTGCGGCAGGTGGCCGCCCTCGGACTGGTCAAGGCCATCGACCGGTTCGACCCCTCCCGCGGCGCCTTCGAGAGTTATGCCGTGCCCACCATCACCGGTGAGGTCAAGCGGCACTTCCGGGACCGCATGTGGGCCCTCCGGGTGCCCCGCCGCGTCCAGGAACTGCGCAACCGCGTCCGCGTGGCCCGCCGTGAACTGACGCAGAACCCCGGCTCCCCCGAACCCACCGCCGCCGACATCGCGGCCCACACCGGCCTCACCGAGGAGGAGGTCGCCGCGGGCCTGGAGGCGCTGGAGAGCTTCAGCACCCTCTCCCTGGACGCCGAGCTGGCCGGCGGCGACGACGGCTACAGCCTCGCCGACACTCTCGGTGCCGCCGACTCCTCGTTCGACACCGTCGTGGACCGCGAGGCCGCGAAGGAGGGTCTGCGCCGGCTGCCCGAGCGGGAGCGGGCCATCCTCTACATGCGCTTCTTCGAGGACATGACGCAGAGCCGGATCGCCGACCGGCTCGGCATCTCCCAGATGCACGTCTCCCGCCTCATCAGCCGCAGCTGCGCCCGCGTCCGCGACGAGGTGCTCGGCCAGCGGCCCGGCGGCGGCCGTACCGCCCCCTGACCACCGTCGTCCGACCGAGGAGTCCCCACCAGATGCTCAAGCCGCACCCCGCCACCCTGCGCACACTCGTCGAGGCCTACGAGACGCTGCTCGCCGAGGAGACGCTCGCCGGAGTGGCGGAGCCCAGCCCCCGCCTGCGCGACCTGGCCTACACCCTGTGCGTGTCCACCGGCACCCGCGAGGTGACGGACGCCCTGGACACCGCCCACGCCCACCTCGCCGCGACCACGCCGGCGCACCGGTCCGCGCCGCCGGTCACCGCGGTCCGGCCCCGGCGCGCCACGGCCGTGCGGCGGACCGGGCCCGTCGTCGCCGCGGGCCTCGCCGCGTCGGCCGACGCGACGGACTGACCGCCCCGCCGCGGCGTCCCCGCCTTCCTACTTCCCCGGCTCCGGTCCGGCACCCAGCGGCCGGGCCAGGCCCGAGACCGCCTCGTCCAGACGCTGCAGGTGCCGCAGCACCCGGTCGGTGACCCGGCCGTAGCGCGGGGCGCGCAGGGTTCCCGGCTCCAGCATCGACGCGATGCTGGGGCCGGTCTCGATCACGGCGGTGGACCCCGGGTCGGCGACGTGCGCGGCGATCGTCCCGATGTTGTGCACGATCCGCCCGCCGGCACCGCGCAGCCGCGGATCCGCCGCTATCGAGGGGTGCGCCGGCAGCAGTTCGGCGGTGGCCGCCAGCGAACGCCCGTGGTACGCGCACGTCTCCAGCAGCGCCACGACGTACCGGGCGGTGTCCCGGCGCGAGCGCAGCGGTGTGATCGGGTGGGTGAGCGGCTGGGTGGCGGCGCGCAGGTCGGCCAGCGCCTGATCCAGGTGGCGCGCCCTGTCCACCAGGTCGCCCGGCGCCCCGCCGCTCAGCTGGTCCACCGAAGCCCGCGTCACGTCCGCCAGCCGCTCCAGGACGTCGACGAGGAGGTCGTTGGTGCGCCGGTCGGTGCGGACCGGCAGCACCACCGCGGCCGCGATCACCCCGCAGGCCGCGCCCAGCGCCGTCTCCTCCACCCGCAGCAGCAGCACCGCCGTGCTGTAGGTGTGCAGCAGCGTGTACAGCAGCCCCAGCATCGCCGTCACGAAGAACGACATCAGCGTGTAGGACAGGGGAGCGGTGTAGAACATCGCGAAGATGAACACCAGCACCAGCGCGAACGCCGTCCAGGTGTGGTGCCCGACCAGTCCCGCGAGCACGATGCCGGCCGCCACGCCGAGGACCGTGCCCACCAGCCGGCGGTAGCCCTTCACCAGGATCTCGCCGGTGGAGGCGGTGTTGATGAACACGATCCAGCACGTGAGGACCGCCCAGTACCAGCGCTGGCTGGACAGCAGTTCACCGCCGACGATGGCCAGCGAGGAGCCGACCGCCACCTGCACGGCGGCCCGGGTGGTGGGCCGCCGCAGCCCGGTCTCCTCCGGCTGCCCGTCCCCGCCGTCCTCGCTCACCTCGATGGCGGCGTCCTCGGCGTCCAGTTCCTCCCGGGAGCGGGCCGTCGCGGGGGTGTCGTCGGACTCGTCCTGCGGCCCGTCCATGGCGATCCGCAGCCCGAGCACGGCCCGCGCGGCCTCACCGAGACCCCGGAAGACGTCCTGCACGGCCGGTGAGGCCTTCGGCAGCCTGTCCTCCTCGCGGTAGCCGAGCAGCCGGTTGCGGATCTGCGCCAGCGCCGTGCCCGAGGCCTCGCCGGACGGTCGCAGCACCAGCAGGCGCAGCGCCCGCAGGTCCCGGCACAGGACGGCCGACGCCTCGTCCCGCAGGGGCAGTTCGCCGCCCGAGGGCAGGGGAGCACCGGGCAGGTGCAGGGTGAGCGTGTCCGTCCGCTCGGCACTGCGCGCGGTGAGCAGCAGCAGCACCAGGCGCTCGGCGGCGATCTCGGCGTCCGCGATCCGGCGCTGCAGCAGCCGGGCCACCGCCCCGTCGGAGGTGCCGTCCTCCAGCCTGCCCTGGATCATCAGTGCCGTCTCGTGCAGCCGGGCGGTACCCGTGCGCAGGTCCTCCAGGACCTTCTCCACGTCGTCCGGGCCGGCGTCCAGCAGCGCGGCCTGGGCGGCGATCAGCTGGCCGAGCCGGGCGCGGAAGGCCCGCCGCAGCCGGTCCAGGGTGCCGGCCGGGGTCTGCGGCAGCAGCACGAAGCGGGCGGCGGCGCTGCAGCCGAACGCCACGGCCACCACGCCGTACAGGGCCGGCAGCACCGAGGTGGTCGCCTGTACGAACAGGGACAGGAAGTAGACCTGGAAGCCGATCAGGCCCAGTGCCGTTCCCCGGTCACCGAAGCGGCGGCCGTAGACCGCGCAGAAGATGAGGCCGACGAAGAACAGGTCGCCCGCGACGACCCGTTGGTTCAGCAGCGCGCCCACCGTCACCGAGGCCAGCGCCACGGGCAGGCCCAGGGCGAGGGTGACGGCCTGCCGGGAGGGCTGCTTCTCGCGGACGGCGAAGGTCGCGACCATCGCCGCCATCGCCCCCGCCACGAGCTGCGGCACCGGGACCCGCAGCAGGGCCAGCACCGCCAGCGCCAGGGCGATGGCGACCACCGTGCGCAGCCCGGCGGTGAGCCGGAGCAGCCCGGGATCGGACGCCGCGAGCCGGTCCCACATCCGTACCCGTGCCGTCCGTCCCACTGTCCTCACGCCGCCGCGCTCTCTCCCGTGCCGGAAATGGATCTGGGCCCAGCATCGCACGGTGCCGCCGGGCGGCCGGGGCCGGTCCGGTCGGGGAAGCAGCCCGCCGGGCCCGGCACGGTCCCCGCGGCCGTGTCCGGGTGGTCCCTTCGCGGGACGTCCTCGTGGTCACCGGCCGGAACCGCCGGTCCGGCGGCGGTTCCGGCGGACCGGACGGTCCGGGTCGCATCAGGGGCTCTCGACGGCCGCGCCCCGCACCCGGGCCCGCACCTCCTCCGGCGTCAGGTAGGCGTCCGTGAACTCGAAGTCCTTCAGCCGGGCGGGCTTGCGGGCCTGGAAGCCGGTGCGGACGAAATCGTCGCCCGCGACCGCGTTCAGCATCCAGTTGGTCATCACACGGGTCTTGGCCACGTTGGTGCGCAGCGCCGACCAGTGGTAACCACGGGCCACCGCCTGGGCCGGCACCCCGCGCAGTTCCAGGCCGAGCGGCTTGGACACGGCGTCCTTGCCGCCGAGGTCGACGACGAGCCCCAGGTCCTTGTGGACGTACGGCTGCATCGGCTGGTTGCGCAGGGTCGCGATGACGTTGTCGGCGACCTTCCGGCCCTGACGCATGGCGTGCTGGGCGGTGGGCGGGCAGACCGCGCCCTCCTGTCCCTTGGCCTGGTCGGGCACCGCCGCCGCGTCGCCGAGCGCGAACACCCCGTCGTGACCCGGCAGACACATCCTCTCGGTCACCGCCAGCCTGCCGCGGACGGTCTCCGCGCCCAGCGTGGCGATCAGCGGGCTCGCGACCACACCGGCCGTCCAGATCAGGGTCCGCGTCGGCACCACCCGGCCGTCGGTGAAGGTGACCTCCTCCGGGCCCGCCTTGGCGATCGAGACGCCGAGCGAGATGTCGATGCCGCGCCGCCGCAGGATCTCCTGGGCGCTGCGGCCGAGCTTGTCGCCCAGTTCGGGCATCAGTTTCGGCGCGACGTCGATCAGGTGCCACTTGATGAGGCCCGGGTCCAGCCGCGGGTAGCGCTGGACCGCCGCATGGGTGAGCCGCTGCAGGCAGGCCGCGGTCTCGGTGCCGGCGTATCCGCCGCCGACCACCACGAACTGCAGCCGCGAGGCCCGCTCCGCCGGATCGTCACTGGCGTCGGCCAGGTCGAGCTGGGCGATGACGTGGTCGCGGATGTACGCCGCCTCGGCGAGCGTCTTCATCCCGAAGGCGTGCTCGGTCAGCCCCGGGATGTCGAAGGTCCGGGTCACGCTGCCCGGCGCCAGCACGATGTAGTCGTACCGCTCGTTGACGATCTTGTCGGTGATGGTGCGGACGACGCAGACCTTGGACTTCAGGTCCACGCCGATCGCGCCACCGGGGATGATGCGGGTGCGGTACCTGCTGCTGCGCCGCAACGACAGGGCGATCGACTGCGGCGTCAGCACGCCGGAGGCGACCTGGGGCAGCAGCGGGAGGTAGAGCTGGTAGGCGAACGGCGTCACCAGGGTGACGTCCGCCTCGTCGGGGCTGAGTTTCCGCTCCAGACGGCGGACGCACTCGACTCCGGCAAAGCCTGCGCCCACCACCAGGATCCTGGGTCGTGTCACGGTGTTCATCCCTTTCTGCGGCTCCGGGCGGTCCGACTCGACGCCGTCCGCATGCCCGGGAAAGCGCTGCGCACCACACCGGTGCCACCGCGCCCCGGGCCGTTGCGCCGGCCGGACGCGGCAGGCGGACGGACGTGCGGGCACCGGCCCGTTCCTGCACGGACGGGAGTAACCCGATTCCGCACGGATACACGCGGGCCGGACGGGTCACCAGGGCAGGAAGACGTGGATGTCCTTGCCGTGGTCCTCCACCACCACGCTGACCTGGTCGCACAGGGTGTGCACCAGGTGCCAGCCGATGCCGCCGCCGCCCGTGCTCGGGTGGAAGGGCCGCGGCTCGGGCCGGGCGGTGCTGGTGTCGTGCATGGTCACGTGCACGCCGTCGAAGGTGCGGCGCATCTGCAGACCGAAGGGCCCGGGGGCGTACTGGACGGCGTTGGCGGCCAGTTCCGTGACGACCAGGAGGATGTCGTCCCAGTACTCGGGCTGTCCGGGCGGCGAGTCCCGTGCGAGGGCACCGAGGAACTCCTCCGCGGCGAGCCGCGCGCCCGTGACGTTGCGCAGTTCGCCCGGGAAGGAGAATGCGCGCTCATAGCTCTCCTCCGAGGGCGGTGTGTCGTCCCAGCGCGGCTCCGTCGGCATCTCGCCTTCCCCGGCCCCGGACGGTGCCGGGCCGGCGGGGCCCGTGCGACCGGAGCGGTCGTCGTTCCTGATCACTTCAAGGCTGCGGGTTCCCACAGCCGGGCCGGCTTACTCGTCCGCGTTGGCGACCCGGTCCGTTCCCGGCGCCGTTCACCGGAACATGTCGTCCGGTTCGTCCCGGTCGGTCGGTTCCCACCGGGCCGGACGCCGCCCGGCGCGGGGCCGGGCTTCGTACATCGCGTCGATCTCGGCGGCGTGGTGGCGCACCACGGCGCCCCGGCGCACCTTCATGGACGGCGTCAGCAGTCCGCCGTCCGGGGCGAACGGTTCCCGCAGGACGCGGTGGACCCTGATGGACTCCGAGCGGGACACCGCGCTGTTGACCGAGGCGACCGCCCGCGCGCTCTCCTCCCGCAGCGCGTTGTCCTCGCGCGCCTCCCGCCCCGCCGAGTCACCCTGCAGCGCCAGGGCGGCCCGCCAGTGGGCGAGGAAGTCCGGGTCGAGGGTGATCAGGGCCCCCACGCACGGCCGACCGTCGCCGACGACAACCGCCTGGTGGACCAGCGGGTGCATGCGCAGCCGCTGCTCCAGCGGGGCCGGCGCCACCGTCGTGCCGCCGCTGGTGACGAGGACGTCCTTCTTGCGGTCGGTGATGGTCAGATGGCCCTCGGCGTCCAGCCGCCCGATGTCCCCGGTGGCCAGCCAGCCGCCGCGCAACGCGGCCCGCGCCCGGCCCTCGTCGCCCAGGTAGCCGTGGAACACCGACGGGCCGCGCACCAGGATCTCCCCGTCCTCGGCCACCCTGATCTCGGTGCCCGGCAGCGGCCGGCCCACGGTGCCCGATTTCTCCCGGCCCAGCGGCTGCGTGGTGATCCCGCCGGACGTCTCCGTCAGCCCGTACCCGTCGTGGAGGTACGGGCCGATGCCCTCGAAGAACAGGGACAGCTCCCGGCCGAGCGAGGAGCCGCCCGACGTGCCGCGCACCGCACGCCCGCCGAGCGCCGCCCGCAGCCCCCGGTACACCGTCCGTTCGTACAGGGCGTGCTGCAGCCGCAGGTCCAGCCCGGGTCCCGGCCCGGTGCCCAGCCGGCGGCGCTCCTCCGCCCGGGCGAAGTCCCGCGCGGTCCGCGCCGCCCGCTCGAAGAGGCTGTCGGCCAGCGCGCCCGTCAGCGGCGGGACGGCCGCCGGAGCGAGGGCGTCGTCGCGCATGCGCTGCTCCCGGGGGTACGGAGGGTGGCTCCGCCGGCCGACTCCGCCGTCGGCGGCTCGAATGTGGCCCAGCCGGGTGCGATCGGCGCGGGGATGGGGAGAAGTCGTGATCGACTGATGATCCCGGCGTGTTCGGGGGACTCGGGGGCCATGACCCACGTCAATCCCGATCCGGAGCCCGAACGCACCACCGGCCTGGAGCCCGGCGGCGGAGTCCCGCCCGGCGAAACCCCGCCCGCCGAGAGCAGCATGCCCGAGGCCGGCCCCCGCGAGACGCACAATCCGCCCAAGGGCTGGGCCAAGGCGCCGCTGACGCTGATCCTCGTCCTCGTCGTCCTGGTCGCGGCCTTCTTCCTGGTCTACGCCCTGACCCTGATCATGTGACCCGGCGGGGCGCACGATCAGGCGTCCCCGCCCGCCGGACCGCCCGGAAGGACCTCACTCCTGGGTGTTGCGGACGCACTCGGTGACGACGTCCCGCAGGCTGCCGGTGCGCTCCAGCAGGAGCCGCTGCTCCCGGGCGCCGTTGCCGCGCCGCAGCAACTGCGCCACCGCCTCCTCGGCCCGGGCCGCGTCCCCGCTCCCGCCGAGCGCGTCCCCGGTGTGCTCCAGCAGCGAGCGCAGCACCTCGGAGGCGGGCCGGGGCCGCATGGTCACCGGGTCGAGCAGGTCCTGCTCCAGGCCGCAGCGGTGGGCCTGCCAGGCGGCCAGCCGCAGCAGGCTCACGCTGTGGTCGAGCGGCGGGCGGCCGGCCCGCCAGTCCCGCGCGGCCGTCTCCACCAGGGCGCGGGCCAGCGTGGCCACCAGGACGGCGGTGTCCGCGCGCAGGCACACGTCGGCCACCCGGATCTCCACCGTCGGATAGGTGGCGGACAGCCGGGCGTCGAAGTACACCATCGCCTGGTCCAGGATGACGCCGGTGCCGACCATGTCCGCCACCTGCCGGTGGTACCGCTCGGCCGTCTGGAACAGCTCCGTCGGCCCGGCCGACGGCCAGCGCCCCCACACCCGGCTGCGGTAACTGGCGTACGAGGTGTCCCGCCCCTGCCAGAAGGGGGAGTTGGCGCTGATCGCCGCCAGCACCGGCAGCCACGGGCGGATGCGGTCGACGACCGCGACGCCCTCCTCGTCGGACTCCACGGACACGTGGACGTGGCACCCGCACACCAGTTGCTCCTGGGTGGCGATGCCGTACTGCTCGGCCATCCACCGGTAGCGGTCGTTCATGCTGATGGAGGGGCTGACCGGCAGCGGGGAGGTGGCGAGCGCGGCGACCGTGCAGCCGAGCTCGCCGGCGTGCCGGGCCGCTTCCTTGCGGCAGCGCACGATCTCCGCGCCGAGGTCCGCCATCTCCGACTGCGGATGCGTGGCGAACTCCAGCATCTGCCCGTACAGCTCCTTCTCGAAGACGTCCTGCTCGGGGTCGTCCTGGGCCGCGCGGGCCAGGACGGCCGCCGACAGCGCCTTCGGGTCGCCGCTGTCCGGATCGACCAGGAGGAGTTCCTCCTCCACTCCGACGGTGCGCACGTGGTCCCGCCCTTCTGTCCGTGCCACGGGGGCAGTCCGGTCTGTACGACCCGCCTGCCCCCCGCGGGGCGCGCGACACCTGGACGGGATCAGGGCGGGGGCGCCAGCCAGACCGTGGCGAGCGGCGGCAGGGTGAGCCGGAGGAACCCGTCCTCGGGTTCGAGCGCCCCCGGCCCGCCGACGGCGACACCGCCGCCGCCGTAGCGCGGGTCGTCGGTGTTCAGCGCCTCCTGCCAGGCGGGGGCCTCTTCGGGGACCCACAGGCGGTAGTCCTCGCGGACGACGGGGGAGAAGTTCGACACGGCCAGGACCGGGGAGCCGTCGGTGTCGAACCGGAGGAAGGCGAACACGTTGTCGTCCGCCGCGTCGCACAGCACCCACCGGAAGCCGCCCGGATCGGTGTCGCGCCGCCACAGCGCCGGTGTCGCCCGGTACACCGTGTTCAGGTCCCGCACGAGATCCCGCACGCCCCGGTGGTCACCCGCGGCGCAGTGGCCCCCGTCGAGCAGCCACCACTCCGGTCCGTGCACCTCGGACCACTCGGCGCCCTGGGCGAACTCCTGGCCCATGAAAAGCAGTTGCTTGCCCGGGTGGGCCCACATGAAGCCGAGGTAGGCGCGCTGGTTGGCCCGCCGCTGCCACCAGTCGCCGGGCATCTTCGACACGAGGGACCGCTTGCCGTGGACGACCTCGTCGTGCGAGATCGGCAGGACGTAGTTCTCGCTGTGGGCGTACACCATCGAGAAGGTCATCTCGTGGTGGTGGTACCTGCGGTGCACCGGCTCCTTCCGGACGTACCGGAGCGAGTCGTGCATCCAGCCCATGTTCCACTTCAGGCCGAACCCGAGCCCGCCCGCGTCCGTCGGCCGGGTCACCCCCTCCCACGCGGTGGACTCCTCGGCGATGGTCACCACGCCCGGGCAGCGCCGGTAGACGGTGGCGTTCATCTCCTGCAGGAAGGCGACCGCGTCCAGGTTCTCCCGGCCGCCGAACTCGTTGGGCGCCCACTGGCCCGGCCCGCGCGAGTAGTCGAGGTAGAGCATGGAGGCGACGGCGTCCACGCGCAGCCCGTCGATGTGGAACTCCTCGCACCAGTAGACGGCGTTGGCGACCAGGAAGTTGCGCACCTCGGTGCGGCCGAAGTCGAACTCGTACGTCCCCCAGTCCGGGTGCTCCGCCCGCCGGGAGTCCCCGGGCTCGTACAGCGGGTCCCCGTCGAACCGGGCCAGCGCCCAGTCGTCCTTGGGGAAGTGCGCGGGCACCCAGTCCATGATCACGCCGATGCCGGCCCGGTGCAGCGCGTCGACGAGGTACCTGAAGTCGTCCGGGGGACCGAGCCGGGACGTCGGCGCGTAGTAGGAGGTGACCTGGTAGCCCCAGGAGCCGCCGAAGGGGTGCTCGGCGACCGGCATCAGCTCCACGTGCGTGAAGCCCATCTCCTTGACGTACGCGGGCAGCTGGTCGGCGAGCTGGCGGTAGGTCAGGCCCGGCCGCCAGGACGGCAGGTGGACCTCGTACACCGAGAACGGCGCCTCGTGCACGGGCGTGTCGCCCCGGTGCGCCATCCACCGCGCGTCGCCCCACTCGTAGTGCGACGCCGTGACGACGGACGCCGTGGCGGGCGGCACCTCCGTGCGCCGGGCCATCGGGTCCGCCTTCAGGAACCGGTCGCCGTGCCGGGAGGTGATCTCGAACTTGTAGCGGGCGCCCTCGCCGACCCCGGGCAGGAACAGCTCCCACACGCCGGACGCGCCGAGCGATCGCATCGGGTGCTGCGTGCCGTCCCAGTACGTGAAGTCCCCGGTCACCCGCACTCCCCGGGCGTTCGGCGCCCACACGGTGAACCGGGTGCCCGCCACGCCCTGGTGCGTCATGGGCTCGGCGCCGAGCGCCCGCCACAACTGCTCGTGCCGGCCCTCGCGGATCAGGTGGAGGTCCAGCTCGCCGAGGGCGGGCAGGAACCGGTACGGGTCCTCCACCTCCAGCTCGCCGTCGTCGTAGGACGCCACCAGCGTGTACGGCGGGACCCGCGGGTGGGGCAGGAGGGCGGCAAAGAGCCCGCCGCCCTCGGGCGCGAGGCGGTGGCGCGTGCCGTCGACGAGGACGTCCACCGCACGGGCGTTCGGCCGCAGCGCCCGCACTAGGGTGCCGCCCGGCGCCGGGTGGGCGCCCAGCAGGGCGTGCGGGTCGTGGTGGGCGCCGGCGAGCAGCCGGTCGCGGTCGGCGGGGTCGAGGGGCCCGGCCGGGGGCGGGAGGGGACCCGCCGGCTCGGGCGGTGACGTGTCGCGCAGTGCCACGACCTCAGCCTCCCCACACGGCGAGCCGCTCGATCGCGGCCATCGGGACCGGCAGCCAGTCCGGCCGGTGCCTCGCCTCGTACAGCACCTCGTACACCGCCCTGTCCGTCTCGTGCGCGCGCAGCAGCGCGTGCTTCTTGCGCGGGTCCCAGCCGGCCCGGGCCGCGTAGCCCGCGCAGAACGCCTCCCGGCAGCGGCGGGCCCACTCCGGCCGCCAGGGGCGGCGCTGCCGGGCCGCGTAGTCGAAGGAGCGCAGCATCCCGGCCACGTCCCGCACCGGTGACTGCGCGGCCCGCCGCTCGGCGAGCGGCCGGGAGGGCTCGCCCTCGAAGTCGATGACGAACCAGTCCCGCCCGGCCCGCAGCACCTGCCCGAGGTGCAGGTCGCCGTGGATGCGCTGGGCGGGCGGCCCGGTGTCGCAGGTGGCCAGCGCCCCGAACGCGGCGCGCAGCCCGGGGGCGAAGGGCCGCAGTGCGGGGACGGCGTGCACGGCCGCGTCCAGCCGCGCGCACATCGCCTCCGCCGTACGGCCGTTCCGGCCCTGTCCGGCTGGCGGGAACGCCTCGGCCAGCGCGAGGTGCACCTCGGCCGTGGTCCGGCCCAGTTCGCGGGCCTCGGCGGTGAAGTCGTCGCCCGCCGCGAGCGCCCGCAGCGCCAGCGTCCAGCCGTCGGCGGCGTCGGGCAGGAACGGCTGCAGGACGCCCAGGGTGGCCGGGCGCGGCGCGGCCGTGCTGAACCAGGCCACCGGCGCCGGCACCCGGGTGCAGCCCTGCGCGGCCAGTGCTCCCGGCACCTCCAGGTCCGGGTTGACGCCGGACTGGATGCGGCGGAACACCTTCAGGATGTACGCGTCGCCGTAGACGATCGAGGAGTTGGACTGTTCGGCGTCCAGCAGCCGCGGCGGCAGTCCGCCGGGCACGTGGGCGGCCGGGTCGGCCCCGAAGCGCAGCGGGCCCGCCGTGCCCGGCTGCCGCAGCCGTTCCAACAGCAGATGGGCCGAGCGCGGGTCCTGCAGGGCGTCGTAGACCGCGAGGCCGGCCAGCGGGCCCTCCTGCGCGCGGCCGAGGAACGCCCGCTCCAGCCGCGGCGCGGACCGCTCGCGCAGACCGAGCAGCAGCTGGTAGCAGTCGCCGGGCGGGGGAGCGCCGCCGGGGGCGGGCACCGGCGCGTGCCCGGCGTGGACCAGCAGGTGCAGACAGCCCGGGAACAGCTCCGTCACGGACAGCACCGACAGGTCCGTGACGGGCCGGTCCTTGCCCGCGAACCAGCGCTGCCGGGGCAGCCAGTCGCGCAGCAGCCCGCCCAGCGAGGCCAGGGGCCGGTCGACGCCGGCCGCGGCTCTCGGGCGGAGGGTGATGGTCTTCGGCATGGTGACGCGTCCTTCCCTCGGTGCCGGGCGCTCAGCGGCGGCGGCCGGTGCGGGATGCGACTCGGGTGAGCCGGAACCAGTAGAAGCCGTGGCCCGCGAGGGTCAGCAGGTAGGGCAGCTCGCCGATGGCGGGGAAGCGCACCCCGCCGATCAGCTCGACCGGGTGCCGGCCGTCGTAGGCCCGCAGATCGAGTTCGGTGGGCTGTGCGAAGCGTGAGAAGTTGTGCACGCACAGCACCAGGTCGTCGCCGTGCTCGCGCAGGAAGGCGATCACCGCGGGGTTGGAGGACTGCAGTTCGGTGTAGGAGCCCAGGCCGAAGGCGGGGTTCTGCTTGCGGATCTCGATCATGCGCCGTGTCCAGTGCAGGAGGCTGGAGGGGGAGGCCATGGAGGCCTCGACGTTGGTGACCTGGTAGCCGTAGACCGGGTCCATGATCGCGGGGAGGAAGAGGCGTCCGGGGTCGCAGGAGGAGAAGCCGGCGTTGCGGTCGGGCGTCCACTGCATGGGGGTGCGCACGGCGTCGCGGTCGCCGAGCCAGATGTTGTCGCCCATGCCGATCTCGTCGCCGTAGTAGAGGATCGGCGAGCCGGGCAGGGACAGCAGCAGGGCGGTGAACAGCTCGATCTGGTTGCGGTCGTTGTCCAGCAGGGGGGCGAGGCGGCGGCGGATGCCGATGTTGGCGCGCATCCGCGGGTCCTTGGCGTACTCGGCCCACATGTAGTCGCGTTCTTCGTCGGTGACCATTTCGAGGGTCAGCTCGTCGTGGTTGCGCAGGAAGATGCCCCACTGGCAGCTGGAGGGGATCGCGGGGGTCTTGGCGAGGATCTCCGAGACGGGGTAGCGGGACTCGCGGCGCACGGCCATGAAGATGCGCGGCATGACGGGGAAGTGGAAGGCCATGTGGCACTCGTCGCCGCCGGAGCGGTAGTCGCCGAAGTAGTCGACCACGTCCTCCGGCCACTGGTTGGCCTCCGCCAGCAGCACGGTGTCCGGGTACATCGCGTCGATCTCGCGGCGGACGCGTTTGAGGAAGGCGTGCGTGGCGGGCAGGTTCTCGCAGTTGGTGCCCTCCTGCGCGTAGAGGTAGGGGACCGCGTCGAGCCGGAACCCGTCGATGCCGAGGTCCAGCCAGAACCGCAGGGCGGCCAGGACCTCCTCCTGCACGGCCGGGTTCTCGTAGTTCAGGTCCGGCTGGTGGGAGAAGAAGCGGTGCCAGAAGTACTGCTTGCGCACCGGGTCGTACGTCCAGTTGGAGACCTCGGTGTCGACGAAGATGATCCGTGCGTCCTGGTACTGCTTGTCGTCGTCGGCCCAGACGTAGTAGTCGCCGTAGGGGCCCTCCGGGTCGCGCCGGGACTCCTGGAACCACGGGTGCTGGTCGCTGGTGTGGTTCATGACGAAGTCGATGATCACGCGCATGCCGCGCTGGTGGGCGGCGTCGACGAACTCCACGAAGTCGGCGAGGTCGCCGAACTCGGGCAGGACGGCGGTGTAGTCGGAGACGTCGTAGCCGCCGTCGCGCAGGGGGGACTGGAAGAAGGGCGGCAGCCACAGGCAGTCCACGCCCAGCCACTGCAGGTAGTCCAGCTTGGCGGTCAGGCCCCTGAGGTCGCCGACGCCGTCGCCGTCGCTGTCCTGGAAGGAGCGCACCAGGACCTCGTAGAAGACGGCGCGCTTGAACCAATCCGGGTCCCGGTCCTTGACGGGGGTGTCCTCGAACGTGTCCGGCACGGGGTCGTTGACAGTCATGGCGCTGAGGGCCCTCCGATCTGCGGCGTCGATCGCCGGACGTGGAGCACGTGCGCCGGCGCCCTGCCCGGGGTGAGGCGCACGTAATTGGTCCTGCCCCAGCGGTAGGTCTCACCGGTCAGTCCGTCGTGCACGGACAGGGCGGCGTCCGGGCCGAGGCCGAGCTGCGGCATGTCCAACGAGACCCAGGCTTCCCGGGTGTGGTGCGGGTCGAGGTTGACGACCACGATGACCGTGTCCGCTCCCGTGCTCTTGCTGTAGGCGAGCACGGCGTCGTTGTCGGTCGGGTGGAAACGGAGGTTCCGCAGGCGCTGCAGCGCCGGGTGCTGCCGGCGCAGGGCGTTGAGCCGGGTGATGAGGGGGGCGATGGTGCGGCCCTCGCGGGCGGCGGCTTCCCAGTCGCGGGGTTTGAGCTGGTACTTCTCGGAGTCGAGGTATTCCTCGCTGCCCTCGCGCAGCGGGGTGTTCTCGCACAGTTCGTAGCCGCTGTAGATGCCCCAGGCCGGGGAGAGGGTGGCGGCCAGTACGGCGCGGACCTCGAAGGCGGGCCGGCCGCCGTGCTGGAGGTAGGCGTGCAGGATGTCGGGGGTGTTGGGGAAGAGGTTCGGCCGCATGTAGGCCGCCGCCTCCCCGGACAGCTCGGTGAGGTACTCCGTCAGTTCCTGCTTGGTGTTGCGCCAGGTGAAGTAGGTGTAGGACTGCTGGAAGCCGATCTGGGCCAGGGTGTGCATCATCGCGGGCCGGGTGAAGGCCTCGGCCAGGAAGATCACGTCCGGGTCGGTGCGGTTGACCTCGCCGATGACCCGTTCCCAGAAGACCACCGGCTTGGTGTGGGGGTTGTCCACGCGGAAGATCCGCACCCCGTGCGCCATCCAGTGGCGCAGGATCCGCACCGTCTCGCGCACCAGGCCGTCCATGTCGGCGTCGAAGGCGACGGGGTAGATGTCCTGGTACTTCTTGGGCGGGTTCTCGGCGTGGGCGATGGTGCCGTCGCAGCGGTGGTGGAACCACTGGGGGTGCTTGTCCACCCAGGGGTGGTCGGGGGAGCACTGCAGGGCGAAGTCCAGGGCGATCTCCAGGCCCAGCTCGCGGGCGCGGGCGACGAAGCGGTCGAAGTCCTCCAGCGTGCCCAGCGCGGGGTGGACGGCGTCGTGGCCGCCCTCGGGGGAGCCGATCGCCCAGGGCACGCCGACGTCGTCGGGGCCGGCGGTGAGGGTGTTGTTCGGGCCCTTGCGGAAGGTGGTGCCGATGGGGTGGACGGGGGGCAGGTAGACGACGTCGAAGCCCATCCCGGCGATGGCCGGCAGCCGGCGGGCGGCGGTGCGGAAGGTGCCGTGGGGCTGCTCGGCGGTGCCCTCGGAACGGGGGAAGAACTCGTACCACGAGCCGTACAGCGCCCGCTCGCGCTCGACCAGCAGCGGCATCGGGTCGGAGGCGGTGACCAGCTCCCGCAGCGGGTGACGGGCCAGCACCTCCACCACCCCCGGCGCCAGCGCCGCCGCGAAACGCGCCGGCACCGGCAGCCGGTCGTCGCCGAGCGTCCGCGCGGCGGTGAGGACCAGGTCCCGTCCGGGCCCCTTCGGCACGCCGGCGGCCGCGCGCTCGTGGAGTTCGGCGCCCTCCTCCAGGACCAGGCCGGTGCCGGTCCCGGCCGGGACCTTGACCTCCGCGCGGTGCCGCCAGGTGGTGACCGGGTCCGACCACGCCTCCACCCGGAAGGTCCAGCGGCCGGTGGTGTCCGCGGTGACCTCCGCGCCCCAGACGTCGCTGCCCGGGGACAGCTCCCGCATCGGCGTCCAGGGGCCGCGCCGGCCCCCGGGATCCCGCAGGACGACGTTCGCGCCCACCGCGTCGTGCCCCTCCCGGAACACCGTGGCGGTGACCTGGAAGGCCTCCCCGGCCACCGCCTTCGCCGGACGCCTGCCGCACTCCACGGCGGGCCGGACGTCGCGTACCGGTACGCGTCCGATGGCCGGGGTCCTGCGCATGGATCTCACCTCCACCGTGCGCGGAGCCCGGCTCCGCGATCCGAGTGCACGGGCGGCGGCTGCCGTCCCGTGGGAAACGCGAGTGCGGTGCCGGGTCAGGGACTCGGCGCCGCGGACCGCCGTTCGGGTGGCGGGGCCCGCCTGGCCCTGCGGCTCGGCTGCGGCCGTCCGTCCTGCTCGCGCAGGTAGGTGACCGGGTTGGTACGCAGGTACCGCTCGGCGGCGTCGGCCGCCTCCCGGGCGCATCGCTTTCCCATCAGCACGCACAAGGTGTAGCCCGAGTCCTCGAAGGCGGCCCGGACCGTGCGGTCGCGGGGCGAGGCGAGCATCACGCGCTCCCACGCCCGGTAACGCCGCAACTGCCGGGCCACTTCGGCCTTGGCGGGGAGCAGCATGACCCTCTTCACCTTCCACGCTCTCGACTGGGCGCGTTCCCGACGGTCGGGTGGCGTCCGCGCACGGAAGGGCGCGGAACCGTTACGGCGATCGAGGCTTTCACCCATGGTGCACGGACGGCGACGCAACGTCCTGTTAGACCTTCAACCACCCGGCCATCCGGGTCCTCGTGTTGCACGAATGGCGTAGCTCCCGCACCGTGGAAGTGACGCAGAAGCGATCGACGCTCACGCTCGGTGTCCGGGATCCCTCCTGGACGGGGCGAGGGGAGCGGGAGCTTCGCCGGTGAGGAGCAAGCGACGATGAAGACCGCAGTGCCCTGCTGCTACCACCTCGACGTGGAAGTCAGTCCGGAACGGGTGGTACAGGTCAGCCGCATCCTGGGCGCCCACCTCCGCCACTGGGACCTCGACAGCCTCGTGGCCCCCGTCTGCCGCGGCGCCGAACTGCTGCTGCGAGCCATCGACCGGCACGCCACGGACAAGGCCACCTCGATCGAGATGTGGTGGAACGGCCAGCACCTCATCACCGCCGTCGGCGGGTGGGACCGCGACCTGCGCCCCGACCAGGACCTGCGGGCCTGTCTGGCGGACATCGCCGCCACGAGCGACGGCTGGGGGTGCTGCGCCTCGGAGACCGGCAGTAAGATCATCTGGTTCTCCCAGCGCGCCCGGGCCGGCCAGCGCGTCCCGCTGGTCCCGACCGTCCCGGAGCCGAGCCTGCGCACGGTGCTGCAGGTGCCGCGCACGGTGCGCGCGGCCTGCCTGGCCGCCTCCGCGGCCGCCGCGCACGGCGGCGTCCCGGAGGACGCCCGGTGACGGCCCGCACGTCCCGGCCGGGGGAGCCCGTGTGGAGCGGGCACCCCTATCCGCTGGGTGCCTCGTTCGACGGGCAGGGCACCAACTTCGCCCTGTTCAGCGAGGTCGCCGAGCGCGTCGAACTGATCCTCGTCGACGACGCCGGCACCGGGACCCCCGTCCGGCTGCACGAGGTCGACGGGTTCGTCTGGCACGCCCACCTGCCCGGTGTGGGCCCCGGGCAGCGCTACGGCTACCGCGTGCACGGCCCCTGGCAGCCCGCCGCCGGCCACCGGTGCAATCCGGCGAAGCTGCTGCTGGACCCCTACGCCCGGGCGGTGGACGGCCGGGTCGACAACGACGCCTCCCTCTACGAACGCGCGCCGGACGGACCGTCGCCCCTCGACAGCGCCGGGCACTGCATGCTCGGCGTCGTCACCGACCCCTACTTCGACTGGGGCGACGACCGCCCACCGCGGCGCCCGTACGCCGACTCGGTCGTCTACGAGGCCCACGTGCGCGGACTGACCCGCACCCACCCGGACGTCCCCGAGCAACTGCGCGGCACCTACGCGGGTCTCGCCCACCCCGCGGTCGTCGGCCACCTGACCTCGCTCGGGGTCACCGCCGTGGAGCTGATGCCGGTGCACCAGTTCGCGCAGGACGGCGTCCTGCAGGACCGGGGCCTGTCCAACTACTGGGGCTACAACACCATCGGCTTCTTCGCCCCGCACAACGCCTACGCCGCCCTCGGCTCGCGGGGCCAGCAGGTCAACGAGTTCAGGACCATGGTGAAGGCGCTGCACGCGGCCGGCCTCGAAGTGATCCTCGACGTCGTCTACAACCACACCGCCGAGGGCAACGAGAAGGGTCCCACCCTGTCGTTCCGGGGCATCGACAACGCCTCCTACTACCGGCTCGTCGACGGCGACTGGTCGCACTACTACGACACCACCGGCACCGGCAACAGCCTGCTGATGCGCCACCCCCACGTGCTGCAGCTCATCATGGACTCGCTGCGGTACTGGGTCACCGAGATGCACGTCGACGGCTTCCGTTTCGACCTCGCCGCCACCCTCGCCCGGCAGTTCCACGAGGTGGACCGGCTCTCGGCGTTCTTCGACCTGATCCAGCAGGACCCGGTGATCAGCCGGGTCAAGCTGATCGCCGAGCCCTGGGACGTGGGGGAGGGCGGTTACCAGGTGGGCAACTTCCCGCCGCTGTGGTCGGAGTGGAACGGCCCCTACCGGGACGCCGTACGGGACTTCTGGCGGGCCGGGCCCGGCTCCCTCGGCGAGTTCGCCTCCCGGCTGACCGGCTCCTCCGACCTGTACGGGCACAGCCGGCGCCGGCCGCGCGCCAGCGTCAACTTCGTCACCGCGCACGACGGCTTCACGCTGCGCGACCTCGTGTCGTACAACGACAAGCACAACGAGGCCAACGGCGAGGACAACCGGGACGGCGAGAGCCACAACCGGTCCTGGAACTGCGGCGCGGAGGGCGACACCGACGACCCGGCCGTGCTCGGACTGCGCGCCCGCCAGCAGCGCAACCTGCTGGCCACGCTGCTGCTGTCGCAGGGCATCCCCATGCTCTGCCACGGCGACGAACTCGGCCGCACCCAGCGCGGCAACAACAACGCCTACTGCCAGGACAACGAGGTCTCCTGGGTGGACTGGGAGCCGACCGGCGAGCGGCGGGCCCTCACGGACTTCACCCGCCGCCTCATCGCCCTGCGCGCCGCCCATCCCGTACTGCGCCGGCGCCGCTTCTTCCGCGGTGAGGACCCGACCAACGCCGGACAGCCGCTGCCCGACCTGATGTGGCTGCGGCCCGACGCCCGCGAGATGACCGACCGCGACTGGCGGCGCGACGACGCGCACTCGGTCGGGGTGTTCCTCAACGGCGACGCCATCGCCGAACGCGACTCCCGCGGGCGGCGCGTGGTCGACGACTCGTTCCTGCTGCTCCTCAACGGCTGCTGGGAACCGGTCGGCTTCCGGCTGCCCGACGGCTCCTTCGGCGAGCACTGGACGGTCCTGGTCGACACCGCCGACCCGGAGGGCACCCCCGACGAACGCGAACGCAAGGCCGGCACCCGGCTGCCCGTGGAGTCCCGCAGCCTCGTCCTGCTGTCCCGGCCCTCGCGGAGCACGGGGTAAGCGCCGCGGGAAGGCGGTGCCGCGGCGCCGCACGGGGTCCGCCGTGCGGCGCCCCGCGCGTCACGGTGCCGGCGGACCGGTCCCGGCGGGCCGCCGTCAGCGGTTCCGGCGGGAGGTCACCGTGAACTGGGCCCCGTCCGGGTCCCGCAGGATCGCCTCCGACTCGTTCTCGCTCAGCACGCTGCCGCCGTGTTTCTCGGCGGTGCGGGCGCAGCCGGCCACGTCGGCCACCGCGAAGTGGACCTGCCAGTGCGGCCGCACCGAGGGGTCGGGGGCCGCCTCCACCGCGCCGGAGTCGATCCGTGCCACCACGTCGCCCCGGCTGCGCAGCACCACCTCGCCGCCCTCGTACTGCACCTCGCAGCAGCCGGGCGTCCGGGAGGCCCAGTCGAGGATCTCCCCGTAGAAGATCGCGGCGTCGAAGGCGTCGCGGGTGTGCAGCCGGACGAAGGTCGGGGACGCCCGCCGCCACGCCTCCCAGTTGACGACCAGCTCGCCCTGCCAGATGCCGAAGGTGGCCCCGTCGCGATCGGCGAGCAGGGCGGCCCGCCCCGGCGGGAAGGACAGCGGCCCGACCGCCGCCGTGCCGCCGCGCTCCCGGACGCGGGAGACCGCCACGTCGGCGTCCGGGACCGCGAAGTACGGCGTCCAGGCCACCGCCATCTGCCACATGGCGGCCACGGCGGCGATCCCGGCGACCGGCACTCCGCCCGCCAGGGCGACGCGGAAGTGCTCGCCGAGCCTGGCGCCGCGCCACCGCCAGCCCAGCACGGCGGCGTAGAAGTCCTGGGTCGTGCCCAGGTCGCGGCTGGTCAGGCTCACCCAGCAGGGCGCGCCGAAGACGGAGTGCGTGGAGACGACGTCTCCCGTCCGTGTGGTGCCGCCGGCGGACATGTGGTTCATGGCAGTCGCGTCCCGGTCTCGGTGCCCGGCGGTCACCCGGTCGCACCGGTGCCCGGCCGGAGAAAAGGTCGAATGGTTGCCCCCTACCCAGTCGGCGCGGATTCAAGGGGGGTGAGCGCGGTGGATGCGCGGCATCCGGGCGGCCGGTGGTCCGACCGGTCCGCGCACACCGTGCGGTTCGCCCGGGCCGCCGGACGCGGTGCCGTTCAGGGGACGTCCGCGAGGAGTTCCTCGCGCAGCCGGTCGAAGCAGCCGCTGAGCAGCCGGGAGACGTGCATCTGTGAGATGCCGAGCTGCCGGGCGATGCAGCTCTGCGTCATCCCGCCGAAGAACCGCAGGTAGAGAATGGTGCGCTCGCGCTCGGGCAGCGCCGCCAGGCACGGCTTGACCGCGGCCCGGTCGATGACCAGGTCGTAGCCCGGGTCCGGCTCGCCGAGCGAGTCCCCGAGGGCGTAGCCCTCCGTACCGGCCACCTCGGCGTCCAGGGACAGCGCGGTGAAGCACTCCAGTGCCTCCATGCCGGTGCGGACCTCGTCCTCGCCCATCCCGGTGAACTCGGCGATCTCGGCGACGGTGGGCCCGCGCCCGGGGGTGGTCTGCGCCAGTTCCTTCACGGCGCCGCGGACCCGGTTGCGCAGGTCCTGCACCCGGCGCGGCACGTGCAGGGTCCACATGTGGTCGCGGAAGTGGCGCTTGATCTCACCGGTGATGGTGGGCACCGCGTACGCCTCGAAGGCGCGGCCGCGCTCGGGGTCGTAGTGGTCGACGGCCTTGACCAGGCCCAGCGCGGCCACCTGGTACAGGTCCTCCAGGGCTTCCCCGCGCCCGCGGAACCGTACGGCGATCCGCTCGGCCATGGGCAGCCAGAGCCGGACCAGTTCGTCCCGGAGCGCCCGGCGCTCGGGGCCGTCGGGCAGCTTGGCGAGCCGCTCGAAGGATTCGCCCGTGTCCGGCGCGTCGTCATGGGGATGGGGCTTGGTGCTGGCAGTGACAGGCATCGCGCGCACCTCTCTCGGCAGGTGCTGGATCGACAGACACCGTGGGAGGAGCGCTCGGACCGTGGAGAGGACACCGGGGCGTCCGGCCGGAGTCGGCTCCCACGGACGTGCCTCCTGTCCGAAGCACTGACGTTCAGATTCCCGTGGGGGATTTACCAAATCAATTATGGGCATACAGGGACGTTTAGGCATCTTCTCTTGACCGCTTCTTGGTGCGCGACACCTCTGTGACAGAGGTAATCTCCGGTGCGTGGAACCCGATCTCCCCGAGGAACTGGCCGACGCCCTGGTGCGGATCCACCGGCTGGTCCGCCGCCGGCTGCGCGGCGGACCGACCGCGCCGCGGCTGCGCGGCGCCGAGGTGGAACTGCTGCGGCTGGTCGAGGGCCGGCCCGGCATCGGCATCTCCGAGGCCGCCAGGACCCTGCACCTGGCGGACAACTCGGTGTCGACCCTGGTCAACCAGCTCGTCCGGGACGGACACCTGCTCCGGGAGACCGACCCCGCCGACCGGCGCGCCGCCCGCCTGCTGCTCACCGACGCCGCCGGGAAGCGGCTCGCGGACTGGCGGCGCCGGCGCACCGAGCTGGTCGGCCGGCAGGTCTCCCGGCTCGACGAAGCCGACCGGGAGGCCCTGCGCGCGGCGCTCCCGGCCCTGCGCGCACTGGCCGTCGCCCTGCACGAGGAGGCCGAGGAAACATGACCGGCGACACCCCCGCCGAACCCGCCGAGGCGGTCGCCTGCACCGGGCTGGTCCATGCCTTCGGCGACACCCGCGCCGTCGACGGGCTCGACCTCGCCGTCCGCGAGGGCGAGGTGTTCGGCCTGCTCGGCCCCAACGGCGCCGGCAAGACCACCGCCATCCGCTGCATCACCACCCTGCTGCCGGTACCGGCCGGCACGGTCCGCGTCTTCGGGCACGACGCCGCCGGGGACCGCATGGCCGTACGCCGCCTGCTCGGCTACGTCCCGCAGCAGCTGTCCGCCGACAGCGGGCTGACCGGCCGGGAGAACGTCGCCCTGTTCGCCCGCGTCTTCGACGTCCCGCGCCGCGAACGCGCCGGACGCGTCGCCCGGGCGCTGGCCGCCGTCGACCTCGCCGACGCCGCCGACCGGCTGGCCGGCACCTACTCCGGCGGCATGGTCCGCCGGCTCGAACTCGCCCAGGCGCTGGTCAGCGCGCCCCGGCTGCTGATCCTCGACGAGCCCACCATCGGCCTGGACCCGATCGCCCGCACCGGCGTCTGGGAGCACATCAACGCCGTCCGCGCCGCGACCGGCATGACCGTCCTGGTCACCACGCACTACATGGACGAGGCCGACCAGTACTGCGACCGGGTCGCTCTGATGCACCGCGGCCGCATCCGCGCCCTGGGCACCCCGGCCGAGCTGCGCGAGGGGCTCGCCCAACGCCTGGGCACCGACGCCCTGCCCACGCTGGAGGACGTCTTCCGGGACGTCGCCGGCAGTGGCCTGGACGCCCCGTCAGGAGGAGGTTTCCGCGATGTCCGAAGCACCCGGCGCACCGCGCGCCGTGTCGGCTGACGGCGCCGCCCTGCTGCTCGGCCCGCCCGTGCCGCGCGCGGGCTGGCGGCTGCTGCCCGCCCGCGTCGGCGCGATGTGCGCCGTCGAACTGCAGAAGCTGCGCCACGACCGCACCGAGCTGTACACCCGGGCGGTCCAGCCCGCCCTGTGGTTGCTGATCTTCGGTCAGACCTTCACCCGGATCCGGGCGATCCCCACCGGTGGCATCCCCTACATCGACTACATGGCGCCCGGCATCATCGCCCAGTCCGCGATGTTCATCGCCATCTTCTACGGCATCCAGATCATCTGGGAGCGGGACGCGGGCGTCCTCAACAAGCTGCTGGTCACCCCGACCCCGCGTTCGGCCCTGGTCACCGGCAAGGCGTTCGCGGCCGGGGTGAAGTCGCTGGTCCAGGCGATCGTCGTGGTCGTCATCGCGGCGGTGCTCGGCGTCGCCCTCACCTGGAACCCGCTGAAGCTGCTCGGTGTCGCCGCGGCCGTGGTCCTCGCCTCCGCGTTCTTCTCCTGCCTGTCGATGACCATCGCCGGCGTCGTCCTCAGCCGCGACCGGCTGATGGGCTTCGGACAGGCGATCACCATGCCGCTGTTCTTCGGTTCCAACGCCCTGTACCCCGTCTCGGTGATGCCGGGCTGGCTCCAGGCCGTCAGCAGGGTCAACCCGCTCAGCTACCAGGTCGACGCCCTGCGCGGACTGCTGCTGGGCACTCCCGCGCACCTCGGTGCCGACTTCGGCGTGCTGGCGGTGGCCGCGGTCCTGGGCGTCGCCGCGGCCTCCTCGCTGCTCGGCCGGCTGGCCCGCTGACCCGTCCGGCGGACGTGATGTGCGGCACGCGCCCGCGCGGCGTTCCCGGGGCGGGGGAGGGATTTCTCCTGCGTAACGCTTGATCGACGATCAAAGCGGGCGAAGCCCCTGGCCACGGCGCATTCCACTCATTTGACAGTGCGCTGAGCACACAGATAGACAGCAGTTCTGGGAGGTCGAGAGGGGCACCGTGTACGAGCCGAACGTGATCGGGGACTGGCACGAGTACGACGAGCACGCCGGTCTGCGGGTCCGCGTCCACCGTCTGGAGGCGGCCGAGCCGCCGCGCGGCCGCGACGACGCCGCCGCCGGGCTGACGTACTTCAGCGTCCGGGTGACGGTCGAGAACCGCGGCACGCGGCACTACGGCATCCACCTGGAGGACGGCCAGATCGACGTCCGGGTCGGCCCGGACGGGGAGGGCGCCTTCATCGACTGGCGCAACTCCCAGTTCATCGAGGGTTTCGACGTCCACCCGCTGCGCCGGGCCACCGCCGTGCTGTACGCCGCCGCCCCCGAGTCCGCCCTGACCCACGTGGACGTGCAGGTGCAGTTGCGGGTGGACGAGGAGTGGACCGACCGCCGCCTGTGGGCCGGCGGCACGGGCGTCCTGGAGGCGCCCGCGGCGGCCGCCGCGGGCGGTGCCGGACCGGGCAGCCTGGCCCACCAGCTCAGCGCGTACCTGAAGGACCGGACGGAGCCGGGCGGCGCCTGAGGCGGGCGCCGGGGGTCAGTGCGGGATGCCGTCGATGATCTCCCGTGCCCCCTGCCGCAGCAGCGCCACCGCGACGGAGGTGCCGAGCGTGGCCGGGTCGAGCCGGCCCGCCCACTCGTGGGCGTTCAGCCGGGTCTTGCCGTCCGGGGTGAACACACAGGCGCGCAGGGAGAGCTCCCCGCCGCGGTCCACGCGCGCGCAACCCGCGATGGGGCTGTTGCAGTGGCCCTGCAGGACGTGCAGGAACATCCGCTCGGCCGTGGCCTCCCGGTGGGTGTCCGGGTCGCCCAGCGTGCTGACGGCGTCGATCAGGGCGGTGTCGTCCTCCCGGCACTGCAGCGCGAGGATGCCCGCGCCGATCGGCGGCATCATCGTCTCCGGGGACAGCACCTCGCTGATCACGTCGGACCGGCCGATCCGCTCCAGACCGGCCACCGCCAGCAGCAGCGCCTCCGCCTCGCCGGCGGCCAGCTTCTCCAGCCGCCGGTTGGCGTTACCGCGGAACGGCACGCACTCCAGGTGCGGATGGGTGGCCGCGAGCTGGGCCACCCGGCGCACCGAGGAGGTGCCGATCCGGGTGCCCTCGGGCAGTTCGTCCAGGGTGAGCCCGCCCGGGTGCACCAGCGCGTCACGGATGTCGTCCCGCTTCAGGAACGCGGCGAACACCGTCCCGGCGGGCAGCGGCCGGTCGGCGGGCACGTCCTTGACGCAGTGCACCGCCAGGTCCGCCCGGCCGGCCAGCAGGGCCGCGTCCACCTCCTTGGTGAACGCCCCCTTGCCCTCCACCGCGGACAGGTCGCCCAGCCACTTGTCGCCCGTGGTCCGCACGGGCACGACCTCGGTGCGCACCTGCGGATACAGCGCGCTCAACTCCTGACGCACACGGGCCACTTGGGCGAGGGCCATCGGGGAGTCGCGGGAGACGACACGGATGAGTTCCGGCAGGGGCATGCGGGCAACGATAGACCCTCGCGCGGGCCCGGGGCGCCGTGGTGTGCCGTTCGGCGCAAACCCCGGCCCCGGGCCCGCACCCGTCGCGGCCCGGATCAGGCCGCCGGGTCGAAGGGAATGCCGGACGGCTTCGCCGAGGCCAGGTGGGAGGCGAAACTGGCGTCCTTCAGACCGAAGTTGGCGCTGCCGAAGTCGTAGGAGCTCAACTTGTCGCGCAGGCCCGCCGGATAGCCGTTCCAGCCGACCAGCGGCGGGTACTGCCAGGTGTGCTCGTGGTTCTCCGGCGGCTCGTCGTTGCCGTTGGCGAGGCGGAAGCAGTGCGTGCTGATGCCGTCCTTGTGGTAGACGACCTTCGGGTGGCCGCCCTCGAAGCGGACCTCGGAGGCGGGGTGCACGGTGAACGAGCCGTGGTTGGACGTCGACACGTACCGTATCTGCCCGTCCTGCACCCACACCGCCACGTGCTCCCAGTCGTGGCGGTGGCCGCCGATGCTGCTGCCCGCGAGCGCCTGGTCCTTCTCGAAGTACAGGCCGTACAGGTAGGCGCACCAGCCGTTGTTGCACGTGGAGCGGGAGTAGCTGTTGGTGTTGTCGAGGTCGGAGGCGTCGCGGCAGTTGCCGTTGAGGGCGCCCGTCGGGTTCAGGCCGCTGTTGATCGTGCCGTCGGGACCGATGGCGGGTGTCGGGTAGCAGCCGTCGGTGTCGTAGTCGAAGGCCGGCTGGTAGGCCGCTTCGGCGGCCTCGGCGTTGCCGGGCAGGGCCAGGGGCGGGGCCGCGTAGGCGGCGGTGGGGACGGCGAGGACGAGAGCGGCGGCGCCGGCGAGGGGGGCGAGCCATCTGCCGCGCCGGACACGCGTCATGAGCGATACCACAGGGAACCTCCAACAGCGGTGGGGCGCAAGGGAGTTGAATCCGCCCCATGATCCCCGCCGAGTGCCCCGCTGCCAAGACGTCCCGAGCGTCCACCGGGTGAAGCCCCGTCGAACAGGTGCCGCGCGTCCGGCCGGGGCCCCTGGGAGGGGGCGATGGTTCCCGCGGCGGAAGGCCGGCCGCCGGTGCGGCGCGGGCGGCCGCCGGTGCCCCGGCGCCGCGCCCGGTCACGGGGCCGGTGTGGACCGGTGCGCCACGGCCGGGCCAGCCCGGCCGTCCGGGACCGGCGCCTCGCCGCCCGGGACGGCGGACGTGAGGCCCGGGAGGGCGGAGGTGCGGCCCGGGGCGGTGGGAATGTCGACGGTCCGACCACCGGGGAACAGGCCAAGCAGCACGCGCTCGCGCTGTTGCGGCAGGCGATCCTGCACGGCGAGACGGCACCGGCCCAGCGGCTGGTGGAGAACGAGCTCGCCGAGCAGTTCGGTGTGACGCGGGCCAGCATCCGGGCGGCGCTGATCGATCTGGAGGCCCGGGGACTGGCCGAACGGATCCGCAACCGCGGCTCGCGGGTGCGGGTGGTGACCGTGCAGGAGGCGGTCGCGATCACGGAGTGCCGCATGGTCCTGGAGGGACTGTGCGCCGCGAAGGCGGCCGTCGCGGCCGGCGACGAGCAGCTCACCGAGCCGACCGACCTGGGCACGGCGATGCAGAAGGCCGTGGCCGACGGGGAGCCGGTGACGTACTCCGCGCTCAACCACCGGCTCCACGACCGGATCCGGGAGATCTCGGGCCAGCAGACGGCGGTGGAGCTGCTGGAGCGGCTGAACGCCCAACTGGTGCGCCACCGCTTCCAGCTGGCGCTCAGGCCGGGGCGCCCGCAGCAATCCCTGAAGGAGCACCTGGCGATGATCGAGGCGATCAGGGCCAGGGACCCGCAGGCGGCCGGAGCGGCCGTCCGCGCCCACCTTGTCAGCGTGATCGAGGCGCTCAGCGACTGACGCGCCGCGGCACGGGACACGGGGCGGGCACGCACCTGTCCATCGAGGCGGGGGACCACCGGGGGACACCCCGGCCGTGAACCGCGCCTGAAGGGGAGATTTCCGCAATGGCGCACGCCGACGCGCCCGCCCGCCCGCCCACCACGTTCGACCCTGGCCGTCACCGCCCGCGCCGGGGACTTCGTGTGGCGCGCGGGCGGAGCCATCGCCCTGGCCGCGTCCCGGGGCGAGAAGGTCACCACCGCCTGCCTGACCTTCGGCGAGCGCGGTGAGTCCGCCAAGGCGTGGCGCGAGGGGAGGACGCTGGAGGAGATCAAGGCGATCCGCAGGCAGGAGGCGGAGCAGGCCGCCGCCGCCCTCGGCGCCGAGGGCCGCTTCTTCGACGCCGGGGACTACCCGCTCATCGCCACCGCCGAGCTGACCGACCGGCTCGTCGCCCTCTACCGGGAGACGCGGCCCGACGTCGTCCTGACCCATTCCGCCCTGGCCGGCGTCTCCTCGAGGGTCTTCACCGGGGCCGCCGCCCTGCGCGCGCCCCGGCAGCCGCAACCCCGCGGCGCCGAACAGCGGCTGGTCACGACCGGCTGATCCCCGCGGACCCCGATGCCGCGCCCGGCCACCGGGTGCGGCATCCGCCTTTCCGGCCCCGCTTCCGTATCCGCCGCCGGCCCCGCGTCCCGCGTCCTCGCGGCCGGTGGCACCCGGCGGGACGCACTGCTCGTCCCCGGCCCGGCGGCCCAGGGACCCGGACGCCCCCACGACCGCGGTCCGCGACATCCCGGTCGCCCGGGAGCCCGCCGGTCACCGGTCGCCGGCGCCGCCCACGGACGCGCTGCGCCCCACCGGCGGAGCGCAGCGCGTCCGTGGCCGGGAGCCGGGGACGAGGGGATGCCGGTGGGGCGCGAGCGGACCGGGCCCGTCCAGGTGCCGGGCGCCACGCCGCCGGCCGTGTGACGCCGGCCGCCCCGGCGGAGCGGCCGGACGCGGTCCACGACTTACTTGAGTTACGCAACGAGGCGCTAAAGTGGCCGGTATGTCCACAGAGCCGCCGCCCGCCGTCCCCGCCTCCTCGTCCGAGGTCTCCGAGATCGAGCGCGCCCTCACGCGCATCACCTACCTCAGCACCCGGGCCCGGCAGCACGACCGGCTGATGGCGCTGGCCGGCGTGCCGCTCGACCGGGCGGCGGTGGCGCTGCTGCGGCAGGTGGCCGACTCCGAGCCGCAGCGGCCGGGGGAGCTGGCGCACCGGCTGGGCGTGGAGGCCTCCCACGTGACGCGGACCGTGCGGCAGCTGGAGAAGGCCGGCTACGTCACCCGCGTGCCCGACCCCGACGACCGCCGGGCCCAGCGGATCCAGCTCACCGGCACCGGCCGGGAGGCCGTGCTCCGGGTCCGGGCGGCCGGGGTGCGCGGCATGCAGCTCGCCCTCGCCGGGTGGCGGCCGGAGGAGCTGCGGCAGCTGGCCACCCTCTTCCACCGCATGGTCGACGACTTCCTCGCCTACGCGGCCGACGACGAACCCGGCCCGGAGCCGGACGCCTCCGCGGCGCCGTCCGCCTGATCGGGCACAGCCGGCGCGCACGTCGCTACTGTCGAGTAATATCCGGCGTCAGGCCACCAGAGGAGGAACCGTGCCCCGGTCCGAACGCTCGCCCCTGCTGCTCGCCGGCCTGCTGGCCGCGGCCGGGGCCGCCCACTTCGCCGCCCCGCGGCGGTTCGACGCCACGGTCCCCCGGCTGCTGCCGGGTTCACCGCGGGCATGGACGTACGGCAGCGGGGCCGTGGAGCTGGCCCTGGCGGCCGGGATCGCCGCGCCCCCGACGCGCGCGGTGGCCGCGAAGGCGGCGGCGGCCTTCTTCGTCGGCGTGTTCCCCGCCAACGTGCAGATGGCCGTGGACTGGCGTCGTCGGCCCGCCCGGCAGCGCAACGCCGCCCTGGCCCGGCTGCCCCTGCAGGTGCCGCTGGTGCTGTGGGCCCGCGGTGTCGCCCGGAGCGGGGAGGGACGGTCATGACGGCCCGGACCGGGATCGGTGACAGGGTCGAGGACTTCGCACTGCCGGACGAGACCGGCACCGTCCGCGGGCTGACCGAACTGCTGGCCGACGGCCCCGTGGTGCTGTTCTTCTACCCGGCGGCCCTGACCCCCGGCTGCACCGCGGAGGCCTGCCACTTCCGCGACCTCGCCGCGGAGTTCGCCGCCGTCGGTGCCCGGCCGGTCGGGATCAGCGGCGACGGCGTGGACAGGCAGCGGGAGTTCGCCGGACGGCACACCCTCGGCATGCCGCTGCTCTCCGACGCCGACGGCACGGTCCGCGAACGGTTCGGGGTCGGGCGGGGCTTCTCGCTCGCGCCCACCAAACGGGTCACCTTCGTCATCGCGCCGGACCGCACGGTCATCGAGGTCGTCCGCAGCGAACTGCGCATGAACTCCCACGCCGACCGGGCCCTGGCCGCGCTGCGCGCCCACCGGGGCTGAGGCGGTCGCGGCACGGGCCGGCAGCCGGTCCGCGCCGCGCACGGCTCCCTTCCGGCACCGTCCCACGCGGCCCGGGCACCCCGTGCGGCCCGTTCAGCCCGCGATGCCGTCCAGTTCGGCGACCGCGTCCTCGGGCAGGGCCAGGGCGGCGGCGGCGATGTTCTCGCGCAGGTGGTCGGGGGAGGAGGTGCCGGGGATGAGTGCGATGTTCGGCGACCTGCCCAGCAGCCAGGCCAGCGCGACCTGCTGCGGCGAGGCCCCCAGGCGGGCGGCGACCCGCGTCAGCGTCCCGGACTGCAGCGGGGAGAACCCGCCGAGCGGGAAGTAGGGCACGAACGCGATGCCCGCCGCGGCGGTGTGCTCCACCAGCGCGTCGTCCCGGCGGAGGGCGAGGTTGTACAGGTTCTGCACGCTCACCACGGGGGCGATCGCCCGCGCCTCCTCCACCTGCGCGTCGGAGACGGCGCTGAGTCCCAGGTGCCGGATCAGACCCCGCTGCCGCAGCTCCGCCAGGGCGCCGAACTGGTCGGCCAGGGAGTCCTCGTTGGGGGTGTCCATGTCGCCGAGCCGCAGATTGACCACGTCCAGGGTGTCCACGCCCAGGTTCCGCAGGTTGTCGTACACCTGTGCCTTCAGGTCCTCGGGGTGCCGGGACATGATCCAGCCGCCGTCGGCCCCCCGCCGGGCGCCGACCTTAGTGACGATGTGCAGGTCGTCCGGATAGGGGTGCAGGGCCTCCCGGATGATCTCGTTGACCACCACCGGGCCGTAGAAGTCGGCGGTGTCGATGTGGGTGATGCCCGCCTCCACCGCCGCGCGGAGCACCGCCACGGCCCGGGCGGGCCGAAGACGTGCGGCCCGGCCAGTTGCATGGCGCCGTAGCCCATCCGGGTCAGGGTCAGACCGTCGGCCGGGGTGACGGTGCCGCCGAGCTGTGCAGTCATGTCGTACCTCTCACGTGCGCGGGGGAGCCGCCGCTGCGTCCGGCGGCCCGTCCTTCCCCTCCACCTTGCGCCGCCCGTCCGCCCCGCGGCAGAGTCCCCGCACTCCTGGGAGTGACAGGGCCAGCCACCGCCCTGGGCCGGGCCGTACGGTGGTGCCATGGACGGTACGAACGCGCTCGGCGATTTCCTGCGCGCCCGCCGGGCGCTGGTCACGCCCCAGGACGTCGGACTGCCCGGCGGCGGAGTGCGCCGGGTGCCGGGGCTGCGCCGCGAGGAGGTCGCGATGCTCTCCGGCATCAGCTCCGACTACTACCTGCGCCTGGAACAGGGCCGCGACCGCAATCCCTCCGTACAGGTCCTGGAGGCGATCGCCCGGGTGCTGCAGCTGGACGCGGACGCCACCGCCCACCTCGCCGGTCTCGCCCGGGAGCGGACCGCCGGCGCCCGGCAGGCGTCCCGGAGCCGGGGGGCGCCTCGCCCGCAGCAGGCGCCGGTGAGTCTGCTGCAGCTCATCGACGGCTGGCCCCGCAACCCCGCCTACCTGCAGAACCGGTACACCGACTGCCTGGCCGCCAACGCCCTCGCCACGGCCCTCACCCCGAACTACACCGCCGGGGTCAACCTGCTGCGGGCCGTCTTCCTCGACCCGGCCGAGCGCGCGCTGCGCCGCGACTGGGCGGACCTCACCGAGGAGGGCGTGGCCGCCCTGCGCGCGAACGCCGGCCCCGACCCGGACGACCCGCGCCTGCGCGACCTCGTCGGCGACCTGTCCCTGCGCAGCGAACGCTTCCGCACCCTGTGGGCCCGGCACGACGTGCGGCCCCGGCGCGGCCGGGTGAGCCACCTCAGCCATCCGCAGGTCGGCGATCTCGACCTGCACTCGACCAAGCTGGCCGTGGAGGGCACCGACGGACTGGTCCTGGTGGTCTTCCACGCCGAGCCCGGCAGCCGCAGCGCCGAACTCCTCGACATCCTCGGCAGCCTCAGCGCCCCCCGGCCGGACGCACGGCCGCAGCACGTCGAGGAGCAGTGACCCCGGGCCCCCGCGGGTCCGCGGACACCGCCGGGCCGGGGCGGCACGTGGCAGCCGGTCACGACCGTCCCGCCGGCTCCGGCCCGGCCCCGGGGACGCCCCGGCCGGCGCGCCGCCGGGTCAGGGCCCTGTCGCCAGGCGGCGCCGTCACTGTCACGATCTGCGGGAGCGGCCACGGACGACCAACGGAGCGCGCATGACGACGCACAGGGACACGGTGCACCACGCGGAGCAGGGACGGCGGGCGGCGGAGCCGGCCGGGGGCGTGGAGGTGCGGCCGGTGGCCGGGCACATCGGTGCCGAGATCACCGGGATCGACCTCGCCGAACCGCTCGACGACGCCACGGCCGGCCTGGTGCGGGAGGCGGTGCTGCGCTGGAAGGTGGTGTTCTTCCGCGGACAGCGCCTCGACCACGCCGGACACGTGGCCTTCGCCCGCCGCTTCGGCCGACCGGTGGTCCCCGGCCGGCGCGGCAGCGCCTCACCGGCCGGCTTCCCCGAGGTGGAGACCACCGCCGACCGGCTGGAACTGGGCGGACGCTTCGGCATGGAGCACCAGGAGTGGCTGCGCCGCCGCCGGCACAGCCTGCTGCGCGGCTGGCACTGCGACCACGGCGCCCGCCTCGATCCCCCGGCCGCGACCATCCTGCGCGCCGAGACCGTCCCGCCGTACGGCGGCGACACCACGTGGTCCAACCTGGCCGCCGCCTACGCCGGACTCTCCGCGCCGGTACGCGCCTTCGCCGACGGGCTGCGCGCCGAGCACCGGCTCGGGGTCGGCTACCAGCCGCGGCCCGGCGACGACGCCTACGTCCGCCACCTGCTGGAGCACCAGGTCGCCTCGGAGCATCCGCTGGTGCGCGTGCACCCGGAGACGGGGGAGCGGGTGCTGTTCGTCAACGGCTACTACGTGGAGCAGATCGCCGGCGTCTCCCGCCCCGAGAGCGCCGCGCTGCTGGAGATGCTGCTGGAGCAGGCGGTCCGGCCGGAGTACACGGTCCGCTTCCGCTGGGAGCCCGGGAGCGTCGCCTTCTGGGACAACCGGGCCACCATCCACCTGGCCCCCGGCGACAACGTCCATCCGGGCCACGAGCGGATCATGCACCGGGTGATGCTGGCGGGCGACGTGCCGGTGGGGGTGGACGGAAGGCCGTCGACACCGGTCACCGGCACGGAGGCCGGCCGCTGGTGAGCCGCGGCCGGCCGCGGGCCGGCCGCCGGGAACCCGTGGGCGCGGGCCGGCCGCCGGCGGGTCAGGCGGCCGGCCGCCAGCCCAGCGCGGGCCCCAGCCTCGTCGCCATGTCCGTGAGGATCTGCACGTAGTCCTCGTGCGCGAAGCTGAACGGCAGGGCGAAGGCGACCTCGTCGACCTCGCGGAACGCGGCGTGGGCGTGCAGCCGTTCGGCCAGTTCGGCGGAGGTGCCGACCAGGTCCGGTGCGAACAGCAGCCGGGCCGGGCCCTGCGGGGAGGTCGTGCGCCGCAGCCGCTGGGCGGCGTACGCCTCGTACCGGGCGCGCTGTTCGGGGCTCGCGGAGTCGGTGGGGATCACCACGAGGCCCTGGGAGACCCGGGCGGCGTCCCCGTCGGGGTGGTGGGCGCGGAAGGCGCGGATGTGGGACAGCTGGATCGCGGCGAAGTCCGGTGCCCCGTCCGCACCGTCGGCGCCCTCGGCCTTGACGACGCTGCTGGTCAGGAAGTGCATGCCGTGCTCGCCCGCCCGGCGCGCCGAGCCGAGGCTGCCGCCGCCGTACCACAGCCGCCGGCCGAGCCCCGGTGAGTGCGGCTGGACCAGGTCCGAGAACACCTCGATCCCCTCCACCCCGCTGAAGTCCGTGGCGGGCTCGCCCCGCACGAACCCCAGCAGCCGGCGCACCCGTGCGAAGCCGAAGTCCTCGGCGTCGGCGGTGTCCGGGTACAGCGCCCCCCTGACCCGCTCGTAGTGCATCGGCGGCCCCGCACTGACCCCCGGGTTCAGCCGGCCGCCGGAGAGGACGTCCACGGTCGCCAGGTCCTCGGCCAGCCGCAGCGGATTCTCCCAGCCGAGCGGGATCACCGCGGTGCCCAGCGCGATGCGCCGGGTGCGCTGCGAGGCCGCCGCCAGCACCGCGACCGGGGACGAGATGCCGTACTGCAGGTGCCGGTGGCGGACCCAGGCGCTGTCGAATCCCAGGTGCTCACCCAGCTCGATGATCCGCAGCGTGGACTCGTGGCCCCGGCCGGGGTCCGCCGCGTCGAACAGCCCGATGGTGAGGAAGCCCAGCTTGCGCAGCGGGCGGGGGGTGGACGGCACGGTCTCCTCCAGCGGTCGCCTGTCGTGCTGCCCCGATTCTGGCAGGCGAGTGTGACAGCCGTGTGATCACTCCGGTGGCCGGCCCGGCGGTCCCGGGGGCGGGGCGGCCGGCGCGGCGCCCGCCCCGCCCCGCCCCGCCCCGCCCGTAGGGAAAACCCTCGATCGGCCCCGACGGAATGACATGCCCCGGTCAAGGCCGTCCTTCTCCCGGCGCACACAGGCCCTCCCCGCACGGTTCACGGTCCCGTCGACACCGCGGAGACCACCACCGGCTCCCAGTACGACAAGCTGACGGTGACCGCCGGTTCGAAGCCCCTGGCGACCTGCTCGAACCTCAACGCGGCCTCCGGCTACACCCAGAAGTCCTTCGACCTGTCCCCGCTGGCGGGTTCGACGGTCACGCTGGAGTTCAACGGCGTGGAGGACTCCTCGCTGCAGACCGGCTTCGTCGTGGACGACACCGCCCTGGCGACAGGCTGATCCCCGTCCCGCACACCACGTGGTCCCGCACGCGGACACCTCCGCGTGCGGGACCACGTGCGTCACGTGCGTCACGTGCGTCAGCTCAGCGGATCCAGCGTCAGGTACGCCTGCTGCGGGTTGCCGTCGTTGACCAGCGCCTCCTGGTGGCCGACGTCGTCGAAGGCGAAGGCGTACGCCTTGCCGTCGGCCATCTGCGCGTGGACGTTGCGCGCGTACTGGTTGGTCACCGCGTCCTTGTAGAAGTCCGCCGACGTCGAGTCCGGCTGGTTGGGGTTGCTCAGCAGCGTGGAGCGGTTGAAACCGGCGCACAGCGTGCGGGAGATGGGCCCGCGCACGGCGTCGTTCGGTGCGTCCAGCAGCTTGTGGCAGCCGAAGATGCTGGAGGCGTCCGGCTTCTGGAAGCTCGTGACCACCGCGCCGGAGGAGTTGGTGAAGTTCATGACGTTGCCCGAGACCCGGCCGTAGTACTTGGTGTTCGGCTGGTCGGCGAACGGTGTGACCGTCAGGGTGGTCGTCGTGTACTTCTGCCACACCCGGTTGACGTAGTCGTCCATCACGTTGGCCGGCAGGGCGCCGGTCTCCACGCCGTACAGCGGGGACAGGGCACGCAGCACGGTGCCGTCGGAGCGGGTCTGGATCAGACCGGACCAGCCGCCCGACTGGGCGCGCAGCGCGTTGAAGAAGCCCGTGTAGCCGCCGGACTTCAGGTGCCCGGTGGTGCTCACGCTGCCGTCGGGCCGCTGCACGCCGACCGCGTACGGCGCCGAGAACATGTCCACCTGGGTGCTGTTGAGCCACAGACCGGCGTCGTTGAGCGTGTACTCCGACCAGTTGAACAGGATGTTCCGGTTCGGGTCGGAGGGGTTCTGCACGGCCGGCTGGACCAGTCCGCCGGTGGTGAGCCGGAAGTCGAGCTTCTGGCCGTAGGAGAAGTAGATCCGGCCGGAGAACTTCGGGATCCGGATCGTCTTCGACTGCCCGGAGGCCGGTCCGGCGATGGACGCGTCGGGCGCGGGGGTCGGCGGGTTGCCGCCCGCCGGCCAGGCGTGGAAGGCGCCGTCCGCGTCGGCCCAGCCCTGTCGCCCGGTGGACAGTTGCGTGCCGAGGTCGTAGACGTACACCGGGTCGCTGCGGCCCGAGCTGTTGGTGATCCTCAGGGGGATGGTGTCCGGCACCGCGGCACTGGCGCGTTCCGGTACGCCGAGCGCCAGGAGGCCGCCGACCAGGGCCGCCGCGGCGGCCAGGGGCAGCGCGGGGCGCGTGAGTCTGTGCAGCACTCTCCACCTCCGTGTGGGGGATCGGGGTCGTACGGAGTGCATCCGTACCTCTTGAGAGCGCTCTCAGATTGCTGCTGGAGCCGCGTCCATGTCAATGACTCGAACGCAACACATCGGCGCCCGCCGCGCGGCGGGCGCCGATGTGTCCTCAGAAGGTGCGGTTGAGCAGATCGAGCAGTGCCGACCAGTGCCGTTCGTCGGCCGCGCGGTCATAGGCGGTGGTGTCCGCCTGGGTGTAGCCGTGGTGGGCGCCGGCGTAGACCTCGCAGGTGTGCCGCACCCCGGCTGCGGTGAGCGCCTCCTCCAGCCGCCGGATCTGCTCCTCGGGCAGGGAACGGTCCTGGTCGGCGTGGCCGAAGTACAGCTCCGCGGTGATGTGCCGGGCGCCCAGGTGCGGGCTGTCCGGCGCGTCCGTCGCCAGCCCGCCGCCGTGGAAGCCGGCGGCGGCCGCGACCCGGTCGGCGTGGGTGGCCGCCGTGCGCAGGGCCAGCCGGGCGCCCATGCAGTAGCCGACCAGCGCCACGGGGCCGTCGGCGACCAGCGGACTGCCGGCCAGCCAGCCCAGGTAGGCGTCCGCGTCCCGCCCGGCCTGCTCCGGCGTCACCGACGACACCAGCGGGCCGAGCCGCTCCCAGACCGCCGGGGCGGCGGAGGGGTCGATGAACTCCGGCAACTCCACCACCGGGGCCCGGCCCTCGCGGTAGAACACGTTGGGCACCAGGACCGTGTACCCGGCGCCGGCGAGCCGGTCCGCCATCGCCCTCAGGTGCGGGCGCAGGCCGTAGGCGTCCTGGTAGAGCAGGACGCCCGGGCGCGGTGCGCCGTCGGCGGGGTGGGCGACGTAGGCGTCGGCGACGCCGTCCCCGGTCCGGATGTCGACGGCTGTTCCCTGTACGGCGGTCATGGTGGAGCCTCCTGAGGAATCAGGCGGGAGGCGGATGCCTTCCGGTGGTGCGTGCGCACCTTCATGCTGCCACGCAAGATCCACCCGGCCGCGGCCGGTCTCCCGCCGTCACTCGAACCGCGCCGGGTCCCCGGCGCCGCGGCGCACGATCTCCGCCTCGCCGCCGGAGAAGTCGACGACCGTGGTCGGCTCGGTGCCGCAGTCCCCGGAGTCGACCACCGCGTCCACCGCGTGGTTCGAGCCGGTCCTTGATCTCCCAGCCCTGGGTCATCGGCTCCTCCTCGTCCGGCAGCAGCAGCGTGCTGGACAGCAGCGGCTCGCCCAGCTCGGCCAGCAGCGCCTGGGCGACCAGGTGGTCGGGGATGCGCACGCCCACGGTCTTCTTCCGGGGGTGCAGCAGCTTGCGCGGCACCTCGCGGGTGGCCGGCAGGATGAAGGTGTAACTGCCGGGCGTCGAGGACTTCACCGCCCGGAACACGTCGTTGTCGACGCGGACGAACTGGCCGAGCTGCGCGAAGTCCCGGCACATCAGCGTGAAGTGGTGCCGGTCGTCGAGTCGCCGGATCGACCGGATCCGGTCCATGCCGTCCCGGCTGCCCAGCCGGCAGCCCAGCGCGTAACAGGAGTCGGTGGGGTATGCGATGAGGGCCCCCGACCGCACCGCGTCGGCGACCTGGGCGATGCTGCGCGGCTGCGGGTTCTCGGGGTGCACGTCGAAGTACTTCGCCATCCGCCGAGCTTATGCCGTCACCGCGCGCCGCACGCGCGGCCCCCTCGTCCCGCGGGCCGTGGCCGCGCGGCCGGGGCCGGGGGACGCGACGCCCTTCTCCGGAACCGTGCCGGGCCGGCTCGGGACCGCCGCCGTGGAGGGGCGGCGGCGCGTCCGTGAACGGCCCGCACGCCTCCGCCGTGGTCACCGGCGCACCCCGCCCGCCGGACGCGGTCCTCCCGTGACCGGCGCGTGTCCCGGCACGGCCGCGGACACCGGGTGGGACGCGGTCGGCGCCCTCCCCGGAACCGGGGGGTGTACCGCGCCGAATCCGGGGCAGTCGACCGTCGAGCCACTCGGAGCCTCCCCCCGCTCCGGGTCGCGGCGCCTCCGCCGGCGGTCCCACCCCCCCCGGGCCGCCGGCGGAGCCGTGTCCGCCGACCCTCGGGCAGCGCGGTCCGGGTCGGGTAACGCCCCCCTGCGTATGCCGAGGTCAACGCGACGACGAGGAGACAGCCGACGTGGCCGGCCGAGCCGACGAGGGCCCCCGCACCGCCCAGCGGTGCGCCGACTGGGCGGAACAACTGCTCGACCAGTCGGCGCCCCGCCGACCGCGACCCGCGCCGGGTCGTCGCCTGGCTGGGCCGGGCCGTCGGCGCTGCGGTCCGCCCGGAGCGCGGGCCCGGCGGACCGAGGACGTGGCCGGGCGGGACGACCCTCGTGACCGCCTCGCCGGACAGCGCGCCGGGCTCCCGGCCGCGGTGGCCGGCGCCGGTGCCGAGGAGGACGGCGAGCGCCGTCCGCGCCGACGGCAGGCAGGCGGTCGGCCACTCGCGGCCCGGCAGCGAGCCGGTGCGGTCGCCCGGCGGGACCGCGGTCAGCCGAGCGGCGGTGCCGCGGTCAGCACCAGCATCGTGGCGTCGTCGCGGACCTCGTACCGGTGCCGCAGGAGGTCCGCCCACACCGCGCCGGGCAGTGCGGCGGGCGCGGTGCGGGCGAGGGCGGCCAGCCGCTCGGGCAGCGGGTAGAACGCGCCCGAGGCGTCCCGCGCCTCCCAGACCCCGTCCGACGCCAGCAGCAGCCGGTCGCGCGGACCCAGCGCCACCGTGACCTCCTTCGGCGGTCCGGCGCCGGCCAGCCCGATCCCCAGCGGCGGACCCGCCGCCACCCCCACCTCCCGGGCGTGCCCCCCGCGCAGCAGCACGGGCGGCGGATGACCGCAGGCCACCAGCCGCACCGTCCGCGCGTCGGTGGAGAACTCCAGCAGCACCGCCGTGGCGAACAGTTCCGCGTGCCGGACCCCGGAGGAGTCCACCTCCAGCCTGCGGTCCATCCGGGCCGCGACCGACCCCAGGTCCGGCTGGTCCAGCACGGCCTCCCGGAACGCGCCCAGCAGCGCCACCACCGTCGTGAGCGCCGCCAGCCCGTGCCCCTGCACGTCCCCGACCACCGCCCGTACGCCGTACGGTCCGCCGCGCACGTCGAGGAAGTCGCCGCCCACCAGCGTCCCGTGCTGCGCGGCCCGGCTGAAGCCCGCGCACGCGACCCGCCCGACGCGCCGCGGCAACGGCGGCATCACGGCCCGCTGCACGGCCTCGCCGATCGCGCGCTCCGTGTCCAGCTGGGCATCCCGGTGGCTGCGCACGAACGACACGAACACGCTCAGCAGGGCGATGAACGCGACGGTGAGCAGATCGGTGTCGCCGGGCCGGTTCACGTGCGTGGCCGGCACGTTCAGCACCACGACCACCGCGCCCCCGAGGACGGCGGTCGCCCAGGGCCCGTACGACAGGACCGCGAGCGGCGGGATCGCGCCGAGCAGGAAACCGAGGTCGTGCGCGTCGGCGGTGGCGAGCGTCGCCCCGGTCACCACCGCGAGCAGCAGTACCGGCAGCACCCGGACCCAGCGCGGCGGCGGCGCGCCCCGCAGCCAGCCGCGCTCATCCCGGTCCCGCCGCGACGACCAGCCGCGCACCGATCCCACACCCCCACGCTACGCCGCCACCCGGCCACGGGCCCGTTCCGCGCACCCGGCCGGGGCCGGGGGAAAAGCCGTGGCCGCCCGCCCGGCCGCCCGGTTAGCGTGTGACGGCACGCCCGAGACGGACGGAAGGAGGCGAGCGCCGTGTCCACAGTCATCCAGCGCTCCCTTCCCGCCGTCGCCCGGGTGTGCCACGTCTGAGCCCGACCGGGAGCGCTCCACGCAGCACGCACCCCGGAGGAACCGTGACCGCTTCGGTCGTCCGCACGCTCGGCGCGAGCAGTGCGCACCTTTTCGACACCCTTCCCGACCCGCTGGGCTTCCACGAGACGCACCGGCTGACCCGCCACCGCCCCGACTGGAAGCGCGTCGCCCTGCGCGACGGACGCGTCGTGGCCCGCGCCGCCTGGTGGGGCGGGCCCAAGGACACCCGTCCGCTCCTGATCGACTGGTTCGACGTGGCCGAGGGCGAGGAGGAGGCGGGCGCCGACCTCCTGCGCACCGCGCCCTGGCCGGCGGCGGAACTGGAGATCGACGTGCCCGCCGCCCGGCGCGGCACCCCCGCCGTGCGGGCGGCCGTCGCCACCCGCGCCGAAGCGGCCCGCAGGGCCGGCTACGCCCCCCTGGTCGAACGCTTCCTGTACCGCTGGACCCCGGACCGGGGCCTGCCCGCGCGTCCCGGACGCCTCGTCTTCCGCACCGAGGCGGACGACGGGGTGTTCTTCGACGCCCTGCGCCGCATCCACTCCGTCACCCTGGACGCCCACGCCCGCCGCGCCGTCGCCCTGGGCGGGGCGGACCGGGCCGCGCAGGAGGGACTCGACTTCCTCCGGTGGCTGCCCTCACCGCGCGCGTGGTGGCAGGTCGCCCGCACGCCCGGGGGCGCGACGGCCGGCATCCACATCCCCGCGCACAACCCGTCCGGCCCCTGCGTCGCCTTCATCGGCGTCCTGCCCGAGCACCGCGGCCACGGCTACGCCTACGACCTGCTCGCCGAGTGCACCCACTTCCTCGCCGAACGCGGCGCGCCGGCCATCGGCGGGGCCACCGACCAGGGCAACTTCCCGATGGCCGCGCACTTCGCCGAGGCCGGGTACCCCGTCGTGCGGGAACGCCTCGTCTATGCGGTGACGCCCGGCTGACCGGGCCGGTCCCCGGTCAGCCGGGCCTCCGCCGCCGCCAGGATCCCGGTGATGCGCGCGCCGAACGCGGCGTCGCAGGCGTGCGGGCGGCCCGTGCGGGCGGCGGTCAGCAGGGCGTCCGCGGCCCGGACGAGGGCGGGGACCGCTCCTTCGGAACTCCCCGGCAGGAGCGTCACCCCGGCCTCGCCGCGCAGCTCCACCTCGGCGCCCGCCGCCGCGGGGGGTGCCGTCAGGCTCAGCGTGAGGGTGCTGGACGCACCGGTGGCGTGGTCGAGGACCAGGTGCACGGTGTCCGCCGGTCCGTGCACCGCGGCCAGGACCCGCCGCACGTCACCGAGGACCGGGAGCAGCACGGACAGGGCGTGCGGGCCCACGTCCCACAGCGCGCCCTTCTCCCGCCGCCACGGCGAGGCCGCGAAGGGGCTGTCGGAGGTGAACACCGCCCCCAGCCACTGTGCCCGCGCCGTGAACCAGCCCGCCGTGGACGCCTGCTCGCCGATCCAGGCCTCCGGCTCCCGCTGGAAGCGGGTGGTGAAGAACACCACCGAGGCCACCGAGGCCCGCTCCGCCGCCTCGGCCACCGCGCGGGCCTCGGCGGTCCCGAGCGCGAGCGGCTTGTCCAACAGCAGGTGGCGGCCGGCCCGTGCCGCCCGCACCGCCACCCCGGCCTGCACGGACGGGGGCAGCGCCACCGCCACCGCGTCCACGTCGGCCAGCAGGGCGTCCACGTCGTCGTACGCCCGGACGCCGTGCCGGCCGGCCAGGGCGCCGGCCTCCTCCGGCCGCCGGCCCCACACCCCGGCGAAGTCCAGGCCGGGATGCCCGGCGAGGGCGGGGGCGTGGGTGGCCCGGGCCCACGGGCCCGTCCCCAGCAGTCCGATGCGCATGTCGCGTTCCTCTCGTCTCACCGGGCCCCATGGCGTCAGGAAGCCGCGTCCCGGTCGTCATCGCCGCCGTACGGCCGTGCCGGGTTCCCGTCCCGCGCCAGCCACCGGGCGATGGCCGCGGCGATCGGCTGGCCGGTGTCCATCTCGATGAACCCGAACTGGCCCGACTGGTTGCACTCCAGGAACCACCAGTGGCCGTCCGCGTCCTCCACGAAGTCGAAGGCCCCGTACGCCAGTCCGGCGCCCCCCAGATACCGGTGGACGGCCCCGGCGACGCGCGGGGGCACCTGTGCCGGAAGCCAGGGGTGGGGGGACGGGGCGAAGCGGACGTCCACGTCGTCGGGGCCGGCGTCCGGATCGGCCGGCTTGCGCGCGGCCAGCAGCTCGCCGCCGACGGCCGTGAGACGGACGTCGGCCCGCTTGGCGATGCGGCGCTGCAGCAGCGTCGGGCCGTAGGCGACCGCCGTGAAGTCGGCGTCCGGTGCGACCCGGCTGGTGGGCACCGCGCGCGGCGGCTCCTGCGGGTGGGCGCCGGAGACGGGCTTGACCACCAGGTCGGGGAAGCGTTCGGCGAACTCCCGGGCCGCCTGCGGGAACGTCGTGATCAGCGTGGCCGGCACCGCCAGTCCGCTGCGCTGGGCGAGCCGCAGCTGCCAGGGTTTGTGACGGGCGCGCCGGGCCGCGTCGGGATGGTTCATCCAGCGGGCGTCGGTGCAGCGCAGCATGCCGTACAGGGCCTGGGAGGACTCCTGGGTCAGCCAGGCCGACGGCTGGGCGGCGCGGGCGGCCGCGTCCCCCGGTCTGCGCACCCAGATCGAGCGCAGGCCGTCCACGCCGACCAGGCGCCCGCCGACGGACAGGTGTCCGCGGCAGGCGCCCTGCACGTACTCGCCCGACAGCGCCACGCCGTTGGTGAGGTCGGCGGGGTCGAGCCGGACGACGGGCACGCCGGCCTCGTTCAGCCGGAGCACCACCATGTCCGCCGTCACGTCCTGTTCGCTGGTCAGGATGAGTACGGTCATCGTCGCCGGGTCCGCGGTCAGTCGTCGAAGTGCGTCTTGGAACCGGCCGTGGAGGCGGTGGTTCCCAGTGCTCTCAGGGTGGCGTGGTCGGTGGCGGCGATCCGACCGTCCGGGAGAACGTTCAACTGCATTCCGGAGTCGTACGCGTACGGAGTGGTGACGTCCAACTGCACAGCCGGACGTGCGTAGTTGAGCGTGAACGGTTGCATGGGTCTCTCCCTGATTCGGCTTCCACGTCCTTATACGAATCGAACGGGTGATTGGTTTCCTCACGCTCCGTGACCGCACTCCGGAGGAGTGCCGTTCGGGGCGTCAGACAGGAAGACGCACGTTCGGGCCGCAAGGCTGCGCGGGATCCGCAGCCGGTGCGCACCGGTGCCGCTCATGCCGCCAGGGCGCCGCGCGCCGCCGCGAGGGCCTGCTCGGCGTAACCGCGGCCGAACAGCACCGTGTGCACGAGCAGCGGGAAGAGCTGGTGCAGGCCGACCCGCTCACGCCATCCGTCGGCCGGCGGCGCCACCTCCCGGTATCCCGCCAGCACCCGGTCCAGACGGGGGCAGCCGAACAGCCGGAGCATCGCCAGGTCGGTCTCCCGGTGCCCGCCGTGCGCGGCCGGGTCGATGAGCCGGACCTCGCCGTCGGCACCCCACAGCACGTTGCCGTTCCACAGGTCGCCGTGCAGCCGGGCGGGCGGCTCGGCCGGGCCCGCCAGGTCCGGCAGCCGCTCGCAGACCCGCTCGACCACGGCGGCCTCCGCGGGCCGGAGGGTGCCCGCGTCGACCGCGGCGCGCAGATACGGCAGCACCCGCTGCCCGGCGTACCAGGCCGGCCAGTCCGTCCCCGGCGCGTTGCGCATCGGCGCGAGCCCGATGTACGCCTCCTCGGGGCCGTCCGGCGGCGGTGCCCCGAACGCGGGCGCCCCGGCGGAGTGCAGTGCGGCCAGGGCGCGGCCGAAACGCAGCGCGGCCTCGGGGCCGGCGTGACCGGTCGTCACCCGCTCGGTCACCATCCACCGTTCGTCGTGGCCGAGCACCGCGGGCACCCGCACCGCGCCCGCCTCGCCGAGCCAGCGCAGTCCGGCCACCTCGGCGCGGACGGCTCCGGGCGCGTCACCGCGCTTGACCATCACCGCGGTCCCGTCGTCGAGCGTGACCTCGACGGGCGATCCGGACGGCACCCGGGCACTCGTGGCCCGGCGCCCGGTGAGCCGGGACACCACCTGTCCCGGACCTTCCTCTCGGTTGTCCACGGCCTCAGGGTACGGCTCGGACCTGTGCCCCGGCCGGGTGAATTCCGGCGCTTCCCCGGCGCTTCCCCGGCGCCTCCCCCGCTCCTTCCCGGCCGGGTCCCACCGGCGTGCGGCGGGCGCCGCGGCGCCGGTCACGGCCGGCCCGGAGCGCGCTCCCCACGGGTCAGGCCCACCGGATTGCCCATCGGCAGCAGCCCCGACCGCTCGACGGTGCGGGCGGGCGGCTCCAGGGGGCCGGCGAGGCGCGCGGTGCGCCCGGCGCCGAGCGCGGCCCAGGGGCGCTCGGCCGCGGCGTCCGTCCGCGCATCGACGGCGGCGCGCGCGGCCCCGCCCGCCGCCCGGTCCGCCCGCTCCCACTTGCGGGTCTCCCGCAGGAGCGGCCCGTCGGACTCCCCGCAGGCGGCCTTGAGGACCATGGCCTCGACCGGTCCGAGTCCCGCGCCCACCAGGGCGGCGCCATGCCCGTCGCCCCGGTGCTCGCGCAGTGTCGTCACGGCCTGCCGGAGCCGTTCGGCGGGCCGCCGCGGGCGTCGCAGCGCCTGGTCGGCCCCGGCCGGCACCCGGCCCACCGTGTCCGCCGCCTTCCAGGACAGGTCCGCCGCCTCCGCGAACGCGGCGGAACCCGTCACGCCGGTTCCGAACGGCCTGGTCATCGCGGCCTCCATGGCCGCCGCGCGGGCCGCAGCACGTCCTCGAGAGCGGTGTGGTCCCACGCGTCGGGCGGCGCGCGGCCCACCCGGGCGGGGTGGAAGACGTAGAAGCAACTCGTCACCACGGAAGGGGGCACCGCGCCGAGCGGCGCCGCCCGCAGCGCGAAGTACCCCATCCAGAAACCGCACAGGCCCGGCTCGGCCGCCGCCCGGCGCGCCTCCGGCGCGAAGTACACCAGGTCGTGCACCGGTTCGAACCGTTCCCACGTCCCCCCGCCGCTCCGTCCGCTACCGCCGCCTCCCTCGGTCCGCCGTCCCGTCGGCACCAGCCTGCGTTATGACGAATGTCATAACAAGGCGGAGCGCGGAGCCCGTCCGCCGGACCCGGTTCGCGGACGCCGGGGCGACGGCCGCCGGGGGGACGCCGGACTGGTCCGTCCGTGCTGTCCGACGGCGTGTCACTGGGGCAGACGGGTGGCGCCGTTACCCGGCTGGACGGTCCGAATGGTGCGGGGTGGCGGGCTGGCTGACGGTGGTTCATGTCGAGGCCGGGTCTCTACAGCTGATGAGGTATCGGCTGCCTGGTCACGGCGGAAGGACACCGATATGCGCTCTGCCCGCATTCTTCTCGCCACGGCGGCCGCCTCCGCCGCCCTTGCCTTCGCCACACCCGGTGCCGCGTTCGCCGCGCTCACCGGTGATGACGGAGGCCGGGACGACTCCTCGTACAGCAAGGAGAACGACAGCGACCACGGCAAGGACTCCGGCAAGGAGCAGGACAAGGGCTCGGACAAGGAGTACGACAAGGGTTCCGAGAAGGGCTCGGACAAGGAGTACGACAAGGAGTACGACAAGGGTTCCGAGAAGGGCTCGGACAAGGAGTACGACAAGGAGTACGACAAGGGTTCCGAGAAGGGCTCGGACAAGGAGTACGACAAGGACGACGAGGGGTCGGACCACGGCAAGGGCGGTGGCCACGGCCGGCCGCACGGTGGCGTGCACACCGGTGGCGGTGCCCTCGCCGCGGTGAAGGGCGACGACTGGGGCTCGGACAAGGAGCAGGACAAGGGTTCCGACAAGGAGTACGACAAGGGCTCGGACAAGGAGCAGGACAAGGGTTCCGACAAGGAGTACGACAAGGGTTCCGACAAGGAGTACGACAAGGGCTCGGACAAGGAGTACGACAAGGGTTCCGACAAGGAGTACGACAAGGGTTCCGACAAGGAGTACGACAAGGGCTCGGACAAGGAGCAGGACAAGGGTTCCGACAAGGAGTACGACAAGGGCTCGGACAAGGACGACGAGGGGTCGGACCACGGCAAGGGCGGTGACCACGGCCGGCCGCACGGTGGCGTGCACACCGGTGGCGGTGCCCTCGCCGCGGTGAAGGGCGACGACTGGGGCTCGGACAAGGACGACAGCCGGTTCGACCCCGACAGCTACAAGGACAAGGGCAAGGGCGGCGACAGCGGCCACGGCAAGGACGAGTGGGGCGGCGGCGAGGAGCACGACAAGCCGCGCGGCGGCATGCACACCGGTGGCGGCGCCCTCGCCGCGCCCGGTGCCACCGCGGGCGGCCTGGCCGTGCTGGCCGTAGGCGCCACCGGGATGTACGCGCTGCGCCGCAAGAAGGCCGGTACGCCCACGGCCTGACCGACCGCGCACCCCAGGGGCCGCGGTGCCGCCGACACACCCCGTGTCGGCGGCCCGCGCCCCCCGCGTCCCGATCCCTGTGCTTCCGTGCCCGAGTGAGGTGGTGTCCGATGGCAGCAGATCCCCCTTCCCCGCCCCCCGCCGAAACGGCGTCCGACGACCGGGACACCGGCCGCGGCGGCCGTCTGGCACTGTGGGGCGTGGCGATCGTCGTCCTCCTCCTCAGCGTGCTGGGCGGCCACCGCGGGGCGGACGACACCGTGCAGGTGCCCCGTGCCTCGGGTGCGACCGCGACCGCGAGGGTTCCGGCCGACGCACGCCCCGGCCGCGTGCTGCCCCGGTCCGCGCCGACCCGTCTGTACATTCCGAAGATTTCCGTGGACGCCCCCTTCACGGAACTGTCCCTCGCCCCCTCGGGCCAGCTCCGGCCCCCGCCGGCGGACGACACCAACCTGGTCGGCTGGTACGCCAACGGCGTCGCGCCCGGTGAGAGGGGGACCTCGATCATCGCCGGACACGTCGACACGAAGACGTCCGCGGCCGTCTTCGCCAACCTGGACGAACTGAAGGAGGGCGACCGGTTCTCCGTGGAGCGGGCCGACGGCCGCACGGCGACCTTCGTCGTGGACGGAGCGGACACCTACGCGAAGGACGACTTCCCCAGCGAACGCGTGTACGCCGACACGTCCCGCGCCGAGGTGCGGCTCATCACCTGCGCGGGCGACTACGACCACGCGGCGAAGGACTACACCGACAACCTGGTGGTCTTCGCCCACCTCGTGTGACGCCCCGGCCCGTCCGTCCGCGCGGTCAGCCGGTGCCGTCCGCGAAGGGGCCGCCCGGGGCGAAGACCAGCGAGGCGAAGCGCTCCGCGATCCGCCGGTGCGCGGCGGCGTCGGGGTGCAGCGCGTCGGGCAGCGGGAGTTCGGCGAAGTCGGCCTCTCCGTACAGGTGCCGTCCGTCCAGGTGGGAGAGGTGGGGATCCTCGGCGGTCCGCTGCCGCACGATGCCGGCCAGTTCCTCGCGGATCACGCCGAGGGTGAGTCTGCCGAGGGCCCGTTCCGCCGGGTCCCCGGTGGCCCGGAACCGCATCCGCCCCTCGCCCAGGGCGGTGAGGTCGGGGGCACTGGGACCCGGCGTGTCCTCGTGGAGGGGGCACAGGATCGGCGAGACGACGAGCAGGGGGACGTCCGGGTGGCCCTCGCGGACGGTGTCGAGGAAGCCGTGGACGGCGGGTCCGAGGGCCCGCAGCCGCATCAGGTCGGTGTTGACCAGGTTGATGCCGAGCTTGACGCTGATCAGGTCGGCCGGGGTGTCGCGCAGCGCCCGGGCGGTGAACGGGTCCAGGAGCGCGCTGCCGCCGAGGCCCAGGTTGATCAGCTCCACCCCGCCGTGCGAGGCGGCGAGCGCCGGCCAGGTGGTGGTGGGACTCGCGGCGTCGGAGCCGTGGCTGATCGAACTGCCGTGGTGCAGCCAGACCCTGCGGCCCCGGTCCGGTACGGCTTCGACGGGCGCGTCGGTGCGCAGGGCGACCAGTTCGGTGGTCTCGTTGTGCGGCAGCCAGATCTCGACGTCCTTGACCCCGCCGGGCAGGCCGGTGAACCGCACGGTGCCGACCGGGCCGGGCCGGTGCTCGGCGGTGCCGGTGGCCATGTCGACCATGAGGGTGTTGCCGCCGGTGACGCGGGCGCTGCTGGCCGGGCGTCCGTCCACCAGCAGGTCGTACACGCCGTCCGGGCGCGGCGGGGCGCCGGCGTACACCCGCTTCGTCGGTAGCGTGTCGAGTTCGACCACGGTCGCGCGGGTCCGCAGGGCCAGGCGCACGCCGGAGGGCTGGGACTCCGCCATGTGCAGTTGCGGGTCGGCGCACTGGGCGCGGGCCCGGGCGGGCAGCCGGTGCGGGAGCAGCCCGTGCCCGGTGCGCTCCAGTTCCAGGGCACCGCGGACGAGGTCCGCGGTGAGGGGAGTGGTGATCAGGTCGTCCGGGGTGGGGGGCACGGGTGTCAGCCTGCGTTTCGGGAGTGGGGGGCCGGCCAGGTGCGCAGCAGGGTGTCGAGGGCGTCCAGGATGCGGGCCCACGACTCCTGCGGGTCGGGGGCGCTGTGGCTGAACCCGCCGGCGCTCTCCAGGCTGACGTAGCCGTGGAAGACGCTGCCCAGCAGCCGGACGGCGTGGGTCTGGTCGGGTTCGGCCAGGTCGTAGCCGCGCAGGACGGCCCGGGTCATCCGGGCGTGCCGGACGCCCGCGCTCGCCGCGGCGGTCTCCGGGTCCAGCCGGAACCGGGCCGCCTCGTAGCGGCCGGGGTGTTGCCGGGCGTAGTCGCGGTAGACGTTCGCGTACGCGTCGAGGGCGTCCCGGCCGGCCCGGCCGGCCAGTGCTTCGGCGGCGCGGTCGGCCAGTTCCTCCAGCGCGAGCAGGGCGATCCGGGTCCTGAGGTCGTGGGAGTTCCTCAGGTGCGAGTACAGGCTCGCGACCTTGACGTCGAACCGCCGGGCCAGTGCGGACACCGTCACCTGCCCGAAACCGACCTCGTCGGCCAGTTCCGCCCCCGCCCGGACCAGCCGCTCGGCGGTCAGACCCGCACGCACCATGAGCATCCTCCCGATGACCTTCGTCGACAGCATCTCAGCCTAAGACATTTAGGAAGATGGGAAAAGTGTGTAGGAGAGCCCACCGGTGCGGCGGCCGACCGGGCCGTCGCCCCCGGAGTGCGGAGCCCTTCGTGACGACCACCGCCGTGCGCGCCCACCCGCGCGGCCGGGGGACAATCCCGGGGAGCGGCCGTGGAGGGAAACGGAAGGGGACCGATGGAGCTGGAGCTCCGGCACCTGCGGGTGCTGTGCGCGCTGGCCGACGCGGGCAGCGTGGGTCGCGCCGCCGCGCGGCTGGGGTACTCGCAGCCCGCCGTCAGCACCCAGCTCAGGCGCATCGAGCGGCACCTGGGCGAACCGATCTTCGAGCGGGGTCCGGGCGGTGTGCGGCCGACCCCCTACGGCGCCGAGGTGGTCGCCCAGGCCCGCGACGTCCTGGCCAGGGCCGGCGCCATCGGCCGCCGGCCGGCCTCCGCCCGCCCCCGGCGGACCCTGCGGGTGGCCGCGACCAACTCGCCCATGCTCTCCGGCACGGTCTCCCGCGTGCGCACCCGGCTGCCGGCCGTGTCCCTCTCGGTGACCAGCGTCTACGCCTCCTCCCGGATCGTGGAGCTGCTGGAGGAGGGTGCCGTGGACGCGGCCATCGCCGCCGACTACCCGAACCGGGAACTGCGCCACTCGGCCGCCGTGCGGCACCGGGGCATCGTCACCGAACCGACGTTCGTCGCCCTGCCGGCCCGGCACCGGCTCCGGCACTGCGCCCAGGTGCAGCTCGCCGACCTCGCCGAGGACGCGTGGTTCGTCACCCCCGACGACGGTGCCGGCTGGCCGGGGCTGTTCTACGACGCCTGCGCCGCGGCCGGGTTCACCCCCGTCGCCGTGCACGAGTTCCTGGGCGACCAGACCCAGCTGCAGAGCATGATCGCGGACGGCCTCGGGGTATCCCTGGTGCAGCCGACGCTGCGCCCGATCCCGCACGTCGTGGTCAGGCCGCTGGCCGGCTCCCCGCTGTGGTGCCGCTACGTGCTGGCCTGGCGGCCCGGCACGGTCACCGACGACATCGCGGAGGCGGTGTTCGACTCGGCCACCGCCGCCTACCGCGAACTGGCGGCGAGGGCGCCGCACCTGGGCGACTGGGCCGCGCGCACCTGGAGCGGAACCGGGGCCTGAGGGCGGCCCCGCGCGCTGCGGCCGGACGCGCGCCCGGCGGGACGGCCGCCGGCCGGAACCCCGGTCGGCGGCCGTGCGTGTACCGGCGGGAGGCGTCAGACCGCCGGTGCCGGGTAGGTCGGGTACTCCACGCCCGTGACGTGCTGGACGACCCGGACGACCTGGCAGGAGTAGCCGAACTCGTTGTCGTACCACAGGTAGAGGATCGCGTTGTCCCCGTCGACCTTGAGCGCGCCGGCGTCCACGATCGACGCGTGCCGCGAGCCGATGAAGTCGCTGGAGACCGCGTCGGGGGCCGTGGTGAAGTCGATCTGGCGCTTCAGCGGCGAGGTCAGCGACACGTTCCGCAGGTAGTCGTGGACGTCCTCGCGGGTGGTCTCACGGGCCAGCCGGAGGTTCAGGATGGCGATGGACACGTCCGGCACCGGGACGCGGATCGAGCTGCCGGTGATCGTCGCCCCGAGGCCGGGCAGCGCCTTGGCGACGGCGGAGGCGGCACCGGTCTCGGTGATCACCATGTTGAGCGGCGCGGAGCGGCCGCGCCGCTCGGACCTGTGGTAGTTGTCCAGCAGGTTCTGGTCGTTGGTGAAGGAGTGGACGGTCTCCACGTGGCCGCGCAGCACGCCGTACTCGTCGTCCATCGCCTTCAGCGGCGGGACGATGGCATTGGTCGTGCAGGAGGCGCAGGACAGGATCCGCTCGTCCGGCTTGATCGTGTCGTGGTTGACGCCGTGCACGATGTTCGGGACGTCGCCCTTGCCCGGTGCGGTCAGGACGACCTTGTCGATGCCGGGCCGCAGGTGCCTCGACAGGCCCTCGCGGTCGCGCCACCTGCCGGTGTTGTCGATGAGGACGGCGTTGCGGATGCCGTACTCGGTGTAGTCCACGGACGCCGGGTCGTCGGCGTGGATCACCTTGATCACGTTGCCGTTGGCCACGATCGCGCCGGCCTCCTCGTCCACCGTGATCGTGCCCTGGAACTGGCCGTGGATGGAGTCGCGGCGCAGCAGCGAGGCACGCTTGACGATGTCCTGGGCACCGCCCCCGCGGACCACGACGGCCCGCAGTCGCAGGCCGTTGCCGGAGCCGGCCTTCTCGATGAGCAGGCGGGCGACCAGCCGGCCGATGCGGCCGAAGCCGTACAGGACGACGTCGCGCGGCTCCCGGCGCCCGGCCCTGCCGGCGCCCGTGGCGCCGGCGACGGCCTCGGCGGTGAACTCCGCCACGCTCAGGCCGCGGTCGTCGGCCTTGTGGGCGGTGGCGAGCATGCCGAGGTCGATCTGGGACGGCCCGAGGTCCAGGGCGGTCAGTGCCTGCAGGAACGGCATGGTCTCGGTGACCGACAGTTCCTCGCCGGCGATCTGCCGGGCGAAGCGGTGCGTCTTGAGGATGCTGACCACCGACTTGTTCACCAGGGAGCGGCTGTGCAGCAGGACCGTCACGTCCCGCTCGCGGTGCAGCTTCCCGATGATCGGGATCATCGACTCCGCGATCTCCTCGCGGTTCTTCCAGTTGGTGAACGAGTCGTCGTAGACAGTCACGGATCCATCTTTCGAGCTAGGCGGCGCTCATATGATAGGCACACCCTATGATGATCCCTTCGGGGCCCGGGCCGCGGCGTGGAGCGGGAGCCGTTCGTCCGGGTTCCTGAATCAGGGTGGAACTCCGGGGGAAACCCGGGTCGCGCATTGCACGCCCGGAGCGGGCTGCCCAGGGTCGGGGCGTGAGCACCCCCCGCTGTGACGGTGCTCCCCGCCGTGCTCCCGCCTGCGGCGCGGTGGGAAGATCAGGTGCAGTCGTGGCCGAGGGAGGCGTGTCCATGAAACTTCACACCCACGAGTGGGGGGCCGGGGACCGGATCGCCGTCCTGGTCCACGGGATCATGTCCGACCACCGGACCTGGGGGCGGGTCGCCCCCGTCCTGGCCGGCAAGGGCTACCGGGTCATCGGGGTGGACCTGCGCGGGCACGGCGCCAGCGGCCGGGGGGAGTACGGCGCCGAAATCTGGGCGGAGGACCTCATCGAGACCCTGCCGCACGCACCGGAGATGGTGATCGGCCACTCGCTCGGCGCCATGGCGCTGGCCCTGGCCGTCGAACGCCTCGCCCCGGCCCGCGCCGTCTACTGCGACCCGGCGTGGGAGCTGGAGGGGAGCATGGCCGCGGCGGCCCCCTACTTCGCGCACTTCAAGCACGTGTCCAAAGCGGTGATCGCGGCCCTCAACCCGCGCTGGGAACCCGCCGACGTCGAGGTGGAGCTGGCCGCCCTCGCCGCCTGGGACCCGGACACGGCCCAGGTCCTGCCCGCCGCCTACGCGGTGAGCCGGATGCCCGCGCGCCCCGTCGTGCCCTCCCTGGTGGTCCTGGCCGACCCCAGCGGCCTGGTGCCCCCGCACCGGGCGGCCGAGCTGGCCCGGCGCGGTTTCGAGGTGCGCACGGTCGCGCGCACCGGGCACACCGTCTACCGGGACGACCACGACGGTTTCATGGCGGCGCTGGACGGCTGGATCTGAGGATCGGACCCGCGGGGGTCGAGGGCCGGGAATCGGGGTAGACGGGTACGCCCGAGGAAAGGACCGTCATGACGACCTACGTCATCACCGTGCCCGGCACCTTCACCGCGGGAGCCGGGGCCGACACCCGGGCCCGGCTGAGCCGGTCGCTGCGGCCGGCCGATCCGCACGGCACCCGGATGGGCAGCAGCGAGGACCTCGACGTGCTCAACGTGAACGAGGACAACACCTTCACCCTCCGCCTCAGCGTCGAGGCCGACACCGCCCCGCACGCCGAGCGGGAGGCCCGCCGGCTCGCCGACTCCGCGCTGCGGGAGGCGGGCCTGGACGAGCGGACGGCACCGCTGGGACCCGCGGTCGTCACCGGCATCGATTCCGACATCCGCTGACGCGGGGCGGCGCGAGCCGGCTCCCGGGGACGGAGCCGGCGGAACGCCGCATCCCGGGGCAGGATCACCCTGAAAAGGTAAAATGGTGGAGTGCGTCCCGAAAGGTCACCGTCCAGCCGGAAGTGATCGATGCCCCGCAAGCGCTCCACGGACGACGGCGACGAGCTGCTGGCCAGACTCGGGTCGCTGACCGCCCAGGCGCGCGAGCGCGCGGAGCTGCAGCGCAGCCAGGTCGAGCTGGCCGTCGCCCTCCAGCGCGGCATGCTGCCCCGGGACCTGCCCGCCGCCGACGGGCTGCACCTGGCCGTGCGGTACGCGCCCGCCTGCCACGGCCTCAACGTGGGCGGCGACTGGTACGACGCCTTCGCCCTGCCCGACGGCCGCATCGGACTGTGCATCGGCGACGTGCAGGGCCACAACATCGAGGCCGCCGCCCTCATGGGCCAGGTCCGCGCCGGGCTGCGGGCCCTGGCCTCCGTCACCGGCGAGCCGGGCGAACTGCTCGGCCGGACCAACGACCTGCTCCTCGCCCTGGGCAGCGACCTGTTCGCCACCTGCACCTTCATGCGGCTCGACCCGGCCACGGGCGTGCTGGAGAGCGCGCGGGCCGGGCACATCCCCTTCGTCTGGGCCACGGCCGACGGCAGGTCCGGCGTCGTCGACGACGAGGGAGGGCCCCCGCTCGGCGTCCAGGAGGGCACGGACTACCCCGTCGCCCGGCACCGGCTCACCACCGGCGGGGTGTTCGTGCTGCTCACCGACGGCGTGGTGGAGGGCCCCTCGCTGAGCGTCGAGGAAGGCCTGCGGCAGGTGGTGCGGCTCGCCGGCATCGCGGCCGTCGCGGGTCTGGAGGTGCACGCGCTGGCCGCGGCCGTGATCGGGGGCGCCGAGAACGTGGGTCACGAGGACGACGCCGCCGTCCTCGTCGTCGGCCTCGACGGCCTCCGCGCGGCGCACGCCGCGGGGTCCGGCGTTCAGCCATAGGGCGGGACGGAACCGCTCCCGCCTCGCCGTCCGGACGCCGACGGTGTCAGATGACTGCTGTGGTGGGTACACGGGATCTGCGCCGGCCGGCCGGTCACGCCGTCCGGGTCCTGGCCGTCGCGGCCTGCTACTACGGGGCCGGCCGGCTGGGACTGCTGCGCCGGCTCGTGGTCGAGGGCGCCGTGGTCACCCCCGTCTGGCCGCCCACCGGCGTCGCCGTCGCCGCCCTGCTGGTCCTCGGACTGCGCTGCTGGCCCGGCATCACCCTCGGGGCCTTCTTCTCGGTCCTGTCCCTGTCCGCCCCCGCCCCCGGCCTGGTCGTCGTCCTCTTCGGGCAGACGGCCGCCCCCGTGTGCGCGGTGCTGCTGCTGCGCCGGGCCCGCTTCCGCACCGACCTGAGCCGGTTGCGCGACGGCCTCGCCCTGGTGTTCCTCGGCGCCCTGACCTCCATGCTCATCGGCGCCACCTTCGGGGTGGGCCTGCCGCTGCTCATGGACGAGCTGCCCCCGCACGCCTTCTGGGCCGCCTGGCTGGCCTGGTGGGTGGGCGACGCCATGGGCGTCCTGATCGTCACCCCGCTCCTGCTCCTGCTGCACCGGGCGCGGTGGCCCCCGCGCCCGGTGCGCTGGAAGGAGGCGACCGCGCTGACCGTCGTCGCCTGCTGCCTCGTGCCCCTGGCCACCTACAGCCCGGCCAGCGTGCTCTTCCTGGTCTACCCGCTGCTCATCTGGGCCGCGTTGCGCTTCGAGCTGGCGGGCAGCGCCCTGTGCGCGCTGCTGATGTCCGTGCTGGCCACCGTCGCCGCGACGGACGGGGCGGGCTCCTTCGCGGGCCTGAGCCGGGTCCAGGTCCTGGTCAAGCTCCAGGCGTTCAACGGCGCGACGGCCCTGACCGCGCTGCTGCTGTCCGCCGTGATCACCGAGCAGCGCAACACCCGGCGCTCCGTCGAACGCGCCTGCCAGGAACTGGTGGAGGTACTGGAGCACCTCACCGCGGGAGAGGCCCCGCCGCCCCGCCCGGCCCCGGACACCGACGCCCGGCCGGGGCCGGGCGGCACCCCGTGACCCGGCCGGCCGCCGGAGACCGGCCGGGTCCGCAGCCCGCGCGGTGGCCGGAGCCGGCCCGGGACCGGTTCACCGGCCCTGTTCGTCGCCGTCCGGCTCCGGCGGGGCCGCGCGCCCGGCGTCGTCGCGCCCGCCCGCCGGCCGACGGGCGGGCGGGCCGTGCCCGTGCCGCCCGGCTGTCCGCCGCCGGTCGTGCCGTATCCGCCGGGACGCCCGACGGCATGTCGGCGTCGGCCTGCTCCTCACTGACGTGCCGCCTGGCCCGTACGCTCGCCCGGCGCTCGGGGTAGGGGTAGTCGAACGGGCGGGAGGCGGCGCGTCCGTCCTCCGCCCCGCGCTGCCGCCGGGCGGCGTCCGACGCGGCGGTGCCGGCCTCGTCCTGGTGCGTGCGGTCGTCCCGGTGCGTGCGGTCCCCGTCGTCCAGCCGGTGCCGAGTACCCGCCCACCGGCACCCGGCAACGTCGGTCACGGCGTGTCGAACGGCCGCCCGGGGGCACTGGGAGACGATGGGCGGTGCCCGGCACGGAGCCGGGCGGAGGGACAAGGACGGCATGGGACAGCGGGTGGCACCGGGAAGGGCGGCCGGGCCGGGCGCGGCGGCCGGGCCCGGCGGCCCGGCACCGTACCCGGACGGCACCGACGCACGGCGCCGCATCCCGCGCACCGACGCCCTGCTGCGCGACCCGCGGCTGGCCGCCGCGGTGGACCGGCTGGGGGAGCGGGTCGTGAAGGGGGCGGTGCGGCAGGCACAGCAGCGGGCCCGCGCCGGCGGCATCGCGCCCGAGCACGTGCCCGAAACCGCCCTCGCCCTGCTGCCCGGCACGGCCGGCGGGCTGCGCCCCGTGATCAACGCCACCGGCGTGCTGCTGCACACCAACCTGGGCCGCGCCCCGCTGTCGACGGCGGCCCGCGAGGCCGTGGCGGCCGCAGCCGGACCCACGGACGTCGAACTGGACCTGGCCACCGGGGTACGGGCCCGCCGCGGCCGCTCCGCCCTGGCCGCGCTACGCGAGCGCGTGCCGTCCGCCGGCGCGGCGCACGTCGTCAACAACGGCGCCGCCGCGCTGGTCCTGGCCGCCACCGCGCTCGCGGCCGGCAAGGAGATCGTCATCAGCCGCGGGGAGATGGTGGAGATCGGCGACGGCTTCCGCCTGCCCGACCTGCTGGTCTCCACCGGGGCCCGGCTGCGCGAGGTCGGCACGACCAACCGGACCGGCACCGCCGACTACGCCGCCGCGATCGGCCCCCGGACCGGCTTCGTCCTCAAGGTCCACCCCTCCAACTTCCGCATCACCGGGTTCACCCGCGCCGCCGGAACCGGCGAACTGGCCGAGCTGGGCGTCCCGGTGGTCGTCGACATCGGCTCCGGGCTGCTCGCCCCGCACCCCGCGCTGCCCGAGGAGCCCGACGCCGACACCCAGTTGCGTGCCGGAGCCGCCCTCGTCACCGCCAGCGGGGACAAACTGCTCGGCGGCCCCCAGTGCGGTCTGCTGCTGGGCCGGGACGACGTCGTGCGCGCGCTCGCCCGGCACCCGCTGGCCCGCGCCCTGCGCGTCGACAAGCTGACCCTGGCCGCGCTGGAGGCCACCCTCACCGGCCCGCCCACCCCGACCGCCACCGCCCTCACCACCGACCCGGCCCGGCTCAGGGCCCGTGCCGACCGGCTCGCCGCCGCGCTCGGCGCCGACGGCATCGACGCACGGGCCGTCGGCAGCACCGCCACGGTGGGCGGGGGAGGCGCGCCCGGCGTCACCCTGCCCAGCGCCGCGCTGTCCCTGCCCGAGCCCTACGCCCCCGCGCTGCGCACCGGTCCGCTCCCCGTGGCCGGACGCCTGGAGGCGGGCCGCTGCCTGCTGGACCTGCGGGCGGTGCCGGCCGAGGACGACGAACGGCTGGCCGAGGCCGTGCGGCAGGCGCGGCCCCCCGCGGAAAGGTGACCGCGATGCGGGTCCTCGCCACCGCCGGTCACGTCGACCACGGCAAGTCCGCCCTGGTCCGGGCGCTCACCGGAATGGAGCCCGACCGGTACGCCGAGGAGCACCGCCGGGGCCTCACCCTCGATCTCGGCTTCGTGTGGACCAGGCTCGGCCCGGACGGCGAGCACCTGGCCTTCGTGGACGTACCCGGGCACGAGCGGTTCGTCGCCACCATGCTGGCCGGCGTCGGACCCGTGCCCGCCGTGCTGTTCGTGGTCGCCGCCGACCGGGGCTGGCAGCCGCAGTCCGAGGAGCACCTCGCCCTGCTGGACGCGCTCGGCGTGCGGCACGCCGTCCTCGCGGTGACCCGCAGCGACCTCGCCGACCCCGGGCCCGCGCGCGCGGACGCCGTGGAGCGGCTGGCCGCGACCTCGCTGGGCGAGGTGCCCTCCGTCGCGGTGAGCTCCGTCACCGGCGCCGGACTCGGCGAACTGCGCGGGGAGCTGGCCCGGCTGGCCGCCGCGCTGCCGGACCCCGACCCCGGTGCCGACGTACGGCTGTGGCTGGACCGGGCGTTCGGCGTGCGCGGCCGCGGCACCGTCGTCACCGGCACGCTCGCCGCGGGCACCCTGCGGGTCGGCGACCGGCTCGTCACGGGGGACGGCTCGGCCGTGCTGCGCGTGCGCGGGCTGCAGAGCCTGCAGCAGGAGCGGACGGCGGTCGCCGGGGTGGCCCGCGTGGCCGTCAACGTGCACGGGCCGGGCGACGCGGACCTGCGGCGCGGGCACGTGCTGCTGACCCCGGACCGCTGGCTGTCCACCGGGGTGACCGACGTGCGCGTCACCGGCGGGCCGGCCGCCGGCCTGCCCCGCTCGCTCACCCTGCACATCGGCACCGCCGCCGTCCCGGCGACCGTCCGCCCGCTGGGCGAGGACACCGCCCGGCTCACCCTGCACCGGGCCCTGCCCCTGCGCGTCGGCGACCGCGCGGTGCTGCGCGAACCCGGCGGCAGCCGGCCGCCGTGCGCCGCCACCGTCCTCGACGTACGGCCGCCGCGGCTGACCCGGCGCGGCGCCGGCCGGGCCCGCGCGGCCGAACTCGCCCTCCTGACCGGCCGCCCCGACGGCGCCGCCGAACTGCGCCGCCGCCGGCTCGTGCGCCGCACCGACCTGCTGGCCATGGGCGTCCGGCCCCCGGCCGCACCCGTCGCCGGGGACTGGCTGGCCGACGGCGCGCACTGGGCGGCCCTGCGGGACCGGCTGGCCGCCGAGGTCGACCGCCACGCCCGCACGCACCCGCTGGAGCCCGGCCTGCCCACCGAGGCGGCCCGCCGCGTGCTCGGCCTGCCCGACCGCGCCCTGGTCGACGCCCTTGCCCGCACCGCGCCCGGCCTCCTCGGCCGCGACGGCCGGCTGTACCCCGCCGGCCGCTCGCGGCCCACCCTGCCCCCGCCCGTCCGGGCCGCCGCGGACGCCGTGCGCCGGGACCTGGCCCGTACGCCGTTCCGCGCGCCCGAGGCCGGCCGGCTGGCCGAACTGGGACTGACGGGGAAGGCGCTGGCCGCGGCCGTGGCCGCGGGCGCCCTGCTGCGCATCGCCGACGGGATCGTGCTGCTGCCCGGCGCCGACGCCGAGGCCGCCGCCGTACTGCGCCGGCTGCCGCAGCCGTTCACCCTGACCGAGGCGCGGCGCGCGCTGGGCACCACGCGCCGGGTGGCCGTACCGCTGCTGGAGTTCCTGGACGCCCAGGGCCGCACCGAACGCGTCGACGACCAGCGCCGGCGCTGCCGGCCGGACGCGGGGAGCGGAGGCGGACGGGAATCGAACCCGCCTGCCCGAGATCCTCGGACACCTCGGTTTTGAAGACCGGGAGGGCCACCAGGCACCCACACGCCTCCACCGCCCGTCAGGCTAACGCCCCAGGAGACCGGCATGAAACCGACCCGCCAAGCACCCGTACGCCTCACGCAGTTCGCCCACGGCGGCGGCTGCGCCTGCAAGATCCCGCCCGGTGAGCTGGAGGAGGTGGTCAGCGGTCTGGGCGCCCCGCTGACCGGGGGCGAGACGTCGCTCCTGGTCGGACTGGACACCGGCGACGACGCGGCCGTCGTCACGCTCCCCGGCCGCCGGGACACCGCCGTGGTGTGCACCGCCGACTTCTTCACGCCCGTCGTGGACGACCCCTACGACTGGGGCCGCATCGCCGCCGCCAACGCCCTGTCCGACGTGTACGCGATGGGCGGCCGGCCCGTCCTCGCCGTCAACCTGCTCGCCTGGCCCCGCGACCGGCTGCCCTTCGACCTGGCCCGCGAGGTGCTGCGCGGCGGCCTGGACATCGCCGCCGAGGCGGGCTGCCACGTCGGCGGGGGGCACAGCGTCGACGACCCCGAACCCAAGTACGGCATGGCGGTCACCGGCCTGGCCGACCCCTCCCGGCTGCTGCGCAACGACACCGGCCGGCCGGGCCTGCCCCTGTCGCTGACCAAACCGCTCGGACTGGGCGTGCTGAACAACCGCCACAAGGCCACGGGGGAGCGCTTCGAGCAGGCGGTCGCCACGATGGCGGCCCTCAACCGGGACGCCTCCGCCGCCGCCCTGGCCGCCGGCGCCGACTGCGCCACCGACGTCACCGGCTTCGGACTGCTCGGCCACCTGCACAAGCTGGCCCGGGCCTCCGGGGTGACCGCGGTGCTCGACACCGCCGCCGTGCCCTACCTGGACGGCGCCCGGGAGGCCGTCCGGGACGGGTACGTCAGCGGCGGCACCCGGCGCAACCTGGAGTGGGTCGCCCCCCGCACCGACTTCGGCACCACGGACGAGGACACGCGGCTGCTCCTCGCCGACGCCCAGACGTCCGGCGGCCTCCTCGTGGCGGGGGAGGTGCCCGGGGCGCCCGTGGTGGGCGAGCTGGTGCCGCGCGGTGCCCACTCGATCGTGCTCGGGTAACCGCCCCCACCGGAGGTGCGAACCCCCTCGCATACCCCGCTTCGCCGCCCTCACACCCGGTGGCCGGTGTGAATTCCCCCTGGGGCAAAAAGGCCGACGAGCGCTTTGTACGGAGCCGGGAACATGGGTTAGCCTGCGGCGTATTTTCTCATCATGCACCTCCGTGAACAGCGGAAATGCGTGCACCAGGGCCGGGCCGCGCTGTGCTCCCGGCAGGGGTTCCGAGCCCTTCGCGCGAGGGCTCCAGGGGAGCGGAACGAGGGTACCCATGGGCGGCAAGGCGACCGGGACGACCGACACGGTCCCGGGCGATCAGGAACTGAGAAGACTCCTCGCGGGTCTGACCGCCGTGCGTGACGGAGACTTCGGCACACGGCTGCCCGACGACTCCAGCGGACTGATGGGCGACATCGCCACCGTCTTCAACGGCATGGTCGACCAGCTGTCCGTGTTCACCTCCGAGGTCACCCGCGTGGCCCGCGAGGTCGGCACGGAGGGCACCCTCGGCGGCCAGGCCGAGGTGCCGGGCGTCTCCGGCACCTGGGCCGACCTCACCGACTCCGTCAACGCCATGGCGGGCAACCTCACGACCCAGGTCCGCGACATCGCCCAGGTGGCCACCGCCGTGGCCAAGGGCGACCTGTCCCAGAAGATCGACGTACCCGCGCGTGGCGAGGTCCTCCAGCTGAAGGAGACCGTCAACACGATGGTGGACCAGCTGTCGGCCTTCGCCGACGAGGTCACCCGCGTGGCGCGCGAGGTGGGCACCGAGGGCCGCCTCGGCGGCCAGGCGCAGGTGCCCGGCGTCGCCGGTGTGTGGCGGGACCTGACGGACTCGGTCAACTTCATGGCCGGGAACCTGACCGCCCAGGTGCGCAACGTCGCCCAGGTGACGACGGCGGTGGCCCAGGGCGACCTGTCGCAGAAGATCACGGTGGACGCGCGAGGCGAGATCCTGGAGCTGAAGAGCACCATCAACACGATGGTGGACCAGCTGTCCGCGTTCGCCGACGAGGTCACCCGCGTGGCGCGCGAGGTGGGCACCGAGGGCCGCCTCGGCGGCCAGGCGGACGTCAAGGGCGTCAAGGGAACCTGGCGGGACCTGACGGACTCGGTCAACTTCATGGCCGGGAACCTCACCGCCCAGGTGCGCAACGTCGCCCAGGTGGCCACGGCGGTGGCCCAGGGCGACCTGTCGCAGAAGATCACGGTGGACGCGCGAGGCGAGATCCTGGAGCTGAAGAACACCATCAACACGATGGTGGACCAGCTGTCCGCGTTCGCCGACGAGGTCACCCGCGTGGCCCGCGAGGTCGGCACCGCCGGCAACCTCGGCGGCCAGGCGACCGTGCGCGGCGTCTCGGGCACCTGGAAGGACCTTACGGACAACGTCAACGTGATGGCCTCCAACCTCACGCACCAGGTCCGCTCCATCGCCCAGGTCGCCACCGCCGTGGCCAAGGGCGACCTCTCGCAGAAGATCACCGTCGAGGCCAAGGGCGAGGTCGCCGCGCTCGCCGACGTGATCAACACCATGGTCGACACGCTCTCCGCGTTCGCCGACGAGGTCACCCGCGTGGCGCGCGAGGTGGGCACCGAGGGCCGCCTGGGCGGCCAGGCGCACGTGCCCAACGTGGCCGGCACCTGGAAGGACCTCACCGACAACGTCAACTCCATGGCCAACAACCTCACCGGCCAGGTGCGCAACATCGCGCTGGTGACCACCGCCGTGGCCAAGGGCGACCTGTCGAAGAAGATCGACGTCGACGCCCGGGGCGAGATCCTCGAACTGAAGACGACCATCAACACGATGGTGGACCAGCTGTCCGCGTTCGCCGACGAGGTCACCCGCGTGGCGCGCGAGGTGGGCACCGAGGGCCGCCTGGGCGGCCAGGCCGAGGTCGAGGGCGTCTCCGGCACCTGGAAGCGCCTGACGGAGAACGTCAACGAGCTCGCCGGCAACCTCACCCGGCAGGTCCGTGCCATCGCCGACGTGACCAGCGCCGTCGCCGAGGGCGACCTGACCCGCTCCATCACCGTCGACGCCTCCGGCGAGGTCGCCGACCTCAAGGACAACATCAACTCCATGGTGGAGTCCCTGCGCGAGACCACCCGGGCCAACCAGGAACAGGACTGGCTCAAGACCAACCTGGCCCGGATCTCCGGCCTCATGCAGGGCCACCGCGACCTGCCCGTCGTCGCCGAACTGATCATGGACGAGCTGGTGCCGCAGGTCTCCGCGCAGTACGGAGCCTTCTACCTCGCCGAGGAGAGCGCGTCCGGGCCCGAGCTGCGGCTCGTCGGCTCCTACGGAAGACCGGAGGCGGACTTCCGGCCCACGCGGATCCCGTTCGGCCGCTCCCTGGTCGGGCAGGCCGCGCGCAGCCGCCGCACGATCGCCGTCGAGCAGCTGCCGCCGGGCTACGTCACCATCTCCTCCGGGCTCGGGCAGGTCGAGCCCAGCACCCTGCTGCTGCTGCCCATCGTCTTCGAGGACCAGGTCCTCGGCGTCATCGAACTGGCCTCCGTCACCACCTTCACCGAGATCCAGCGGGACTTCCTGGAACAGCTGGTGGAGACGATCGGGGTCAACGTCAACACGATCGTCGCCAACGCCCGCACCGACGAACTGCTGGAGGAGTCCCAGCGCCTGACCAGCGAACTGCAGTCCCGCTCCGCCGAGCTGCAGGCGCGGCAGGAGGAACTGCAGCGGTCCAACGCGGAACTGGAGGAGAAGGCCTCGCTGCTGGCCGAGCAGAACCGGGACATCGAGGCGAAGAACCTGCAGATCGAGCAGGCCCGGCAGGAACTGGAGGCGCGCGCCCAGCAGCTGTCGCTCGCCTCGAAGTACAAGTCCGAGTTCCTCGCGAACATGAGCCACGAGCTGCGCACCCCGCTCAACAGCCTGCTCATCCTCGCCCAGCTGCTGGCCCAGAACCCCTCCCGCAACCTCACGCCGAAGCAGGTGGAGTACGCGGGCATCATCCACTCCGCCGGCTCGGACCTGCTCCAGCTCATCAACGACATCCTCGACCTGTCCAAGGTCGAGGCCGGCAAGATGGACGTCACGCCCGAACGGGTCCCGCTGCGGCAGCTCATCGAGTACGTCGAGGCCACCTTCCGGCCGATGACCTCGCAGAAGAGCCTGGAGTTCACCGTCAGCACGGCGGCCGGCGCCCCCGCAGACCTGTTGACCGACGACTCCCGGCTGCGGCAGATCCTGCGCAACCTGCTGTCCAACGCCGTCAAGTTCACCGAACAGGGCAGCGTCGAACTGCGCATCGAGCCCGCCTCCGACAGCGAGGTGCCCGAGGGCGTGGTGCGCGGCGGCACCATCGTGGCCTTCCGCGTGAAGGACACCGGCATCGGCATCCCGGAACAGCAGCGGGAGGCGATCTTCGGCGCCTTCCAGCAGGCGGACGGCACCACGAGCCGCAAGTACGGCGGCACCGGTCTCGGCCTGTCCATCACCCGGGAGATCGCCCACCTGCTCGGCGGCGCCGTCACCGTGAACAGCACGCCCGGCAAGGGCAGCACGTTCACCCTCTTCCTGCCCGTCGCCCGGACCGACTTCGAAGAGCTCCTGGCGGGCGGCAGGCCCGTGCCCAGGGCGGTCGAGCCGTCCCCGGCCGGCGAGCCGCCCGCGCCGGTGCCCGCGGCGGGGGCCCGGCCGGGCACCGCGAGGAGGCAGCGCCCGCGCCGCCTGCTCGTCGTGGAGGAGCGCCCCCGCGGACTGCTCACGCTCGTCGCCGAGAGCGTGGTCGGCGACCTCGCGCACCACCGGGCCGACGGGTCGGACGACACCTCCGTGGACATCATCACCGCGGTCGGCGCCCAGGAGGCGGCCGGCGCCCTCGCCGCGGAGCCCTGCCACTGCGTCGTCGTGGAACTCGGCGCGCCGGACGGGGAGTCCGCGCGCTTCCTGGAGGCCCTGCACGGCGACTCGGCGCTGGCGAGCGTCCCGGTGCTGGTGCACAGCTCGCACCGCGCCGAGGGCGTTCCCGAGGAGCCGATGACCGGCTCCCTGGAGTACCTGTTCAGCCTGGACGAGCTGCGCGAGCGGATCGCCCTGCACCTGTCGACCGAGGAGCCCGGCGAGGTGCTCACCCTGGTCCGCGGCGACGACCCCCAGTTGACGGCGCCGCACCTGGTCGACGAGCAGACCCGGGGCCGTACCGTCCTGGTCGTGGACGACGACGCCCGCAACCTCTTCGCGCTGAGCGGCATCCTGGAACTGCACGGCTTCCGGGTCCTGCACGCGGAGAACGGCCGCAAGGGCATCGAGACGCTGGTGCACAACCCGGACGTGGAACTCGTCCTGATGGACGTGATGATGCCCGAGATGGACGGCTACACGGCCACGGCCGAGATCCGCAAGATCCCGCGGTACGCGGACCTCCCGGTGATCGCCGTGACCGCCAAGGCCATGCAGGGCGACCGGGAGAAGAGCCTCGCCTCCGGAGCCAGCGACTACGTCACGAAGCCCGTGGACACGCACGACCTCATCGCGTGCGTCCGGCGCTGGCTCCCCGCATGAGGACACCCCCGCCCGTCCCGCCGCCCGCCGGCCTAGGAGCACGCACACGGTGAACGTCCACGACCCGTCGCAGCAGCCCGCGGCAGCCGCCGCGGGCCCCGGCACCCCCGATGCCCCGGAGCCCGTCCGGGCCCGGGTCCCCGCGATCGCGGGCACGTACGGGACCGCGGTGCGCGCGCCGCAGGCGCCGGACCTGCCGGACCCGGCGGCCCCGGGGACGCCGGGTCCGGCAGGTCCGGAGACGGCCGTGCCCGGACCGGCGGGGCCGGAGGGGACCGAACCGGACACGGCCGCACTCGACCTGCCCAAGGTGCCCGCCACCTCGCCGGTCGGCCGGCTCGCCGCCACCGTGGAGCGGCTGCGCCAGGAGGTGCGGGCCGCGCAGGCGGAGGCCGAGGGCCGGGCACTGATCGAACTGGCGAAGGGCATCCTCGTGGAGCGGCTCGGCTGCGGCCCCGCCCAGGCCGCACGCCAGCTCGCCGAGCTGACCGAACGGGCCCGGACGACGACGCTGGAACTGGCGGTGGACGTCATCAACCAGGCCGCCCGGGACCGCGTCTCCGAGGTCACCGACGCCTTCCTGGCCACCACCGCGGAGCCGGACCGGACGGCCGAGGAGTCCGCCGCCGTGCGGCTGCGCGCCGCCGAGAGCGGGGCGCTGGCCGCGGACGACACCCAGGCGGTGGCCGACTCGCTGCTCCAGCACGCCCTGCGCCCGCTCGGCGCGGTGGCCGTCGCGATCTGGGCCGCGGGCTCCGACGGTTCACTGACCCTCGCCGGCAGCGCCGGCTTCCCGCCCGCCGAGGCGGCCCGCTGGCGCTACGTCCCGCCGGACGTGGCGACCGTCGCCCGGCGCGGCCTGACCGAACCCGAGGGGCAGTGGCTGCCCTCGCTCGCCGAGTCCGGGCTGCCCACCATCGGCCGGCACGACTTCCCGGACGGTGCGCGCGCGGCCGTGCCCGCCGGTGCGGGCGGCCGGATCCACGGCGTGCTGGAGATCGCCTGGCCCGGGCCGGAGGGAGCGCGGCCGCCCCAGGTGGTCCGCCAGATGGAAGCGCTCGCCGAGCTGTGCGCGCACACCCTGGAGGCCTACGCGCTCCCGTCCGGTGCCGCGCAGGAGCCCCGGATGCTGCCCGACGTGGTGGAGCTGATGGACCTCGCGGACGGACTGCACGACCCGGCGCTGGTGCTCGTCCCGCACCTGGACGACTCGGGGCAGCTGGTCGACTTCCGCATCCAGCACGTCAACAGCCACTTCCTCGACCCGGCGGGCCGGTCCCGGGCCGTCGTCAACGGCGCCCTGCTGCTGGAGGCCTACCCGATGGCCGCCGGGGCCAGCGAGCTGTTCCAGCGGGTCGAGCGGGTCTACGCCACCGGCGAGCCGTTCAGGGCCCACCGCATGCGGCTCACCGCGCTCGTCGACCAGGTGCCGCTGTCGGCCGTCGCCGACATCAGCGTCAGCCGGCACGGCTCCAGCGTGCTGCTGATCTGGCGCATCGAGGACGAGGCGGCCCGTCTGGCCAGCCTGCTCCAGCACGCCCAGCGGCTCGGCCGCATCGGCGGCTTCGAGGAGAACCTGCTCACCGGCGAGATCACCTGGAACGGCCAGCTGTTCAGCCTGTACGGCCGTCCGCCCACCAGCCTGCCGGTGCCGCTGGAGGACCTGCCCGCGCACGCCCACCCCGACGACGCCGTCACCATCCGCCGCTTCCTGCGCACCCTGCTGCACCACCGCCGGCCGGCCTCCGCCGCGTTCCGGCTGCTGCGGCCCGACCAGGTGACCCGGCACATCCGCGTGGTGGCCGAACCGGTCCTGGACACCGGCGGCCAGCTGTTCGTCGTCCGCGGCGCCTACCAGGACATCTCGGCCCAGCACTGGACCGAGGTCGCCCTCGCCGCCACCCGCGACCAGCTCGCCCACACCGAGCAGCAGGCCGACGAGCGCAACCGGCTGGCGCTCCAGCTCCAGCACGCCATCATGCCGCCGGCGCAGGCGCCGCTGAAGATGCCCGACCTCCAGGTCGCGGTGCGCTACCGGCCCGCCGAGACCGAGCAGCTGGTCGGCGGCGACTGGTACGACGCCGTCGTCCTGCCCTCCGGCATGGTGCTGCTGTGCGTCGGGGACGTCGCCGGACACGGCATCGAGGCGGCGACCAGCATGGTCGTGCTGCGCAACGCGCTGCGCGGACTGGCCGTCACCGGTGCCGGCCCGGGCCAGCTGCTGTCCTGGCTGAACATCGTCGCCCACCACCTGACCGGCGCGGTCACCGCGACCGCCGTGTGCGGTCTGTACGACGCCGAGCGGCGCACCCTGCGCTGGGCCCGCGCCGGCCACCTCCCGCCGGTCCTGGTGCGGGACGCCGAGGCGACCGCGCTACCCACCCTCAGGGGCCTGCTGCTGGGCGCGCTGCCGGAAGCCGTGTACGAGGAGACGGAGCTGCAGCTCGCCGAGGGCGACACCCTGCTGATGTACACCGACGGCCTGATCGAGCGCCGGGACCGCTCCGTCGAGGAGTCCCTGTCGCACCTGCTGGACACGGCGCGCTCGGCGCCCCGCACCCTGGACCAGCAGCTGGACCGGCTCCTCACCTACAGCAGGTCGGACACCGACGACGACACCTGCATCGTCGGCATCAGGGTCCTCTGAGCCCCGGGGCGGGGGAGCCGCCCGGGTCAGCCGAGGGCGACGGTGGCCGTCACCCGCTTGCCGTGGGGCAGCGGCGTGACCTCCAAGCCGTCGCAGAGCAGGTTCACCAGGTGCAGTCCGTGCCCCCCGACCCGCCGGGGATCGGGCGGACGCTGCCGGGGCGCCTGCGTGGAGGTGTCCGTGACGGTGATCCGCAGTGCGACGGCGTCGGGGGACACCTCCAGGCGCAGTCCGAGCGGACCGGGAGCGTGTTTGACGGCGTTGGTGACGAGTTCGCTGACCACGAGCTGGGCGTCCTGCAGCGCCCGCCGGCCCGGAGCGGGCCGGGCCCGGGCCAGGAGGGCGCCGACCGCCTCCCTGGAGTCGGCGATGCAGCTCGCCGCGGTGTCCCAGGTGCGGCTGTAGTGCAGGGGCGCCGGGCGGGTACGCGTCGTCGCGTGTGTCCTGAGGTGGGTGTCCATGCTTCGTCGCCCTTTGCGTCTGGGGTCAAGGGCCCTTCCTGTGGTCGCGGAGGATCCTGCCGTTCTTGTCCCGGTTACCCACTGGGCCGTCGGTCAAGGGGACGCGCGCGGGGAATCCTCCGGTTGCCCCCACCGGCCCGGTGCGCACCCGGCCGCCCGCCGCCGCACGGCGTGCCGCATCCGGCCCGGACATGAGCGGCGGGTTCCGGGGTAGGCGCAGGCAAGCCGGCCGAACCGCGGCCGGCGACCCCGGGAGGCAATGGACCATGACGGCCATGACGACGCAGCAGGCGAACGCGGTGCGACTGCCGGAGGTCGCCGACCCCGGACAGGTCGCCCCGCAGGACGCCCGTGCGCTGACCCGGATCTTCCTCGCCCGGCTCGCCGTCCTGGAGGAGGGGACGTCCGAGTACCAGTACGCGCGCAACACACTCATCGAGATGAACATCTCCCTGGTGCGTTTCGCCGCGGCCCGCTTCCGCAACCGGGGCCCCGAGGAGATGGAGGACATCGTCCAGGTCGGGGTGATCGGTCTGATCAAGGCCATCGACCGGTTCGAGGTGTCCCGGGAGGTGGAGTTCACCTCCTTCTCGATCCCCTACATCGTGGGCGAGATCAAGCGGTTCTTCCGGGACACCTCCTGGGCCGTGCACGTGCCCCGGCGGTTGCAGGAGGCCCGCGTGCAGCTCGCCCGCGCGACCGAGGAGCTCTCCGGCCGCCTGGGCCGGACGCCGACCGTGGCGGAGCTGGCGCAGCTGATGTGCCTGCCCGAGGAGGAGGTCATCGAGGCGCGGCTCGCCTGCAACGGCTACACCTCCTCCTCCCTGGACGCCACCTTGAGCACCGGCGCGGACGGGGAGAGCGTGCTGGCCGACTTCATAGGCAGCGAGGACGCCGCGCTGGACCTCGTCGAGGACTTCCACGCCCTGGCCCCGCTCATCGCCGAGCTGGGCGAGCGGGACCGGTTGATCCTGCACCTGCGGTTCGTGGAGGAGCGCACCCAGGCCGAGATCGGCGAGCGGCTCGGCGTGTCCCAGATGCACGTCTCCCGGCTCCTGTCGCGCCTGCTGGGCCGGCTGCGGTGCTCCATGCTGACCGAAGGCTGACCGAAGGCCGAGCGGGAGGACCGGGCGCACCGAGAGCGTGCGCGGCGGGGACGAAATCGTGGAGCGGGCCCGGAAAACCCTCGAAAGGGTTTTCCGGGCCCGCTCCACGCGTATTCCGCGTACATTTCGCGCACCGCATTCGAATGTCAGTGCTTGAAGGCGTCCTTCGTCTTCTCCTTGGCCTCCCGGGCGTCCCCACGAGCGCCCTCCACGCGGCCCTCGGCCTCCATCCGCTCGTTGCCCACGGCGCGGCCCGCAGCCTCCTTGGCCTTGCCCTTGGCCTGCTCCGCCTTGGCCTTCGCCTTCTGGTCGCCTGCCATCGGGTTTCACATCCCCACGTCTTCTCGGTGCGATTTCCCCATTCGGATTTCCGTTGCGCCGAGCTTCAAACCCCACTCCGTCGTCCCCCGCCTTCCGGGAATTCAAGGAGCCCTTCGCTCGGTTTCCGGGCACGGGAAAGCCGTCCTCGCCCTCCACGGCATCACATGATCGACCGGACGTCCGAGGCAAACGCCGGAGACCTGCCCGGCGGCGGACGAACCGTTCGGGACGCCCGGCGGGCCGGACCGGACGGGCCGTCCGCGCGGGCACCGGTCAGCGGGCGCGGCGGCGCCGCGCCAGGTGGCGTGCGACGAGGGCCGCGACCAAGGCCGCCAGACCGGCGAGGACGTAGCGCTGGTAGCGGGTGACCTCGTCGTACACGGTCGTGATGTGGCTGCCGGCGAGGTGGGCCAGGGTCGCCCAGAAACCGACCCACAGGGCCGCGCCGAGCGTGTTGAAGACGAGGAAGCGCCGCCAGGGCATGCCCGAGGCGCCGGCGACGATGCCGTTGGCCTGGCGCAGGCCCTCGATGAAGCGGGCCACGGTGACGATCTTGCCGCCGTGCCGCCCGAAGAACTCCTCGGTGGTCCGGAAGCGCTCCGGCGTCAGGAACACGTAGCGGCCCCAGCGGTGCACGAAGGCCCGGCCGCCGCCGCGGCCGATCAGATAGCCGATGTTGTCACCGGCCACGGCGGCGGCGAACGCGACCGCCGCCACGACGGCGATGTCCAGCCGGCCGGCCCCGGCGTAGACACCGGCGGCGATCAGGATCGTCTCGCCGGGTGCCGGAACCCCGAAGTCCTCCACGAGGACCACGGCACCGACGGCCCAGTAGCCGTAGTGGCCGAGCAGGGGGGCCAGGTGCGCGAGCGGGCCTGGCAGGGGAGGGGCGGCCATGCCTCCCACCGTACGTGAGCACCGGTCGCCGGCCGGGGCCGCCGGGAGGAGGCACCGCTAGCGGACCGGAGCGGGGCCGTTCCCGCCGCCCGGGCCGGGCTGGCAGGTGTGGCACAGTTCGTGCTCCCCGTCGCGGGTCACGACCGTTCCCCAGCCGAGGCAGTGTTCGCAGCCGCGGGCCAGGTAGAGGTCGGGGTGGGGCGGGAGGTGGGGGCCGTGGGGGCTGTGGTGGGCTCCGTGCGCCATGCGGTGAGCGGCTCCTTGGAGTCGGGCGGGCGGGGTCCGGCGCTCACCATTATGTCTGATTTTTTCGTTATGTCTGTGATGCGTGTCACTCGGTGCCGCAGTCGGTCCCGGACCCCGGCCGGGCGTCGCGCCACAGATCCGCTCCGCCGTCCGCCGCCCGCCGCGCGGTCGTCGATCGTCGGCGCGGCACGGCGGATGACCGGTCGAGCCGTGTGCACGTTGCTGGTGTGACGGATGGGAAGCCGGGCAGGAGCATGGGGCGTGCGGCGTCCGCCCGGGCGGACCGGATGGGTGCCGCGGAATGACACGGTGTGCCGGCAGTGAGGAGGGAGGCGCCCGTGAGCGGGGCGATACCCGAGGGAGAGCGGCGAACCGGGGCCGGGCCCAGGATTCCCAGGACCGTCGCGGACCTGCCGCGCCAGGTCCGCGAGGAACTGACGCGCAGGCTGCGCCGCAACCGGCGGGCCTTCCGCAGCGACGACGTCCAGGTGATCGAGCGGCCGCTGCTCAAACGCGCGGTCGGCGCCTCCGCGCTCGGCAACTGCATGGAGTGGTTCGACTTCGGCGTCTACAGCTACCTCGCCGCCACCCTCGGCAAGGTCTTCTTCCCCGGCGCCTCCCCGGCCACGCAGGTGATCTCCTCCTTCGCGACCTTCGCCGCCGCCTTCGTCGTACGACCGCTCGGCGGCCTGGTCTTCGGGCCGCTCGGCGACCGGATCGGTCGGCAGAAGGTGCTCGCCACCACCATGATCATGATGGCCGCGGGCACCTTCGCCATCGGCCTCATCCCGGGTTACGGCACCATCGGCATCGCCGCGCCCGTGCTGCTGCTGCTGGCCCGCATGGTGCAGGGCTTCTCCACCGGCGGGGAGTACGGCGGGGCCACCACCTTCGTCGCCGAGTACTCGCCGGACCGCAGGCGGGGCTTCCTGTCCAGCTGGCTCGACTTCGGCACGTTCGCCGGCTACGCCCTCGGCTCCGTCCTCGTCACCGTGCTCAACGCGCTGCTGAGCGACGCACAGATGCTCTCCTGGGGCTGGCGCATCCCCTTCCTGATCGCCGGGCCGCTCGGCGTGATCGGCCTGTACGTGCGGCTCAAACTGGAAGAGTCACCAGCCTTCCGGCAGCAACTGGACGCCCACGAGAAGAGCCTGGCGCAGGAGTCGGCGGGCAGCGAGTTCCGCGACATCCTCCGCAACCACTGGCGCGGACTGCTGGTCTGTGCGGGGCTGGTGCTGCTCTACAACGTCACCAACTACACGGTCACCGGTTACCTGCCGACCTACCAGACCGAGACGCTGGGCCGCTCCAGCGGCTCCGCCGACGTGCTGGTGCTGATCGGCATGGCGTGGATCGTCGTCCTGATCACCTTCATCGGCCGGCTCAGCGACCGCGTCGGCCGGCGGCCCGTGTACGGCGCCGCCGCCGCGGCGATGATCGTGCTGGCCGTGCCGTCGTTCCTGCTGATCAAGGCGGAGGGGGCCTGGCCGCCCGTCCTCGGGGCGCTGCTCCTGTCCACGCTGCTGGCCTGCTTCGCCGCGCCCAGCGCGGCCACCCTGCCCGCGCTGTTCCCGACGGCCGTCCGGTACGCCGCCATGGGCATCGGTTTCAACTTCGCCGTCGCCGCCTTCGGCGGCACCACCCCGCTGGTCACCGCCGCGCTGGTCGACATCAGCGGGGACGACCTGATGCCCGCCTACTACCTGATGCTGGCCGGCGCCATCGGCCTCGCGACCGTGCGGTTCCTGCCCGAGAGCGCCCAGGTGCCGCTCAGCGGCTCGCAGCCGATGGTCGGTTCGCAGGAGGAACGCCGCGAACTGATCACCGCGTCCAAGGACCTGTACACCTTCGCGGAGCAAGGGGCGCGCTCCCAGCAGCCGTCCCGCGGATGAGACGGGCCGCCGAGGGAGGCCGGCCGCCCGGGGCACCGGCCCGGCCGGGACTCCCGCGCCCCGGGCGGGACGCGGCAGGTCCACCGGGCCCGTCGCCGGGGACGTGGCCCGGCGCGGTGCCCCGGCGGGCCGTGACGCGCCGGACCGGGACGACGCGGACGGCACCCGCCGGCGGACGACGGCGGTGGTGGCCGGTGGAGCGGATCACAGGACAGGCGGGCCCCGTCCCGCCCGGCTCGTCGGTGGCGCACTCGCCGCCCGCGTCCCCGACGAGGAAAGATGGGCGGCGAGCGAACGATCACACCATGCGATCACATCGACGCGGAGGAAACCGACACATGCCGCACGAGCGAGCGGGCCGGCCGGCCGGTCCCGAGGACCTTGTCGACGTGGCCCGACTGGTCACGGCCTACTACGCGCTGCACCCCGACCCGGCCGACCCGGCGCAGCGGGTGGCGTTCGGCACGTCGGGACACCGGGGATCGTCCCTGGCGAGCGCCTTCAACGAGGACCACATCGCCGCCACCAGCCAGGCCATCTGCGAGTACCGGACCGTGGGCGGCGTCGACGGCCCCCTGTTCCTGGGCGCCGACACCCACGCCCTGTCCGAGCCAGCCAAGGTCACCGCGCTGGAGGTGTTCGCCGCCAACGGCGTCACCGTGCTCATCGACGCAGCGGACGGCTACACGCCCACCCCGGCGGTCTCGCACGCCATCCTCACCCACAACCGCGGCCGCACCTCGGGCCTCGCGGACGGGGTCGTCGTCACCCCCTCCCACAACCCGCCGGCCGACGGCGGCTTCAAGTACAACCCGCCCAGCGGCGGCCCCGCCGCCTCCGACGCGACCTCCTGGATCCAGGACCGCGCCAACCAGATCATCGCCGGCGGCCTGAAGGACGTGCGCCGGGTGCCGTACGCCCGTGCGCTCGCCGCCGCCACCACGCGGCGGTACGACTTCCTGGGCACCTACGTCGCCGACCTGCCGAGCGTGCTGGACCTCGACGCCGTCCGCGCCGCCGGCCTGCGCATCGGCGCCGACCCGCTCGGTGGGGCGTCCGTCGCCTACTGGGGCCGCATCGCCGAACAGCACCGCCTGGACCTGACGGTGGTCACCCCGCACACCGACCCCACCTGGCGGTTCATGACGCTGGACTGGGACGGGCAGATCCGCATGGACTGCTCCTCGCCGTACGCGATGGCCTCCCTCATCGAGCAGCGCGACCGCTTCGACATCGCGACCGGCAACGACGCCGACGCCGACCGGCACGGCATCGTCACCCCGGACGCGGGCCTGATGAACCCCAACCACTACCTCGCGGTCGCCATCTCCTACCTCTACCGGCACCGCGACCGGTGGCCAGCCGACGCGGGTGTCGGCAAGACCCTCGTCTCCTCCACGATGATCGACCGCGTCGCGGCCGACCTGGACCGCCGACTCGTCGAGGTGCCGGTCGGGTTCAAGTGGTTCGTGGACGGACTGGCCGGCGGCGCCCTCGGGTTCGGCGGCGAGGAATCGGCCGGCGCGTCCTTCCTGCGCCGGGACGGCTCGGTGTGGACCACGGACAAGGACGGCATCATCCTCGCCCTGCTCGCCTCCGAGATCACGGCGGTCACCGGCAAGACGCCGTCCCAGCACTACTCCGGCCTGACCGACCGCTTCGGCGAACCGGCCTACGCCCGCATCGACGCCCCCGCCTCCCGCGAGCAGAAGGCCCTGCTCGCCAAACTGTCCCCGGCGCAGGTCAGCGCCGACACGCTGGCGGGGGAAGCGGTCACGGCCGTCCTCACCGAGGCGCCCGGCAACGGAGCGGCCCTCGGCGGCATCAAGGTCACCACCGCCAACGCCTGGTTCGCGGCCCGCCCCTCGGGCACCGAGGACGTCTACAAGGTCTACGCCGAGTCGTTCCTCGGCGCCGACCACCTCGCCCGGGTGCAGGAGGAGGCCAAGGCCGTGGTGCTGGGCGCACTCGGCGGCTGACCCGGACCCGTCGTACGGACGGCCTCCGCGCCGCGGGCGCGGAGGCCGTCCGCGTGCGCCCGTCGCCGGCCGGGCGGGCCCGCCGGGGACGCGTGACCGGGCGGGCCCGCGGGAGACGTCCGGCCGGCGACGGGCGCACGCGTGCACCGCGCGCAGCGCCCGGCCGGCCCTCGGCGCGGTCCGCACCACGGCGAGCGCGAGCCCGTGGCCCCGGCCGCACCACCCGCACGCCCGTCGTTCGTGACGAAGCCCTCCCCCGGGTCCGGGGGAGGGCGGGGTCCCCGTCCGGCAGCGGTCCGCGCGGCCGGCCGGCTCCGTGGGCCGTCCGGTGGTGCGCGGACCGGGCTCGGCACCGGACGTTCGTGCCCGGCGGAGAGGAGAGGGGGGAAGGGGTGGGGCGTGCCGTCAGGCGGCGGACGGCGCCTGTGCCGGCTCCGCGGCCTGGAGCAGGGAGTCGTCCTCCGGGCGGGCCCCGGACAGTTGGTGGCGGGCCGCGATCAGGGCCATGTCCACGTCCTTGGTCCCCGTGGCCACGCACAGCGTGTACGAGATGTCCGCGAGCCGCTGCCGTGCCTGCGGAGTGCTCTCCTCCGCCCCGAGCAGCGTGAGGGTCTCGTACTGGGCGATCAGGTCCTTCAGTACCGCGGGGTGTGCCATCAGCATGAGATCCGCCTCCCTGGGCTTCGCGAAGTCGACGTCGGTCATGAATCGTTGTCGATCATGAGTCGCTGCGCGGATACCCGCGTCCGCGATCGGTATGCCCCCGGTTTCTCCGGACGGGGGACGGGTGGGACGTGGGACCCGCACGGGCCGCCGGGCCCCGCCGTGAGCCGTGAGCCGTGCCCGCGGTCCCCGGCCGGCCGCTCGCGGGAACGCCCCCCTGACCGGCCGCCGTGCCCCGGGCCGTTCACGGGCACCACGGTGCCGGGCCCCGCTGACGGCGCGCTGATCCGGGGGAACCGGCGCGCCGGCCCGCCCCGGCGTACCGGAGCGGCCGGAAACCGGCGTCTGGCTGGAAAACTCCCGCGCGCACAACCGGCCTCCCCGGTTCCGGCCCTCGGCGGAGGGCGTGTACCCGCCAACGCCGCCCGGTCGCATCACCGGTCCGCCGCGCCCCGCGCACCACCCCCGCCACCCCCCGTACGATGCACGTACACGTTCGGTGACGCCCCCTCGCGAAACCGCCGCACGATCTTCACGCGGCGAACGCTTTCAGCCGGTCGGCGTACGGGCCCCCGCGGCGGGGGCAGACGGCGCGCTCACCGCGTGCCTAGCCTCCCGGGCCATGCGATCATCTCTGCTGAGACGCCTCGGTCTCACCGCCGCCCTCGCCTTCGTCCTCACCGTCTTCGGCCTCGCTCCGAGTGCCGGCGCCGCCGATCCCGCGCCGGCCGCGCTGACCTTCAGCGCCGACAGTGCCACCGTCACGCCCGGCGGCACGGTGAACCTGTCGATGACCCTCACCAACAACAGGACGTACGACATCTGGTTCGTCCACCAGACCATCGACCCGACCTGGCTCACCACCCAGCGTCCCGACCTGAAGTACGGCTTCACCGGCTGCGGCCTGGCCACGGCCGCCGGCAGCACCCCCTGCAGCGGCACCGGACCCGCCAACCTCGGCGGCAACTACGGCGCCACCATCCCGCCCGGGCAGAGCCGCACCGTCACGCTGACCCTCCAGGTCGCCGCCGACTCCGGCTGCAACGGCAACATCGGCTTCTACTCGTACTACTACGCCGAGTTCAGCGACAGCGGCAACAGCAGCGGCGGACCCGTCTACACGCCGGAGACGCGCGTGGTCTGCGCCTGACGGACTCCGGCCCCGGCGCGGCTGACCTGAAACGGACCCTTCGGGCAGGTCCCCGCCCGGTCCGGGTCACCGGCACTTCGCCCGGCGGGCCGCAGTGGCCCGCCGGTGCGGCGTCCGGGGCCGCGACCAGCGGCCCCCTCCGTCCGCGTGTCGCCACCCCTTGGGCGACGGCGACGGGGAAAGGGGCCCGCGGGTCCCCCGAGCGGGATCGGACACCTGCGTTTTTCCGTCAAATTTCGCAACCCGCCCACAAAAGCTCCACACATGCATCACCATGTGACGCGACGGATGCGTCGACGACTGGTTTCTGAGGGGGACACCGGCGTCGCGCAAGGGGGTGCATCCGCTCCATGGGAGCCGTGCTCACCCCTGCCCGGGGAGGGGACTTCACCGCATGAAGCGGACCATCCGCACCACCGCACTGACGGTCGGCGCGCTCATCGCCGCGCTCGGCCTGCAGGCCGGACCGGCCCAGGCCGACACCACCACACCCCGCATCGACCTGCGGGTCCTGCTGGTGAGCGACGGCGGACCGGCCACCGCCGCCGTGGCCGCGGAACTCGACGCGGCCGGAACGCCGTACACCAGGGTCGACCTCACCCGGTCCGACCGGCCCGTCATCGGTCCCGGCTTCCTCGCCGACACCGTCGGTGGCCGGCCCCGTGCCAAGTACCAGGCCGTGGTGCTGCCCAACGACAACCCCTTCGCCGCCGGCTCCGCCGAGATGGCCGCGCTGGCCTCCTACGAGCAGACGTACGCGATCCCGCAGGTCGACGCCTACACCTACGCCCGCCCCGAAGCGGGCCTGCAGTACCCGGTCGCCGGCGGCTACTCGGGCAGCATCGACGGCGTGCAGGCCGAGGTGACCGCGGCCGGCCGGACCGGCCCCTTCGGCTACCTCGACGGCACGGTGCCCTTCGAGGACGACTCGCCCACCGTCGGCGAGAGCTACGCCTACCTCTCGACGCCCGCGGCCGGCGCCGACTTCACCCCCTACGTGCAGGCGCCCATCCCGGGCACCTCCCGGCAGGGGTCGCTGGTCGGCGAGTACCGGCACGACGGGCGGCGGGAGCTGGTCGTCACCTTCGTCTACAACCGGTACCAGGAGCAGTTCCGGCTGCTCGCCCGGGGCATCGTGGAGTGGATGACCGGCGGTGTGCACCTCGGCGCCTCCCGCAACTACTTCGCCGTGCACGTCGACGACGTCTTCGCCGCCGACGACCGCTGGGACACCCAGCTCAACTGCACCCCCGGCGACGTCGACTGCACCAACGGCGCGGGCACGCCGAGCCCCATCCGCATGACCGCGGCCGACGTCGACCACGCCACCGCCTGGCAGGACAGCCACCACTTCACCCTCGACATGGTCTACAACGGTGCCGGCAGCGTCGACCAGCGCGAGGACGACAACGGCGTCGACCAGCTCGCCGACAAGCTCATCGCCGACCGCGCCCGGTTCCGCTGGGTGAACCACACCTACACCCACGCCTTCCTCGGCTGCGAGCAGAACACCACCGTGGTGCCCTGGACGTGCCGGACCAACGCCGACGGCAGCACCAAGTGGGTCGACCCGGGCACCATCAACAACGAGATCGCCACCAACCGCGCCTGGGGTCAGGCCGCCGGACTCCCGCTGCAGAACGACGAGTTGGTCACCGGCGAGCACTCGGGCCTGAGGATCCTGCCGCAGCAGCCCGCCGACAACCCCAACCTGGCACCCGTCCTCGCCCTCAACGGCGTCGCCTGGCTCGCCTCGGACAACTCCCGCGACCCGGAGCAGCGCAAGGTCGGCGCCGCCACCACCGTCTCCCGCTACCCGATGAACGTCTTCTACAACGCGGGCCGGGCCGCCGAGCAGGTCGACGAGTACAACTGGCTCTACACCAGCCGGGCCCAGGGCGGCAGCGGCGTCTGCGAGGACGACCCCGCCACCACCACCTGCCTGCCGGCCCCGCTGGACACCGGCACCGGCTACAGCGGCCACATCGTGCCGCTGGAGACCCGGATCGCCCTCGGTCACGTGCTCTCCAACGACCCCAAGCCGCACTTCATCCACCAGTCCAACCTCGCCGAGGACCGCATCGCCTACCCGGTGCTCGACGGCGTCATCGACGGCTACGACGGCCTGTTCGCGGACAACACCCCGCTGGTGAACCTGCGGATGAGGGACATCGGGGCCGAACTGCAGCGCCGCGCCGCCTGGAAGGCCGCCGTGAGCGCCGGACAGGTCACCGCCTACCGCATCGGCGGCGCCGTGACCGTGCAGGCGCCCGCCGGCCTCGCGGTCACCGCGACCCTGCCCACCGGCACCACCCTGCCCACCGGCGCCTTCGGCAGTCCCTACGCGGGCGAGGTCTCCGGCTGGACGGCCTCGATCGGCATCCCCCTCGTCCTCACCCTCCCGACGGCCGCCACGGCACCCTCCGCGCGCACCGCCGACGAGGCACCGGCCACCGGCCCCGCCCCGGACGCCAAGGTCCCGGCCGGCGTGACCCGGCAGGTTCCGTACACCCCGGACAGCTGAGCGGCGCACCGGCCCCAAGGACCTGACCGTCCCTTTCCCGTCCGTTCCGCGGCGCCCGCCCCGCGACGCCCCGGCACACCCGTGCGCGCACCCGTGCCCGCACGCCCGCGCGGCGGCCCCGGCGGCCGCCGCGCGGGCCGGGACGCCCGGCGGGCGGACCACGCAAGGCGGCCGGCGGGCCCGGTCCCCGTCGGCCGCCGGGACCCGCACGACCACCCCACACCTCGGACGTGGAGCACACCCATGCGCGTTCACCACGGCGCGCGCCGCTCCGGCGCGACGCGCGTCACCCTGCTCACCGAAGGCACCTATCCGCACAGCCACGGCGGCGTCAGCGTCTGGTGCGACCAGCTCGTCCAGGGCATGCCCGACCTCGACTTCGACGTCATCGCCGTCACCGGCACCGGACGCGAACCCGTGGTCTGGGACCTGCCCGCCCACGTCCGCGGCGTGCGCCCGGTACCCATGTGGGGTGCCCCGCCCGAGGGCCGCCCGCCCCGGGGCCGCGCCCGCAACCGGCTCGACGCGGCCTACGAGGGCTTCCTGACCGCCCTGCTCGACCCGCCCGCCGAGGACGGTTTCGCGCCCGCCCTCTACACGATGGCCCGGGCCGCCGCCGACGGCGCCCTCAGTCCCTTCCTGCGCGGGGACCGGGCCGTCACCCTGCTCGCCGCGGTGTGGAACCGCCCCGGTCTCGCCGTGCGCGAGGCCCGGCCCACCCTGCACGACGCGGTCACCGCGACCACCCTGCTGGAACACGCCCTGCGGCCCCTGGCCGCACCACCGCCGGAGGACGGCGTGGCCCACGCCGTCAGCGGCGGCGTCGCCGTCCTGCCCGGCCTCGCCGCCCTGGACCGCCACGCCGTCCCGCTGCTGCTCACCGAGCACGGCGTGTACCTGCGCGAGCGCTACCTCGGCTACCGCACGGCGCCGTACCGCTGGCCCGTCAAGGCCGTCGTCCTCGGATTCTTCCGGCTCCTCGCCGAGGAGAGCTACCGGCGGGCCGCCCTGATCACCCCGGGCAACCGCTACAACCGGCTCTGGGAGGAGCAGGGCGGCGCCGACCCGCAGTCCATCCGCACCGTCTACAACGGCGTGGACCCGGCCGCCTTCCCGCCGGCCGGGCCCGAACCCGGGACGCCCACGCTCAGCTGGGCGGGCCGCGTGGACCCCATCAAGGACCTGGAGACCCTCATCAGGGCCTTCTCCCTCGTGCGGGAGCGGATACCCGGCGCCCGGCTGCGCCTGTTCGGCGGCACCCCGCGCGGCGGCGAGGCCTACCGGGAGCGGTGCGAGGCACTGGCCGCAGAGCTGGGACACGCCGACGCCGTCACGTTCGAGGGCCGCGTCGACGACATCAAGGACGCCTACGCGGCCGGCAGCGTCGTCATGCTCTCCAGCATCAGCGAGGGCTTCCCGTTCACCCTCATCGAGGCGATGTCCTGCGGCCGGGCGACCGTCTCCACCGACGTCGGCGGCGTACGGGAGGCCGTCGGCGACACCGGGCTCGTCGTCCCGCCGCGCGACCCGGCCGCCATGGCCCGGGCCGCCCTCGACCTGCTCGCCGACCCCGGCCGGCGCAGGGCGATGGGGGAGGCCGCGCGGCTGCGGGTGATCGAACAGTTCACCCTGCGCCAGACCATCGACACCTTCCGCTCCATCTACCTCGAACTGTCCACCGCGGCCCGGCCGTTCGTGCCGGCACCGGTGCCGGCGGCAGAGCCGCGGGACATGGCAGCCGGTGCGGGGAGCGTGGCCGGATGAGCGGACCGATGGCCCTCGAACCGGGCGGAACCGAACAGGACACCCTGGCCCTGCGGCTCGCCGGCGCACCACCGCTGCCCCGCCGCCCCGACGACCGCACCCTCGCCCTCCGGCTGCCCCGGCACGGCCCGGACGAGGAGGCGGTCAGCGGGCTCGCCGCCGAGCTCGCCGACCGCGTCGGCCCGGCCGTCCACCCCTACGAGGTGGCCGCCCTGCTGGAGGCCGAGGGCCTGTCCGCCGATCTGATCAGGCAGCGGTACGGCCACCCCACCCTGTTCTCCCTGGCCACCGCCCTGTACCAGCAGGTGCCCCGCACCTTTCCCGAACCCGCCCCGCCCGCCGACCCCTGGCGCCCCGACCACGTGCGCTGCCTGCTGCGAGGGGTCCTCTTCGCCCTGCCGGGGCTCGCCTACCTGCTCACCGCGCCCCTGTGGCACCCCGGCCGGCACGCCGCGGCGCCCGTCGTGGCCGGCCTCGTCTCCTGGGCCTGGGGACAGGGGCTCGGCCACCGCGCCCACGTGCGGATGGCCACCGGGCGCCGGCAGGCGGCGCGCACCCTGCTGACCGGCGCCCCGCTCGGCGCGGCGGTGGCCACCGCCGCCGCCGTACCGGCCGCCGGCGGCGGCCCGGCGCTCCTGGCGGCGGCGGGCCAGTCGCTGTACCTCGCGGCGGCCGGCGTCCTGCTGGTGCTGGCCCGGGAACGGCTGCTGCTGGCCGCGCTCACCCCGCTGATCGCGGGCGCCGCCGCACTGCCCTGGTGGGAGCCGGGCCCGCCGCTGCGCACCGGCCTCGTCCTGCTGGCCCTGGCGGCCACGCTCGCCGCCACCGGACGGGCGCTGCACGGGGCCGCCCGGACGGCCCCGGCCGCCCCGGACGGCAAGCGGCCCCGCCTGCGCCGGTCCCTGCCGTACGGGCTGTTCGGGCTCGCCGCGGGCCTGCTGGTGCTGCTGGAGGGCCGGCGGGAACCGTACGCGGTGATCGTGCTGACCGTCAGCATGGGCCCCGCCGAGTGGCTGCTCTACCGCTACCGGGGGCTGTCCGTCGCCGCGCTCCGCGCGAGCGCCACCCCCGCCGGGTTCCTGCTGCGCTCCGCCGCCGTCCTGGGCCTGTGCCTGCTCGCCTACCTCCTCCCGCTGCTGCCGGCCGCCCTGCTCACCGGCGCCGCACCCGGCCCCCTGCTGCTGCTCGCCGCCGCCCTGTGGACCGCGCTGCTCCTACAGGCGTTCGGGACGGCCTGGCCGCCGGCCGTGATCTGCCTCGCCGCCGCGGGCACGGCCTGCGCGCCCGTCCTGCTGCACCTGCCGGGCGGTCCGGCCGCGCTGCCGCTGTGCTGCGCCGCCGCCGTGCTCTGCCTGGTGGCGTGCGCACTGGGGCTGCTCGGCCGGCCCGCCCGGCACGTCTGACCCGCCGTACCCGTCCCCGACCGTCCGCGACACCCCGCAACCACCGGAAGGACACACCGTTGACCTCCGCACCGCTCGCCGCCGTCACCGGAGCCGAGGGCTTCATCGGCTCCCACCTCACCGAGGCGCTCGTCGCCGCCGGTCACCGGGTCAGAGCCATGGCCCAGTACAACTCCTTCTCCTCCTACGGCTGGCTGGAGACCCTCGCCCCGGACGTCCTGGACCACGTGGAGATCGTCCTCGGCGACGTCCGCGACCCCGGCTCGGTCCGCGGCCTGCTCGAAGGCGCCGACGCCGCCTACCACCTGGCCGCGCTGATCGCGATCCCGTACTCCTACCGGGCACCGCACAGCTACGTGGAAACCAACGTCACCGGCACCCTCAACGTGCTGGAGGCGGTGCGCGCCCTCGGCACGCCCCGGCTGGTGCACACCTCCACCAGCGAGACCTACGGCACCGCGCGGACCGTGCCGATCACCGAGGACCACCCGATCAACACCCAGTCGCCGTACGCCGCGTCGAAGGCCGGCGGGGACCGGCTGGCCGACAGCTACCACGCGAGCTTCGGCACCCCCGTGGTGACCCTCAGGCCGTTCAACACCTTCGGCCCGCGCCAGTCGATGCGCGCGGTCATCCCCACGGTCATCGGCCAGGTCGCCGCGGGGGAGCGCACCATCACCCTGGGCGACCTGCGCCCCACCCGGGACTTCACCTACGTCGAGGACACCGCGCAGGCCTTCCTCGCGGCCGGCACCGCGCCCGCCGAGCGGGTCGTCGGGCGCACCTTCAACGCCGGGACCGGCGGCGAGATCTCGGTCGGCGACCTCGTCGCCCTGATCGGCAAGGTGATGGACAGCGCCCTCGACGTCCGCGAGGACCCCGCGCGCATCCGGCCCGCGAACTCCGAGGTGATGCGGCTCGTCGCCGACGCCACCCGGCTCACCGCCGCGACCGGCTGGCAGCCCGCCCACACCCTCGAACAAGGTCTCGCCCGCACCGTGGAGTTCTTCCGCGACCCGGCCCATCTGGCCCGCTACAAGACCGGCATCTACAACATCTGACCCGTCCGGCACGTCACGTCACCGAGGTCCCCACACAACGAAGGAGGAGCCCATGCACGCAGTGATCCTGGCGGGAGGCAAGGGCGTCCGGCTGCGGCCCTACACCACCGCGCTGCCCAAGCCGCTCGTCCCCATCGGCGACCAGCACGCCATCCTGGAGATCGTGCTGCGCCAGCTGTCGACGGCCGGCTTCACCCGCTGCACCATCGCCATAGGCCACCTGGGGGAGATCATCCGCGCCTACGTCGGCGACGGCTCCCAGTGGGGCATGGCCGTCGACTACGCCACCGAGGACAGCCCCCTGGGCACCATGGGCCCGCTGCTCAACCTGCGCGACCGGCTGCCCGAGACCTTCCTGGTGATGAACGGCGACGTGCTCACCGACCTCGACTACGCCGACGTGCTGCGTCGGCACCGGGGCTCCGGGGCGCCGCTGACCATCGCCACGTACGCCCGCAAGGTGCACATCGACTTCGGCGTGCTGACCACGGACGCGAGCAGGGTCGTCGCGTTCACCGAGAAGCCCAGCATGGACTACCGCGTCTCCATGGGCGTCTACGGCCTCAGCCGCTCGACCCTGGGCACCTACACGCCGGGCCTGCCGCTCGGCTTCGACGAACTGGTCCTCGACCTGCTGGCCGCCCAGAACCCGCCGCACGCCTACGAGTTCGACGGCTACTGGCTGGACATCGGCCGCCCCGACGACTACGACCGGGCCAACGCGGAGTTCACCACCCGCAAGTCCCTGTTGCTCAAGGGAGCCTGAGCACCGCATGCGCATCCTCCTCCTGGGCGGCACCGGTTACCTGGGCCGCCACGTGGCCGAGCGGCTGCGCGCCCTGCAGGGCGCGCAGGTCCTCGCCGCCGGCCGCTCCGGCGCCGCCGGGATCCGCGTCGACCTCGCCGCGGACCGGCCCGAACAGCTCGCCGGGACCCTGGCCGCGGCGGCACCCGACGCCGTGGTCAACTGCGCCGGTGCCACCGGCGGCGACCCGGTGACCCTGGCCGAGGTCAACGCGCGCGGCCCCGCCGTGCTGTGCGCCGCGCTGCGCGAGGCGGCGCCCGCCGCCCGCCTGGTCCACCTCGGCTCGGCCGCCGAGTACGGGCCGGGCGTCCCGGACGCGCCGGTGACCGAGTCGGCGCCCGCCTGCCCGGTCACCCCGTACGGCGCGACCAAGCTCGCGGGCACGATCGCGGTCACCTCCGCCGCCCTGGACGCCGTGGTGCTCCGGGTCGGCAACCCGGTGGGCCCGGGGGCGCCCCCGGCCGGCCTGCCCGGCCGGCTCACGGCACAGCTGCGCGCCGCGGGAGGGGATCCCGCGGCGGTGCTGCGGTTCGGCGACCTGTCCGCCCACCGCGACTTCGTCGACGTCCGCGACCTCGCCCGGGCGGTGGCCCTCGCGGTCACCGCCCGGGGCCCCTGCCCCCCGTCCTCAACATCGGCGGCGGACGGGCCGTGCCGGTACGGGAACTGGTGCGGGGCCTGGCCCGGCGGGCGGGCTTCCGGGGACGGCTGGAGGAGAGCACGGGCGGTTCGGACCGCTCCGCCCGCGTCTCCTGGCAGTGCTCCGACGTCACGGCCGCCGGCCGGGTGCTCGGCTGGCGGCCCGCGCACGGCCTGGACGACGCCCTCGACACGCTGTGGGCGGCCACGGCCCCGGACGGGCGGCTGCCGTGAGCCTCCTGGTACCGCTGTACGTGCACCCGGCCGAGGACCCCGGCGCCTGGCACCGGCTGATCACCGCCGCCGACCGCACCCACGCGGTCGTCCTGAACCCGGCGAACGGCCCCGGCACCGCCCCCGACCCCGCCTTCACGGCGGCGGCCCGGGCACTGCGGGCGGCCGGCGCCCGCCTGCTGGGGTACGTCGACACCGACTACGGCGTCCGCGACCGCGCCCGGGTCGCCGAGGACATGCGCCGGCACCGGGAGTGGTACGCGACCGACGGCTGCTTCCTCGACCGCGTCACCGCCGACGTCCAGGGGCTGCCCGCCTGCCGCCGCCTGGTCCGGGACGTACGGCGGCTCGGCGCCGGCACCGTCGTCCTCAACCCGGGCGTGCACCCGGCCCCCGGCTACGCGCGCCTGGCCGATCTGACCGTCACCTTCGAGGGCCACTGGTCCACGTACGTCTCGGCGTTCACCCGGCCGGCCTGGACGGCGCGCCACCCGCCCGACCGGTTCTGCCACCTCGTCTACGGCGTGCCCGAGGTCCTGATCCCGCTCGCCGTCCGCACCGCACACGAGCGGGGAGCGGCGATCTCCGGTCCGGTCACCGGACGACCGCCCAATCCGTGGGCCGAACTGACACCGGCACTGGCCGTGACGGAGGCGTGAGGGGCGCGGACGGCGCGGTGGGCGGCGGCACCGGCGACCACCGGCACCACCGGCCCCGCACCGGCCGCGTCCGCGGTTCCGCCGCCCCGGTGCGGCGCGCCGCCGGGAGCGGACACCCCGCTTTCCTGACCGTCTGGCATGCTCTGGTCAAATCTGGCAGGCTTTCGGCAGCCGCCGCCCCGACCCACGAGGCGCGGAGCACCTGACACCGCACGGATCGCACACCCCGTCCGCGACCGCCCCGGCGCACCCCAGCCGACCGGGCGGCCACCGAGCCGGCCGGAACCCCGGCCGCCGCACAAGGAGCAGCGTGTGAGACCGACCCCCCACAAGGCACTCGGCGCCGGCCTGCTGACCGTCGCCGCGCTGACCGCCCTCTCCCTCCCCGGCGCCCCCGCCGCCGCCCAGCCCGCCCCGGCGCCCGTCGCCGCCTGCACCCCGGCCCCGACGGTCGCCAACGGCGGCTTCGAAAGCGGCACCTCGTCCTGGACCCGGTCCGCCTCCACCGTGATCACCAGCCGTACCGGCCGGAGCGCGCACGGCGGTTCCGCCTACGCCCGGCTGGGCGGCGCCGGCAGCACCCGCACCGGCACCCTCGCCCAGAGCGTCACCGTCCCGGCCGGGTGCGGCGCCGCCACCCTGACCTTCTGGCTGCACGTCGACACCGCCGAGACGACCTCCGCCACCGCCCGCGACAAGCTCACGGCCAAGGCCGGCAGCACCACGCTGGCGACCTACTCGAACCTCGACAGGAACACCGGCTACACGCGCAAGACGCTCGACGTCTCCGCGTTCGCCGGACGGACCGTCAACCTGTCCTTCACCGGCACCGAGGACTCCAGCCTCCGGACGAGCTTCCTCCTGGACGACATCGCCCTCGACACCTCCGGCCCCACCGCACCGCTCCGGGCCGACTCCACCCGCACCCCGGCCGCGCCCGCCTACACCGTCGGCCTCAGCAGCAACACCGCCGGCACCGTCTGGAACGGGCACGAGAGCGTCTCCTTCACCAACGCCTCGTCCACCGCGCTCAGCGAGGTCTACCTGCGGCTGTGGGACAACTACCACGGCACCTGCGACGCGATGCCGATCAAGGTGGGCAACGTCACCGGCGGCACCGCGGGCGCCTACTCGGTCGGCTGCACGGCACTGCGCATCGCCCTGCCGACTCCGCTGAACCAGGGTCAGACCGCCACCCTCGGCTTCGACCTGGGCATCACCGTGCCCAGCGGCGTCGACCGGTTCGGCCACGACGGCGCCTTCAGCTTCATCGGCAACGCCCTGCCCGTCCTCGCCGTCCGTGACAGCGTCGGCTGGCACCTGGACCCCTACACCGACAACGGGGAGTCCTTCTACTCCCTGGCCGCCGACTTCAGGGTGACCCTGGACCACCCCAGCACCCTGCTGGTCCCGGCCACCGGCACCTCCACCGACACCCCCGGTTCCAGCGGCCGCACGGTCACCACCGCCACCGCCGCCCAGGTCCGTGACTTCGCCTGGGCCGCCGGGCCCTTCAGCAGGATCTCCGGCACCTCCTCCGCCGGCGTCCCGGTGAACGTCTACTCCGTCTCCGGGATCAGTTCCAGCAGCGCCCAGTCGATGCTGAGCACCGCCAGGAGCGCCGTCGACGCCCACGCCGCGCGCTTCGGCGCCTACCCGTACGGCGAGCTGGACGCCGTCATCGACAACAACTACTGGTTCGGCGGCATGGAGTACCCCGGCTTCGTCCTCGACCTGGTCAGCACCACGGCGCTCACCCACGAGATCGCCCACCAGTGGTGGTACGGCATCGTCGGCGACGACGAGTACACCAACCCCTGGCTGGACGAGGCGTTCACCGACTACGCCACCGACCTGGCCCTCGGCAGGACCGGGACGGGCTGCTGGAGCAGCGTCTCCTGGGCCTCCGGCACGGAGAAGATCACCAACTCGATGGCCTACTGGGACGCGCACTCCTCGCGCTACTCCACCGTGGTCTACGGCTACGGCAAGTGCGCCCTGCACGACCTGAGGCGCGTCCTCGGCGACACGGCCATGGCCAAGCTGTTGAAGGACTACGCGACCGCGCACTGGTACGGCGTCTCGACGACGGCCGGGTTCAAGGCCGCCGCCCAGGCCGCCACCGGCACGGACCTGACGTCCTTCTGGACCCAGCACCGCATCGACGGCTGACCCTCCGCGGCCGCCCGCGGGCGGTGCCCCCGGGCACCGCCCGCACCACCGGGCCACTCGGATGGACGTAATTCGGCCCGGTGCGGCTTCGTTGGGCGGTATCCGGAGTGCGGCACGCCCCGGCCGCGGGTCAGATGGTGGGCGTGCGAACCTCCATGCGACACCACCGCGGCCGCTGGCGCCTGTACGTCACCGGCACCCTGACCGGCCTCCTCCTGTCCCTGCCGGCGCCTTCCGCCGTGCCCGCGCCGGGCAAGCCCGTACCCGTCCGCGGCAGCGCCCACATGGGGATGGGCGTGCTCGCCCACGACGGCTCCGCGGCCCCGGCGGACACCGTCCCGCCCGCCGGCCGGGTGACCCAGACCGAGGGCGTGGACGTCTCCAGCCACCAGCTCGACGTCGCCTGGACGACGCTGTGGGACAGCGGGACCAGGTGGGCCTACACCAAGGGGACGGAAGGCACCTACTACAAGAACCCCTATTTCACCCAGCAGTACAACGGCTCCTACGGCGTCGGCATGATCCGCGGCGCCTACCACTTCGCCACCCCGGACACCACGGGCGGTGCCACCCAGGCCGACTACTTCGTCGACCACGGCGGCGGCTGGTCCAAGGACGGCAGGACGCTCCCGGGCGCCCTCGACATCGAGTGGAACCCCTACGGCGACGACTGCTACGGCAAGACCAGGAGCGCCATGGTCACCTGGATCCGTGACTTCCTCACCCGCTACAAGTCCCGCACCGGCCGCGACGCCGTCATCTACACCGCCACCAGCTGGTGGACCCAGTGCACCGGCAACTACGGGGGCTTCGCCGCGACCAACCCGCTGTGGATCGCCCGGTACGCCTCGTCGGTGGGGACGCTGCCCGCGGGCTGGTCGTTCCACACCATGTGGCAGTACACCGCGACGGGTCCGACGGTCGGCGACCACGACCGGTTCAACGGAGCCGCCGACAAGCTGCGCAACCTCGCCACGGGCTGACGCCTCCGCCGCGCGAGGGGCCGGGCCGCCGGTGCCCGCCGGGACCGCGCCGCCGGTCTCTCCCCCCGTGACGGGACGGCGGAAGGCCCGCCCCCTGCGGCATCCGGTGCGCGGAGCCGTCCAGTCGACGCCCGCCCGGCACGCGGTGCTGTTGCCGTTGCCGAGGTGCCGCCGCCTCCGCCGGCACCCTCCTGGTCCCGGACCCCGGTGCCGCCGTGGTGTTCGGCCGCAGGGCGGCCGTGCGGCGGCCGTGCGGCGGCCGTCCGGCGCCCGGACGGGCCCGGGCGGGCCCGGGCGGGGCCGGAGCCGGGTCAGGGGGCCGGGACGGCCAGCTGGTCGGCCAGCCGGTGGGCCTGGGCGAGCAGCGCGCCGTAGGTGGCGACCTCGTCGGGGTCGTCCGTCATCGAACGCACCAGGTCCACGCGCAGCCCGCGCAGCGTCCCGCGCAACTGCGCCACGGCCTCGCGCAGCCCGTCGTCGCTCGCGTGCCCGAACCGGTTGTGGCCGTACAGCCGCAGCGCGTGGGCGGTCTGGCGCAGGAACTGCGCGTACCGGCGCGCGGGTTGCGGCCGCGGCCGGGAGGCCGGCCGGTCCTTCGAGGCGGCTTCCAGCACCGTGCGGGTCACGCCCGCGGTGTGGACGGCCGCATAGTCCAGCACCACGACGGCGTCCTCGTACCCCTTGCCGGGCAGCGGCGCGGACCCGGTGCGGCTGCGCAGGTTGACCCGCAGGCTCTCCCGGCTCCGGTCGATCGCGGCGTGGCCCTGCTCCACGAGGCGGTGCAGCCGCAGGGCGCGCTCGTGCCAGGAACCGGCCTCCTCGGCGTCCCAGCGCCCGTCGGCCAGACCGTCGGCCACCGCCCGCAGGATGTCGTGCGCCTCCTCGGTCGCGTCCCGCAGCACGGCCCGGGTGTCGTGCAGGTACACCGGTGGACGGATCAGCGCGTTCACGGCGATGCCGACTACGGCACCGAAGAGCGTCTCGGCGAGCCGGGCGGCCGAAGTGGCGACGGAGACCGACCCGTTGGTCAGCACGAACAGAGCGCCGGTGGCCGCGTAGATGCCCTGGCTGCCCAGCCGCCGCCAGTGCCCCAGCAGCAGGACGACGGGCAGCACCACCGCCATCGCGGCCATGGTGTCGCGCAGCAGCAGCCCCACCCCGGTGGCCATGACCGTGCCGGCCGCGATCGCCCCCAGCTGCTGCAGGCCGTGTGCGATCGACCGGTACACGGTCGACTCCACCAGGACCACCGCCACCCAGGGCGCGACGAACGCCACGGGTGCGTGCAGCCACCAGCCCGACACCGCCCAGGCCAGCCAGGCTGCCAGGGCCGCCTTCAGGATCTGGACGGCCAGATCCCGTTCCCGGCCCGGACCCGCGCACGCTCGGCGCACGTTCGTCCACGCGGCTGACAGATCACGCCCTACCGCCTTCCGGTTCCTCGCCGTCGCAAACACAACGGACCGGGTGCCACCCAGGCCGCCGTCCATGCCTCGGCGAGGCGGACCGGCGCCCGCTCACTCGGGGCGCGCGCACCCCCGGTAGCGGGCGATGGCCCGCCCCAGCTCGGTCTGCTCCGCCTCGGTGAGCGCGGCCCCCTGGGCGTAGGCGAGGATGTGCTCGGCCACGGTGCGCAGCTTGGTGTTCGTGCGCTGGGAGACGTCGCGCAGCGTCCGCCAGGCTTCCTCCGGGGGGATCTGCCCGAGGACGACGACGGCACCGATGGCCTGGTCGATCAGCGCGTGCGAGGTCACCGCGCGCTGCAGGTGGAGGTTCTCGTCGCTGAGGCGGTTGTACTCCTTGACCAGGTCGGTCGTGGACAGCAGGGCCAGTGGCCGATGCCGGGAGAGCGCGAAGAAGGCCATGGAGCACCTTTTCGGGTGGGGGTGTCATTCCCCGCCTGCCCTCCGTGAGCGGTTGCACACGGGAGGAACCGGGAAGAGCGATCACCGGGCAGGCCCGGTCACCGTGGTGCCGGCCCTCCCCGGTGTGTCGTCCCGGCTGCTCCTCGGGCGCGCCGCGCGGCTCAGTCGTCCTCCGTCTGCTGGGTCCAGGTCCACGCGTACTGCATCCAGTCCGCCACCGTCACCGCGCCGAGGCCGCCGCAGACCAGGCGGGTCAGCCGCGGAGAGGCGGCGTAGGAGCACACCAGGGACGCCGCCGTCCAGGCCGAGGTGCAGAACGGGCAGGCCAGCAGGTCACCCACCGAGCGCTGCAGGCCGGTGCCCCGCGGCTCGTCCATGACCTCGTTCCCCTTGCCCGCACCCGCGCGGCGGGTGAACGGGGCCCGGATGAAGCTCGTGATCTTGTCCCGGGTGAGCAGCCGGGACGTCTTGTAGGTGGCGATCCCCAGCAGCACGACGTCCCACGGCGGGACCTCCTGCGGCAGCCGGACCCCCCGGCGCCGGGCCAGGAGGGCGTAGGCGCCGATGCCCGCGGCGAACACGGAAGCGAGTGTGGCGTAACCCCGCAGGGGCACCTCGCCCTGGTCGTCGTACTCTCCGGCGTCCGTCGTCATGAAACCTCCCTGTGCACGCCCTGTCCGATGACGGGCGCCGCACCGGGTTCCCCGCGGCCGGGGGGCCACACGCGGCCCGGCCGTCCCGACGTGGCCGAAGCCACACATGACGTGGCTCCCCGGCCGTCCCGGACGGACCGGACCGCGGGCTACCGTTGTGCCGAGCCCCTTCCCCCACGCGACACGGACGGTCCGGCAGTGCCCACAGACCTGTCTCCCCTCATCTCCGCGACGGCCCGCTGGCTGACGGGCGCCTATCCGGCCTGCGGCGGCGCCTTCGCCGCCGCCCTGTGCGAGGTGCAGGCCCGGCAGGCCGTGACGGTCGCGGCCTGGCTGCGGTATCCGACCGAGATCGACGCGGCCCTCGTCACCATGGCCGGCCCCGGGGGCACGGACCGCCTCGACTGGATCACCGGCGCGGACGCGGCCGGCGGCGTGCCGGCGGACGCCTGGGCGTGGCGGACCTGGGTGGACGAGGTCGTGGCCAGCTGGGCCGCGGCCCTGCTGACGGATTCCGGGCTGGCCGCACTGGCCGTCGACGCCCTCGCCGAGGGGGAGCACGCGCCGGGTCCGCCGACCGCGTTCCGGCGGCTGCTGGCCCCCGACGACGGCGACCGGCGCGCCGCGGCGCTCCTGCGCCACCCCGACCTCCTCGCACCCGTGGCCGGTCTCCACCACGACCAGCTCCTGGCCCGCCTGCGGCCGGGCCGCACCCTCGCCGCCTGACGCGCCCTCCACGTCGAAACCCTCGAAGACCTTCTTCCGGCTTCCGCTCACGTGTGCCGGATCTTCCCGGTGCCTCTTCCCGGCCGCCCCCACTGCCGGCCCGCGAACTGTGGTGGCCGAGCCCATACCGCCGTCCGGTGGGCTTCCTACCATCCGAAGCATGCAGACCAGAGCCGCACGTCTGATCCCCGTCCTCGTGGCCCTCGTGGCCGCCGTGGCCACCGCGCTGGGCACACCCGGCAGGGCCACCGCCGCTCCCTCCCTCACCGAAGTCACCGGGTTCGGCACCAACCCGGGCGCACTGCGCATGTTCCGGTACGACCCGGCGGACCTGCCCTCCGGCGCGCCCGTCGTCGTCGCCCTGCACGGCTGCACCCAGAACGCCGGCTACGCCGCCGACAGCGGCTGGACCGCGCTCGCCGACCGCTGGCACTTCTCCGTCGTCGTCCCGCAGCAGACCTCGTCCAACAACCTCAGCGGCTGCTTCGACTGGTTCCAGTCCGGGGACATCCGGCGCGGCGACGGCGAGGCCGCCTCCATCGCCCAGATGGTGGACCGCCAGCTCGCCGACGTCCACGGCGACCCCGCCCGCGTCTACGTCACCGGACTGTCCGCCGGCGGCGGCATGACGGCGGTGATGGCGGCGACGTACCCGGAGAAGTTCCGGGCGGCCGGGATCGTCGCCGGCCTGCCCTACGACTGCTCGGACGCGGCCGGCGGCCCGTACCCGTGCATGTACGGCTGGGCGCGGCAGACCCCCGCCCAGTGGGGCGACCGCGTCCGCGGGGCCCGCCCCGGCTACACCGGTCCCTGGCCCGCCCTGACCGTCTTCCAGGGATCGGCGGACACCACGGTGAACCCCGCGAACATGACCGACCTCGTCCGGCAGTGGACGAACGTGCAGGGCGCCGACCAGAGCGCGGACGTCTCCGACACCGTGGCCGGCCACCCGCACCGGGTCTACCGCGACCCGGCCGGCAGGAGCGTGGTGGAGACCTACGCCGTCACGGGCATGGGCCACGGACAGCCCGTGGACCCGGCGACCGGCTGCGGGAGGGCCGCGCCGTACGTCCTCGACGTCCACCTCTGCGCCGCCTACCGCCTCGGCCTCGGCTGGGGCCTGGACCAGCCGCTCGGCTGACCCGCGGCCCCGGCCCGCTCACGCGCCGCGACGGCCCCGGCGGTCGCGGCGCGTGCGGCGCGCCTCCGCCAGGAGCGGGAGCAGGGACAGCACGACGATCCCGGCGACCAGCGGCAGCAGGTAGCCCTCGACGTGGGCGACCGACGAGCCCAGGGTGTAGCCGGCCAGCACCATGCTCTGCGACCACAGCAGACCGCCCACGCTCTGCCACACGGTGAACGTCCGCAGGGGCACGCCGAGCGCACCGGCCGCCGGGTGCAGCACGGTCCGCACCATCGGCACGAAACGGCCGATGACCAGCGCCTTCCCGTAACCGTAACGGGCCAGGAGCCGCTCCGCCCGGGCTGTACCCTCGCGCACCCGCCGGCGGGAGGTGCGGGCCAGCAGCGCCCGTCCGCCGTGGCGTCCGAACAGGTACCCCACCTGACCGCCCGCCACCGCGCCGACGGCCGCGCACAGCAGCACCTGCCACAACGCCAGCCGCGGTGCCTGCCCGCCCTCGCCCGCGCACAGCACACCGGCCGGGAGCAGCAGGGCGTCACCCGGCAGGAAGAAGCCGACCACGAGCAGGCCCGACTCCGCGAAGACCACCGCCAGGACCCCCAGCGCCCCGAAGGCGGCCAGCAGCGAGGGGCCGTCCGTCGGATTGACGGCGGTCACCGTCCTCGCCCCCCGGTCCCGCTCATCGGCCGCATCCGTCAAGTGTCCCGTGGTCGCGGCCCGGCCGCCCGGGCCCGGGGACACGTGTACCCGGCCGGGCGCACGGCGACGGCCCCGTCCGGCGCGGTCCCGCCCGCCCCCCGCCCGCCCCCCCTCCCGCGCCCGGGCCGACGGCGTCCCGCCGCGACCCCTTTGCCGGGTGCGGACCCGGAGCCGGACACCGCCGGCCCGCGGACACGCGGCGGCCGTGGGCGGGGAGGGCCCCGCGCCGGGGACCCGTACGGCCCGGACCGGCGATCCGCCGTGCCGCCGGCGCCCGCACCGCCGCCGCGCGGTCCTCAGGTGAGCCGCGCCAGCCACTCCAGTGCCGCCTCCGCGTCGCGCAGGACCGACAGGTGCCCCTCGGCCGGGCGGAGCCACAGTTCCGCGTGCGGACAGCGGTCCGCCAGCCAGCGGCCGTGCGCACTGGGCACCACCCTGTCCGCTCCGCCGTGCAGCACGAGGACCGGGGCGCGGACCGACGCGGGGTCGCAGCCCCCGTCGTGGACGTAGGCCAGGTCGTCGTCGATCAGCCCGCCCGGCCCGGCGGCCAGGGCCGGCCGGACGACCTCCTCGAACCACGACCAGTCACCGGCGAGGGCCGCGTGGTCCGCCGCGGTGAACATGCCGGGGTCGTGGACCGCCTCCGCCTCGAACCGCTCCTTGGCCTCCCGGCCCGCCGCGGCCGCCGTCAGCGAGGCCCGGCAGGACGCGGCCATGCCGGCGAACCAGTCCAGGCCCGGCGCGCCGAACGGGGCCGGACCCGACACGGCGACCGCTGCCAGCACCCGCCCGGGCAGCAGCGCGGCGCAGGCGAGGGCGTGCGCGGCACCGCCCGAGTGGCCCATGACGGCGAAGCGGTCGATCCCCAGCACATCGGCGACCCGGCCGACGTCGGCGGCGGCCGAGGCGACCCGGCGCCCGCCCGACGGGGTCGAGCCGCCGTACCCGGGGCGGTCGTAGGACACCCAGCGGATCCCCAGCCGGTCCGAGGCGGCGAAGAGCGGTCCCGGCGGCGCGCCCACGTTGGGCGTGCCGTGCTGCCAGAAGACGGTGGGGCCGTCGGTGCCGGCGCCCGCACCGGTGCCGTACACGTGCAGCCTGCGGCCGTCGGCCGCCTCCAGGTCGGACTCGGTCACCTGGGAACTCGCCATGGAGCCGCTCCTTCCGCGGGGGTCGCGGTACAGACCCCGTCCTCGCGCGGGACTCATCGCCCGGCCGGCGTCAGAACGCGCGCTGTGCCCGGGGCCGGACGAGCTGGGCGGTCAGCAGGTGCGCGTCGAGCAGGGCGACGTCGGCGGTGCGGCCGGCCCGGGCGTAACCGGCGAACATGCGCTTGGTGAGGGCGAGCGCCTCCGGTGAGCGACGCAGGAGCGGACGGACCCAGGCGTCCACGGCCGCGTCCAGTTCCGCCGGGGGTGCGACCTTGTGCAGCACACCGAGCCGGTGGGCGGTGGCCGCGTCGAAGGGCTCGCAGGTGAGCATGAGCTCCCGCATCCTGGCTGCACCGGCCTCGGCGATCAGGCGGCCCATCGCGCCGCCCCAGGCGGGCGGCAGGCCGATCGCCGTCTCCGGCATGCGGAACCGGCAGTCGTCGGCCCCCACGCGCAGGTCGCAGAACGCGGCGAGCGCCAGGCCGGCCCCGATGACCTTGCCGTGGAGCCGGGCGATGGTGACGGCGTGCGTGTTCTCCAGGGCGTCGCACAGACGGTGCGCCTTGTCCGCGATGCGGAGCAGGAGGGCGCCCGTCGGGTCCTCGGCCAGCGCCGCCTGGTATTCGGTGCGGTCGGCGCCGAGGCAGAAGTCCTCGCCGTCGGACGAGAGCACCAGCACCCGCACGTCGGGCTGTTCGCGCAGGCCGTCGAGCAGGGCGACGAGGTCGTCGAGGACCGCGACGGTCAGCGTGTCGTCCTGGCCCGCCGGACTGAGCCGGATCCGCAGGACCGGTCCCTCCCGGTCGGCGCGCAGCGCCTGGTGGGGGAAGGCGGGGAAGGTGTCGAGCATGTCGGTCATGAGAGGGCGACGTCCAGGTTGAGCAGGCGCCTGAAGGCCACGCGCGGTGCCCAGGACGGCCTGCGTACGAGGGTCAGGCGCGGGAAGCGCCCGACCAGTTGGTGGAGGAGGATCTGGGCCTCCATGCGGGCCAGCGGCGCGCCGAGGCAGTAGTGGATGCCTCCGCTGAAGGCGAGGTGGGCCGGCTTGCGGTGCAGGTTGAACAGCTCGGCGTCCTCGTGCCTGGCCGGGTCGCGGTTGGCCGCGCCAACCATGAGGTGGACCATCTCGTCCCTGCGGACCTCCACGCCCCCCACGACGCGGTCGCGGGAGGCGACGCGGCTGATCACGTGCGTGGGCGCGTCGTAGCGCAACGATTCCTCGACGGCGGCGGGCACCAGGTCGGGGCGCAGGGCGAGGCAGTCCCACTGCCGGCGGTGCTCCAGCATCAGGAGCGTCGTCGTCGACAGCAGGGTGGACGTGGTCTCCAGCGCGGCCAGCAGCACGAACAGCGCCAGGAAGTAGACCGCCCGGTCCGCCTTGTCGCGGTCGCTCTCCAGGGTGTCCCACACCGCGATCCAGCGCGACACGGGGTCGTGGCCCGGGCGGGCCCGCCGCTCGCGCACCAGATCCGTGAAGTAGGCGCGCAGTTCCGCGGTCGCCGCGTCGGACAGGGCCAGCTGACTGGCGGACGGCAGGAGTTCCTGGGTGAAGACCTGGTCGTGGGTCAGCTCCCGCAGCCGCGGGAAGTCGGCGGCCGGCAGCCCGAGCCAATGCCCGATGGTGGCGACGGGCAGTTCCTCACTCACCAAGGCGTTGAAGTCGGCCTCGCCGTCGTGCAGCCGCTCGGCGAGGGAGTCGAGGAGCCGGCCGGTGATCCGGCCCACGGTGCCCCGCAGCGCGTCCAGCGAGGCCCGGTCGAACATGCCGGCCGAGCGGCGCACCAGGGTGTGGTCCGGCGGGTTGAGCGCGGGCAGCGTCCGGCTCATCTCCCGCGAGGAGGGAGCCGTCCAGCGTGTGCCGCTGCCCTGCCGCTCCCGCCAGGCGGCGTCCGGTTCCAGCCAGTCACGACTGCGCAGTATCTGGTCGCACAGGTCGAAGCCGGTCACGAGGTGACCACCCCAGGGGGCTGCGACGACTCCACCCCTGGCCCGCAGCTCTGCGTAGATCGGAAAGGGATTGGCCTGCCCTTTCGCCGTCCGCAATCGGGAGAAGAGCGAGACGGCGAAGCGTCTGTCGGCAGGCGGGGTTATCGCAGTCTCCACGGAGGGGGCTCCTTCTTGTCTCACGTATCAGCCGCCATGCATACCCAACCAATGGCTGACACATACAAGATGACTATGTGAGCCGTGAGTTGCCTAGGTCACTCCCCCCTGGTCCATGCCAGGAACCGGCTGAACAGACCCGGCTTGGCCTTGGGGGCGGACGACGACGCCGACGCCGACTGCGGCGCCGGGTTCGCGGCGCGGTGCTGCGCGGCGCCGCGCGCCTCCTGCGAGTGCGCGGACGCGGGCGTCACCGTGCGCGGGGTGAACCGGACCGGCAGCGCCACGAGGGAACGGCTCCAGGGAGCCGGGACCCAGGTCAGGTCCTTGAACGGCACCCGGACCTCGATGTCCGGCAGCCGGTTCAGGAGCGACTCGACGGCGGTCACGGCGATCACGAACGCCGGGTCCTTGGCGGGACAGGCGTGCGGACCGGCCCCGAAGGCCAGGTGCGCCTTGGCGCTGAGCTGCTCGCGGTGCTCGGCCAGGCGCGGATCGGTGTTGGCCGCCGCGAAGGAGATCACCACCGGGTCGTTGGCCCGGACCACGCGGCCGCCCAGCTCCACGTCGTGCGTGGGGTAGTGGGCCGCGTAGTTGGCGATCGGCGCGTAGTTCCACAGCACCTGGGAGACCGCGTCCTCGACCGGCAGGCCGGCCTGCCACTCGTCGCCCAGCATCAGCGCACCGGCGGTGCCGATGGTGGCCGACAGCGGCGTGGTGCCCCCGGACAGCAGGGTCACCAACTGGTGCAGCACCTCCTCGTCCGAGAGCTGGGCGGAGTGCTCCATCAGGCGGGTCGTCAGGTCCTGCCCGGGCCGGCGCCGCTTGAGGGCGATCAGCTCGGTGAGCGCCTCGCCGAGCACCCGGTCCGCACCGGCGGTGCCGTCGAAGATGCCGCTGATCCCGACGATGACCCGGTCACCGATCTCCGGCGGGCAGCCGAACAGGTCGCTGAAGACGAGCAGCGGCAGCGGCTGCGCGTACTCGGCCATCAGCTCGGCCTGGCCCAGCCGCTCGGAGCTGAACTGGCTGATCAGGTAGTCGGCGGACTGCTGGGTCTGGCGCACCAGCTGCAGCTCGTTGACGGTGGCCAGACTGTCGGTGACGGCCTGGCGCAGCCGGGCGTGCGCCGCCCCGTCGCTGAACAGCGCGTTGGGCCGGTAGCCCATCATGGGCAGGGCCGGGCTGTCCTCGGGGACGCGTCCCTCGTTCAGCGCGTTCCAGCGCCGCGAGTCCCTGACGAACGAAGCGGGGTTCTGCAGGATGTAGAGGGCGGCGTCGTAACTGGTGACCAGCTCGACCTCCACCCCCGGGGCGATGTCGACGGGCGCGCTCGGCCCGAGCGTGCGCAGGTACGTGTAGTGCCCGTCGGGGTCGGAGCCGAACTGGGGCCCGTAGAGCTGGACGTTGCCGTGGGCGGGGCAGCCCGGGGGAGGCCCTGATATGCCGGGACGCTGCTGCATGCGGGGTGGCTCCTAGTCGATAAGGGTCAGTAGATGGCGGACGAGGGTGATCAGCGCCTGCGCTGCCGACTGCTGGTCCCGTACGTCGCAGGTGATGACCGGCGTCCGGTCGGGCAGGTTCAGCGCCTCGCGGATCTCCGCGAGGGGGTAATCGGTCGTGCCCTCGAAGTGGTTGACGCCGATGGCGTAGGTCAGGCCGAAGCGTTCGACCAGGTCGAGGACCGGGAAGGACTCCGACAGCCGCTCGGGGTCGACGAGGACGAGAGCACCCAGCGCCCCCCGGGACAGCTCCTCCCACATCTCCTTGAAGCGCTCCTGACCCGGCGTGCCGAAGAGGTACAGCACCACCTCGTCGCTGATGGTCAGGCGGCCGAAGTCCATGGCGACCGTGGTGGTGGTCTTGTCCGGGGTCCCCGACAGGTCGTCGAACCCGACGCTGGCCTCGGTGATCTCCTCTTCGGTGCGCAGCGGCTCGATCTCGGAGATGCTTCCGATGCACGTGGTCTTCCCGACCCCGAAGTGCCCCACCACGAGGATCTTCACCGCGGTGAGGACCCCTGAATCCAGGTACACGAATCACGCTCCGAATCGGGCTTTGAGGCCGTCGAGTACGGCGTTGAGCACTTCTCGGTCGATACGCTCGGCGCGGGGAACGGGCTTCCTCGCGATGATCAGACCGCTCTCCTCCATCTCCACCAGGAGAATCCGCACGATGCCCAGCGGCAGACGGGTGTGGGCGGCCACTTCGGCCACGGAGAGAAAGCCCTCCGTGACCAGCTCCAGAACCTGGCGCGCCTCCGGAGAAAGCGTGCGAGCCGAAGCGGAGGCACCCTCGCGCGCGGACACCAGGGTCGTGCGCTCGTAGGCATTCTCCGGGGGCAGCGCCCGCCCGTTCGTGATCACGAACAGCGGAACTAATGCGGAGGTCAGCTCCAGCTCCTCGTCCGGCTCGTCATTCACGTGCGGCTCGCCTCCCCGCGTGGTGCCAGATATGCGCTCAATCGCGGTACCACCTCATGCAGACGGGTCGTGAACTCCCCGATATCGGCATGGTGTTCGGCGGCCGCAGCCAGGAAGGCGCCGCGGCCGGCCGAAATCAGGAAGATCCAGCCGTGCTGGAACTCGATGACCGTCTGCCTCCAGTGCGCCTCCTGGCTCACGCCGGCGAACTGGGAGGTGGCCCGGCTGTAGGCGTGGATTCCCGTCATGGCCGCCGAGATGGTGTCCGCCAGGTCCTGGCTCATCCCGGTGGTCGCGCCCCGGGGCAGGCCGTCGGAGCCCAGCAGGACGGCGTGCCGGGCACCCTCCACCTTGCCGATCACCTCGTCCAGGTCGGCGATCGGGATGCCCGTGCCGCCGGCGGCCGGCTGCGACCGGTGCCGGCCCGAGCGCCCGTCGGAGCCGTCCGCGTTCACCCTGGGCGGCGAGGTGAGGTTGTTGCCCAGCCGGGCGACGAGCCGGTGCATGCGGAAGGAGATCTGCTGCATGTCGACGTCGGGCGCCGCCGCCGCGGCCAGGTACGCGCCCTGGCCGGCGCCGATCAGGAAGATCCAGCCGTGGGAGAACTCGATGATGGTCTGATTCCACTGCCTGTCCTCCCCGGGCCCGGCGAAGTGGGAGGTCGCCCGGCTGAGCGACTGCATGCCCGCCATGGCGGCGGAGATGGTCCGCACGTCCTTCTGGGCCATGCCGTCGGTCGAGCCGCGAGGAAGGCCGTCCGCGGACAGCAGGACGGCGTGCCGTGCCTTCGGCACGTTCTGCACGATGTCCTCGAGCATCCACGACAGGTCTGCGGTCATTCCTCATCGACCCCTTCGGACGGTGCCGGGGCGAGGCTGCGACCCGAGAGCGTGCCGCGCTGGAAGGCTCCCAAGCCCCGGGCCGCGGCCCGGCCGGCCTCCTCGGGCGCCGGCGCCGGCGGCATCGCGACGTCCTGCCGGTCGGGCACGCTGGCGATGGGCACCTGACGGGCGCCGCGCCGCGGCAGGCCGTGCGCGGTGCGCGTCACGGCCTCCGGCCGGCCGACCGCACCGCGGATGCCGCTGACCTGAGAGTCCTCGGACGGCGTGATTTCCTCCTCGGTCCACAGCTCTTCCGGCAGCAGGACGACCGCCCGCACGCCGCCGTAACGGGAGACGCCGGTGACGTCCACACGGAACCCGTACTGCTGCGCGAGCAGCCCGATGACGGGGAAACCGAACTTCGGCTGATTTCCCAGGTGCGACAGCCGGGGACGGAAGTCGCCGGAGAGCAGCGCGGACGCCTTCTGCCGGTCCTCGTCGTTCATGCCGACGCCGGCGTCATCGATGATGATGCACAGATTCTTCTGGATCCGCTGGAAAGTGACCTCGATCGGGGAGCCTTGCTGGGAAAAGCTGGCAGCGTTGTCAAGAAGTTCCGCAACGGCGAGCGAGACCGGGGAAACGGCCGACGCTTTCAGTGCGAAACCGGTCTGCTGCATGATTTCGACGCGGCGGAAGTTACGAATCTGCCCCTGTGCGCTGCGCACCACGTCGTAAACACTTGCAGGCCTATTGCGGCGACCCAGCGGCGCACCACACATGACCGCGATGCCCTGCGCCTTGCGTGCCATCTGCGCATTGGCGTGGCTGACTTCCAGGAGATCGCCCAGAACGGAATGGCCACCGTACTTCCGCTGGATGTCCTCAAGAAGTGCCAGCTGTTCCGCGGCCAGGCTCTGCAGGAAGCGCGCGGAGCCCTTGAGCACGGCCTTGGTGCTCTCCTCGGCCGCCTCTTCGGCTTCTTGGATCGTCTGGGAGTGCTCGGCCCTGTGCTGCTGCAACTCAGCGTTCAAAGCGGCCAATTGGCTGTCGGCCGCGCTCAGCTTCTGCGTGAGGGCAGCCTCGGCCTGGCGCTTCTTCGCCGCTATGGCCTTGTTGCGACGATGGAGCACCAGGGCCGCGGCGAGGGCGACCACCGCCACCGCAACGAGGCACCAAACGAGTGCGTCTCGAGTCATGGATACCTTTCCTATGTGTAGCCCGCAACCTTCGGGCGGGTGGGCCTCGCGGGAATCCGGGGCACAACCACGGGGACGACTCGGCCGCCGGACTGTTGAGAACGGGGCCGATCTCAAAACGGCGACTGAGCCGAGTGGACCAAGGTCGCAGACGCGGGGATGCTATCACTGACATAGCGGCACCTTCGCAACGCGGAGTCGTCCTGCCGCTCCGCTGCCCGAGCGGGTTGCTCCTGGCGTGTGGCTGTACAGGTTCTCGAGTGTCATCCGGTATCGGACGTGCGTCCGCCCGGCTATTGAATACGCGTCGGTCGTCATTTTCGCGGCATCACGTCGGACTCATTGTCCTTTGTCGGACTTACGGAGGCGGTTCAGCCGCCCCAGACGGACCACGACGCGGTCCCGTGCGCGGACACCAGCACGGCCAGGAGCACCAGATCGGCGATGCCCAGTCCCAGGCCGAGCAGGGCGCGGAACCGGCGCGGGGTGTCGCGCCGCAGCGCGATCACGGCCAGGACGATCGCGATGGGGCCGAGCACGAGGTTGAGGACGAGCAGTCCGACGAGGCCGAGCACGAAGGAGGCCACGGCCGTGCCCTCGGTGTCCCGGCGGCCGGTGTAACGGGAGGGGGGAGCGGTCAGTCGCACGGCTCAGACCCTCCTCTCCCGGCTCCGGCGCCGTCGCTCGCGCCCCGTGAAGACCGCGAGCCAGACGGCGATGAACAGGCCGAGCACGACGGTGACGGGCCAGGGGAGGTAGGCGGCCGTACCCACGACGAGGCCCAGCAGGAGCAGGGCGACGACCAGGAAGAGCACGGTCACCACCCCCGGCCGGGGCCGGCGGTCACGGACGGCGGCTTCTGCCACTTCATCAACGCGTTCATGACATCGCGGGTTACCCGCCCCGGGGGACCTCACGCGGGCCGCTTTCCCGTCGGCGGACGGAGGGCGCGTTCCCCTCCTCTTCTTCACCTTCTTCACCTTCTTCACCGTCCGGGCCCGGCGTCCGGCGCCGTCCTGGGGAAGCGGGGCCCGCCGGCCGTGCCGGCCCGTCCTACCGTGACCGGCCCGGTCGCCGGGCACCACGACCGGCCTCAGCGTGGGCCGGAAGGGCCCGGTGGCCGGTCGGTGACGCCCTGGACGGCCCGGCTCAGCGCCAGCACGCCCGTGACGATCATGACGGCACCGCACACCTCGGGCAGCAGCCACCAGCCCGTACGGACGCGCTCGCCGAACAGGGTCATGCCCAGCAGCCAAGCGGGCCGGCGCACGAGTTCCGACAGGAGCCGCACCCCGCCGCGGCGACTGGCGGAGGCCGCCTTGCGCTGGAACGCGGTGCCGACGGCGTTGCTCGCCGCTCCCGCGACGGCGAAGGCCGCGGCCAGTTCGATCACGCTCGTCTCCCGCCTGCGGGCGCGCCTCCCGGAGGAACCCCGGGTCGTTCCAGCCTGCGAAAGCCCCGCCGCGACGCCGCCGGGCGGACTGCCCGCGGGGCGGGGCGGGGCGGCGGCCCGGCCGGGCGCGGCGTCGCGGCCCGGGCGGGCAGGCCCCGGTGGGTCGGCCGGGTGCGTCGGGCCGGTGCCGGCCGGAGGACCGGCGGGCGGGGGCGTCGGCGCACCCGGTGACCGCGGCACCGAGGCTGGAGGCACGGGGACGGGGTACCCGCGCCGTGACGTCGGCGGGACGCAACGGCAAGGAGGACACATGGCGCCCGAAGTGCGCGACATCATGACCCGCAACCCGGTGGCGGTGGCACCGCAGACCCCGGTGCCCGAGGTCGCCGCCCGGATGCGGGACGAGGACATCGGCGCGGTCCTGGTCTGCTCCGGCGGCCGGCTGCGCGGCCTGGTCACCGACCGGGACCTGGCGGTGCGGATCCTCGCCGACGGCGGAGACGTCTCCGCCCGCACCGTGGCCGAGGCGTGCAGCAGCGAGCTGATCACCGTGGCCCCGGACGACGACGTCGACCGCGCGGTGCAGCTCATGCGGGCCAAGGCGCTGCGCCGGCTGCCGGTGGTGGACGACGGGGAGGTGGTGGGCATCGTCGCCCTGGGCGACCTGGTCCTGGAGAGCGACCCGGACTCCACCCTCGGCCGCATCAGCGCCGCGGGGCCCACCCGCTGACGCCGGCCCCGGCGACGGCCGCCACCCGGAAAACCGCGTGACCGCGACCGCGCGCGCCAGGACAATGGGCAGTCCGGCGGCGGCCCCGTGAACAGGATGTCCGTACCGTGCCGGTGACGCGAAAGGCGGTCCCCGGTGACCGGTGCGCACGTCCTGCTGTCCGGCATCGTCGGATCCACCGCGTACGGCCTCGCCCGCGCGGGCTCCGACGTCGACCGGCTCGGCGTCTTCGCGGTTCCCACCCCGGAGCTGCACGGCCTGCACCGGCCGGGGGAGTCGTACGTGACCACCGGCCCGGACCGCACCCTGCACGAGGCCGCCAAGTGGTGCCGCCTCGCCCTGGGCGGCAACCCCACCGCCACGGAGCTGGTCTGGCTCCCGGACGAGCTGTACGAGGTGCGGACGCCGCTCGGCGACGAACTCATCGGCATCCGCGGCTCCCTGCTCTGCGCGCAACGCGTCCGGGACGCCTACCTCGGCTACGCCACCCAGCAATTCCGGCGCCTGCGGGCCCGGGGCGGCCGGTCCGCCCCGGCGGACCGGCCGCGACCGCACCGCCAAGCACGCCCGGCACCTCAAGCGCCTGTGCCGGCGGGGACTGGAGCTGTACACCACCGGCCGGCTGGCGCTCCGCGTCGACGACCCGCAGGATTACCATGACTTCGGTGAGCGCGTGGCCGCCGACCCGTCCGCCGCGCTGCCCGTGCTGAGGCAGTACGAACACGCCTTCGCCGAGGCCTCCACCGTGCTGCCGGAACAACTCGACGAGGCACCCGCCGAAGCATGCTGCGCCGCGTCCGCGCCCACCTCCACCCCATCGCCGCCTGAACCGACCGGTGCCCGGCCCGGGGTCACCGCCCGCCCCGTCACCCGGCGGGCCGTGCCCGGAGGGTTCACCCCAACGAGTCGTTTGCGCGGCCGGACACGCCTGCGGGCGCATGCCCGCGCCACAGGCGGTGAGACATCGGGCATGGACGAACCGACACCGGGCGGCGCGCTCCCGGCCCCCCGCCCGCCGGCCGTGTCCGACGTGGTGTTCACGGCGGACTTCGCCTCCGTCCGCCAGTGGGTCGCGGGCCGCTCGTGGGCGTATCCGGACGGCGGCCCGGTGAATCCGGGCGACGACAAACTGGACCACCTGGTGCCCGACGCGGACCACAGCCGCACGGGCGTCCTCCGGGCCACGCGCCGGCCGGACGGCCGGTGGGACACGGGCCTGCTGACCACCGAGGGCAGCGAGGAGGGCTTCACGGTCCGCTCGGGGGACGTGCTGGAGACCCGGGTGCGGCTGCCCCGGGAGACCGGGGCCTGGCCGGCCGTCTGGACCTGGCGGGACGGCGACCAGGAGGTCGACGTCTTCGAGTACCACCCGGACAACCCCGACCTGCTGGAGTTCGCCAACCACGTGCACGGCGGCGGCCATCACTTCCGCGACCCCGCCGTCCGTCCGGGCGCCTGGGTGGACCTGCGCACCGAGTTCGGCGCCCGTTCCGTCGCCTGGTGGGTGAACGGCGCGCGCGTCTTCGCGGACCGGCACGGCGTCGGTCCGGCATGGCACGCCTTCCTCATCGTCAACCTCTCGGTCTGCGCGGGGCGTCACCACCCGCGGCCCGACCCCGGGGCGCGGGAGATGTCCTACGAGGTGAGCCGGCTGGTCGTCCGGCGTCCGCCGGCCGGCGGGACGGTGCCGGCCGCCGCGGCCGGGGAAGGGGGTGACGAACGACCGGCGTGAGCGGCGAAGGGCGACCCCGTGACCCGCGAAGGGTGCTGCGGGGCGGCCCGCCGGGCGGTGCCTCAGCGGCGCGGCCGGTCCCGGTACCGCACGCGCGCCAGCTCGCGCACCTCCCCGACCGTGCCCCACTCGTTCCCGCCCAGCCGCGACAGGGGACGCAGCAGCCCTATGTCCGGCCGGCCGTCCACCAGGACGTCCGGCCGGACCGCGACGTGCACGACCCGCCCGAACACCACCGTCGAGCCGCCCAGCCGCAGCGTCGAGTGCAGCGTGCATTCCAGCGCGACCGGGGACGCGGCCACCCGCGGCGGCCCCACCCGCAGCGAGGGCTCGCGTTCGACGCCCACCGCGTCGAACTCGCCCTCGTCCGGCGGGAAGTCGGTCGCGGTCGCGTTGATCTGCGTGAACAGCGGCTCGGGAGCGAAGTTGACGACGAACTCCCCGGTGTCCTCGGCGTTGCGCAGCGAGTCCTTCCGGCCCACGGAGGTGAACTGGACGATGGGCGGGTCGGTGCAGGCGACGGTGAAGAACGAGTGCGGAGCCAGGTTCGCCGTCTCACCGTCCGCGGTGAGCGTCGAGACCCAGGCGATCGGCCGGGGGACGACCACGGAGGTCAGCAGACGGTAGAACGATCCCGGATCCATGGCGTCCGGTGAGTAGTCGACACGCATGCCCCCACGCTAAGCCACGCCGCCCCGGCCGCCGTCCCGGCCCGGCACGGTGACCGCCGTCCCGGCCCGGCACGGTCGGCGGGACCCGCTCCCCGGCGCCTACAGGGCACGGGCGACCAGCAGCGCCACGTCGTCGTGGTCGTCGGGGTGGCGCAGGCCGTGCAGCAGGAGGTCGCAGGTCTCCTCCAGCGGCCGGCCGGGCTCGTCCAGATACCCGAGGAGGGCGTGCAGCCGGTCGTCGATGGCGTGGTGCCGGGTCTCCACGAGACCGTCGGTGTACAGCACCAGCAGGTCGCCGGAGTGCAGCTGGACCGTGGTGGCCTCGAACCCGACGCCGCCGACCCCGAGCGGCGCCCCCGTGGGCAGGTCCAGCAGGGTGGGCGCCCGGCCGTGCCGCGCGAGGGCCGGCGGCAGGTGTCCGGCGTTGGCGAGGGTGCACCGCCCGGTGCGCGGGTCGTACACCGCGTACACGCAGGTGACGATGTAGTGCTCCAGGTCGCAAGTGATCTTGTCCAGGTGCTGGAGCACCGAGCCGGGGGCCAGGTCGAGGTCCGCGTAGGCACAGGTCGCGGTGCGTAGCCGGCCCATGGTGGCGGCCGCGTCGATGCCGTTGCCCATGACGTCGCCCACCACCAGGGCGGTCTTGTCGTCGGCGAGCGGGATCACGTCGTACCAGTCGCCGCCGACCTCGCTGGTGGCCTGCGCCGGCTGGTAGCGGAACGCCAGCTCCAGGCCCGTGTGGTGGGCCGGGCGGTCGGGCAGCAGACTGCGCTGGAGGGTGAGCGCGGTGTTGCGCACGCTCTGGAACCAGCGGGCGTTGTCGATGGCCACGGCGGCGCGGCCGGCCAGTTCACCGGCCAGGACCACGTCGTCCTCGTCGAAGGGCAGCGGGTTGCGGAAACGCTTGAGGTCGAGCGCGCCGAGCACCTCGCCGTGGGCGATCAGCGGCACGGCCAGGTAGGAGTGCACGCCGGCCTGGGCCAGCAGCGCGCCGGCCTCGGCGTCCCGGGCGATGCGCGGCAGGTCCTGCGGGCCGACGTGACGGACGAGCACCGGCCGCCCGGTGTGCACGCACAGGGTGACCAGGCGGTCCCCCCCGTAGGCGGCGACGGCGCCCGGCGCGTCGGCGGCGCGCAGCGCCACGGTGGGGCGGGCGGCCTTGAGCGCCAGCGCGCGGAACAGCTCCGGGCCGTTCTCCGGCCGGCGCATCCGGCGGCAGGCCAGCGCCGAGTCCAGGACGTCCACGACCACCAGGTCCGCGAGCATGGGAGTGGCGATGTCGGCCAGTTCACGGGCGGTCTGCTCCACCTCCAGCGAGGTGCCGACCCGGGTGGAGGCCTCGGCGATCAGGGCCAGGCGCCGCCGTGCCCGGTCGGCCTCGCTGGCCGCGCGGTGCCGTTCGGTGACGTCGACGACGGAGGCCGCCGCCCCGAGGATCCGTCCGCCGGGGTCCTCCAGCCGGTAGAACGACAGCGACCACGCGTGGTCGCTGTCGGGATCGCCGGGCGGACGGCCCACGCAGTACTGGTCCAGCAGGGGCGTCCCGGTGGCCATGACCTGGCGCAGACAGGACTCGACGGTCCCGACGTCGAAGAAGGACAGCGTCTCGCTCAGATGGCGGCCGATGTGCTCCTCGGCCGGTATGCCGTCGATCCGCTCCAGCGCCGGGTTGACCAGGAGGTACCGCAGCTCGGGGTCCATGAGGGCCAGCCCGATCGGGGACTGGCTGATCAGCCGCTCGCACAGTGCCAGGTCGGTCTCGACGCGCTGGAGCAGGTTGTGGTCGGCCGCGATGCCCAGCGCGTAGACGTCACCGAGGTCGTCCAGCAGCCGCATCGTACGGAACTCCGTCAGCCGGCTGGTGCCGTCCTTGTGCCGGACGGGGAAGGCGCCGGCCCGGCTCCGGCTGGTCTCCAGCACCTCCGAGAACAGGGTGATGACGGTCTGCAGGTGCTCGGGGCGGACCAGCAGGCGCGCCGCGTACCGCCCCAGCGCGTCGTCGGCGTTGTAGCCGAACAGTTCCTCGGCCTGCGGGGTCCAGAAGACGATGCGCCCCTCGGTGTCCAGCGCCACCGCGGCCACGCTGAGCAGGTCCAGCAGCCCGGTCGGCCGCGGCTGCCCGGGGCCGTGCTCCTCGTCGGCCGGGAAGGGATCCACTGCCATTCCAGGTCCACCTCCACCGGCTGATCGGCCGCCCGGGCCCGGCCCGCGCCGCGGCGCCGCCGACCGGCACTACCCATGCTGCCCCCGGCCCCCGTCCGGCGCCCGACGAGGGCCGGGCCCCCGGACCCCGCCCGGCGCCGCCCCGGGCCCGCCCGCCGGACGGGCGGAACCGTGCGGGGCGGTGGAGGATGGGAGCGATGGAATCTGCGCACAAGGATCCCGACGCGTCCCGGTCCGCGGGGCCGGATGGTCCCCTCGACGCGTCCACCGACGCGGCGGCGGTGATCTCGGCGGCCGGTGTCGTGCTCGGCTGGACCCGGGGTGCGGAGGAACTGCTCGGCCGTCCGGCCGGCGAGGTCACCGGCCGTCCGGCCGCCCGCCTGCTGGCCGGGCCCGGGGACCCGGTACGCGCCGCGGCGATCGCCGAGCGGTGCCGCACCGGCATGGGCTGGAGCGGCCTGGCCGCCGTGCGGCGCGGTGACGGCCGCTCCGTCGACGTGGACCTCAGGGTCTCGGCGGCCTTCCGCATGGGCGCAGCCGAGTGCTTCCTGGTCTCGGCGCGGGAACGGGACCGGCGCTGGACGAGCGTCGGGCAGTACGTCCTCGACGGCTTCCAGACCCGTTCCCCGGTCGGCATGGCCGTCGTGGACCCGCAGCTCCGCTACGTGTGGCTGAACGACACCCTCGAACGCCTCGGCGGCGTGCCGCGCGAACAGCGGCTGGGCCGCCGGCTGAGCGAGCTGCTGCCCGGACTGGAGTCCGCGGCCCTCGAAGGGCTGATGCGCCAGGTCCTGGCCACGGGGGAGCCGGTGACCGACTACGAGCACGTCGGGTGGAGCTGGGCCGATCCGCACCGTCGGCACGCCTACTCGACGTCGTTCTTCCCGCTCGTGGACGCCGGCGGCACCACCACCGGGGTCTGCTACATGGTCCTGGACGTCACCGAGCGGTGGAACGCCCGCCGGCTGCTGTCCCTGGTCAACGAGGCCGGTACCCGCATCGGCACGACCCTCGACGTGCTGCGCACGGCCCAGGAGCTCGCCGACTTCGCGGTGCCCCGCTTCGCGGACTTCGTCTCCGTGGACCTGCTGGAGCACGTGCTCAGCGCGGAGGGACACGGAGCCTGGCTGAGCGACGCCGGACCGGCCCCCGCGCGACCGGGGATGCGCCGGGCCGGTCTGACGTCGGTGCGGGAGGGCTGTCCGGAGGCGGTGGCCCGCATCGGCGAGGAGACGGACTTCCTGCTGCCGCCCAACGACGTCGACCTGCTCGTCAACGGCGACCCGGTGCTGATCCCGGTGCTGGATCCGGCCGACGGCATGTGGACCGGTGAGCAGCGCGAGAGGGCGGCCCGCATCCGCGAGTACGGCCTGCACTCCCTGCTCTGCGTGCCGATGCGCGCCCGGAACACCGCCCTCGGCCTCACCACGTTCGCCCGGTCCGCCAACCCGGTGCCCTTCGTCCGCGACGACGTGCTGCTCGCCGAGGAACTCGTCGCCCGGGCGGCCGTGTGCGTCGACAACGCCCGCCGCTACACCCGCGAGCACACCGCGGCCGTCACCCTGCAGCGCAGTCTGCTGCCCCACGTCCTGTCGGGCGGGACGGCGGTGGAGGTCGCCTCCTCCTACCTGCCGGCGGACGCGACGGGCGGGGTCGGCGGCGACTGGTTCGACGTGATCCCGCTGTCCGGCGCGCGGGTGGGCCTCGTCGTCGGCGACGTGGTCGGCCACGGCATCACCGCGGCGGCGAGCATGGGCCGCCTGCGCACGGCCGTGCAGACCCTCGCCGACATGGAGATGCCCCCCGACGAACTGCTCGCCCACCTCGACGACCTCGTCCTGCGGCTCAGCGACGAGGAGGGCGGCCGGGACACGGCGGCCAGGAGCGAGTCGACCTTCACCGGCGCGACCTGCCTGTACGCCGTCTACGACCCGGTGACCCGGCGGTGCACGATGGCGCGGGCCGGCCATCCGCCCCCCGTCGTCGTCGCACCGGACGGCAGCGTCCGCTTCCCGGAGATCCCGGCCGGGCCGCCGCTCGGACTGGGCGGCCTGGGCTTCGAGGCCGCCGAGATCGAGCTGGCCGAGAACAGCCTGCTGGGCCTGTACACCAACGGCCTGATCGAGGGGTGCGACCAGGACATGGAGTCGGGCATGTCCCGGCTCACCGAGGCGCTGGCCGGAACCGAGAGCGACCTGCGCACCCTGTGCGCCTCCGCCGTGCGGCAGCTCGTCCCCGTGCCCCAGCCCGACGACATCGCCCTCCTCCTGGCACGCACCCACGCCCTGGGGGCCGGCCGGGTGGCCTGCTGGGACGTGCCCGCCGACCCCGCCGCGGTCGGACGGCTCCGGGCCGAGGCCACGCGTCAGATGGCCGACTGGGGCCTGGAGGAACTGGCGGTGGCGACCGAGCTGATCGTGAGCGAACTGGTCACCAACGCGATCCGCTACGCCGCACCCCCCTTTCGACTGCGGCTGCTCCGCGACACCCGTCTGACCTGCGAGGTCTCCGACGGCAGCAGTACCGCTCCCCGGCTCAGGCACGCCCGCAGCACGGACGAGGGCGGCCGCGGCCTGTTCCTGGTGGCCCAGCTCGCCCACCGCTGGGGGGCGCGTTACACGGCCGACGGGAAGATCATCTGGGCGGAACAGGAGATTCCGTGAGCGGCGGCCGGCGGCCGGCCGCCGCAACGCCACGGGTTCCCCGCGGCGCGCCCGCAGCCGGCCCGGCCGGCGGCGCCCCCCCGGGTGCCGGCCAGGGAGTCCGTCAGCCGGCCGGGGTCGAGTAGTCCGCGAGCGAGACGCGGCCGGAGCCGGCCAGGGGGATGCCGTCCAGGTACGCGGCGGGCAGGTCGAACGCGTCGACCAGCTCCGTCATGTGCGGGGCGAGGCCGCGCAGCACGTCGTCCAGGAGCTGGGGCAGCCCGCGCACCTGCTCGGCGGACAGGTGGCCCTCGGCCAGCAGGTCACCGGAGTGCTCGCGCAACTGCTGCAGCAGGAACAGCCGGCACAGCGCGCGCAGCAGTTCGCGCGCCTCGGTGCCCGCCGCCCGCTCGGCCGCGTCCAGGAAGGCGTCCGCCGCCCGCAGCCGGGCGTGCACCGACACCATCTCCAGGGCGGCGGAGGAGGCGCTGTTCCAGCGCTCCACCGGGTTTCCCGAAGGCCCCCGGCGCAACTGGGCGCGGGCCCGGTCCTGCCAGAGGGACTCGGCGCGGGCGAGCAGTTCCCGCAGGTGCCGGACGTCCGTCAACTGCTCCGCACCGCCGGGGGACGCGAGCTCCCGGTCGGACGGCTGGTGCTCGAAGAGCATCTCGGCGGCGGCCTTGACCCAGATCACCAGGTTGTCGCCCTCGGCGGTGATGGTGCCCTCGATGTACTGCGGGAACTCCGACAGGCCGTTCGCCGCGAACAGGCCCTGGGCGCCGCAGCGTTCCCGGCACTCGACGGTGATGTCCCGCGCCTGCCAGGTGATCCAGCCCTTCGCCACCGCCACCAGGCGCTCGGCCTCGGCCCGTTGCCCGGCGTCCGGGTGGGCGCGCTGGGCGGACCAGCGGGCCAGCACCGAGCGGTGCAGGAAGGTCATCGCGTAGGCCGTGGCGAGCGCCTGCAACAGCCGCCCGTGGTGGGAGCGGTGGGTGTTGACCGGGACGCGCTCGCCCGCCCGCGGCCCGCCGACCCGCCGGCGGTCGCCGTAGCGGACCGCGACGGCCAGCGCGGCCCGGGCCGCACCGACGGCGGCGCCGCTCATGCACAGCTTGCCCATGGTGACCCGGCCGATCGACTGCAGGAACCGCTTGCGCCGGTTGCCGAGGCTGCTGTGGAACCGGCCCTCGGCGTCCAGGCGGCCGTGGGCCGACTCCAGCAGGGCCGTGCGCGGCAGCAGCACCCGCTCGAAGGCGGTCAGGCAGTGGTCCAGCGGGGCGCCGGCGCGCAGCGGCAACCGCCGGACGCGCACCCCCGGCAGCAGCCCGTCGTCGTCGCTCAGCGGGGTCAGGAACAGGAAGACGCCCTCGTCGCGGCCGTCGACGAGGAGCCGGGCGGCCACCACGGCGCTCTTGGGGCCGCCGGTCGTGCTGGTGTTGGGCATGAACTTCTGGGCCCCGGGGTGCGGCGTGTGCAGCACGAACCCGCCGGTGACCGGGTCGAGTTCGGCGGTGGTCTCCAGGGCCGAGGCGTCGTTGCCGTGGTCCAGTTCGGTGCACAGGAACGTTCCGGTGCGCCGCAGGGCGGTGAAGTCGGACAAGTCCCTGCCGCCGGCGCCCCCGTGGTCGAGCAGGCTGCCGAGGAACAGGTTGTAGTGGATGCTCGCCACCGTGCACAGGCCCCCGCCCCCGTCCACGACCGCCGCCCACTCGTGCAGTCCCGCCAGCAGCTCCGGATCGTCCGCGAGCCGCTCGGCGCTGCCGGCCGTGTCGTTGACCAGGCGCAGCCAGTCGTAGGCCTGGGCGGTGCGTTCCTCCGGGCCGAGCCCGGGACGGTGGCGGAACGTCTCCTTGGCGATGAGGTCGCGCCACGGACCGTGGATACGCTCCCGGTCGTCACCGTCGAACAGGAGTTCGGCCAACTGCCCGGCGACCGTGGGGGCCGGCGGGTCGTCCCCCGGTCCGTGCCCGCCCGCCGGGGGCCCGTCGTGGCGGAACGCCCGACGCGTGCGGCGCCTGTCGGCCTCCGGCGAGGAGGGAAGGCTTGCCTGAGGCGTCAGAAGGGTCATGACCCACTCCCGTGGTCGCAGGTCCGGAAGGGCGGGTGCGCAGGGCAGAAGATACGGACCTCCCGGTTTGCTCATCAAGCAAAATCTATGCCACCGGCGGCCGGGGGGCGCACCTTTGGGTGTCCGCTGTGATCCACCGGCGACCGGAACGCCGAACTCCCCTTTCGTCGAGGGTATTTCACCCCGGCCAGGGGCACGCGCCCGGGCGTTGAGATACCGGGCGGCAGGTTTTATCGTGGCGGCTGCGACGGCCCGCAGGACCCGGCACGACCAGGCGGAGAGGGGGACGCTGTGCGTGGTTGAAAGGGCATCTTCCGAGGTGGCAGGATACGGACCCGTCGGTTTCCTTTCCCTGCCGGCCGGCCGGTGAAGTCAGTGCGGAGGTTGTGCCGTGGCCCTGCAGGAACGAGCGATCAGGACGAGACGCACCATCCTGGTGGCGGCCGCCGCCGTGTTCGCCGAGGTCGGCTACGAAGCGGCGACCATCTCCGAAATCCTCCAGCGGGCGAACGTCACCAAGGGCGCCCTCTACTTCCACTTCGCCTCCAAGGAGCAGCTCGCCCAGGCGGTGCTGACCGACCAGTTGACATCGGTGCCGGACTCGCCGCCGCGGGAACTGGTGCTCCAGGAGGGACTGGACGGCGGATTCCTCCTCGCCCACCTGCTCAGTGCGGGCGACCCGTTGGTGCGCGGCAGCGTCCGCCTCACCGTGGACCAGGGGTCACCGCACGACGGGCTGGACCGGCGGGTGCCGATGGCCTCCTGGATCGACCACAACGCCAAGCTGCTCCAGCGGGCGAAGGCGAACGGCGAGGTGCTGCCCCAGGTCGACGTCGAGGCCGCGGCCAAGGCGTTCGTCGCCGCGTTCACCGGCGCCCAGGTGCTGTCCAAGATAATGAACGACCACACGGACCTGATGGAACGCGTCGTCGACCTCTACCGGCACCTGATGACCAGCATCGCGGTCCCCGCGGTGCTGGTGCGCCTGGACATGTCGCCCGACCGGGGGCTGAGGGTCTACGAGGAGGCCATGACACTGCGCCGGGACGCGGCGCAGGCCCGGGCCGCCGGCTGAGCGGCGCTCCCGGGCACCGCCGCCCGCCGGACGCGGGGGAGCCGGCGCCCTCCCCCCTGGGCACGTCGCACCGCACCACCGTGATGCAGGACCGACCCAGGGAGCACATCGATGGAAACGACCGCATGCCCCTACGCCTTGGACCTCACGGGCCGGGACCACACCGGGGAGGCCGCGCTGCTGCGCGCCCGGGGCCCCGCGGTCCGGGTCGAACTGCCCGGAGGGGTGATCGCCTGGGCCGTCGTCCGGCAGGCCTGTGTGGAACGGCTGCTGACCGATCCGCGGGTCTCCCGCAGCGCCCGCCTGCACTGGCCGGCGTTCATCGAGGGCAGGATCACCGAGGAGTGGCCGCTCTACCCGTGGGTGGTGAACGAGAACATGCTCTTCGCCTACGGGGAGCACCACACCCGGCTGCGCCGCCTGGTGGCCGGCGCCTTCACCGCGCGGCGCTCCGAAGCGCTGCGCCCGCGCGTCGAGGAACTGTCGGCCGAACTGCTCGGCACACTGGCGGCGCTGCCGCCCGGCACCCCGGTCGACCTGCGCACCGCCTACGCCGAAGTGCTGCCGCTGCGGGTCGTATGCGAGCTGTTCGGCGTACCGCAGGGTGCCGAGACGGACGCCCTCTCCTCGGCGCTGAGCACCGTGTTCAGCTCCACCGTCTCCGCGCAGGAGATGGAGGCCGCCCGCATGGAGGCCTTCGGGCGGCTCACCGCACTGGTGAAGGCGAAGCGGGAGCGGCCGGGTGACGACCTCACCAGCTCGCTGATCGCGGCCCGCGACCACGACGACCGCCTCACCGAGGACGAACTGCTCGGTTCCCTGTTCATGTTCATCGCCGCCGGCCAGGACACCACCGCCACGCTCATCACCAACGCGGCCGGCGCCCTGCTGACCCACCCCGAGCAGCTGGAGCACCTGCGCGCGGGCCGCGCGACCTGGGCGGACGTCGTCGCCGAGACCATGCGGATGCACACCCCCGGGGCGTACTCGCCGCTGCGCTTCGCGGTGGAGGACATCGACCTCGACGGGGTCACGATCCGCAAGGGCGAGTGCATCCTGGTCAACTTCGCGGCCGGCGGCCACGAGACCGACCGGCACGGGCCGGACGCCTCCCGCTTCGACCTGCTGCGCCGCGACCGGGACCTCATAGGCTTCGGCCACGGCCCGCACCGCTGCCTCGGCGCACCGCTCGGTGAGATAGAGGCGACCTCCGCCCTCGCCGAGCTCTTCGGCCTGTTCCCGGACGTTCGACTCGCCTGCGCTCCCGGGGAGCTGGCGCCCCTGCCGACGTTCATGCTCAACGGATACCGGTCGCTGCCCGTCGTGCTGCGCCCCGCGGAGTCCTGAACGGGCGGCCGGACACCGGCCGCCTCGTCCCGCTCCCGGTGGGCGGACCGGGAGCGGGAGGCCGGCGAACCCGTCGGCGGCGTGGCGGCCGGGGTGGCGGCCTCCGCCGTCGGCCTCGACGTGCTCGGCGGGCGGGCCGTCGTGGTGACGGGGACGCGGGCACGCGCCGTGCGGCCCGCGCCCCTACCAGGCCACGGGCAGGGACCTCGGCCCGCGGATCAGGCCCTCCCGCTGGAACTCGACCTCCTCGGGCGCGACCGCTAGGCGCAGGCCGGGGAAGCGGTCGAGCACGGCCCGGATCATCACCTCCGCCTCCATCCGCGCCATCAGGGCGGCCAGGCAGAAGTGGGGGCCGTGCCCGAAGGCGACGTGCCCGGCCCCGTCCCGGTCGAAGTCCAGCACGTCGGGTTCGGGGAAGACCTCGGGATCACGGTTGGCGGCGACGTACGCGTTGTAGACGGCCTCGCCCTTGCGGATCAGACGGCCGCGGACCACGACGTCCTCGGTGGCGATGCGGGGGATGCCCACCCCGTTGCGGTGGGGGACGAAGCGGAAGAGCTCCTCCACGGCGCGGGGGAGCAGGTCCGGCTCGCGGCGCAGCCGCTCGGTGTGGTCCGGGTGCGTCAGCAGGGTGTACATCATCGAGCCGCTGTTGTTGCGGACCGCGTGCCCGCCGCTGACGTAGACGGCCATGGCCAGCGAGATGGCCTCGTCGTCGGTGATCTCGCCGGTCGCGGCGGCCCGGGCGAGCACGCCCGCGAGGTCCTCGCGGGGTTCCTCGCGCCGCCGTCGCAGGAGCTCCACGATCTGGCCGCGCGTCACCGCGCGTGCCTCCAGGAGCCGTTCCCCGCGGTCCGCGGCCTTGGACAGCAGGGCTTCGGAGTTCCCGGCCCAGCGGTGCCAGTCCTCCTCGTCGGCCCCGAGGAAGGCGCAGACGACCGCGATGGGGAAAGGGGTGTGCAGGTGCTCCATGAGGTCGGCCGGCGGACCGGCCTGCTCCATGCCGTCGAGCATCCGCCGGGCCGTGCGCTCCGCCACCGGCCGCAGCCGGTTCATGCTCCGGGCGGTGAACGCGCGCGCCACGACCCGGCGCAACCGGGTGTGCCGCGGCGGGTCGATGTACTGCAGCCCCGCCGTCTGCGACGCCACGGCCTGCGGCGCCATGCTGGTCACCGGGCGCCCGACGACCTCCTCGCGGGAGAAGCGCGGGTCGGAGGTGACGAAGCGGACGTCCTCGTACCGGGTGACCAGCCAGGCGCAGCCGGAGCCGTGGGGCAGCGCGATGCGGGCCACGGGCTCGTCGCGCAGCAGTTCGTCCAGGAAGGGGTCGGGGTCCAGGGCGGGCAGGTCGTTGACCGGCCAGGCCCTCACCGGCAGGTCGTCGGGCACCGAGGGCGCGGAGTCCAAGGTCATGTCGCATCACTCCCGAAGGTCCCGGACGGTCCGGTAACGGAGCCGGGGACGAGCGGTGCCGGGCACCGGCTCCGGTGCCCCGCCAGTGGTCGCGGGCGGGGCCCGTCGCCGGGCGACTGCGGCACGGGCCGTGCGGCGGGGCCGTGCGGCCCGGCCGCCGGACCGTGCGCCCGGCCACGCTCCGTCCCTTCTCGGCCTCTGTCCGTAGCCTGCCGCAGCCCGGGACGGCCCGCACGCCGGAGGGGGCCGCGGGCGGGACGCCGCCGGGCCGGCCGGACCGCGCCCGGGGTCAGCCGCCCTCGACCCGGCGCACGTCCTCCTCGTTCCACGCGCGGGTGTCCCGGGGTTCGGTGTACGGCTCGGTGTCCGGCGGCAGGCCGCCGGCGACGGCCCGCTGCCGCGCCACCTCCGCGTCGAATTCCAGGCCCAGCAGGATCGCCAGGTTGCCGATCCACAGCCACACCAGGAAGACGATGACGCCGGCCATGGTGCCGTAGGTCTTGTTGTACGACGCGAAGTGGGAGACGTAGAGCGCGAACCCGGCGGAGGCGGCCGTCCAGACCAGCAGCGCCAGCAGGCTGCCGGGGGTGATCCAGCGCAGCCCCTTCACCTTGGCGTTGGGGCTCGCCCAGTACAGCAGGGCGATCATCATCGTGACCAGCACCACCAGCACCGGCCACTTCGCGACGGACCACACCGCCAGCGCGGTGTCCCCCACACCGAGGGCGGAGCCCGCCCGCCGGGCCAGGCCGCCGGTGAACACCACGATCAAGGAGCTGATCACGGCCAGCACCATCAGGGCGACCGTCAGGCCGAGGCGGACCGGCAGGACCTTCCAGGCCGGACGCCCCTCCGGCATGTCGTACACCGCGTTCGCCGCGCGGATGAACGCCGCCACGTAGCCCGAGGCCGACCAGACGGCGAGCAGGATGCCGACGACCGCCATGACCGAACCGGTGCCGGCGTTGCCCTGCAGCTGTTCGACCGCACGGGTGAGGATGTCCCGGACGGAGCCCGGGGTCAGGCGTTCGAGGCCGGTCAGCACCTTGTCGGTGGCGGACTCCCCGCTGATGCCGAGCAGGGACACGAGGACCAGCAGCGCCGGGAAGAGGGACAGCACCCCGTAGTAGGTGAGCGCCGCGGCGCGGTCGGTCAGCTCGTCGTCCACGAACTCGCGCACACTGCCCTTCAGTACCTTCTTCCAGGCCCGCCGGGGCAGCTGGACCGGCGTGCCGGGCGCGTGCCGCTCGACCTCCGGGCCGGGCCCGACCTCCCCGGGCGCCGGGACCCGGGGCGTCCGGTCACCGTGGTCGTGCTCGCTTCGGCCGGGAAGGTGCAGCTTCGCCATGCGCTCCGGATATCCCGGATGCGTCCGGGCACGCACGTCCGCCCGGCACGCACGTCCGCCCGGGGCGCGCGGCGGCCCGCCCCTCACCCTCCCCGACCGGCCCGTCCGCCACCGCACCGCGCAGGGTTGGGGCGGGCGCCACCAGGGCACTCGACGGCGGACAGGGCCGGCGGGTGCGAAAGGAAGTCCCAGGTGGCGGTTCGGCATCGCTTGATCAAGGCCAGTCCGGCCAGGGTGTGGGAGGTCCTCGCCGACGGCGACCGGTACGCGGAGTGGGTGGTCGGCACCGCCTCGTCCCGCGAGCTGCGCGGCCGGTGGCCGCAGAAGGGGGCCTCGATCGCCTACCGGATCCGGATGGGCCCGTTCCAGGTCGGCAACGAGACCGTCGTGCGCAGTTGCCGGGCCGGCTCCCTGCTGGAGCTGGAGGCCAAGGCGGGCCCGCTCGGCACCGCCCGCATCTCCATCGAGGTGCGCGAATGGGGTGAGCACTCCCTGGTCCGGGTCGACGAGCACCCGCTGCAGGGAGCGGGCGGCACCCTGCACAACATGGGGTTCGAAGCGCTGATCCGCCTGCGCCACCGGGCCATGCTCGCCCGGCTCGCCCACGTCTGCGAGGAACCCCCGCGGGAGGGGCGGAGGGAGGCGCGCCGGGGCCCGTCTGCGCGGACCGCCGGCGCGGGCGGGGCCGGCCATGCCTGACGCCGTGGTCATCGGGGCGGGACCCAACGGGCTGGTGGCGGCCAACGTCCTCGCCGACGCCGGATGGAGCGTCCAGGTGCTGGAGGAGCAGCCCGAGCCCGGCGGTGCCGTCCGGCACGACCGGGGCGTCCACCCCGACTACGTCAACGACCTCTTCAGTTCCTTCTATCCGCTCGCGGCGGCCTCCCCCCTGCTGTCCGCGCTCCGCCTGGAGGAGCACGGACTGCGCTGGAGCCACGCCCCGCACGTGCTGGCCCACCCGCTGACCGACGGCAGGTGCGCGGTGCTGGACCGGCGCATCGACACCACGGCCGCCTCCCTCGACGCCTTCGCGCCGGGTGACGGAGCGGCCTGGCGCCGTCTGTTCGAGGTCTGGCAGAACGTGCGCCGCGACGTCCTCGGCGTCCTGTTCACGCCTTTTCCGCCGGTCCGGGCGGCGGCACGACTGGCCCTGCGGCTGCGCACCGGCGGCGGCCTGCGCCTGGCGCGGTCCCTGGTGCTGCCGGTGCGGCGGCTGGGGGAGGAGGAGTTCGACGGCGAGGGCGGCCGGCTGCTGCTGGCGGGCAACGCGCTGCACGCCGACCTCGCCCCCGAGGCGGCGGGCAGCGGCGGCTTCGGCTGGCTGATGTCGATGCTCGGCCAGACCTACGGCTTCCCCGTGCCCGTCGGCGGTTCCGGCGCGCTGACCGACGCGCTGGTGCGGCGGCTGCGCGCCCGCGGCGCAGAGGTGCGCTGCGGACAGCGAGTCGAACGGGTCGTCGTCCGCGGCGGCCGGGCCGTGGGCGTCCGCACGGCGGGCGGGGACGCGGTGGCCGCCCGGCGCGCCGTACTGGCCGACGTCGCGGTGCCCGCCCTGTACCGCGACCTCCTCGACCCCGAGCACCTGCCGGGCCAGGCGCTGGAGGACCTGCGGCGCTTCCAGTGGGACTTCGCCACCTTCAAGGTCGACTGGGCGCTCGACGGCCCGGTGCCGTGGCGGACCGAGGAGGCCGGCCGGGCCGGGACCGTCCACCTGGCCGACGGCACGGACGAGCTGACCCGCTTCGCCGCGCAGATCGCCATGCACCAGGTACCGGACCGTCCTTTCGCGCTGTTCGGGCAGATGACCACGTCCGACACCACCCGCTCACCCGCGGGCACCGAGTCCGCCTGGGCCTACACCCACGTCCCGCACGAGATCCGCGAGGACGCCGGCGGGGAGGGCATCACCGGGAACTGGGGACCCGCGGACCAGGAACGCATGGCGGACCGGGTCGAACGCCAGGTCGAACGCTTCGCCCCCGGGTTCCGGTCCCGCATCCGCGCCCGGCGCGTCCTGGCCCCGCCGACCCTGCAGCGACTCGACGCCAACCTCTTCGGCGGCGCCCTCAACGGCGGCACGACCGCCATCCACCAGCAGCTCGTCTTCCGTCCGGTACCGGGCACCGGACGCCCGGAGACCTCCGTCCCCGGGCTCTTCCTCGCCTCCGCGGGCGCCCACCCCGGCGGAGGCGTGCACGGCGCTCCCGGCGCCAACGCCGCACGGGCCGCGCTGCGCGGACACCGGGCACCCGTCCTGGCGCACGCACAGCGCTTCCTGAGCCGCCGTGACCGCACCGGACGCAAACGCTGACCACCCGTTCCGGCGACCGCGCGGCCCCGGCGAGGCGGCGGCGGGAAGAGAACCACGAAGCACACGACACCGGCAAGGAGCGGCATGAACGACCACCAGGACGGCCCCGACGCACGGCACCGGCGCCCGGACGGCGTCAGCGACGCCACCGTGGAGGCCCTGGGATCGCTGTCGAAGGCACTGGAGACGACCGAACGGGCCCGCGGCCACCTCTACGAGTTCCACCAGCTGACCGGCACGGCCGACCTCGAACTGGACCGTGCGGTGCGGCTCCTGCGCGAGGCCGGGCACCCCGAGTGGGCGGACAAGGTCCAGTCGGAGGTCCTGGGCCGCAACGTCATCCCGGGCCACTGGACGTTCCAGATCGTCGAGGCCTACAACCACACCTACTACCGCCCGTTCCAAAACCTGGAGCGCAGCGCCGTGGACGAGCTGGCCCGGGGCCGCGACCACCTGTACGAGGCCGAGATGAAGGAAGCCCGCCGCACGCACGGCCGCCCCGGTCACGAGGCCCGGCCCCCGGCCGGGGGAGCTGATCCCCGCCCGGACACGAACACCGGCGGCGCGGCCACCGAGGGCCCGCGCCGCCCACGGGAAGGAAGGCGCAGGCATGCGGGACAACCCTCTGCGCGACCGGACGGTCGTGGTGACCGGTGCCGCGCGCGGGCTGGGCGCCGCGCTCGCGCGCGAGGTCGCCGGGCGCGGCGCCGTCCCGGTGCTCCTGGGCCACGAGAAACCCCTGCTGGAGGAGGTCGCCTCCGGGCTGCCCGGCAGGGCCCTCGCGATCGGGGCCGACGTCACCGATCCCTCGGCGCTCAGGGCCGCCGCGGACGAGGTGCGCGAGCGCCTCGGGCCGTCCTCGGCCGTGATCGCGAACGCCGGCGTCGCGGAGGGCGGCCCGTTCGCCGCCTCCGATCCCGGCACCTGGCGCCGCGTGATCGACGTGAACCTGACGGGCAGCGCCCAGACGGCGCGCGCCTTCCTGCCCGACCTGGTGGCCACGGCCGGCTACTACCTGCAGATAACCTCCCTGGCGGCCATCGGCCACGCGCCCATGATGAGCGCCTACTGCGCCTCCAAGGCCGGTGCCGAGGCCTTCGCGCACGCACTGCGGGCCGAGGTGGCCCACCGCGGCGTCGCCGTGGGCATCGCCTACCTGAACTGGACGGACACCGACATGATCCGCGACGCCGACCGGCACGCCGTCCTGCGGGAACTGCGCGCCCACATGCCGCCCCCCGCGCGGCGGGTGACCCCCGTCGACACGGTCGCCGCGCGGATCGTGCGCGGTCTGGAACGGCGCCGTACGGCCGTGTACACACCGGCCTGGCTGCGGCTGGCGCAACCGGTGCGCGGGGCCCTGCCCGCCGTGGTCCCGCGGGTGTCCCGCCGCGAGCTGTCCCGGCTGGAGGCGGAGGGGACCTTCCTGCCCACCGGCCTGCTCGGCGCGGGCGGACGGGCGGACGGCGCGGCGGCGGCGCGCCACCCCTGAGCGGCGGGCGGCCGGCCCGGGGCCGCCGGACCCGTCGTCCGCCCCGTCCGGCACCTGAGCCCGAAGACCCGAGACCGTCCGAGGAGAGTGGTCCCCTTCCATGCAGACCTTCCTGCCCGACCCCGACTTCCGGCGCTCCGGCCTGCTCCTGGACCGGCGCCGCCTGGGCAAGCAGCGGGTCGAAGCCCTCCAGGTCCTGCGCGGGCTGACCGTGCCGGGATACGGCTGGCGCCGGCACCCCGCCGTGCGCATGTGGACGGGGTACGAGGAGGCGCTGGTCCGCTACGGCCTGGAGGTCTGCCACGTCTGGCGGGACCTGGGGCACCAGGACAGCTGCGCGGCCTCGCTCGTCGCCGACTTCGCCGCGGCGCACCCGGGCGCTCCCGTGCGCGCCCAGTCCGCGCTCGCCGCCGCCGGGGAACTGCCGCCGTGGCTGGGCGACGGGGCCTTCCACCTCAGCCACCGGTCGGCGCTGGTCCGCAAGGACCCCGACACCTACGCCGAGCGGTTCCCGGGGGTACCGGACGACCTGCCCTATGTGTGGCCCTCGTCGGACCGGGAAGCCGGTGGGATGCCCGCCGGCCCGTGACGGCGGGGGACCCGAGGGGCGGGAGAGGCGAGAGACGGGAGACGACCATGCTGCCGGACGTACGCACCCACCTGGGCGCACTGCTCTTCCGCCGGGTGGCGGGCCCCGACGGGCCGGCGGTCCGTGCCCGGATCCACGACACGCCCGGTCCGCGCTGGTTCGGGCCGGAACGGCCCATCCGCACCGTCCACGGTGACGCCTCCATGTTCATCGGCGGGGTCGCCGCCCTCCTGCTGCAGTCCCTGCACCCGCTCGCCATGGCGGCGGTCGCCGCCCACTCGGGCTACCGCGGGGACCCCTGGGGCCGGCTGCAGCGCACCAGCACCTTCCTGGCCGTGACGACGTACGGCACCGCGGGCGACGCCCAGGCGGCCGTCGACCGGGTCCGCGCGATCCACGAGAAGGTGCGGGGAACGGCCCCCGGCGGGGAGCCGTACCACGCGGCCGATCCCCACCTGCTCGGCTGGGTCCACGCCGCCGAGGCGGAGTGCTTCCTGCGCGCCCACGACCGGTACGGCGCCCGTCCCCTCGACGCCGACGGCCACGACGGCTACGTCGCCGACACCGCACGGGTCGCCGAGGCCCTCGGCGCGACCGATCCGCCGCGCGACCGGCACGCCCTGTCCGAGCGGCTGGCCGCCTACCGCCCCGAGTGCCGGGCCACCCCCGAGGCGCGCGCGGCGGCCCGCTTCCTGCTGCTCGAACCGCCGCTGCCGCTCGCCGTCCGGCCCGCGTACGCCGCGCTGGCCGCCAACGCCGTGACGCTCCTGCCCCCGTGGGCCCGCGTCCTGCTGCGCCTGCCGCGCGTCCCGCTCGTCGAGGAGACGGCGGTGCACCCGGCCGGGCGCCTGCTCACCCGGACCATCCGCTGGGCGATGACCCCGCCGGGGTAGGCCCCGGTCGCGGGCGGCCTGGAATTACGGGGGCCCGGGGTGCCAGGATGGCGCAATGCGGTGGGAGTCCGAGGCAACGGTGCAGGTGGCGCGGCACGATCGGATCTTCGAGATCACGGTGTGCGGAGAGATCGACTACGACGAGTGCGATCTCCTCAGGGCCGCCTGGGCCGAGGCCGACGAGGCGGGCCTGCCCACCACCCTGGTGGACCTGTCCGGCGTCAGCTTCGGTGACAGCCAGCTGCTCAGCGCCCTGCTCGACGCCCGGCAGCGCCACGAAGCCGACGGCCGCGGCCTGGTGATCGCGGGGCCGCTGCAGGAGAACATCACCCGCCTGTTCACGGTCAGCGGCACCCTGGCGCACTTCCGCGTCGCCGACTCCCGCGACCGGGTCCTGCGGGCGAACGGGCCCTGAGCGGCGGTCCGGCCGCAGGAGGGGCAGCGGGACCGCCGGCTGCGCGCGGCACGGTCCGCGTCAGACCTCGCGCCAGCGCGCGTTGCACCAGGAGAAGACGCCGAACGCGGCCAGGCCGAACGCGATCAGGGCGAGCAGCCAGGGACCGGCGGGCAGGTCGCGGAAGGAACGCAGCGTGTCGTCCATGCCCTTGGCCTTGCCCGGCCGGTGCTGGACGGCGGCGACGATCGCGAACACGCCGGCGACGGCGAAGACGACGCCCCGCGCCGTGCCGCCCGTCACCCCGAAGAAGTCGGTGACTTGCCGGGCCCGGTGCGACATGGCCCCGGTCCGCAGCTTCTTGCGGAACTTCTTCCGCGCCGCCCGCACCGCGATCCACAGTCCGGCGGCCACCACGGCGGCACCGGCGACCCCGACGATCCACTCCCCGCCCGGCCACTTCAGGACCATGGCGGTGACGTCGTCGGTCTGCCGGTCGGAGGATCCGCTGCCGCTGCCCCGGTGCCCGGCCGCGTAGGAGAGCACCGAGTAGGAGACGAAGGCGTAGAAGACGAAGCGGGCCGCCGCCGCCGCCCGCTTGCGGGGCTTCCCGCCGTCCGGGCCGACCCCGCCGAACACCGCCTCCGACAGCCGCCACAGCGCCATGCCGGCGAGCGCGACCCCGACGGTCCACAGCATCACCGAGCCCAGCGGCTTGGCGGCCAGCTCGCCGAGGGCACCTCCGCGGTCGGCCTGCTCACCGCCGCTGTCACCGCCGAAGGCGATCTGCAGGGCGATGACGCCCACGAGTACGTAGATCAGTCCGCGGGCCGCGAAACCCGCCCGGGCCGCGACGGCCATCGCCGTGCTGTCGGCCGCGCGGCGGGCCCCGCCCCGCCCTGCCAGTGCCACTGACTGTGCATCCATACCTCGCCGATGCCCCCGCACCCGCGCCCGACACCTGTTCGAGCGCCGGCCGCTCCGCGGCCGGCGGCGGCGCGGTTCCCGCGCCGGCCGGACCGCCGGGCGGCGGTGCACGGCGCCCGGGGCGGGGGCGGCCGTCCGACGGAGGCGCTTGCTTCTGGTGGACGGATGCGCAACTGTTGCCGTACGACACCTATTTTCCAGTACAGGAAGGTGGTGGGGTGCGCACGACGCGTGCCTCCGCTTGTGTGTGCTCTCCGAGGTTCCCCGGCAGACTCCCGCGACGCCTCGGCCAGTGTCGGGGCGACGTGGGGCAGCGCCCCCTGTCCCGTCCTGGTCGTCGACCGGCACGGTGGCGTGATCCAGGTCAACGAGGCCGCGCGGTCCCTCCTGCCGGGCGCATCCAGCGGCGACCGGCTCCACGACGTCGTCCCGGCCTGGCTGTCCGACGCCCACCGGCACATCGCCCACGGACTGCGCAGCACCTCGGCCGGCCCGCTGGCCGGAGTCATCGACGAACGCGTCTTCGAAGCCCACCCCTCCCCGTCCACCGGCGGCGACGTGGTGTGGTGGCTGGTCGACGACACCGACCGGCGCCTCGCCGAGAAGGCGCTGCACAGCGCCCAGGAGCGGTCGAACGTCCTGGCCGAGGTCTCCAGCAGGCTCCTGTCGACCCTGAACGTGCCCCGCTGCACGGAGGTGGCCGCGTCCATGGCCGCGGAGCACCTGGCCGACACCGCGGTGCTCGTCGCTCCGCCGCACGGACGGCGCTACCCCCTGACCTACGCCCGGCGCGGCATGCCCGTCACCCAGGTGACGCGGGCCATCGACCCCGGCGGCGTGCCCGGTCTCGCCGAGGCACTGCAGGGGCTCCCCCCGGTCCCGGCACGCTGGATCAACCCCGACGACCTTCCCGACTGGCTGCTGCCGGAGGCGTCCGCGGGCCCGGTCGGCTCGGTCATCGTCGCCCCGCTACCCGGGCACGGCGTGCCGGCCGGCGCGCTGGTCCTGCTGCGCTCCAGCACCGAGCGGTCCTTCTCCGAGGGCGAGGAGGTGTTCGCCCGCCTGTTCGCCGCACGGGCGGGGTCCGCCCTGTCCGCGGCCCGCCTGTACACCGAACAGGCCGCCATCACCACCACGCTGATGCGCGAACTGCTCCCGCCCGTGCTGCGCGGCGTGCACGGCGTGGAGTACGCGGCGGGCTACCGCCCCGCCCTGGACCACGAACGGATCGGCGGCGACTTCTACGACCTCCACCCCGGTGCCGATCCCGCCCAGGAGACCTTCGTCGTGCTCGGCGACGTCGCGGGCAAGGGACTGGACGCCGCCGTGCTGACCGGCAAGATCCGCAACACGCTGCACGCGCTGCTGCCCCTGGCCGCCGACCACCAGCGGATCCTGGAACTGCTCAACGGCGCCCTGCTCAGCTCCCACCACACCCGCTTCGCCACGCTCGTGCTGGCCTCGGTGCGCCGGCGGGCCGGCCGGGTGCACCTGCGGCTGACCGGGGCCGGCCACCTGCCGCCGCTGATCGTCCGCCGCAGCGGCGACATCGAGACGGTCCCCGTGCAGGGCACCCTGGTCGGCGCCCTGCCGGCGGTGCCGGCGCGCACGGTCGAGACGACCCTCGCCCCCGGCGAGACATGCCTGCTCTACACCGACGGCATCACCGAGGCCCGCGGCGGCCCGCTGGGCGACGAGTTCTTCGGGGAGGCCCGCCTCGGGCGCGTGCTGGCCGAGTGCGTCGGCATGCCGGCGGAGGCGGTCGTGGAACGCGTCCAGATGCTCGCGGCGCAGTGGCTGGGACCGGGCTGTCACGACGACATGGCGGCCCTCGCCATCGGCGCCCCGAAGGCCGGCCGGCTCTCGATCGTCGACGGGCACGTCCGCCACGCGCAGTCCAGGAGGAGAAGGTGACCCGCTCCGTCACGGTTGCGACGCACCGCGAACGGCTGTGGGAGGCGGTGACCGCCGGCGACGAGTACGCCGCCGTCGATGCCGTCCGCGACGCGCTGGACGAGGGGATCGACGAGGAGAGCCTCCTGCTCGACGTGATCGCCCGGGTGCAGGAGAAGGCCGGACTGGAATGGGCGGCCGACCGCCTCACCGTCGCCCAGGAGCACGCCGCCACCGCCATCAACGAGCGGGTCGTCGCCGCGCTCGCGCACCGGGACCGGGAGGGCGAGGGCGGCGCCGGTCACCGCGGGCGGCTGACCGTCAGCTGCGTGGACGGGGAATGGCACGCCTTCCCCGCCCGGCTGGTCACCGAGGTGCTGCGCACGCGCGGTTGGCGGGTCGACTACCTCGGCGCCCAGACGCCCACACCGCACCTGATCGCCCACCTGCACCACACCGATCCGCAGGCCGTGCTGCTGTCGGGCTCCCTGCCCACCCACCTGCCGACGGCGCACACGGCCATCACCGCCTGCCGGGCCATCGGCGTCCCCGTGCTGGCCGGGGGCCGGGCCTTCGGCGCAGACGGCCGGTACGCACGGGCGCTGGGGGCCGACCGCTGGGCCGCCGACGCCCGCGGCGCGGCCGCCGTGCTCGAAGCCGGTCTCCCGCGGCCCGCACCGACGGCGGTGCGGCAGGTGATGGACGACCTGCCGCACCTGGCCGACCAGGAGTACACCCTGGTCGTCCACTCCCGCGGCCGGCTGGTGAAGCAGACCCTCGCGGACCTGGAGGAATCGTTTCCCGCCATCCGCGGCTACAGCGACGCCCAGCGGGAGCGGACCGCCGAGGACGTGGCCCACGTCATCGGCTTCCTCACCACCGCCCTCTACGTGGACGACGCCCAGGTCTTCACCGGCTTCCTCGGCTGGAGGGCCGGCATCCTCAAGGCGCGGAAGGTGCCGGCGCGCTCCCTGCTGGGCGCACTGGACTCCCTGGCCGGCCAGCTGCACGACTTCCCCCGCTCCCTGCACCTGATCCGGGACGGGACGGCCGTCCTGCGCGCCCGCTCCGCCCACCCCGCCCCCGACACCCACGGCGTATGACCGCACAGCCAATCAACGAATTCGCCCTGCGGCTCGTCGGCGAGCCGACCGCACTGACCGTGCACATCACCGGGGAGGTCGGCTACGACACCGGTGACGACCTGGTGCACGCGGTCGTCGACCACCTCGGGGGCCACCCGGGCCTGCACGAGGTGCGGCTCGACTTCCGCGACCTGACGTGGATCGACTCCTCGGGGCTCTCCGCCCTGCTGCTGGTCCACCGGCGCACCAGTGCCGCCGGAGCCGCCCTGCGCCTGGACCACCTCCCCGGCTTCCTGCAGCACCGGTTGCGTCTCACGGGCGTCCTCGACCACCTCACCGCGCCCGTGGCCCCCGCCCGCGGCGAGGACGAGGACGCCCGGCGGGCGGGCGCCACCTGACCGGGCCGCCCCGCGCCCCGGCCCGTCAGAAGGCGTACCGGACGCGCAGCCAGGGGGCGTGGGCCGCGACCAGCCCGCGCAGGACCTGCAAGGCGTCCGCCTTGACGCGGTTGCCGTAGCGGACGTTCAGCGCGCCGTTCTCCGACCGCTTGCGCTGCTGCAGGTCCGGCTGCCACAGCACGTCCTCGGCGCGGGGATGCCAGCCGAGGTTGACCTCGTGCAGGTCCTGGTTGTGGGTGAGCATGATCACCTCGGCCGCCGCCTGCCGCCTGACCCGCTCGGGCAGGACGTCGTCGAGGTGCCGCAGCAGTTCCGCCCAGGCGTCCCGCCAGCCCGGGCGCAGGACGACGGGGGAGAGGTTGAAGTGCACCTCGTACCCCGCGTCGAGGAAGTCGGCCGCGGCGGCGATCCGCTCGGTCACCGGCGAGGTGCGGATGTCCAGCAGCCGGGAGTCCTCGCCGGGCATGAGTGAGAAGCGGACACGGGTCCGGCCGCGCGGGTCGAGGGCCAGCAGGTCGGGGTTGACGAACTTGGTGGCGAAGGACGCCTTCGCGGTGGGCCACCGGCGGAACGCGTGCACCAGATCGGCGGTGTTGTCGCAGATCAGCGCGTCCACCGAGCAGTCGCCGTTCTCCCCGATGTCGTAGACCCAGGCCGAGTCGTCGCACTGGTTGGGTTCGCGCTTGGGACCTTGCCGGGTGATGTGCCGTCCCAGGTGGGCGATGATCGCCTCGATGTTCGTGAACACGGTGACGGGGTTGGCGTACCCCTTGCGGCGCGGGACGTAGCAGTAGGCGCACGCCATGGCGCACCCGTTGGACGGACCCGGGGCGATCCAGTCGGCGGACCGGCCGTTCGGCCGCGTGACCAGCGACTTCTTCTCGCCGAGGACGAGTGTCTCGCCCTTGACGCGCACCCACCGCTCCACGTTGCCCTCGTTGCCGTGCAGACCCGGGACGCGCCAGTGGGAGTCGACCTCCACGACGCGCGCGTCCGGGAACCGGGCGAGGACCTGCCGGCCGCGCGGCGAGGCCGCGGCGGCCGGCTCGGCGTAGACGGCCCGCACGGGCAGGAACCGGGCGGCGGCGGGGGAGTCGCGGAAGAGCGGGCCCGCACCGTGCGCCGGCCCGGGGCCCGGTGCCGCCGTGCCGAGCGCGTCGAGGCCGAACAGGGTGTCCGTGTCGCCGCCCGGGGCGGCTGAGGGATCCGGCATGGGTGCTCCGGTCGGGGTCTTGCGGGAGGTCCGGAAGGGGCCGGCGCCCGGTCGGGCGGGCGGGGCCGCCCTCCACTGTAGGCGCCCGCACGCCGTGGGCGCGTCCCGCGCGGACGGCGGCGCCCGCACGCCGCCGCCGGCGCGTGAGGCGGCCGACGCCTGACGTCACCGGCCCGCCGGCGCCGTGGACGTGCCCCGGACGCCTGCCCCGCCGTATCGCGGGCAGACGGGGACAAGAAGGACTCTCCGTGCCGGCTCCCCGGACGTCCGGGTGGACCGGCCCCAGCAGCGCGACGAGGAGGAACCAGTGAACGTGATGTCTCCGTGTGCCTCGGCCGTCTCGGCGACGGTGCGGGTGACCCGACCGCGGTCGACGGGGCGGACGACCGTCCGGTGCGCCTCATGACGCGCTCCCACGGCGTGCGGCGACGGCGCCGTCCCTCCCCCCTGCCGGCCCGGATCCTGCGGTGGACGCCATGGCTGTACGGGCCGTTCTTCGTGCTCACGGCCGTACTGCTGGTGTCCGCCCTCGCCACCGGGGCCCACCCCCGCACCGTGCTCGCCTACACCTTCCAGGCCATCCTGTGGGCCGCGCTCCTGACGCTGACCCGGACCGAACTGCAGCGTGACGGGCAGGGGCGACACCACCGCCCGTAGCCGTCCCGGCAGGGCGCGGCGCCCGCCCCGCCGTGAGCCCGTCGTCGCGCGTGCGTGCGAACCCGCCCGGCGGGCATACGAGCCCCACCCGACGGAAGGAGTCCGTTCCATGCTCGGCATCGTGGCGGCAGTGCTGTTCTTCATCGCGTTCCTGATCAACGCGGCCGACATCAGTACCAATGACGTCTTCTCGTCCGGCAACGTCATGCTCCTCGGCCTGACCGCGCTGGCCCTGCACGTGGCGGGGATCGGGTCCGCCTGGTCCCGCAGACGCTGACCGGCCGCACGGCGGGCGGCCGGTGACGGGATGTCACCGGTCGCCCTTTTCGCTGCCCGCGCCGGCCGGCGCGGGCGGCCGAGACCGGTGAAATTGCCGGTGCCCGTGCGGGCCCCCGCGCCGACAGTGACAGGGCCAGTCAGCCGGCGGCGCCCGTCGCGACGGCCCGGGGCACCTGTCCCGAGCCGTCATCCGCATGCCATCCGAACGGGGCGGCCCGCCACGACAGAGAGGACGACCCGTCGTGCAGCACCCGCAGCCCAGCACCGCCCCCAGCACCCCGTCCCCGGCCGCGCCCGCCACCGGCCGCCGGCGCACGGGCCGGCTCGCCGGCGCCGCCGCGGCCCTCGCCGCCGCCGTCGCGCTCACCACGCTCTCCGGTCCGGGCGCCCACGCGGCGGGCAACCCCTACGAGCGCGGCCCGGCGCCGACCAACGCGAGCATCGAGGCGCTCCGCGGCCCGTACGCCGTCTCCCAGACCACCGTCTCCCCGCTCTCCGTCACCGGCTTCGGCGGCGGGACCGTGTACTACCCGACCAGCACCGGCGACGGCACCTTCGGCGCCGTCGCCGTCTCGCCCGGCTACACCGGCACCCAGTCCTCCATCTCCTGGCTGGGCCCCCGCCTCGCCTCCCAGGGCTTCGTCGTGTTCACCATCGACACGCTCACCACGCTGGACCAGCCCGACTCCCGGGGGCGCCAGCTGCTCGCCGCGCTGGACTACCTCACCTCGGCCAGTTCGGTGCGCGGCCGGATCGACAGCAGCCGCCTCGGCGTCATGGGGCACTCCATGGGCGGCGGCGGCACCCTGGAGGCGGCCAAGTCCCGCCCGTCGCTCCAGGCGGCGATCCCGCTGACCCCGTGGAACCTGGACAAGACCTGGCCCGAGGTGCGCACGCCCACCCTGATCGTGGGCGCCGACGGCGACACGATCGCGCCCGTCGCGAGTCACGCCCAGCCCTTCTACACCACCCTGCCCTCGTCGCTGGACCGCGCCTACCTGGAGCTGAACAACGCCACCCACTTCACGCCGAACTCGTCGAACACGACGATCGCGAAGTACAGCATCTCCTGGCTGAAGCGGTTCATCGACGACGACACCCGCTACGAGCAGTTCCTGTGCCCGCTGCCGCAGCCGGGCCCGACGATCGAGGAGTACCGGGGCAACTGCCCGCACACCTCCTGACCGCACCGGGCCGCCGCGCCGGACAGTGGCGGCCGCGCCGCGCACGACGGCCGCCGGGGCCGTGCCGGCGCCCGGCCGGCGACCGCGGCCCCCCCGGGCGCCGGCACACCGCCACCTCCGCACGGGTGCGGCGAAAGCGCAGGTGGTGCGGTGACCCACCGGTCCGGGCGGCGCGGAAAACCGGCTTCCGCGCGCGTCCGGCCGTCCCTAACGTGGCGGGAATGACCGGACACACCCCCACCCGACCGGTTCCCCGGCTCCACGGCCGGGACGCCCACCTGCGCGCCGTCCAGGCCTTCCTGGACCGGCCGGCCACCGCCGACGGCGCCTCGCTCGTCATCAGCGGCGAACCCGGCCTCGGCCGTACGGCCCTGCTCGACCACGCGGCCCGGTCCTTCACCGCCGGGCCCGTGCTGCACCTGCGCACCGATCCGGCGCACACCCGGCTGCCCCACGGCGGCGTCCGCGCGCTGGTGCGCGCGGCCGGCGCGCCGGACGACCGGCCGCCCGACGGCACCCGGACCGCCGCGGCCGGCCCGGGGTGCCTGCCGGACCTCTTCCGCGGGGTCTGCGGCGGCCTGCCCCTGCTGGTGTGCGTGGACGACGCGCACCTGTGGGACCCGCCGTCCCGGGCCGCACTGCGCCGCGCGGTGCACGACCCGCACCCCGGCGTGCGGGTGGGGCTGCTCCTCTCGGTCGCCGCCGACCGCGCCCTCGCCCCCGACTTCGCCGGACTGCCGGTGACGAGCCTGGACCCGCTGGGCCCTGGGGACCTGGCCGCCCTGCTCGACGACAGCACCGGTCCGGGCACCGAACCGGCCGTGCGGGAGCGGCTGGTGGAGGCGGCGGCCGGCAACCCCGCCCTGCTGCTGGCCCTGGTCCGCCGGCTGACGCCCGCGCAGTTGCGCGGGGAGCGCGAGCTGCCCCGGCCGCTACCCGGCCCCGGGCCGCTGTCCGACGTGGCGGGCGCGGTGCTGGCCGGGCTGCCGCCGTACGCGGCGGACCTGGTGCTGGCCGTCTCCGCCGCGCTGCGCGCCTCGGACGACACGGCCGTGGACACCGGCCCGGTGCTGCGGGCGGCGGCGCGGCTGCACCCGTCCGCGCCCGCACCGGGCCGCCGGTCCGCACCGGCGCCACTCGCGCCGGTCGACGGCCGGTTCGCCTTCCACAGCGCCCTGGTCCGGGAAACGGCCTACGCCACGGCCGCGCCCGAACGACGGCGCGCGGTCCACCGGGCACTCGCCGAGGAGCTGGCGCCGGCGGACGGCACCGCGCCCGGGCTGACCGCCCTGCTGCACCGGTCGTGGGCCACCGCCGGTCCCGCGCCGCGTGGGCTGCCGGCCGAACTGGCCGCGACCGCGGCCGACCCGGCCGTCCCGGCGTCGTACCGGCTGCGCTCCGTGGCACTGGACCGGGCCGCCGAACTCACCGTCCACCCGGCGGCGGCGGCCGAGCGCCGCACGGCCGCCGCCGCACACGCGCTGACGGCCGGTCAGGCGCGGCGGGCGCTGCGGCTCGTGGAGACGGTCCTCGACCGCGCCCCGACCCCCGCCGTGCGCGGCCGCGCCGAACTGGTGCGCGGCACGGCACTGCTGCGCGACGGCTCCGCCGACGACGCGCACGCCTCCCTGCTGTGCGCCGCCTCGCTCCTGCGGCCGCACGCCCCTGCGGAGGCCGCGGCCGCCGCCCTGTCCGCGGCGGACGCCGCCTGGGCGGCGGGCGACCTGCCCGCGTGCCTGGCGGCGCTCGCCGACGGCGCCCCCCGCCCCGGGGCCGGCCCGGGACCGGCGCCCCGGACGGCGGGCGAGGGCGCCGGTCCCAAGCCACTGGACGACTACCGGCGCGGCATGAGCGCCGTGCTGGAGGCACGCTTCGACGACGCGGCCGAACCCCTGCGGCGCCTCGTGGAGCGGGCCCGGCCCGGCGGGCGGCCCGAGGAACTGGTGCGTTCGACGGCGGCCGCGCTGCTGCTCGGCGACGTCGCCGCCGCCCGCCGGGCCGGTGCCCGGGCACTGGCCGGGGCCAGGACCCTCGGATCCGCGGCGCTCGTCCCGCCGGCCCTGGAGTACCTGGCCTACGCCGAGCTGCGCGCGGGACGGCACGCGCAGGCCCGCGCGCACGCGGAGGAGGGACTGCGGGCGGCGCGGCGCGCCGGACAGCGGAACACCGCCGCCCACCACCACGCCGCCCTGGCCCTGGCCGCGTCGATCGAGGGGGAGCCGGCCGTGGTCGCCGCACACGTCCGGGCCGCGCTGGAGACGGCCCTGCGGCACGGCCTCGTCCAGGCGGCGACCCTCGCCCACTGGGCGGCGGCCCGCGCCGACCTGGGCCGGGGCCGCCCGGTGGAGGCCGCCGACCGGCTCGGCCCGCTGGTCCGCCCCGGTCCGCGGCGCGGGCACTTCGCGGTGTGGATGCTGGCCGTGCCGTGCTTCACGGAGGCCGCGGTGCTGGCCGGGCGTCCGGCGCAGGCCGCGGACGGCGTGCTGGACTTCGCGCGCTGGGCGGCCTGCGGAGCCGACCCGCACGCACCCGCCCAACTGGCCCGCTGCCGCGCCCTGCTGGCCGGTGACGACCGGGCCGACACGCTCTACCGGCGGGCGCTGGCCCTGCACGAGGAGGCGGGCGGCGACTTCGAACGGGCCCGCACCCAGCTGCTGTACGGCAAGTGGCTGCGCCGCCGGCGCCGGCTGCGGGCGGCCCGCGACCAGCTCGGGGCCGCGCTGGTGGGGTTCGAGGGCTGCGGCGCGCGGGTGTGGGCCGAACAGGCGCACGGGGAACTGCGGGCGCACGGCACGGCCCCGGGCGGCCGGCGCACGGGAGCGCTGTCCCGGCTCACCCCCCAGCAGTTGCGCATCGCGCGGTGCGTCGCCGACGGCGCCACCAACCGCGAGGTGGCCCTGGTCCTGTCCGTGAGCACCCGCACCGTCGACTACCACCTGCGGAACGTCTTCGCCGCGCTCGGCGTCCGCTCCCGCGTCGAACTGGCCCGCATGGTCGAGCAGGCCGAAAGGGGCGCCGCACACCCCTAGGCGTCGACCGGACGGTACGCCGTCCTTCCGGGCAGGAGGAGTCGGGCGGCCCCGCCCCGCGGCCCCGTCGCGCGCACGGGAGCGGTCACCGGGCGCCGCCGGGGGCCGACCTGGGGGAGCACTGCGACGCACCGGGCCGTACGGCCGCGGACGGCCCGCCCGGGACCGGCGGTCCCGCGGCCGCGCGCCCGTGCCCGGCGCAGGAACCGCTTCGGCTCGGGCACGGGGCGTCGGGGCCCGCTGGAGGAGCGCGCCGTGCCGGACGGCCGGGTCGCGGGGGCGGCATGGAGCAGGCCGCCGTCGCGCGCGGCCCGCAGCGCGTACAGCAGGCCGCCGGCCGCGCCCGCGGGGCGGCCGGCGGGCGGACGTTCCAGGAAGTCCGGTCAACCATGTTGACCGGGTGAGGAGCGGACCGCACATTACTTATCGGTAGAACCAAGCGGTGATCCGCGTCCGATCCCCCACGGTCATCGGCGCGCCCTTCTCGCGCGCGCTCCGACGGCCGGCACCTCCCCTGCCCGAGCCGCCGTTCCCGCCGCGGCACGTGTGCGGGCACCCCCGTGCCCGCACACGCCGTGGTCCCCACCCGAGGAGAGAGAGCCCATGCCCCTGCCCGTCCCGCGTCGTGTCATGACTGCGACATTCGCTGCCGCCGGTGCGCTGGCCCTCGGACTCACCGGTGTCCCCGCCCACGCCGGCACGTCCCTGGACTACGCCGCGCTGGGCGACAGTTACAGCGCCGCCTCCGGGGTCCTGCCCGTGGACGTCACCAATCTGCTGTGCCTGCGCTCCACGGCCAACTACCCGCACGTCATCGCCTCCCGCACCGGCGCCCGCCTCACGGACGTCACCTGCGGCGCCGCCCAGACCAAGGACTTCACCGGGTCCCAGTACCCCGGGGTCGCCCCGCAGGTGAACGCGGTCACCGCGGACACCGACCTGGTGACGCTGACGATCGGCGGCAACGACAACGGCACCTTCATCAACGCCGTGACGTCCTGCGGCGCCGCGGGCGTCCTCAGCGGCGGCCAGGGCAGCCCCTGCAAGGACACCTACGGCACCTCGTTCGACGACGCCGTCGACGCGAACACCTACCCCGCCCTCAAGAACGCCCTGCGCAGCGTGCGCGACAAGGCGTCCCACGCCCGCGTGGCCGTCCTCGGCTACCCGTGGATCACGCCCGCGAAGGCCGACCCGTCCTGCTTCGCCCGGCTGCCGATCGCCTCCGGCGACGTGCCGTACGTGCACGCCCTGCAGGCCCACCTCAACGCGGTCGTGAAGCGGGCCGCCGACGAGACCGGGGCGACCTACGTCGACTTCGCCCAGGCGTCCGAGGGCCACGACGCCTGCGAGGACGCCGGCACCCGGTGGATCGAGCCGCTCCTGTTCGGGCAGAACGTCGTCCCCGTCCACCCCAACGCCCTCGGCGAGCAGCGCATGGCCGAGCGCACCATGGGGGTCCTCGGCCTCGGCTGACCCGCCGCGCGCCACGGGCCCCGTCCGCCCCGGCCGCCACCGGGGTGGACGGGGCCCGTGGCGCGGTCAGTCCTGCCCGCCGAAGAGGTCCCGGCTCTCGCACACGCGCGCCCCCATGTTGCGCTCCATCATGCACAGCGCCGCGTCCGCGAGGTCCGGGTGGATGTGGGCCACGGCGTCGCGGGGCACGACGACCCCGAAGTGGCGGATGTGGGCGTCCAGGGACGAGTAGAGCACGCACTGCTCGGTCACCTGGCCGCACAGGACGAGCTGCTCCACGCCCTGCTGGCGGAGCAGGTACTCCAGCGGTGTCTCGTAGAAGACCGAGTGGCGGGCCTTGAGGACGAACAGGGAGGCCTCGTCCGGCTTGAGCGGTTCGACGAGGCCCGCGTGGGGGCCCGCCAGCGCGTGGCCGAGCAGCTCGCCGTGGTGCGAGCGCCACTCGCCGAAGTTGTCGTTGACGTAGATGACGGGGACGCCGTCGCGCCGGGCGCGCCGCAGCAGTCCGGCCACGACCGGCACCACCGCCTTCGCCGACGGGAGCAGCAGCTCGGCGTCCTCGTGGTCGTACGTGTTGATCATGTCGATGACGATCAGCGCGGTCTTGCTCATGGTCCCAGGTTTCCACGGGCCGCCGGGATCCGCGGTCCGCGGCCCCCGACCGTTCAGCCCGCCTCGTTGTCGACCCGCAGCCGCACCTGCTCCTCCAGCCGCCGCAGACTGTCCTCCAGCGCGTCGCACGCCGCCCGCTCGCCGGGGTCGCGGCCGTCGTCGAAGAAGGACAGGTGCACGGTCACCTCGCTGGCGCCGCTGTCGATGCCCGAGACCTGGAGCCAGCCGGTGTAGCCGCCCCGCTCGCGGGTGCCCCATTCGATGCGCATCTGGTCGCGGTCCGAGCGCAGCAGCGCGGAGGTGTCCTGGTCCTTGCGGTCCTCGTGCACGGTGACGGAGGGCGACTCCTGCGCGTGGACGTGCAGCCCGCCGGGCAGCCAGGCGTCGAGCTGGGCGACGTTGGCAGCCTGGTCGAAGACGTGCTCCGGCTGTGCGGGCACCGTGCGGGAACGTTCGTACTCGGCCATTGCGGCACCGTCCTCCGGTCGGGATGGGTACGGGGGACGCGTGCCCCTTTCGACCCGGGCGAAAAGCGGACGGGAGCGCGGTCCGCCCCCGCCGTGCGGCCGGTGCGCGGCGCGGTGACCGCCCGTGTTTGCGGGCGCGGTCAGGGGCAAGCCGGAGCCCATGAGCGAATCGGACAAGGGAACGGGCAGGCAGGCCCGGGAAGAGAAGCAGGTGGCCGTCTCCGCGGCCCGGCGCACCGCCGACAAGGCGACGGCTCCGGCGTCCGGGGCGGCGGAGAAGGCCCGGAACAAGGCCGCTGAGGGAACGTCAGCCGTCGCGGCGGGTGCCCGTCGCGCGGCCGACGGCGCGAGCGGGGCGATGGGCTCGGTGACCACGGGCGTCGAAGCGGGACGGCAGGCGGCCGTCGCCGCGTCGGGGCGGGCCGCGGCCCTGGTGAAGACCACGTGGACCGCTCTCGCCCACCGCAAGCTCGTGGCCGCGGGCGTGGGCGCCGGCATGACCGCGCTCGGCATGGCCTCCTACACGGCGGGCCGCCGCTCCGGACGCCGTGCCCAGGGGCCGGTCACCCGGCTGACCGGCGGCCGCATCTGACCGCGCGCCGCAGCCGACCCCGAGACGGACGCCGCACTACGCTTCAGGGCCGCTCCCGTACGGGCGAGCCCCCCTCAGGAGGAGTCGAGGATGACCGACGACGCCTATCTGTTCCTCGTGGACGATCCCGCCGTGCCGCTGGGTGTGCCACCGGCCTCGGTCGGTGAGCTGTCGTTCGCGGAGACCTCCGCGGTCCGCGCGTGGCTGGACGCCCACGACGTGACGATGACCTCCCCGCGGCTCAGGCTGATGCCGCCGGAGGAGACCGGCGGCATCCCCGGGGACGTGGAGCGGCTGCCGGTTCCGCTGAGCGATGAGGAACTGAGCCGGCTGCGTCACCGGTCGGCCCCCCGGAGCCTCGCGGCGGTCGAGAACGAACTGCTCGCCTACCACCACTGCACGGACGGCCGCGACGAACTCCTCGCGCGGGCGCTGGCCGCCGGCCTGGCGCCGCACCGCGTCGCCGAACTGACCGGGGAGGACCCCTCCGTGGTGAACGCCGCTGCCGCGGGCCGTCGGTGACCGGCGGCGCCGACCCGCGGCGAAACGGCTGGTGTGGGTCCCGCGCGGCGGGGGACTACTACGAGTAGGCCGGGCCGGCGGCGTACCCCTTGGGGGCCGGCCCGGCTCAGGCCCCTCCGGTACAGACCAGGTGCCGGAGGGGCCGCCGCCCCTCCGGCCGGCCAGCCCGCCACCACGGCCGGGCCGGCCGGAAGCCGCAGCCGTCACGAAAACCGGCGTCCCCTGGACGCCGTCGCCACCCGACGTCATCCTCAGTACCGCCCGGCACCGCACCCGCGCGTGCCGGGCGGTACTGTGATTCGAACCGGTGATCGACGCGGATGGTGGAGGATGGACTGGCGTGAGTACGCCGAGGCGATGGCCGTGCTCGCCCGGAGGCTGCTGGAACAGGACTCGGTGCAGGCGACGCTGGACGAGATCGCCGCGGCGGCCGTCCGGCTGGTCGACGGCTGCGACGCGGCGGGGATCCTCGCGGTCCGCAAGGGCCGCGCCGTCACCCTGGCCGCCACCGGGGACCTGGTGCGCGAGTGCGACCGGCGCCAGGCCGAGCTGTGCGAGGGGCCCTGCTTCGACCTGGCCCGCCGCGGCAACGGTGACCGCGTCTACCGCATCCCCGACATGACCGACCCCCGGCCGGAGTGGAAGAGGTTCGCCCCGGCGGCCCGCGAGCTGGGCGTCGGCAGCATGACCGGGCTGCTGCTCTACACCGACGAGGAGGACTTCGGGGCGCTCAACCTGTACGCGAGCCGCCCCGGAGCCTTCGGCGAGGAGATCGAGACGGCGGGCTGGCTGCTGGCCTCGCACGCCGCGGTCGCCCTGGCCAGCGCGCGCACCATCGACCAGTTGGAGCACGGACTGGAGAGCCGCCACGCCATCGGCGAGGCCATGGGCATCCTCATGGAGCGCCACCGGATGAGCGAGGAGGACGCCTTCGGGGTGCTGCGCCGCATCTCCCAGCACCACAACGTCAAACTGCGCGACGTCGCCCAGAAGGTACGGGCCGAGCGCGTCGGGCCCGCCTGACCGCGGCGCCGGGCTCCGCGCGCGGAGCCCGGCGCCGCACCGCCCCCATGGGCGGCGCGGCCCTCCCCTGGCCGAACACGTGTTGTGAACCTGCGCCCGAAGAACCGTTATCCGGGGCCCGCCCCGCGATCTCCCCTGCAGCGGACAGCATCGTTCGGCGCCGAGCACGGGGAAGTTTCGATGAGTGCACAGCACGGGCAGGATCCGACGGCCCTGGTGCGCGCCGCCCGGGCGGGCGACGCGCAGGCGCAGGAGGGTCTGGTCGGCGCCTACCTCCCGCTGGTCGACAACATCGTGGGGCGGGCGCTGAACGGCTCGGTCGACGTCGACGACGTGGTGCAGGAGACCATGCTGCGCGCCCTGGACGCGCTGGGCGACCTGCGCGCTCCCGAGCGGTTCCGCTCCTGGCTCGTGGCGATCGCCATGAACCAGGTCCGGGCGCACTGGCAGGACCGGCGGGCCGCCCCGGGCACGGTGGCGCAGGCGGTCGCCCTGGTGAACGAGGAGCGGGCGAAGGCCGGCTGCGGTCCGCTCACGCAGGACACGCGCCTGGAGAGGGCCGCCCAGGCCCACTCCGACGACATGGCCGCCCGCGGTTTCTTCGAGCACCAACCCGGACGGCGCCGACCCGGGACAGCGCATCACAGCCGCGGGCTACCGCTGGTCCACCTACGGGGAGAACATCGCCCGGGGCCAGCAGACCCCGCAGGCGGTGATGGACTCCTGGATGAACAGCCCCGGGCACCGCGCCAACATCCTCAACTGCTCGTTCAAGGACATCGGCGTCGGCGTCCACCCCGGGGCGGGCGGCCCGTGGTGGACGCAGGACTTCGGCGCACGGATGTGAGACCGGCGGCGGCCGCCGCCACGAGGCGGTCGCCGTCCCCCCGCCGCCGACCACCGCTCCGGGGCGGGCGGTTCCGCCGCCCCGGCGGCCACGGGGCGGTCACCGGTGACACGGACGGGTCCGCCGCCGGGCGCGCCCACGGCACGGCGCCCGGCGCGGGACGTACGCCTGACGCCGTGCCGGGCGAACCGCTCAGGTGGGCCGGTGACCGCCGCCGGGGGCCTCGGGCAGCGCGAGGTGGGCGAGGTCATCCGGCGGGGGAGTGGTCACCGGCCACAGCGGAGCGGCGCTGCCGTCGGCGACCGCGGCCGGCGCGTCGGTGAGGTTCATGCGCTCGCGCAGCCGGCCGTAGAAATCCGTGGGACCGAGCCGGACCGCCCTGAGCGCGCGGGGGGCGGCGTACACGCCGATCCAGTCCCCGGGGCCCAGCACGCCGCGCAACTGGCCGTCGATGCTGACGGCGGCCTGACCCGAACGCTCCAGCACCCGCAGGGCGATCGGCTCGTCGGGGGCGGCCACGACCGACCGGTTGAACGCCATGTGCGGCGCGACCGGCGTGAACACCAGGCCCTGCGCGCGGGGCGAGACGACCGGGCCCCCGGCGGCGAAGCTGTACGCCGTCGAGCCGGTGGGCGTCGCCACCAGCAGCGCGTCGGCGGAGTAGGACGCGAGGAGCCGGCCGGCCAGGTAGACGCCGACGGACACCTGCCGGTCCCTGGCCAGTTTCTCCACGACGACGTCGTTCAGCGCGATCACGTCCAGGGCGACGCCCCACTCGTCACCGACCTCGCACTCCGCGCGGACCCGGGGCGGCGGCAGCAGCGGTCCGCGGCCGTACCGCAGCAGGGACTCCACGTCCGCGGGCACCTCCAGCCGGCAGGACGCCGCAGGGTGAGCAGCATCCGCCGCTCGACGGTGATCCGCTCCTCGCGCACGGCCTCCAGCGCCGCCCGCACCGCCGGCGCGGGCACTTCCGTCAGGAAGCCCACCTGCCCCAGGTCGACGCCCAGGACGAGGGCGTCGTTCTCGGCCGCCAGCCGCGCGCCGCGCAGGAAGGTGCCGTCACCGCCCAGGGTGACGACGAGGTCCGGGTCGCCCGCGGCGTCGACCTCCTCCCGGGCGCTGCGCCGCCCGCCCTCCCCCCACACGTCGATGTCGGCGCACCCTACGGCGTTCTCGGCGCACCACCCGCGTACGGTCCCGGCGGCGGCCACGGCCTCCGCCCGCCCGCCGTGCACGACCAGGCCGATACGGTCCACCGTCACATCCGCCTCCGATCCGGCTCGCCCGGACCGCCATCCTCACCTCCGTCCGGTCCCGCCCCCGCGCGCCACGCCGCGGCGGCGCCCCCCCGGGCCGCGGAGGGCCGAGCCGCCGGCACGGACCGCGGGCGTCGCACGGACCCCGGGCCGGGGCGGGCCCGGCCGGGCGCCGCCGTCAGGCCGCGGCCGACGAGGCCACGGCGGTCCGCGCCGCCCGTTCCACCAGGGCGACGCCGTCCGTCATCGACGTGCTGCCGTCCGAGAGGACCGCGACGAGGTAGTGGTGGCCGTCGTTCCCGGTGATCCGGCCGACGCTGTTGACGTCCCATCGGCCGGTGGTGCTGCGCCGCAGCCAGCCGTTCTTCAGGGCCCACTCGGAACCCGCCGCCGAGACGCCCCAGGACTGGTCGGCGGCGACACGGCCCATCAGGGTGCGGACGCGGGTGCGGGACGCCCCGTCCAGCGCGGACGCGGCACCCGCCGCCCCTGCCCGGTCGGTACCGAACACCGCGCCCAGCAGCCGTATCTGGTCGCTCGCCGTCGTCCGGGTCAGCCCCCACTTCGCACCGGGGCCGCCGGTGGTGGACAGCAGGCCCAGCCGCTCGTTCGCCGCCGCCAGGCCGGGGGCGAGGCCGATGCGCCGCCACAGGGTGTTCGCCGCGGCGTTGTCGCTGTGCTCGATCATCGCCTCCGCCTGGGAGCGCTCCTGCGCGCTCAGGCCGCGCCCGGCGTCCTGCGCCCGCAGCAGCAGCGCGGCGAGGATGTCGACCTTGACGATGCTCGCCGTGTCGTAGGGGGCGTCGTCGCCGTACACCACCGGCGTGCGGCCCGCGCCGTCCAGGTCGAGCACCGCGGCCGTCACCCGGGCCTGCCCCGTCGCCCGCACCGACGCGGGGAAGCCCGAGGCGGCGCCCGGCGGGGACGGCGCCGCCGCGGCCGGTGCCGGGGCCAGGGCGCCGGCCGCGAGCAGGGACGCGACCGCGACGGCGAGCGGACCGCCGGCCGCACGCCTGCCGGGGACGGGCGGACGTGCCGGGAGACGGCGGATTCGGTACGGCATGGCGGGGCCTCGGCAGCTCGGGGACACGGAGCTGCGAACCTAGACAAAGGGGCCGCCGGGTGAAGTGACCGCCGCCACCCCGGAGCCCTCTCCGGGCCGATTGTGAGCGAAGTGACAGCACGGAGGGTCACCGGCCCCCGCGCACGGTGACCGTCCCGGGCGGTGGCGGTCCCGCTCACCGGTTGCCGACCCGCCCCGTACCGGTTCCGGACCCCCTCCGCCCCGTCCGCATGTTCGGCACCGCGTCGGCCCGGGGGGAGGATGTGGGCACGGAGCGACCGGTCGTGGGAGGCGTTCATGAGTGCATCGGCGGAGCCGGGGGTGTCCGGCCTGGAAGTACGGTCCATCGACTACGTCCCCCTGGACGAGCGGCACGGCAAGCTGTGGCACCTGGGCCCGCTGTGGTTCATGTCCAACGCCCAGATCGCCACCCTGGCGGTGGGACTGATCGGCGTCACCGAGGGCGGCAACCTCGTCTGGTCGCTGCTGGCCATCGTCGCCGGAACCGTGACCGGCACCTTCTTCATGGCCTTCCACTCGGCCCAGGGCCCCCAGCTCGGCCTGCCGCAGATGATCCAGTCCCGGCCCCAGTTCGGCTACCTCGGCGCCCTCCTGGTGTGGCTGTTCGCCTACGTCCAGTACGCGGGCTTCAACGTCTTCAACAGCATCCTGGCCGCCGACGCCCTGCACCGCACGCTGCACGGTGGCGTCAAGCCGTGGGCGGCCGTGGTCACCGTGGCCGCGCTCGTCGTCGCGCTGGTGGGCTACGACGTCATCCACAAGGCCGAGCGGTTCCTGACGTACGCCTTCCTGGTCGTCTTCGGGGTCTTCACCGTGGGCGTCCTGGTCACCCTGCACTACCCGGCGGGCTCCTTCGACCTCGGCGCCTTCCGGTGGACGCCGTTCCTCGCCCAGTTCGGCGTCGTCGCCGGCTACCAGATCAGCTGGGCCATCTACGTCTCGGACTACTCGCGGTACCTGCCGCCGGACGTGACGGTCCGCAGGACGTTCTACTGGACGTACTTCGGCTCCGCGCTCGGCGGCATCTGGCTGATGGTGCTCGGCGCGCTGCTGGCCGCGTGGGCGGGCGGGAACTTCGAGACGATCACGTCGATCGACGCGGCCGGCGACGAGGTCTTCGCCGGGTTCGGCGCGATCGTGCTGCTCTTCGCCTCCCTGGGCCTGGTGTCCGTCACCGCGCTGAACATGTACGGCGGTTCACTGACCCTCATCAGCGGCATCGACTCCTTCCGGCGGGTGCGGCCGGCACTGGGCGTGCGCCTGCTGACCCTCGGCCTGACCGCGGCGCTCTCCCTGGCCGGCGCGCTGGCCGCCACCTCCGACTTCCTGAAGGACTTCAACGACTTCCTGCTGCTGGTGCTCTACCTCTTCATCCCCTGGACCGCGGTGAACCTGATGGACTACTACGTGGTGCGCCGCGGGCACTACGCCGTCGCCGAGATCTTCGACCCGCACGGCGTCTACGGCCGCTGGGGGTGGCACGGCATCATCGCCTACCTGGGCGGCTTCGCCGTCATGATCCCGTTCTTCTCCGTCGGCACGCTGTACACCGGCCCCGCCGCCAAGGCGCTCGGCGGGGCCGACATCTCGCTGTTCGTCGGCCTGCCGGTCTCCGCGCTGCTGTACTGGTGCCTGACCCGCTCGGTCGACGTGGCGGCCGAGACCCGGCTGGCCGAAGCCGGGGCGGCGGCCCTGGAGCGGGCGGCGCACGAGCACCGCGAGCCCTGATCCGGCCGGCCGGGTCCCGGCCCGGTTCAGCGGGCGGTGGCGAAGTCCTGGGTCCAGTAGCTGTCGGGCTGGGCGAGGCCGACGCCGATCTCCTTGAACGAGCAGTTGAGGATGTTGGCCCGGTGCCCGGGGCTGTTCATCCAGCCCGTCATGACCTCCTCGGCGGTGGCGTAGCCGTAGGCGATGTTCTCGCCGTAGGCGCTCCAGGCGTAACCACCGTTCGTGATGCGGTCGCCGGGGGAGGAGCCGTCGGACCCGGTGTGCGACATGTTCCGGTGGCTCGCCATGTCCTGGCTGTGCGCCTGCGCCACCTTGGTCAGGGTCGCGTTCAGGGTCAGGGCGGAACAGCCGGCCTTGCTGCGCTCGGCGTTGACCAGTTCCACGATGCGGGCGGTGACACCGGACGCCGTGGCCGTGGCCGTGGCCTTCGGGGTGCTCGACGCGGCGGGGGCCGTGGTCCTGGGGGCCGTGGAGACGGGGGCCGTGGTCCTGGGGGCGGCGGGGGAGGCGGTGGCCCCCGGCTTCGTCCCCGGCTCGGTGGTCCGCCGTTCGGTGGGCGGGGCGACCGGAGCCGTCGACGCCGTCGGCGCGGGTTCGCCGGACCGGCCGCGGTGCCAGGGGCGGTCGCCGTCGTACCGCACCGCGGCGCCGGCGTACGCCTCGGTGTGGGTGCGGGTGTCTGCGCCCCCGCCGCCCGGCCAGTCACCACAGGCCATGGCGACGGACGGTACGCCGACGGTGGCCAGCGCGGCAGCGGATATGACCATCCGCCGGTAATACTGCTTCTTGCGGTGCTTTCCCATGCGTGACCTCACCGACTCCGTTCCTGAGCTGCGGAAACGTCTTGGGGGTCGTCATTGTGAGGACGGTTTCACAGAGCGCGCAAAGCCCCCCTCGTACTACCACGCCTCGTAGCCCGCCGCGACCCTTGCCAAGGGCGGGGGAGCGTGCTGCGACGCCGGGCGCGACGTGCGCGCGAGGCCGACGCCCCGTCAGGGGCGCGGTGGGCAGGGACGATCGGACGGGCCCGGCGAGTGGGCGGCGAGCCGGGCGGCCCGGTACCGCCGCCCGTCGCACCAAGCCGGACAAATCCCTTATGTCGGCGGGGCGGTGTCTACTATCCGGCCCGCCCACCCCGAGGAGAGGGGGTGAGGGATGTCACGGAACCTGGACGGGCACCGCGCGGTCCTCACTCTCCTTGTCCGGAACCGGAACACCGGTGGAACGCGGCGGGAGCGGTCCGCGGGGAGCCATGGACGACGAGCACCTCATCGGCGAGGCCGAGCGGATCGCCGTCGCGCCGGGCCGGATGTTCCCCGGCCCGTGCGAGGTGGTGCTGCGCGACCCGCGGCACGCGATACGGGTGATCGGGAGCAACGTCCCGGGCCGTCGGCCCGGAGACCCCGCCACGGAGCCGGGCCTGGCCCGGCCCGCCGACCCGCAGCGCCCCGGCGTCCTCCAGAACCGCCCGAACCGCCTCTCGGACGGCCGCCCGGCCAAGAGCACCTCCATCGGCATCAGGAACGCCGCGGGGGAGTGCGTCGCGGCCCCCTGTCCCCACCTCGACGTCTCCGTCCCGTCGCCCGTGCCCCTCGCGCTGTCCCGCCTCGTGGCCACGGACACCGGCCCCCACGACCGGCTGCCGGAGCCGCCGCGGGAGCGCGCCGCGCGCGGGCTGCGCCACGCGGTCGGGGCACTGTCCGCCCAGCGCGCCGCCACACCCCGGTCGCTGAGCCGGGAGGACAAGAAGGCCCTGGTGCGGCGACTGCACCGGGACGGCCACTTTCGGCACCCGCGACGCCGCGCGGACCGTCGCGGACCTGCGCGGTGTGTTCCGGGCCGCCGTCCACGACCACGCCGGGCCGCAGCACCGCACCTGACCGCCGCCAAGGGGCCGGTCCTCCACCGTCCCGCCTCCCTCCCCTCCCAAGGACACGTCATGGCCGCCGCCCCGCCCGTCTCCCGCGCCGACGTCCGCGACGCCGCCGCACGCCTCGACGGGATCGCCCACCGCACCCCCGTCCTCACCCTCTGCACGCTCAACGCCCGGGTCGGCGCCGAGGTGTTCGTCAAGTGCGAGAACTTCCAGCGCGTCGGCGCCTTCAAGTTCCGGGGCGCCTACAACGCCGTCGCGCAGCGCGCCCCCGGGCAGCTGGCCCGGGGCGTCGCCGCCTACTCCTCCGGCAACCACGCCCAGGCCACCACCCTGGCCGCCCGTGAACTGGGCACCACGGCCGTGGTGCTGATGCCCGAGGACGCCCCGCGCTCGAAACGGGAGGCGACCGCCGGACCCCGCGGTCCGCGGGCCACCGCCCCCCGCCGCAGGGGTGGGCGCCGCCGCGGCTCAGGCCGGGCCCAGCTCGGCCCACCGGGTCACCCCGCCGGGATGGATGCGTATGCCGTACCGGTTCGCCAGGGCGCGGACGATCCCCTCGCCCCTGCCGTGCTCGTCCAGGTCGGTCCCCGTGCGAACCCCGCCCGCCGGGCGCGCGGGGCCGCCGTCGGTGACCTCCACGCGCAGGGTGCCGGGACCGCCGTGGCGGACCCACGACAGACGCAGCACCACCGGGGGCAGGGCGTGCGCGATCGCGTTGGTGAGCAGCTCCGACACCACCAGCAGCGCGTCCTCGACGAGGTGCGGGCACACCCTCCACTCGGCCAGCACGGCGTCCGCCCGCCGCCGTACGACCGGGACGGCTCCGGCGACGGGGGGCGTCGGACAGACGTGTTCGTGGGCCTCCCGAAGCAGCGTGCTGAGCTGTACCGCCATCGTGTCTCCAGGAAGTGGTCGCTGCGGCCCGGGGCCGGACCTCGCAGCAACTTAGGGAGCCGGGCCGGGCCGGTCAATGAACAGAGGTCGGCATTACCGAACGATTGCCACCATCTCCTCCCGAACCGGTCATCCGCCCGCGGAGCGGAGCCCGCCCGGGGGTAATAAGCTCGCTTCATGGCCGGCTCCGTCCAGTCGATCGAACGAGCGGCGGCGATCCTGCGCCTGCTCGCCGCCGGACAGCGCCGACTCGGACTCGGCGAGGTGGCGGCCTCGCTCGGGCTGGCGAAGGGAACCGCCCACGGCATCCTGCGCACGCTCCAGTACGTGGACTTCGTGGAGCAGGACGCGGCGACCGGGAAGTACCAGCTCGGAGCCGCCCTGCTGCACCTCGGCACCAGTTACCTCGACGTCAACGAGCTGCGCTCGCGCTCCGTCAACTGGGCCGACGCCCTGGCCGCCCGCAGCGGGGAGGCGGTGCGCCTGGGCACTCCGCTGGAGGGCAGGGTCCTCGTCGTCCACCACGTGTTCCGGCCGGACGACACCCTCCAGACCCTGGACGTCGGATCCCTGCTCCCGCTGCACGCCTCCTCGCTGGGCAAGGTCCTGCTGGCCTACGGGACCGCGCCCCTGCGGCCGGCCCTCGAAGCGGGTCTGGAGGCGTACACCCGGCACACCCTGATCACCGCCGAGCAGCTCGCCCGGGCGCTCGCCGAGGTCCGGGAGCTCGGCTGGGCCGCCGAGATCCAGGAGATGAGCATGGGCGAGGCCGGGATCGCCGCGCCGATCCGCGCGCACGGCGGTCTCGTCGTCGGCGCCATCGGACTGTCCGGCCCGGTCGAACGGATCTGCGACGGCCACGGCCGCCCCCGACCGAACCTGGCCACCCTGCTCCGCGAGGCCGCCCGGGCGATCTCCAAAGACCTGGGCGCCGCGCGCTGGTAGCCCCGGCCCGGCTCTCCCCGACCCCCCGGAAGGCGGACCCGATCATGGTGGAACGCTATGTGATGTCCATCGACCAGGGCACCAACTCCACCCGATGCATCCTGTTCGACCACGGCGGGCGGCTGGTGTCCGTCGCCCAGCGGGAGCACCGGCAGTACTTCCCGCGGCCCGGACGGGTCGAGCACGACGCCGTCGAGATCTGGCACAACCTGCGGCGCGTCGTGCCCGAGGCACTGTCCGGCGCGGGGGCCGGCGCCGAACAGGTCGCCGCCGTCGGCCTGGCCAACCAGCGGGAGACGACGGTGCTCTGGGACCGGCGCACGGGCGCCCCGCTGGGCCCGGCGCTCGTCTGGCAGGACACCCGCACGGCGCCGCTCGTCGAAGCCCTCCGACAGCGGCCCGGGGAGGAGTTCTTCCTCGACCGGTGCGGCCTGCCGCCCTCCACGTACTTCTCGGCGCTGCGGATCCGCTGGCTGTTCGACCACGTCAAGGGCCTGGAGCGGCGCGCGAAGGACGGCGATGTGCTGTTCGGCACGATGGAGACCTGGCTGATCTGGAACCTCACCGGCGGCCCCGACGGCGGCCTGCACGTCACCGACGCCACCAACGCCAGCCGCACCATGCTGATGAACATCCACACCCTCGCCTGGGACGACGAGCTCCTGGCGTGCTTCGGCGTCCCCCGGCCGATGCTGCCGGAGATCAGGTCGTCCGCCGAGACCTACGGCACCGCCCGCGCGCTGCTGCCCGGCGTGCGCATCACGGCCGCCCTCGGCGACCAGCAGGCCGCCCTGTTCGGCCAGACCTGCTTCTCCCCGGGCGACGCGAAGTGCACCTACGGAACGGGCAGCTTCCTGCTGCTCAACACGGGGAACGACGTCGTACGGTCCCGGCACGGACTGCTCACGACCGTCGCCTACCGGATCGGGGACCAGCGGCCGGTCTACGCCCTGGAGGGCTCGATCGCCGTCACCGGCTCACTGGTGCAGTGGTTCCGCGACCGCCTGGGGCTGATCAGCAGCGCGCCCGAGATCGAGACCCTCGCGCGGACGGTCGACGACAACGGCGGCTGCTACATCGTCCCCGCCTTCTCCGGACTGTTCGCACCCCGCTGGCGCAGCGACGCGCGCGGCGTCGTCGTGGGCCTCACCTCCTACATCACCAGCGGGCACCTGGCCCGGGCCGTCCTGGAGGCCACCGGCTGGCAGACGCGCGAGGTCGTCGACGCCATGAACGCCGACTTCCCGGTGCCGCTCGGGAGCCTGAAGGTGGACGGCGGCATGACGTCGGACAACCTGCTCATGCAGTTCGTGGCCGACGTCCTCGACGTGCCCGTGGTGCGGCCCATGGTCGCCGAGACCGTCTCCCTCGGCGCCGCCTACGCCGCCGGGCTCGCCGCCGGCTACTGGCCGGACCTGGAGGTCCTGCGCCGCAACTGGCACCGGGCCGCCCAGTGGCTGCCCGCCATGGACCCCGGCCACCGGCAGGCGGAGTACGACAACTGGCAGCGCGCCGTCGAACGCTCCCTGGGCTGGATCAGACCGTCCTCGCCCCCTTGACCGTCCTCGCCCCCCTGACCGTCCTCGCCCCCTTGACCGGGCCGGGCTGCCGCCCCGCGCCCCGCACACCGGGCCGCGGACCCCCCGGCAGGCTGCCCCGCCCCGCCCCGTACGCTGCTGCCCGTGCCAGCCTCCCGCCTGCGTCGCGTCGCCGTCCTCGTGCTCGAAGGGGCCAAGCCGCTCGACGTCGGCATCCCCGCGCAGGTGTTCACGACCCGGGCCAGCATGCCGTACGAGGTACGGGTGTGCGGCCCGGCTCCCGGCCTGGTCACCGGTGCCGACGGCCTGTCGTACCACGTCGCGCACGGCCTCGACGCGCTCGGCTGGGCCGACGTCGTCTTCATCCCCGGCTACCGGTTCCCCGACCGCGACGAGCCGCCGCCCGCGGTGGTCGCCGCGCTGACCGGCGCCCACGCGCGCGGCGCGCGGCTCGCGGCCATCTCCACGGGCGCCTTCGCGCTCGCCGCCACGGGCCTGCTCGACGGCAGGCGCGCCACGACCCACTGGCACTACACGCGGGCGCTCGCGGCGAAGCACCCGCTCGTCCGGGTGGACGAGAACGTCCTGTTCGTCGACGAGGGCAGCGTGCTGACCTCCGCCGGTGCCGCCTCGGGCATCGACCTGTGCCTGCACATCCTGCGCGGTGACCTCGGGGTCGCCGCGTCCAACCACGCCGCCCGGCGCCTGGTCGCGGCCCCCTACCGCAGCGGAGGCCAGGCGCAGTACGTGCCGCGCAGCGTGCCCGAGCCCCTCGGGGAGCGGTTCGCCGCCACCCGCGAATGGGCGCTGCACCGGCTCGCCGAGCCCCTCACCCTCGAAGCGCTCGCCCGGCACGCGGGGGTGTCGCCCCGGACGTTCTCCCGGCGGTTCGCCGAGGACACCGGCTACACACCGATGCAGTGGGTGATGCGCGCCCGCATCGACATGGCCCGTGAACTGCTCGAACGCTCCGAGCGCAGCGTCGAGCGGATCGCCGCCGACGCCGGCCTGGGCACCGGCGCCAACCTGCGCATGCACTTCCAGCGCCTCCTCGGCACCACACCGACCGAGTACCGGCGCACCTTCACCCGGGGCGAGTGAACCGCCCCCGTCCCGGGGTGGCGAGATCCTTGCGAACCATGGCAACGGCGCCGCTGTCACCGGCGGACGACGTGTGCGATCTTGGTGGCGCAGCAAGCGCACAGCGAAAGGGACACCACTCATGACGCGCATCGCCATCAACGGATTCGGTCGCATCGGACGCAACGTCCTGCGCGCATGGCTCGAACGCGACGGCGATCTGGAGATCGTCGCCGTCAACGACCTCACCGAGCCCGCCACCCTGGCGAGGCTGCTCGCCTACGACACCACGGCCGGCCGGCTCGGCCGCCCGGTGAGCGTCGACGGCGACGACCTGGTGGTCGACGGCCACCGCATCAAGGTCCTCGCCGAGCGCGAGCCGGCGCAGCTGCCGTGGGCCGAGCTGGGCGTCGACATCGTGCTGGAGGCCACCGGCCGCTTCACGTCCGCCGCCGCCGCCGGCGCCCACCTCAAGGCCGGCGCGCGCAAGGTCCTGGTCGGCGCCCCGTCGGACGGCGCCGACGTCACGCTCGCCTTCGGGGTCAACACCGACGCCTACGACCCGGCCGCGCACACGATCGTCTCGAACGCCTCCTGCACCACCAACGCGCTCGCGCCGCTGGCCGCGGTCCTGGACGAGCTCGCCGGCATCGAGCACGGCTTCATGACGACGGTGCACGCCTACACGCAGGAGCAGAACCTGCAGGACGGACCGCACCGCGACCCCCGCCGCGCCCGCGCCGCCGGCGTCAACATCGTGCCGACCACGACGGGCGCCGCCAAGGCGATCGGCCTGGTGCTGCCGAACCTCGACGGCAAGCTGTCGGGCGACTCGATCCGGGTGCCGGTTCCGGTGGGCTCGCTCGTCGAGCTCAACACGACCGTCGCCCGCGACGTGACCCGTGACGAGGTGCTGGCGGCCTACCGCGCCGCGGCGGACGGGCCGCTCGCCGGCGTCCTGGAGTACTCGGAGGACCCGCTGGTGTCGTCCGACATCACGGGCAACCCTGCCTCCTCGATCTTCGACTCGGCCCTCACCCGGGTCGACGGCCGCCACATCAAGGTGGTCGCCTGGTACGACAACGAGTGGGGCTTCTCCAACCGGGTGATCGACACGCTCGGGCTCCTCGCCGGCCGCTGACCGCGCGCGGTCCGGCCGACCGCCCGGCCCGCGCAAGCGGCACGGGCGGTCCCCTCCGGCACCGGACGCGACCTCGATGGGCCCGCGCCCGATCCGCGCTCATGGGACTCGGTCAGGGCGGTATATGGGACCACCCCACCGCGAAGACCGCCGGAGTATGGTCGACGTCCGTAGCAGGGTGGGGTGCGCGGCGCCCACGATGGGCGGCGTGCCGACGCCGGGCCGTGGGCACGCTCCTGCACCGCCCCGCGCCCCGGCCCCGTCGGCACCCGCACCCGTGCCCCTCGGATCCGGAAGGCCGCGACCCCATGCGTCCCAGTCGACGAAGCACCCTGCTGTCCGCCGCCCTGCTCGCCGCCTCGGGGTTCACCCCCGCCGCCCGGGCAGCCGGCGGCGGCGCCGGGGGCACCGGCCGGCGCCGGATCGCGGTGCCCGGCGCCGCACTGCGGCGGATCTCCCGCCACGACGACCTCACCACCGGCGCCCTGGCCGGCACGCCCTGCACCGACGCGGCGGACTGGTCGGGGCTCACCGCACGGGGCACCCGCAACCCCTCGGGCGTTCCCGGTGTGCAGATCGACGGCTGTTTCCCCGACGCCCCGCGCCGCGCCGCCCCGCACGGCGGGCACCACGGGGCCCGGTTCGTGATCCGGCTGCCCGACGGGTGGAACGGCGGGCTCGTCGTCACCGGCGCCCCGGGCACCCGCGGGCAGTACGCGATGGACACCGTCGTCTCCGACTGGGTGCTGGCCCAGGGCTACGCGTTCGCCGCCACCGACAAGGGCAACAGCGGCCCGGACTTCTACACCGACGGCACCCGGCCCGGCGACGCCCTGGCCGAGTGGAACCGGCGCGCCACCGAGCTGACCCGGGCGGCCCGGGCCACCGTGGCGCGGTACTACGGGCACGCCCCGCGCCGCACCTACATGACCGGGATGTCCAACAGCGGCTACCTCACCCGCTGGCAGTTGGAGAACCACCCCGAGCTGTACGACGGGGGAGTCGACTGGGAGGGACCGCTGTGGCGGCCCGACGGGCCGAACCTGTTCACCTTCCTGCCCACCGCGGTCGCCCGCCAACTGGGACGGGCCGGTGACGAGGACATGTACGCGGCCGGATTCACCCGCGGCACGGAGTTCCTGTGGCCGTACCACGAGGAGGTGTACTGGGGCCTGACCCAGAAGACCTACCGCGCCGTGTTCGACCCCGGCTTCGATCCCGCCTGCCCCGGCGCGTCGGCGGGCACGACCCCCGGGGAGATCCTCGCCCCCTGCCCCTCCGACGCCGGTTACGACTACGCAGCACGGCCCCGGTCGGTCCACGACGCCGTCGCCCGGATCTCGCTCACCGGCCGCATCGGCAAACCCATGATCACCCTGCACGGCACCCTGGACGCGCTGCTGCCCATCGGCGTGCAGTCCGACGTCTACGCGCGCATGGTCGCCGACGAGGGCCGCTCCCGCCTGCACCGCTACTACCGGATCGAGGGCGGCACCCACGTCGACGGCCTGTACGACACCCACCCGGACCGGCTGCGTCCGATCCTGCCCTGCTACCGGGCCGCCTTCACCGCGCTGACGGCCTGGGTGGAACACCGCGAGGAACCCCCGGCGAGCGGCACCGTCGCCCGCCCGGACTCCGGCGACCTGGTCAACACCGGGTCCCTGACCTGACGGGGCGCCCGGCCCGCGGGGCACGGCGGAACACGCGAAGACGCAGCTGGACGGCGATGCCCTCGCCGTCCAGCTGCGTCACTTCGCGCCCGGGGTGCGCGGGGACGCCTACCAGTAGTGCCGCCGGCCCGCGACGGCGTGCCCCATGGAGCCCATGATCCACAGGATGGCGCCGATCACGAGCAGGATGATGCCGATGGTCCACAGGATCGATATCCCGGTGAGGAAACCGACGACGAGCAGGATGATACCGAGGGCGATCATGACGTGCCTCCCGACGGGTGTGAACTCCTACCAGTCCGTGTGCCCTGAAATCGGAGCCGTACGTCGCCGGCGACCGGGAAACTTTCCGCCCGTCCGAGTCGGCCCCCGTGGATCGCACCATCCGACTCGAAGCAACATTTCAAGACACGTCCAAAACTTTAAATAAGGTCGAAGCAACAAATCTTGACACGTCAGAACGTCTTCCGTACGTTCCGCACCAGCCGCAACGAACCCGAACCCGGTTGTGGGGTCCGCCAGTTGGAGCACGTCCCGTCCTGCGAGGAGCAGACGATGCGCGGAAAGAGATCTGCCGTTCCCCGGGCCGCCGCAGACGCCGGGGCCCGCACCTCCCGGCCGGCCGGGCCACCCCGGCGGCCCCACGGACGACCGCTGTCCGTCCTGTCCGCCCTGGCGCTGCTGCTGGGCGCCCTCGTCGGCCTGGCCGCCCCTTCCCAGGCCGCCGCCCAGGCGCCCTGCGACATCTACGGTGCCGCCGGCACCCCCTGCGTCGCCGCGCACAGCACGACCCGCGCGCTCTTCGCCTCCTACAACGGTCCCTTGTACCGCGTCACACGGACCTCCGACGGAGCCACGGCCGACATCGGCCTGCTGTCCGCGGGCGGCTACGCGAACGCCGTCCAGCAGGACACGTTCTGCGGCGGCTCGACGTGCCGGATCACCAAGATCTACGACCAGACCTCCCGGCACAACGACCTGGCGCCGGGCCCGGCCGGCACCGCCGGCATGGGTGCGGACCGCGGGGCGGACGCGAGCGAGATCGCGGTCACCGCCGGCGGACACAAGGTCTACGGCGTGTGGATCTCGCCCGGCGTCGGCTACCGGTACACCGGGGTGGCCTCGGGCGTGGCGGTCAACGGCCAGGCCGAGGGCGCCTACATGGTCGCCAGCGGCACCCACGTCGGCTCCGCCTGCTGCTTCGACTACGGCAACGCGGAGAGCACGCCAGCCGACACCGGCAACGGCCACATGGACGCGGTCAGCATCGCGACCACGTGCTACTTCGCGCCGTGCACCGGTTCAGGCCCCTGGATCGAGGCCGACCTGGAGAACGGCATGTTCCAGGGCGACAACGGCTCCAACACCGCCAACCGCGGCAACAACAGCGCCTTCGTCACGGCGGTGCTGAAGAACAACGGCCAGACGCGGTACGCCCTCAAGGGCGGCGACTCCCAGTCCGGGGCACTGACCACCTGGTGGGACGGCGCCCTGCCCACCCGCGGCGGCTACCAGCCGATGCACCAGGAGGGCGGCATCATCCTCGGCACGGGCGGCGACAACAGCAACTGGAACATGGGCACGTTCTTCGAGGGCGTGATGGTCTCCGGCTACCCGACCGACGCCGCCGAGAACGCCGTGCAGGCGAACGTCGTCTCGGTCGGGTACGCGGGCCGGACGAACGTGCCCAACGGTCCGCAGGGCACCGTCACCGGTCCGGGCGGCAAGTGCGTCGACGTCGCGGCCGACGACACGGGCGTCAACGGCACCGCCGTCCAGCTGTGGGACTGCCAGTCCTACGCCGAGGACCAGCACTGGACCCACAACCCCGACGGCTCGCTCGGCACGCTCGGCCGGTGCTTGGACGTCAACGGCAACGGCACGGCGAACGGCACGCAGGTCGAGCTGTGGGACTGCAACGGCGTCGGCGGCCAGAAGTGGGTGCAGCAGGCCGACGGTTCGCTGCTCAATCCCCAGTCCGGCCGGTGCCTCGACTCGCCCAGCGGCGCCACCGCCAACGGCACCCGGCTGCAGATCTACGACTGCAACGGGTCGGCGGCGCAGAAGTTCTCGGTCAACGGCGGCGCCCCCGTCACCGGTCCGGGCGGCAAGTGCGTCGACGTCGCGGCCGACGACACGGGCGTCAACGGCACCGCCGTCCAGCTGTGGGACTGCCAGACCTGGTCCGTCGACCAGCACTGGTTCCACCGCGCCGACGGCTCGCTCGGCACGCTCGGCCGGTGCCTGGACGTCAACGGCAACGGCACGGTGAACGGCACGCAGGTCGAGCTGTGGGACTGCAACGGCGTCGGCGGCCAGAAGTGGGTGCAGCAGGCCGACGGTTCGCTGCTCAACCCCCAGTCCGGCCGGTGCCTCGACTCGCCCAGCGGCGCCACCGCCAACGGCACCCGGCTGCAGATCTACGACTGCAACGGGTCGGCGGCGCAGAAGTTCCACCTCACCTGACGACCGGGCGGGGGCGGGGCCGGCCCGGTCCCCGCCCCCGCCGCCGCGCACCGGCCCCCGCACCGCCTAGGGTGCGGCCATGACCTCCCAGGCGTACCTCTCCGAACTGTTCTCGCTGGACGACCGGGTCGCCGTCGTGACCGGCGGCAGCTCCGGCATCGGCCGGGCCGTCGCCGGAGCCCTCGCCCGGGCGGGCGCGAGCGTCGTGGTCGTCGCCCGCGGGAGGGAACGACTGGCGCAGACCACCGCCGAGCTGGCGGCCCACGGCTGCCGGGCGGCCTGGGTGGCCGCCGATCTGAGCACGCGCGACGGCGTGCGCGCGGCGGCCGAGGAAGCGGCCGGGGTGTTCGGGGAGCCCGACATCCTCGTCAACTCCGCCGGGATCAACCTGCGGCCCCCCATGGACGACCTGGACGAGGACGTGTGGGACACCACCATGGCCGTGAACCTGGAGGCGCCCCACCTCCTGGGCCGGCGGTTCGGGCCCGGCATGGCCGAACGGGGCTTCGGGCGGATCATCCACATCAGCTCCCAGCAGGCGCACCGGGCGTTCGTGCGGAGCGGCGCCTACGGCGTCTCCAAGGGGGCGCTGGAGGCGCTGGCCCGCTCCCAGGCCGAGGCCTGGTCGCCCCACGGCGTCACCTGCAACACCCTCGTGCCGGGGTTCGTCATGACGCCGCTCAACGCCCGCCTGTCCTCGGACCCCGCGACGGTGGCGGCCCTCGCCGCCCGCACGATGACCGGACGCAACGGCCTGGCCGAGGACTTCGCGGGCGCGGCGGTCTTCCTGGCCGGCCGCGCCGCCGCCTACGTCACCGGCCAGTCCCTCTTCGTGGACGGCGGCTTCTCCGTGCACTGAGCCCGCGGGAAGCCGCCGCCGGGCGGGGTCACTGACCGCCGAGCCCCGTCGTGGCGACGGACTTGACGATGTGCCGCTGGAAGAACACGAAGACGGCGACCAGGGGCAGGGCCGCCAGCACGGCCGAGGCCATCGTCTGCGCGTACTGGATCCCGTAGGCGTCCTTCACCGAGGTGATGCCGACCGGCAGGGTCATCAGGGCCGGGTCGGACGTCGAGACGAAGGGCCACAGGAAGTTGTTCCAGGCACCGATGAACACGAAGATCGACACGGCCGCCAGCATGGGCCGCGACAGCGGCAGCAGCCACACCACGGCGAGCACCGCCAGCACGGCGAGCGCCAGCACGCGCGCCAGGCGGCTCTCCCCGAGAACGAGGCTCGTGCGCGGTCCGCCGCCCCGGTGGCCGCGTGCGCGCCTGCGCGCGGGTGCGGGGGAGCGCGGCGCGACCGCCGGGCGGACGGGCAGTTCGGTGGAGGTCATGTCACTTCTCCCGGCGGCGGAGGGCGGCGTACTGCGCCGCGGAGGCGATCAGGACGAGGGCGAAGAAGATGTAGCTGATCGCCGAGGCGTAACCGAGCCGGTAGCCGGTGAAGCCGATGTCGTAGACGTACTCGACGACCGGTCGGGTGGAGCCGTTGGGGCCGCCCTTGGTCAGCAGGTACACCTGGTCGAACACCTTCAGGGAGGCTAGGACCTGCAGGACCGTGATGACGACGGTGATCCGGCTCAGCTGGGGCAGCGTGATCGACCACAGCCTGCGCCACGCCCCGGCCCCGTCGATGGCCGCCCTCCCCTCACAGCACCCGCCGGCGGCGTCCCAGCCAGGTCTGCGCGATGACGACCACCGCCAGGAACGCCCCGCTGACCACCTGCTGGTAGGCGGAGTCCAGGGAGCCGATCTGGTTGATGACGTTCTGGATCACCTTCAGCAGCGCCACCCCCACCAGGGATCCGCTGAGGAAACCGAAACCGCCGGTGAGCAGGGTGCCGCCGATGACGACCGCCGAGATGGCCTCCAGCTCCATCCCGGAGCCGAGGATCGTCACGCCGGACACCAGCCAGGCCGCGTTCAGGGCACCGGCCAGGCCCGCGCACAGGCCCGACAGGGTGTACACACCGACCTTGGTCCGGGCCACCGGCACGCCCATCAGGGCCGCCGCGTCCTCGTTGCCGCCGACGGCGTACACGTACTGGCCGAACCGGGTGCGCCGCAGGACCAGTGCGCCCAGCACGAACAGCACGAGCGTGATCCACACCGGCGCGCCGACGCCGAGCAGCGAGCCCTGCCCGAGCCGGGCGAAGAAGGAGTCCTTGTCCACCAGGTACGTCCGGGATCCCTCGTCGGTGAGCGAGAGCAGCACGCCCCGCGCACCCAGCATGGCGGCCAGCGTGACGATGAACGGCGCCAGCCGGGAGCGGGCGATCAGCAGCCCGTTGACCAGGCCGATCAGCCCGCACACCGCGAGCGGCAGCAGCAGTGCCACCACGGTGCCGTACTGCGAGCCCCACGCGGCGAGCACCCCGCCGAGGGCGAACAGCGAGCCGACGGACAGGTCGATCCCGCCGGTGACGATCACGAAGGTCATGCCGAGGGCGACGACGGCGAGGAAGGCCGACGACAGCGCCATGTTCTCCAGGTTGTCGCCGGTCAGGAAGGTGTCGAAGCTCAGCGACGCCGCCACCATGGCGATCACGAGGGTGACCAGGGCGCCGTGCTGCTGGGCGAGCGCGCTCAGGCGCTCCGCGCGGCCGGCGCCGGGCGGGTCGTCGGTCACGGGGGCGGAGCCGTCGGTCCGCATGGTGGCTTCCCCGGTCTCCGTGGTCATCGCTTCCCCCGTTCACGTGCCGCGTAGACGGCGCCGACGATCACCACGGCCTGGGCGATCTGCGTCCACGACGGCGGCAGGTCGTGCTTGATGAGCGTGGTGGTGAGCAACTGGATGAGCACGGCGCCCGCGACCGTGCCGCCGATCCGCACCCGTCCGCCGCTGAGCGGGGTGCCGCCGACGACCACCGCCGTGATCGCGGACAGTTCCATCAGGGTGCCGAGCGAGGTCGGGTCGCTCGCCGCGAGGCGGGCGGTGGCCAGCACGCCCGCGACCGCCGCCAGCGCGCCGGAGCAGACGTACACCACGACCAGGACCCGGCCGACCGGAAGCCCGGCGAGCCGCGCCGCCGGCCGGCTGTCGCCGATGGCCAGCAGCTGCCGCCCGAACGTGGAGCGCCGCACGACGAACGCCACGAGCAGCGCGAGGGCCGCCGCGATCAGCACGAGGTACGGCACGCCCAGCACGTCACCGGAGCCCAGGGTGGCCATGCCCGGGTCGTGGACGTCCTTGAGCTGGGGGAGCAGCACCAGGGCGAGCCCCCGGGCGGCGACCATCAGCGCGAGCGTCGCGACGATCGGCTGCACGCCCACGAAGGCGACCAGCGCCCCGTTCGCGACGCCGACCAGGATGCCTCCGACGACCGCGATCAGCGTGGCGGGCCACGGGCCGTACCCCAGGTACAGCGACAGCAGCGAGGTGGACAGGGCCATCACCGAGCCCACCGACAGGTCGACCCCCTCGGTGCCGATCGCCAGCGCCATGCCCAGGGCCACGATCAGGACGGGGGCGACCTGCACCGCCTGGGTGCGGAAGTTCTCCCCCGAGGCGAAGTGCGGGGTGAAGCCGAAGTTGAACAGCAGCAGCACCACGACGCCCGCGTAGACGCCGTACTCCTGGAGCAGTCGCAGCAGCCGGGCGCGGTCCGCCGCGCCGCGGACCAGGGTGAGGTCAGTCATCGTGCCCTCCTGCGGCCTCGCCGGCGCCCGCGGGCACGGCGGCGATCGCACGCATCAGTTCGTCCTCGTTGACGGCGTCGCCGGTCAGCTCACGCACCACCGCCCCGTCCTTGAGGACGATCACGCGGTCGCTGCCCTCGATCAGTTCCTCGGTGTCGGAGGAGATCAGCAGGACGGCCAGGCCGTCGTCGGCCAGTTCGTCGACCAGGGCCTGCACCTCGGCCTTGGCGCCCACGTCGATGCCGCGCGTCGGCTCGTCCAGCAGCAGCACCTTGGGGCTCACGGCCAGCCACCGGGCCAGCAGCACCTTCTGCTGGTTGCCGCCCGACAGCTCGCCGACCTTCTGGTGCGGGCCGGCCGCCTTGATCCGCAGCCGCTTCATGAACGTGTCGACGATCCGGTCGATCCGGGCGTCGTCCACCAGCCCGAACCGGGACAGCCCGGGCAGCGCGGCGAGCGCGATGTTCTCCCGCACCGACAGGCCGGGCACGATCCCCTCGCTCTTGCGGTCCTCCGGCAGCAGGCTGATGCCGGCCCGGATCGCGGCCGCGCTGGAGCCGCCGCGCACCGGCACCCCGGCCACCACGACCCGGCCGCCGTCCAGGGGCAGGGCGCCCGCCACGGCCTTCGCGGTCTCGCTGCGCCCGGAGCCGAGCAGTCCGCCCAGGCCGACCACCTCACCGGGGCGCAGCGACAGCGAGACGCCGCGGAGCTGGTGACGGATCGTCAGGCCCTCGGCGGTGAGCACCGGTTCGGCCGCCGCGTCGTGGGAGCCGGAGAACTTCGTCAGGCCCTCCTGGCGCACCTCGCCGATCTCCCGGCCGAGCATCAGCGCCACCAGCCGCAGCCGGTCGAGGCCGGCGAGCGGGCCGGTGTGCACCACGCGCCCGTCGCGCAGCACGGTGACCGCGTCGCAGATCTCGTACAGCTCGTCCATGCGGTGGCTGACGTAGACCACCGCGATGCCGCGGTCCCGCAGGGTGCGGATCACTCCGAAGAGCGTGCTCACCTCGCGGGGTTCCAGGGAGGAGGTGGGCTCGTCCATGACCACGACCCGGGCGTCGATGGCCACGGCGCGGGCGAGCGCGACCATCTGCTGGACGCCGACGCCGAGTTCGCGCAGCGGCCGGCGGACGTCGACCCGGATGCCGAGGCCGCGCAGGGTCTCCTCCGCCTCCCGGTGCATACGGCGGAAGTCGATCAGGCCCAGCCGGCCGCGTGGCTCGCGGCCGAGGAACAGGTTGCGGGCCACGCTCATCGGCGGGACGAGGTTGACCTCCTGGTAGATGGTGGAGATGCCCGCCTGCTGCGCCTGCAGCGGGGTGGCGAAGCGGACCGGGGCGCCGTCGTAGGTCACCTCGCCGGCGTCCGGCCGGTGCACACCGGTGAGCACCTTGATCAGCGTGGACTTGCCTGCGCCGTTCTCGCCCACCAGGGCGTGCACCTCCCCGGCGCGGGCGGTGAAGTCCACGTCGGACAGCGCCCGCACGCCGGGGAAGCTCTTGCACAGTCCGGTGACCGTGAGCATCTCAGTAGGCCTTGTCCACGTCGGTCTTGGCGTTGGCCTCGGTGTAGGAGCTGTCCTGGATGACGATGTCCTGCGACACCGCCCGGCCCTGGGTGAAGGTGTCCAGGGTCTGGAAGGCGAGCGGTCCGAAGCGCGGGTTGGACTCGATCACGCCGTCGATCCAGCCGTCCACGATGCCCTGCACGGCGTTGCGGGTGCCGTCGATGGTCACGATCTTCACGTCACCGGGCTTCTTGCCCGCCCCCTTGAGGGCGTTGACCGCGCCGAGGCCCATCTCGTCGTTCTCGGCGTAGATGCCCTTGATCCCCGGCTTGGACTGGATGAGGTTCTCGGTGACCGACTGGCCCTTCTCGCGGGCGAAGTCACCGGTCTGCCGGAAGACGACCTTGAGGCCGGGCGCCTTCTCCTTGAGGCGGTCCTCGAAGCCCTTGGTGCGTTCGGTGGTGACGTTGTTGCCGGCCGCGCCGAGCAGGATGGCGATCTCGCCCTTGCCGCCGGTGGCCGCGATCATCCGGTCGGCGGCGCGCTTGCCCTGCTCGACGAAGTCGGAGCCGATGAAGCTCACGTAGTCCTTGCACGGGGTGGCGTTGATCTTGCGGTCGACGGTGACGATGGGGATGTGCTTGGCGGCGGCCGTGCGTAGCACCGGCTCCCAGCCGTCGGAGTTCAGCGGCGCGATGACCAGCAGGTCGGCGCCCTTGGCGATGAGGTCCTGGACGTCGCTGATCTGCTTGGAGAACTGCGACTGGGCGTTGGCGGTGAGCAGTTTGACGCCGCGCTTTTCGGCCTCGGCCTTGATGGAGGCGGTCTCCGCGATGCGGAAGGGGTTGGCCTCCTTCTCGGACTGGGAGAACCCGACGGTGGCGGACTTCAGGTCCAGCTTCTTGCCGCCGTAGGCGTCCAGGGCGCAGGTCGGTCCGGAACCGCTCGGGGAGGCGACGACCTGGCCGGAGTCCTGCTGTGCGGCGGAGGCCTTGTCGTTGCCGGCGTCGTCCTCGGACTTCGCGCATCCGGTCGTGAGTGCCAGGCCCGTGACGAGGCCGGCGGTGAGGAGGGTGCGCGCGGAGGTGCGACGCAGCGGTGCGATGGGTTTCATGGGTGTCCCCAAACGGCGTGGCCCCGGGTGCGTGGTGAACGTCCCCGGGGGTAGGACGGCTCTTGCGGTCAACTCGGCGTGCACGTCGCTCAGGGGAGGTTTTTACATCGTTGAAAGAGTGCTGTAAAGCCTTCCGTCCGAAATCCCCCGCTGCGGCCTGGGGCCGCCGTCACCGTCGCCCCAGCGTGCTCTCCCGCTCCACCAGCCGGTACTCCGCGGTGAGCTCGCGTCCGCCCGGCTCCCCTCGCCCCGACAGGCTGCGCAGCAGTGAGGCCACCGCCATCCGTGCGATGGCCTGCTTGTCCGGCGAGATGGTGGTCAGCGACACCACGCCGAAGCGGCCCTCGGCGATGTCGTCGAACCCCACCACGGCGACGTCCCACGGCACCCGCAGCCCCCGTTCGTGCAGCACCCGCATCGCCCCGATCGCGATGAGGTCGTTCAGCGCGAACACCGCGTCGGGGCGCACGCCCGTGTCGAGCAGCTGCGCCATGGCCCGGGCCCCGTCGTCCCGGTCCCAGCCGCCGACCGGCACCACCAGGTCGTCCGGGGCCGGCACCCCCGCCGCCGCCAGCTCCGCGCGCCAGCCGACGAGTCGCAGGTGGGCCGGGCGGTTCGCGGAGTCGGTGCGGGCGCCCAGATAGGCGATCCGGGTCCGGCCGCGACCGAGCAGATGGCGCACCGCGGTGCGCGCGGCGGCCACGTTGTCGATGGCGATGTGGTCGTGCGGGGCGTCGTACTCGCGCTCGCCGAGCAGCACCAGCGGCACGTCGTCGGACCGCCCCTGGAGGTCCTCGGCCTCCAGCTCCAGCGGGCTGAGGATGAGCCCGTCGATCACCCGGGCCCGGAAGCCCTGGCTGACCAGCACTTCCTGCTCCCGCCGGCCACGGGTGTGGTCCAGCAGCACCGTGAACTCGTGCTCCGCGGCGGCGTCGATCACCGCGCTCGCCAGCTCGGCGAAGTACGGGTTGCCCAGTTCCGGCACGGCCAGCGCGATGATGCCCGTACGGCCCTTGCGCAGGTGCCGCGCGATCAGGTTCGGCCGGTAGCCCAGCTCGTCGATGGCCTCCTGCACGCGGGCCCGCATGGCCGGTGTGACGTGCGGATAGTTGTTCACGACGTTGGAGACGGTTTTGATCGAGACGCCGGCCCGTTCGGCCACGTCCTTCAGGCTGACCCGCAAGGGGATCTCCTCGGCATCGATGGGCGCTCCGGAGGCCGGAGCTTTGTCATGACCCTGGACAGCGGCGGAGAGCCGTGCTCTCATGCCAACTGCCGTGTGCTTCCAACGTTGTACAGACTGAAGCAGTGAGCCGCCACCCTTCCTCACCCAAGGAGGATCCGTGCGCATCAAATCCCTCAGACAGCGCATGTCCCTACTGCTCGTGGCCGCGCTCGGCCTCGCCGGGCTGTCCGCGACCCCAACCGCCGCGGCCGCGGACGACCCTGTCGTGGTCCACGGCCTGAAGGGCGAGTACTACACCCAATCCGCCCCCGGGGCCTTCGACTTCGCCCACCTCAAGGCCACCGGCTTCGACCCCCGGCTCGACTTCGACTCCCTGGAGTCGCGCCTGAACTCCGCCACCGGCCAGTCCGACGACGTCAGCGTCCGCTGGACCGGCCGCATCGTGCCGGAGAAGACCGGCGCCACCACCTTCTCCGTCACCGGTGACAACGGATTCCGCCTCTGGGTCGGCGGAAAGCTCGTCATCAACCACTGGGTGGACGACTGGGACCGCGAACAGACCAGCGCTCCCGTCGAGCTGAACGCCGACACCGCCTACGACATCAAGGTCGAGTACTTCGAGCACTACGGGGGCTCCAACCTCCACCTGCGCTGGACCCCGCCCGGCGGCACCAAGACGGCCGTACCGCAGTCGGCGTTCCTGCTGCCCGACGGGTACGCCTACAACGGCGCCATCGCCGCCACCGTCCTGCGTGACGGGCGCACCCTGCGGCTCGACTTCACACAGGCGCTCGCCCGGCCCCCGGCCGGGCTCACCGACCACCTCGACGCGGTCATCGGCGGCGCCACCTGGCCGCTGGGCACCGCCCGCCCGGACCCGGACCACCCCGCGTCCCTCCTCCTCTCGCTGAAGGAACCGGTCGTCGGCAACAGGACCGGCACCGCACCCGGCCTGGCGGACGTCCGCTACGACGGCCAGGGCGGCCTGACCGGCAAGGACGGCAACGTTGTCAGCGCGTTCTGGAGCAGCGGCGCCAACCACTCCACCTACGAGCTGCGCACCAAGTGGGCCGACGACGTCACCCCCGCCAACGCGCACCGCGAGTACCCCAGGCCCCAGCTCACCCGCACCGACTGGCGCAACCTCAACGGCAGCTGGCAGTTCGCCGCGGCCAAGGAGGGCGAGCAGCCGCCCGTGGGCCGCACCCTCGGCGAGCGGATCCTCGTCCCGTACCCCGTCGAGTCCCAGCTCTCCGGCATCGAGCGGCACGAGGACCGCATGTGGTACCGCCGCACCTTCACCGTGCCGAAGAACTGGCACATCGGCTCCGGCAAGCGCCTGCAGCTGAACTTCGGCGCCGTCGACTGGCAGGCCGAGGTCTACGTCAACGGCGTGAAGGTCGCCGACCACAAGGGCGGCTACGACAAGTTCGCCGCCGACGTCACCGACGCCCTCAAGCCCGGCCGCACCCAGGAACTGATCGTCGGCGTCTACGACCCGACGGACGCCGCGAGTGGCGAGAACCCGCCGGTCGGCAAACAGCGCCTGGACCCCAGCGGCATCTGGTACACCCCGTCCTCCGGCATCTGGCAGACCGTGTGGATGGAACCCGTCGCCACCGACCACGTCGACCAGCTGAAGCTGACCCCCGACGTCGACGGCGGCACGCTCACCGTCGAGCCGCAGGGCGTGCGTGACGGGATCCGCCTCACCGCGACCGCCTACGACGGCAAGCACCGGGTCGCCACGGCCACCGGCCGCACCGGCGAACCCCTCACCCTGAAGATCCCGCACGCCCGCCTGTGGTCGCCCGACGACCCGTTCCTGTACGACCTCAGGGTCAGCGTGGGCGCGGACCGCGTCGGCAGCTACTTCGGCATGCGCTCCATCGCGGTGGAAAAGGTCGACGGCGTCCCGCGCACCGTCCTCAACGGCAAGCCCGTCTTCATGATGGCCACCCTCGACCAGGGCTTCTGGCCGGACGGCCTGCACACCGCCCCGAGCGACACGGCGCTCGCCTACGACCTGAAGATGCACAAGCAGATGGGCTTCAACGCCGTCCGCAAGCACATCAAGGTCGAACCCGACCGCTGGTTCTACTGGGCCGACCGGCTCGGTCTGATGGTGTGGCAGGACATGCCGGCCATGACGGCGGGCGTCAACCCGTCGGCCGCCGCCCGCGCCGAGTACGAGCGCGAGATGAAGCAGATGATCGACGAGCACGTCAGCAGCCCGGCGGTCGTCATGTGGGTCGTCTTCAACGAGGGCTGGGGCCAGTACGACGTCGGCCGCGTCGCCGCCCAGGCCAAGGCCTGGGACCCCACCCGGCTGGTCAACAACATGTCCGGCCTCAACCTGGGCGCCGACGGCGGAGCCGGCGACATCATGGACGAGCACGGCTACCCGAGCCCGGCCCTGCCACCGCACCCGGACGGCCAGCGGGCCCTGGTCAGCGGCGAGTACGGCGGTCTCGGCCTCGCGGTGCCCGGCCACGCCTGGTCGGTGCAGCAGTCGTACGTCGACGTCGACCCCACCACCTACACCGACGACTACCTGGAGAAGCTGGCCGAGGTGCACGCGCTGGCCTGCAAGGGCGGCAACGGCGCCGTGTACACGCAGATCACGGACGTCGAGGGCGAGCTGAACGGCCTGATGACGTACGACCGCAAGGTGATCAAGCCCGACGTGCACCGGCTGAAGGCCGCCCACGAAGCGCTGATCGACGACGCGTCACGGGCGGTTCCGGCGGGCTGCGCCTGATCCGGGGGCGGTCCGGCCACGCCTCCCCGCGAACCGCCGGACCGCTGTCCCTCCCGTGACCCTCCCGGGTCCGGTCCGTCCACCGCCCCGGCGGCGGACGGACCGGACCCGGCGGCCTTTCCCGGCACCCCCGCCCACGGCACCCCGCGCGGACCGCCGGTGGCCGGCCCGGCACGCCCCCGCAGTGTCGTGCCCGCCGGCGGAGCCGCCCGGCGGGTGAACGGTCCCGAGCACGACCCGAACGGCCCTGTCGGGCACCCGGGCGGCCGCTGGAGGCTGGAGTGCGTGTGCCACGGCACCCGCACGAACCCCCACCGCCGTTCCGCGCGGTTCCCGCCAGGAAAGGACCTCGATGTCCGTCAATGCCCAGCAGTCGCCGACCGTGCTCGCGGACGAGGAACTCAAGGCGCTGGACGCCCACTGGCGTGCCGCGAACTACCTGTCCGTCGGTCAGATCTACCTGATGGCGAACCCGTTGCCGGCCGGGCGGTTGCGTCCGGAGCACGTCAAGCCCCGGTTGCTCGGTCACTGGGGTACCTCGCCCGGCCTCAATCTGGTGTACACCCACCTCAACCGCGTCATCAGGGCCCGTGAGCTGAACGCCCTGTGCATCTGGGGTCCCGGGCACGGCGGGCCGGCGGTCCTGGCCAATTCCTGGCTGGAGGGCTCCTACAGCGAGACCTGTCCCGACGTCACCCGGGACACGGCCGGCATGGCCCGTCTCTTCAGGCAGTTCTCGTTTCCCGGCGGGGTGCCCAGCCACGTCGCCCCGCAGACGCCGGGCTCGATCCACGAGGGCGGTGAGCTGGGTTATGCGCTCTCGCACGCCTACGGGGCCGCCTTCGACAACCCCGATCTCGTCGTGGCCTGCGTGATCGGCGACGGCGAGGCGGAGACCGGCCCGCTCGCCGCGTCCTGGCACTCCAACAAGTTCCTCGACCCGGTCCACGACGGCGCGGTCCTGCCGGTCCTGCACCTCAACGGCTACAAGATCGCCAACCCGGCCGTGCTGGCCCGGATCCCCCGAGCCGAACTCGACGACCTGCTGCGCGGCTACGGGCACGACCCCCTCCACGTCACCGGCGAGGACCCCGCAGTGGTCCACCGGGCGATGGCGCGGGCCATGGACACCGCCTTGGACCGCATCGCCGCGTTCCAGCGCGCCGCCCGCCAGGACGGCGTCACCGGCCGTCCCCGCTGGCCGGTGATCGTGCTGCGCACCCCCAAGGGCTGGACCGGCCCCGCCGAGGTGGACGGACTGCCCGTGGAGGGCACCTGGCGCGCCCACCAGGTACCGCTGGCCGCGGTCCGGGACAACCCCGAGCACCTGCGGCAACTGGAAACCTGGCTGCGCTCCTACCGCCCCGAGGAACTGTTCGACGAGCACGGCCGGCCCCGGCCCCGGGTTCTGGCCTGCATCCCGCAGGGAACCCGTCGGCTCGGCGCCACACCGCACGCCAACGGCGGGTTGCTGCTGCGGGAGCTGCCCCTGCCGCCCCTGGAGAAACACGCCGTCCAGGTCGACACGCCGGGCGTGAGCCTGCACGAGCCGACCCGTGTCCTGGGCGGCCTGCTCGAAGACGTCATGCGGGCCACCGCCGACCGGCGCGACTTCCGTCTCGTCGGCCCCGACGAGACCGCCTCCAACCGCCTGGAGGCCGTCTACGACGCCAGCGGCAAGGCCTGGCAGGCCCACACCCTCGACGTGGACGAACACCTCGACCCGCACGGCCGGGTGATGGAGATCCTCTCCGAGCACACCTGCCAGGGCTGGCTGGAGGGCTACCTCCTCACCGGCCGGCACGGGCTGTTCTCCTGCTACGAGGCGTTCGCCCACATCGTCGACTCCATGGTCAACCAGCACGTCAAATGGCTGCGCACCACCCGCCGCCTGCCCTGGCGCGCACCCGTCGCCTCCCTCACCTACCTGCTGACCTCACACGTGTGGCGCCAGGACCACAACGGCTTCTCCCACCAGGACCCCGGCTTCGTCGACCACATCCTCAACAAGAGCCCCGAAGTCGTCCGCGTCTACTTCCCGCCCGACGCCAACACCCTGCTGTCCGTGGCCGGCCACGCGCTGCGCAGCCGCGACCACGTCAACGTCGTCGTCGCGGGCAAGCAGCCCTGCTTCGACTGGCTGACCATGCAACAGGCCAGGGCGCACTGCGCGCGCGGTGCCGGCATCTGGGACTGGGCCGGCACCGAGGACGGCACCGCGGAACCCGACGTCGTACTGGCCTGCGCGGGCGACGTCCCCACCCAGGAGACCCTGGCCGCCGCCCAGCTGCTGCGCCGCCACCTGCCGGACCTGGCCGTGCGCGTGGTCAACGTCGTCGACATCGCCCGGCTGCTGCCGCAGGAGGAGCACCCGCACGGCATGACGGACGCGCAGTACGGCGCCCTGTTCACCCCCGACAAGCCGGTGGTCTTCGCCTACCACGGCTACCCCTGGCTCATCCACCGCCTCGCCTACCGCCGCGACGGCCACCACAACCTGCACGTGCGCGGCTACAAGGAGATCGGCACCACGACCACCCCGTTCGACATGGTGGTCGGCAACGACCTGGACCGCTACCGCCTGGTCATGGACGTCATCGACCGCGTCCCCGGCCTCGCGGTGCGCGCCGCGACCGTACGCCAGCACATGCAGGACACCCGGCTGCGCCACCACGAATGGATCCGCGAACACGGCACCGACCTGCCCGAAGTCACCGACTGGACCTGGGAAGGCTGAACGGGCTCCGCCCACGGGGACGCCCGGCCCCGAGCGCCGCGCGGGCTCCCCGCCGGCGGCTTCCGGCACCATGTCACGGACGACCGGGCCGTCTCGTCCCGGGTTCGCGAACGGCTTTTCCGGATCGGGAGGGTGATGGTCATGCGAGTGTGCGTGGCGGGCGGGGCCGGGGGTCCGGGGCGGTGGCCGGTACCGCCGTCCGGGGCCCGTGGCCGGCGGACGAGGGCCACGGCGGCGGGCGCGGCCACGCGGGCGCTGCCGGAGCAGCGGCACGACGGGGGCGCCGGGAGCGACGGGCCCCCCGGGGAGGGGCGGGCGTGACCCCGGCCGAGGAGTTCGAGGAGCTGCGGCCACTGCTGTTCTCCATCGCCTACCGGATCCTCAGCAGCGTGAGCGAGGCCGAGGACGCCGTCCAGGAGACCTGGCTGCGCTATGCGGCCGCCCCGGCGCCGCCCAGGTCGGCCAGGGCCTTCCTCTCGGCCGTGGTGACCCGGATCTCCATCGACGTGCTGCGGTCGGCGCGCCACCGGCGGGAGCAGTACGTCGGGCCGTGGTTCCCCGAGCCGCTGCTCACCGACCCCTACGAGGATCCGGAGCGTTCGGCGGAGCTGGCCGACTCGCTGTCGATGGCGGCCCTGTTGCTGCTGGAACGGCTCAGCCCGCTCGAACGGGCGGTGTTCGTGCTGCGTGAGGTGTTCGGGTTCGGCTTCCCCGAGGTCGCCTCCGCCGTGGGACGCTCGGAGGCGGCCTGCCGCCAGCTCGCGGTGCGGGCACGCCGCCACATGGAAGCCGGCCGGCCCCGGTTCGAGGCGGACCGCGGGGAGCGCGAGGAACTCGCCGAGCGCTTCTTCGAGGCCTTCAGGGAGGGCGACGTCGACGGACTGCGTGGACTCCTGGCCGCCGACGTGCACCTGATCGGCGACGGCGGCGGCAAGGCCCCGCAGTGGAGCAAGGGCATCCTCGGCGCCCGGAACGTGGCCCGGGTCCTCGCCGCGTTCCTCCCGCCGTTCGTCCGGATCGGCGGCGTGGCCGAGCCCCAGGAGGTCAACGGCCGTCCCGGTGCGGTCCTGCGCGACCGCGACGGCAAGGTCCTCAACGCCTGGACGCTCGACATCCTCGACGGACGGATCCAGACGATCCGCACCGTGCTCAACCCGGACAAGCTCCGCCACGTGGGCCCGGTGGCGGACCCCTGGGCGGTCGCCCGCGAGGTGAACCGGGCACGGCGCTCCGCGCCCTGACCGCAACGGGCCGACCACCTGCGCACCCCGGTTGCCGGCTCACCGGCACGGGCGGCCACGGCTCCCGGCGTCCCCGGGCCGGGCGGCCGGGCGCGCCGGGAGCCACGGGCCTGCCGTCCGCTGCCGGCGCAGGCGGCGAGGTGCCGCCGGTGAGGGGAGCGGGCGGCGACGCGGACGGCGGACGCCCACGGGAGGGCTCAGGCGGCCGCCGGGCCCCGCCGCACCCCGCCGGATCCGTCGCGGTGGATCGGTGTCCCGGAACCGGTCAGTGGCGTGCCCGTTCCCCCGCGGCCCGCCGCGACGATCTCGGCCGCGATGGACAGGGCGGTCTCCTCGGGCGTCCGGGCACCGAGGTCGAGCCCGATCGGCGACCTGAGCCGGGCCAGCTCCCGGTCGGTCAGGCCCGCTTCGCGCAACCGCCGGTCGCGGTCCTCGTGGGTGCGGCGCGAGCCCATCGCGCCGACGAACGCGACCGGCATCCGCAGCGCCACGGTCAGCAGGGGCACGTCGAACTTGGCGTCGTGGGTGAGGACGCACAGGACCGTGCGGCCGTCCGTCGCGGTGCGCCGCAGGTAGCGGTGCGGCCAGTCGACCACGACGTCGTCGGCCTCGGGGAAGCGGGCCCGGGTGGCGAAGACGGGCCGGGCGTCGCACACGGTGACGTGGTAGCCCAGGAACTTGCCCACCCGCACCAGCGCCGCGGCGAAGTCGATCGCCCCGAAGACGATCATGCGGGGCGGCGGCACCCGCGACTCGACGAGCAGCGTGACGCCGCCCGGGCAGCGCGACCCGTCCTCCGAGAGGTCCACGGTCCCGGTCCGCCCGCCCTCCAGCATGGCCCGGGCCTCGGCCGCGACGGTGCGCCGCAGGTCCGCCCGGTCGCCCAGACCGCCCAGGTACGAGCCGTCGGGGCGGACGAGCAACGCCTCGCCGACGAGGTCGGACGGACCCCGGACGACCCGGGCGACGGCCATCGGCTCGTCCCGGACGGCGGCCGACAGCGCCGCCCGGAGCACCTCCCCGGCGGGCGCCGCCGCACTGACCGGCGTGATCAGGATGTCGAGCACCCCTCCGCAGGTCAGCCCCACCGCGAAGGCGTCCTCGTCGCTGTAGCCGAAGCGTTCCAGAACGCTCGCGCCGTCCCGGAGCGCCTGTACGCACAGCTCGTACACCGCTCCCTCGACACAGCCGCCGGACACCGAGCCGATGACCGTGCCCCCGCTGTCGACGGCGAGGGCGGCGCCGGGACCGCGCGGTGCGCTGCCGCCGACCGCCACCACGGTGGCGACGGCGAAGTCCCGGCCCTCCTCGGCCCAGCGGTGCAGCTCCTCGGCGATGTCAAGCACGGGGTGCTCCCGCCTCCGGCGCGCCCTGGGCGTCCGCGGCGGCCAGGACGCGGTCGGGACGGATCGGCAGGTGTCGGTGGCGGACACCGGTGGCGTGCCAGACGGCGTTCGCGACGGCCGCCGCGGCGCCCACGACGCCGATCTCGCCGATGCCCTTGATCCCCACCGGGTCCTCCGGATCGGGGTCGTCCACCCAGTCCGCCTCGACCAGCGGCACATCGGCGTGCGTGGCGACGTGATAACCGGCGAGGTCGGCGCCGACGTGCCCGCCCGAGGCCCGGTCCCGGACCGCTTCCTCGTGCAGGGCCATGGAGATGCCCCAGATCATGCCGCCCACGAACTGGTTGCGCGCGGTGAGGGGGTTGACGATCCGTCCCGCCGCGAAGACGCCCAGCATGCGCCGCACCCGCACCTCGCCGGTGGTGACGTCCACGGCGACCTCGGCGAACTGCGCGCCGAAGGAGTGCCGTTCCTTCTGCGTGAGCGCGCCGACGGCCGCGGTGGTGTCCGACCGCACGGTGATGCCCTCCGGCGGGATGTCCGCCCCCATCGCGAGCCGTTCGCGCAGTTCACCGGCGGCGGCCAGCACGGCCCAGGACCAGGAGCGGGTGCCCATCGAACCGCCCGCGATCATCGCCGGGCCGAAGTCGCTGTCCCCGATGCGCACCCGGACGCGCTCCGGTGCCACCTCCAGCGCGTCGGCCGCCACCAGCGTGAGCGCGGTGCGGGCGCCGGTGCCGATGTCCGCCGCGGCGATCCGCACGGTGAAGGTGCCGTCCGCCTCGGCGGTCACGACCGCCGTGGAGGGTGCGGCCCCCGCGCCGAAGGAGGCCGCCGCCGTGCCGGTGCCGAGCAGCCAGCGCCCGTCACGGCGCACCCCGGGACGCGGGTCCCGGGCGGCCCAGCCGAACCGGCGGGCGCCCTCCTCGAAGCAGGCGCGCAGGTTGCGGCCGGCGAACGGCAGTCCGGAGACGGGGCCCCTGGCGGGTTCGTTGCGCAGGCGCAGTTCGATCGGGTCGATCCCGCACCGCTCGGCCAGCTCGTCCAGCGCCGCCTCCAGCGCGAACGAACCCGGTGCCTCGCCCGGCGCGCGCATCCAGGTCGGCGTCGGTACGTCGAGCCGTGCGACGCGGTTGGCGGTGTGGTGGGCGTCGGCGTCGTACATCACCCGGGCCACCCCGGCGCTCGGCTCGACGAACTCGTGCACCGTGGAGGTCTGGTTCAGCGAGTGGTGTTCCAGTGCGCGCAGCCGCCCGTCGGGGTCGGCGCCGAGCCGGATCCGCTGGATGGTGGGGCTGCGGTAGCCGGCCAGCGAGAACATCTGACGCCGGGTCAGGACGACGCGCACCGGGCGCTGGAGGACGGTCGCCGCCATCACGGCGGCCACCTGGTGCGCGCGGACGCCCTTGCTGCCGAAGCCGCCGCCGACGTGCTCGGAGCGCACCCGAACCGAGGCCGGGTCGAGCGAGAACAGCTTCGCCAGCTCGCCCACGACCCAGGTGGCGCCCTGGTTGGAGTCGACGACCTCCAGTCGGCCGCCCTCCCAGCGGGCCGTGGCCGCGTGGGGCTCCATCGGGTTGTGGTACTCCTCCGGCGTGGTGTACTCGACGTCCAGGACGTGCGCGGAGGCGGCGAGTTCGGCCTCCAGGTCGCCCTTCCCCGTCACCGCCGGCATGTGCCCGTCCACGGGGTGGACGTCCGGGTGCCCCGCGGTGAGGTCGACGTCGTGCGGCTCCTGTTCGTAGTGCACGACGAGGGACTCGGCGGCCTCCCTGGCCTGTTCGGACGTCTCGGCGACGACGAGCGCCACCGGCCAGCCCAGGCTCGGCACCCGGTCGTGCTGGAACACGGCGCAGGTCGGGTCCGGCGGGACCCCCAGGATGCCGATGTAGTCGGTGTCCACGCGGGGCGCGTTGCGGTGGTGCAGAACGGTGAGCACGCCCGGCATCGCCAGGACCGGCGCGTCCTGCACCGACCGGATGCGGCCGCGGGCGACGGTGGACAGCACCAGCCAGCCGTGGGCCAGCTCGGCGAACGGGATCTCGCCCGCATAGCGGGCCGCCCCGGTGACCTTGTCCAGGCCCTCCACGCGGGTGTGGGCCGTCCCGACGGATCCCCCGGCGGTCGTGGCCGGCGTCGTGGCCGTGGTCATCGGGCGGCCTCCTCGGCGAGTTCGGTCAGCACGGCCACCACGAGGTTGCGCATCAAAGTCACCTTGTATCGGTTGTGCGGCAGCGGCCGGGCCGCCGCGAGTTCGGCGTCGGCCGCGACGGCGAAGGCCTCGGCGGTGGCCGGGGCGCCGGTCAGCGCGCGTTCGGCCGTCCGGGCCCGCCAGGGCCGGGAGGCGACCGCGCCGAAGGCCAGGCGCACCTCGTGCACGGTGCCGTCGCGGACCTCCAGCGCGGCGGCGACGGATCCGATGGCGAACGCGTAGGAGGCGCGTTCGCGCACCTTCCGGTAGCGCGAGCGGGCGGCGACCGCGGCGGCCGGCAGGGTGACGCCGGTGACGAGCGCTCCGGGAGGCAGGGCCGTCTCCCGGTGCGGGGTGTCGCCCACGGGCAGGTAGAAGTCGCTGAGCGGCAGCTCACCGGGGCCGTCCGCCGTTTCGTACGACACGACGGCGTCGAAGGCGGCCAGCGCGACCCCCATGTCCGAGGGGTGCACGGCCACGCAGTGGTCGGACGCGCCCAGGACGGCGTGGGTGCGGTGCTCGCCCGCGATGGCGGGACAGCCGCTGCCCGGAGCGCGCTTGTTGCACGGCCTGGTCACGTCGGTGAAGTAGCCGCAGCGGGTGCGCTGCAGCAGGTTCCCCCGACCGTGGCCATGTTGCGCAGCTGTCCGGAGGCACCCGCGAGCACCGCCTGGGCCAGCGCCGGGTAGGCGCGGCGGACGTCGGGATGCGCCGCCAGGTCGCTGTTGGTGACGGTGGCGCCGATCCGTAGGCCGCCGCCCGCGACCGGTTCGATCCGGTCCAGCGGGAGGCGGCGGATGTCGACGAGCCGGGCGGGCCGCTCGACACCGGTCTTCATCAGGTCCAGGAGGTTGGTGCCGCCGCCCAGGAAGCGTGCGGCCGGGTCGTCGCCGAGCAGGGCGACCGCGCCGGTGACGTCGGAGGCGCGCTGGTAGTCGAACTCCCTCATGCCGTCCCCTCCACGGAGTCCCGGGCCACGGAGTCCCGGGCCGTCGTTTCCGCCCCGGCCGCGCGGGCGACCGCCTGGACGATGGACACGTACGCGCTGCAGCGGCACAGGTTGCCGCTCATCCGCTCCCGGATCTCCTCGGCGGTCAGCGGTGGCGGCCCGGCCTCGGGCCGCAGGTCGTCGGTGGCGGCACTGGGCCAGCCCGCCGCGTGCTCCTCGAGCACCGCCACGGCCGAACAGATCTGGCCGGGCGTGCAGTAGCCGCACTGGTACCCGTCGAGGTCGAGGAAGGCCTGCTGCACCGGATGCAGCCGTCCGTCCTCGGCGAGGCCCTCGACGGTGGTGATCTCGTGTTCCTCCGCGGCCACCGCGAGCTGCAGGCAGGCGAGGGTCCGGCGCCCGTCGAGCAGGACCGTGCAGGCGCCGCACTGCCCCTGGTCGCAGCCCTTCTTCGTGCCGGTCAGATCGAGCCGCTCGCGCAGGGCGTCGAGCAGGGTGGTGCGGTGGTCGACGGACAGCGGGTACTTCTCGCCGTTGACGTGCAGGGTCACGGCGCTGGACGTCGATGGGGCCATGGGTCAGCTTCTTTCGCATATCCGGAACGCGTCGGACGACGGCCCGGCGGACAGACGAACAAGGGCTCGTGGGGAAGGCGTGATACGGAGCAGTGGTGGGGAGGAACCGGGGGGCCGCCGGTGACGAGGGGACCTGCGGCCCCGTCGGCGGCGTCCGCCGCTATGGTGGAGGCAACCGGACAACTGTCCATCTGCTGAAAACGTAATGGACAGTTGTCCGGTTAGCAAGGCCGGGATTCGGCCATGGCCCGCGAGGAGGACGAGTGCAGCAGAAGAAGGGCACGTCCTTGCGCTCGGACGCGCAGCGCAACCGGGAACGCATCCTGGAAGTGGCGGTGGCCGAACTGACCCGCTGCGCGGACGCGCCGCTGAGCCTGATCGCCAAGAAGGCGTGCGTCGGACAGGGCACCTTCTACCGTAACTTCCCCAGCCGCGAGGCGCTCGTCCTGGAGATCTACCGCCACGAGATGCAGCAGGTCGCCGACAGCGCCACCGAGCTCCTCGACAGCCGGGAACCGGAGCGGGCGCTGCGCGAGTGGATGGACCACCTCGCCCGGTTCGCCATGACCAAGGCCGGTCTCGCGGACGCCATCCGCCAGGCCACCACCGGACCGGGAACCCCGGCGAAGCCGGGCGACACCCCCGTGACCTCAGCGGCCGAAGCCCTCCTGCGCGCGAACGAGGAGGCCGGGACCATCCGCCCGGGGGTGAGCGCGGAGGACTTCCTGCTCGCCATCGCGGGCCTGTGGCAGCTCGATCCGCACGGCGACTGGCAGCCGCTGGCCACCCGCCTGCTGGACCTCGTCATGGACGGCCTGCGCGCCGGGGCGTCCGGGCGAGGGAGCCGCACGCGCAGCCGTCCGGAACCGGACGGCTTCCCGGCCGCCGGAGCCTGAGCCACGACAGGGCCGGCCGGGCCGAAAGCCCCGGCCGGCCGGCGCCTCGGCCCGTCGCCGGCCGCCGGTCGCCGCCGCAGGGACGGGTGACGATCTCCGTGCCGTGGCCCGCGGGATCAGTGAGCCGTGCGCCCCGGCCGCCGTGGTGGTTGGCCTGACCCGGCCGGTGACCGGCACGCGATGCCGTGCCCGTGGGTCCGGGGGAGGGGGGCCGCTGCGGTCCTCGCGGCGACCGCGCCGGCGCCCCTTCCCGGAGCGGTGCCCGGCGGACGGCCCCGCCGCCCGGCCACCCGCCGGGCGGATCGGCGGATGGCCCCCGGACCCCGGCTACGGGCGGATGACGGCGCGGACGCAGCCGTCCGTCTTGTGCTTGAACAGGTCGTACGCCTTCGGCGCCTCGTCCAGGGTGACGGAGTGGGTGGCCAGGTGCGCGGTCTCCAGCTCACCGGCGGCCATGCGCTCCAGGAGCATCGGGATGTAGCGCTGACCGTGCATCTGCGCGCCGCGCACGGTCAGGCCCTTGTTGACCACCGCGCCGAGCGGGAACTTGTCGACGGCGCCCGCGAAGACGCCCAGGATGAAGACGGTGCCGGCCTTGCGGCAGGCGTGGATGGCCTGGCGCACCGCGGTGGGGCGGTCGGTCTGCAGCCGGAGCTGCTGCTTGACCTGGTCGTACAGGTGCATCGGGCCGTCGCCGTGCGCCTCCATGCCGACCGCCTCGATGCACACGTCGGGGCCGCGCCCGCCGGTGCGCTCGCGCAGTTCGGCGGCCACGTCGGTGCCGGTGTAGTCGATGGTCTCGGAGCCGACGTACCGCTCCGTCATCGCCAGCCGCTCGGGGATGCGGTCGATGGAGATGACGCGCTCGGCGCCGAGCAGGATCGCCGCCCTGGCGGCCATCTGGCCGACGGCGCCGCAGCCCCACACCGCCACCACGTCGCCGGGCTTCACGCCGGCCAGGTCGGCGCCCATCCACCCGGTGGGCACCGAGTCGGAGACGAACAGCGCGCTCGTGTCGTCGATGCCCTCGGGCACGGGGAAGGCACCGTAGTCGGCGAAGGGCACGCGGACGTACTCGGCGTGGCTGCCGCGCAGGCCGCCCATGGCGTGCGAGTACCCGAAGATGCCCCCGGTCTCGTAGCCGAACAGGGCCTGCCCGAAACCCGGGTTGGTATTGGTGTTGTCGCACAGGGACCACAGGTCGTTGGCGCAGTACCAGCACCGCCCGCAGCCCACGAAGGAGCAGACGACGACCCGGTCGCCCACTTTGTGCCGGCGCACGCCGGAGCCCACTTCCACGACCTCGCCGAGGAACTCGTGGCCGATGACGTCACCCGCGCGCATCGCCGGGATGTAGCCGCCGATCAGGTGCAGGTCGGAGCCGCAGGTGGTACCCGCGACGAGCCGGACGACCATGTCCTGGTCGTTGTGCAGCTCGGGGTCGGGGACGTTCTCGACGGAGAGCTTGTTCACGCCCTCCCAGCACAGCGCCTTCACAGCACCCCCTCCCCACCGGAGCGCCGGCTGAGCACCCCGACCAGTTTGCCGCCCGGAGTGGGCCGGGTCGTCGGCGGCGTGTCCGGGTGCAGCACCTCACCGGCCTCCAGCAGCGCCTTGGCCTCGCGCAGCGCGAGGCGGATCTCCTGACGCGGATCCCGGCCCGCGAGTCGCGCGGGCACGGCCGTCGCCGCCCGCGACGGCGGCTCCTTGGGCCGGACCGCCAGCTCCGTCCCGCGGTCCCCCGGGGCCGGGCGGACCCGGACGTCGACCTCGCCGGTGAACCGGTCCAGGGGCGGGGGCAGCGCCCCGTCGGGCTGCACGTCCGTGGGTGAGCGATTGATGGTGACCGTGAGCCATCGGTTGTCCGGCCGCCCGCCGGCGGCGCGGCCCGCCCGGGCCCTGCGCACCGCCACGACGCCGGCGCCGAGGACCGGCAGGGCCCACCACGTCCGCTTCATGAGTCGCCTCCGGCGTAGTACTCGAGTCCGTCCCGCGCCGGGTTACCCGGGGCGTCCGCGTGAAACGGACGGCGCAGGGAGGAAAGGCCTGCTCGTGGGGCCGGGCGTGGAGCGGTGGGGCCCGGCGGCCCCGCATGGCGGCGCCGCCGCGGGGCACTCGGGCGCCGTGGCGAGGAAACAGCGGTACGCGGTGGCGGCGTCCGGCCGGTGGTGGGACGAGGAGGACGGCCGCTGGCTGCCCGCCGGCGAAGTGCACGCCTGGGAACGGGGGACGAACCAGACGGTGTGCGGCCTGTCCCTCCACCGTTCCCGGCTGGGCCGGTTCGCCGCCTTCGAGTGGGCCGACATCCTGCCCGAGTCCGGCGGCGCCGCCGATGCCGTCCGGCGGGTGTGCCCGCGCTGCGGCTCCGTCGCGGGGCCGCGTGGCGCGGGAGCGCGCCGGAGCTGGCAGCGAACCAACCCCCGGCCGTGAGGAGCGGGCCCTTCCGGCCCGGCCCCCGCGGTGGTCCCGCCGAGCGGGCCGCCGGCCCGTCCCGGACGGCGTCAGGGCCGCCCCGCCCGGCACGGCGGGCGCCGCGAACACGGGTGAGCCCCGGTCGGCGGGGCACCCGGGCGGGGAGCCGCCGCTCCGGGCGGTTCGGAGACCACGACACCTGTGGAGGTGCCCGCTTGTCGAACGGCGGACCCGTTGCGGGCCGGGACGGCCTGCGCGCCGACCTGCGCGCTCTCGCGCGCGAGACGTTCGGCTGGGCGGACCTGGCCCCCGAGCAGCTGGCCGCGATGGAGGCGCTGTGCGACGGCCGGGACGTGCTCGTGGTGATGCCCACCGGCTCGGGCAAGTCGGCGATCTACCAGGTGCCGACGATGAGGCTGAGCGGTCCGGCCGTCGTCGTCTCCCCGCTGATCGCCCTGCAGCGCGACCAGGTCGAGGGGCTGCGCGACAGCGCCGCCCCCGCCGCCGCGGCGGTGAACTCCGCCCAGTCGGCGTCGGCCGTCGACGAGGCCTGGCGGTCCGTTCGCGAAGGGGAGGCGGAATACCTCTTCCTGTCCCCGGAGCAACTCGCCAAGGACGGCGTGGTGGACCGGCTGGGGCGGCTGGCGCCCTCCCTGTTCGTCGTGGACGAGGCGCACTGCGTCTCGTCCTGGGGGCACGACTTCCGCCCCGACTACCTGCGCCTCGGCGAGGTCGCCGAGCGGCTCGGGCACCCGCCCGTGCTGGCGCTGACCGCGACCGCCGCGGCGCCGGTCCGGGAGGACATCGTCGGGCACCTGCGCATGCGCGACCCGCTGGTGATGTCCACCGGCTTCGACCGGCCGGACATCCACCTCGCGGCGCGCACCTTCACCGACGACGGCGACAAGCGCGCGGCCGTACTGGACTGGACGTCCGGCACCGACGGCCAGGGCATCCTCTACACCGCCACCCGCAAGGACTCCGTCGCCTACGCGCAGGCGCTGCGCGACGGGTCGGTGGACGCCGAGCCGTACCACGCCGGGATGTCCGCGGCGGAGCGCCGCCGGGTGCACGACGGCTTCATGGCGGGCAGTCCCCGCGTGGTGGTGGCCACCTCCGCCTTCGGCATGGGGATCGACAAGCCCGACGTGCGGTTCGTGGCGCACGCGTCGGTGCCGGACTCGCTCGACACCTACTACCAGGGGATCGGCCGGGCCGGCCGGGACGGTGAAGGGGCCCGGGCCCTGCTGTTCTACCGCGCCCAGGACCTCGGACTGCAGAGGTTCCTGACCGCCAGGTCACTGGACACCGAGGGCCTGGAGCGCGTGATGTCGTGCCTGCACGACCAGGACGGCCCGGTCAGCCGCCGTGCGCTGGCCGAGCGGTGCGGCCTGTCCCGCCAGAAGACCACCGACCTGGTGAACCTGTTGGAGGAAGCCGGCGCCGTCACCGTCGGGCGCGGGCGCCGTCCGGTCCGGGTCCGGCCCGGCCGCACCCCGGCCGAGGCCGTGCGGCAGGCGGCGGAGGTCTTCGACCGGCAGCGCCGCATGGACCGTTCGCGCATCGAGATGATGCGCGGGTACGCGGAGACGCTCTCCTGCCGCCGGCAGTACCTGCTCGGCTACTTCGGCGAACAACTGGACGAGCCGTGCGGCCGGTGCGACGCCTGCGACGCCGGGCCGGACGAGCGGGAGCCGGGGACGGCCGCCGAGGAGCGCGACTGCCCGTACACCTCCAACGAGCGGGTGCGGCACGCCGAGTGGGGGCCCGGCACGGTGATGCGCGGCGAGGGCGACCGGATCGTCGTCCTGTTCGAACAGGTCGGCTACAAGACGCTGTCCCTCCGGGCCGTCGAGGAGCACGACCTCCTCCGGGCCGACCCGGGCTGAACCCCGGGGCCGGTGCCTCCCGCCGTGCGCCCCCGCGGGCACAGCGGCAGGCTGGAGGCATGGCCGGCGAGCACCTCATCGTCATCTACCCGCCCGCCGACGACGGCGGACGACGGGTGCGCGTGCACGCCCGCTTCCTCGGAATGGCGTACGGACTGCTGGACGTCACCGAGTTCCTGCGCCTCGCCGGAATGGACGGCGTGGACGAGGACTGGGTGCGGCGGTCCGGGCTGATCGAGTGGCGCGGCGGAGGCCCGGAGGCCTGGCGGGCCTGAGTGCCCGCTGGGCGGAGAGGGCAGGATTCGAACCTGCGCGGGCCGCGTGGGCCCGACCTCGAGACACGCTCGCCGGTCCCCGATCAACCACTCCGGGCACCTCTCCCTGTTCCCGGCTCCGGGTTTCCCCGCCGTTCACGTGCACAACCATGGCGGACGGGGCTGACGGCGGGCTGACACGCCGGTGACGCCGGGACGGAAGCAGCAGCACCGCTCGGGGGAGTCCCCCCTCGGGCCCGGCCCAGCGGCCCGCGTCACCGGTCGGGCAGGACGGTGAAGTCCTCCCAGGAGAAACCGGGTGCGACCACGCACGTCACGTCGGCGGGGCGATCGCCGACGCACCGCGCCGTCTGCCAGTGCCCGGCCGGCACGGCGGCCCACGGCCGGTGCCCGAGCCGCGGGTCGGGGCCCAGGGTGACGGCGGGCGCCGACGGCTCGCCGCCGGGCCCGGTGGCCAGGCGGAGGACGACCGGTCCGCCGCCCTGCCACAGCCACAGTTCCTCCGACGCCACGCGGTGCCACCGAGACTCCTCGCCCGGCGCCAGCACGTACTGGATCGCGGTCGCTGCGGGCCGGGCTTCGCGGGCGCTCTCCACCCGCTCCGAAGCGGTCCACACCCGCCGGTACGCCCCGCCCTCCGGATGCGGCTGCAAGCCGTTCCCGCCGGCCGGCTCGCCCCCGTCCCGCCCGGGCCCTCCGTCACCCGTCATCCCGCTCTCCCTCCGGACAGCCGTACCGCGCCGGTCCGGCACCGCGCGACGGCCGCCCCCAGCATGATCGGGCACGGGCGGCGCTCCCGGGGGGACGAATGCCCCGGACACCCGCCGGGGCGTCGCGGGAGGGGGTCACGCGCCGGCCGGCGAGGGCGTGCGGATGGCGGCGATGTCGAACTGGAGCCGCACCTTCTCGCTCACCATGGCGCCGCCCTCCGCCAGGCGTGAGTTGTACGTCAGGCCCCATTCGGAGCGGTTGATGGTGGTGGTGCCGTCGAAACCGACCCTCTCGTAGCCGAACGGGTCGGTGACGTGCCCTATGTAGGTGAGTTCCAGGACGACGGGGCGGGTGACGTCCTTGATGGTGAGGTCGCCGGTCATGCGGTAGACGTCGGCGGCCGCGAGTTGCACGGCGGTGCTGGCGAATCGCATGTGGGGATGGTTCGCGGCGTCCAGGAAGTCACGGCCGACCACGTGGGCGTCGCGCTGCTCCACACCGGTGTCGACGCTGGAGGTGGCCATGATGATCTCGGCCTGGGAACGGGCGGGATCGCGGCCGTCGAAGTACAGCCGGCTCTGGTACTCGGTGAAGGCCCCGCGCACCGTGGTCACCATGGCGTGCCGGACGGAGAAGCCGATCCGGCTGTGGGCGGGGTCGATCTGCCACTCGCCGGTCAGGGCCGCCAGGGCGGGGTCCGGCAGGCCCGCCGGGGCGGAAGCGGCCGCTCCGGCGGAGGGGTGCGGGGCGACGGCGGAGGCCGAACGGCGTGGGGAGGCGCCGCGGCTGAACAAATTCATGATTGACCTGTTTACTGCACGGGAGTTGACGCCGCAAGCCGCGGTCCGGATTTCCCCTTGCAATTCCGAACCGGTGAGCCAATAAGCCGCCATTCGTGTGGCCTGCGGTTACACAACCCCCACATTACCGCCACTGGATCGCCAGAGGCCGCGGTTCGCGGTCCGTGCCGCATGGAATGCCGCTCCCTCCCGGGGCGGGCAATGGGCGGAAAGAGCTGCGCGAAGGGATGAGGAATTCCGGTGGAGCGGTGCGATGGGCCGGGTTCCGCCGTCCGGGCGGCGGAACCCGGCCTCGCCCGGACGGATCAGGCCGTGTGCAGTGTCAGCCCGTAACGGCCGAGGATCTCGTTGATCGGCTGGAACCAGGTCTCCCCGCCGCTGCTGCAGTTGCCCCAGCCGCCGGAGGTGACCCCCTGCGCCTGGTCGCCGCTGATGAACGAGCCGCCCGAGTCGCCGGGTTCGGCGCAGACGTTGGTCCTGGTCAGCTGGTGCACCGCTCCCTGGCTGTAGTTGACCGTCTCGTCGGTGGCGAGCACCGTGCCGCAGTGCCAGTGGGTGGTGGAGCCGGAGCGGCAGATCGAGGCGCCGACCGGTGCCACGGCGGAGCCTCGTACGAGCTGGTCCGGCACCGTGCCCCAGCCCAGGACGACCGGCACGGTCCACCAACCGCTGCCGACGCTGACCCAGGCGTAGTCGTTGTCGGGGAACGAGGAACCCTGGAAGGTGCCGATGTAGGACCCGTCCCAGCCGTTGACCCCGGCGCCCGGCTGCGCGCAGTGCCCGGCGGTGACGAAGCCGCCGTACACCGAGAAGCCGATGGAGCAGCGGACGTTGCCGGTGTAGTAGGGGTCGCCCCCAACCGTGCCGGCGGCGAAGGTCCGCGGAGCGGCCTCGGCGTTGCGCACGGTGACCGGACCGGCCTCGCGGGCGCGGGCGACGAACCGCTGGACATCGTTGTCGGCGCGCTCGGCCTTGACGACGTTCAGCACCACCGTGTTGGCGGCCGGGTCGACGTGCCAGCTGCTGACGCCGGCCGGAGCGCGCAGGCGGTCGATGCGGGCCTTGGCCGCGTCGAGCTGCCGCTCGCTGTGCTCGACGGTGCGCACGGCGGCGCCGGTGGCCCGGACGGCCTTGAGGGTCGCGGCGGAGGCGTCCTTGGTGACGGCCACGGTCAGGCGCCCGCTCGTGGCGTCGAACCACGAGCCGCCGTAGGAGGAGCCGGCGGCCCGGCGTGCCTTCGGCGCCAGCGCGGTGGCGCTGTGTTCGGCGCTCAGCCGGGCTTCGGCCTGGGCCTTCGTGAGGCCGAAGTCGCGCTGCATGGCCTGGAGCAGGCCGGCCGAGGCGGGCGCGGGCGAGCCGGAGGCGGGGGAGGAGGCGTGCGCCGAGGCCGGAAGGGATCCCGCCCCGGCCCAACTGCCGAGGACGAGCAGCGCGGTGAGGCCTGCATGCCTGAGTCTGTTGCGTCTCATGGGGAGTTGTCCTTCGTCGTTCCAGTGAAGTGGAGGTGGAACAACCACGGTGTGAGAGCGCTCTCACGGGTCGTGCGGAGCTTAGCGGCGTCCGGTCAATCAGGTCCATGCCAAGTATGAAAAGTAGGGTTGTCCCCATAAAGAAGGCCGGTGTGGGGAGCATGCCCACGCCGGTGAGCCCGCCGGCCGCTCGACGGCCTCCAGCCGGGCCCGGTTGACCGCGATGCCGGTGTCGAAGCGGTCCGGCATGAACGTCGGGCGGTGGGTGGTGATCTCCCGCCCCTTGCGGACCGCGCCCGACGGCCAGCCCGGGGCCAGCGGGCTCCGCGCCAGCACACCCGGCCCGTACCGCTCGGTCACGGGCGGGACGTGGGCCTCGTCCCGGGTGGTGCGTCCGGCCCTGCCGAAGTCCATCGCGCCGAGCGCGAGCGAGCCGACCTGTACACCGGTGCGGCCCAGGGTGCGGTACTGCACGGCCGTGTTCCTCATCGCGGGACCGCGCCGACCGCACCGACCGCCGCACCGCTCCCGGGGCGCGCGGCCGGGGCCGGCCGCGCGCCCGGTCCCCCCGGGCGGGGCGATCCGCGCACGGCGGACCTCCCGGACGCGGTGGGCACGCCCCTTCCACCGGTGATCACCGGCAGGACGCGCGGCGCGCCCTCGGCGACCGCGGCCGGCCACGGCTGGATCCGTTCCGCGTCCGTGCCGTGGCGGTACGCGCCGGAAGCCGGACACGCCTGACCCCGGTGCGCCCCGCCCCGTCGTGTGACTCCGCCGGCCAGGGGTACCCCGCACTGAGCACGGGGAGGTACGGCGCACACCGCCGCGGACGGCGGGAGGTGCCCGGCCCAGGCGAGAGGCGGTGACCCGATGCCCGGTACGACGGACGACGCGGTCGATCTCCACTTCATCGGCAACGCGACCGTTCTGCTGCGTTACGGGCCGCTGACGCTGCTCACCGATCCGAACTTCCTGCACCGCGGCCAGTTCGCCCACCTCGGCTACGGGCTGGCCAGCCGGCGCCTGACCGAGCCGGCCGTCGACCCCCGGGAACTGCCCCGGCTGGACGGCGTCGTCCTGTCGCACCTGCACGGCGACCACTGGGACCGGCGGGCCCGCCGCCACCTGGACCACACGGTCCCGGTGGTGACGACACCGCACGCCGCGCGCCGCCTCAGGGTGTTCCAGGGCTTCCCCCGGACGGCGGGTCTGCGCACCTGGGAGGGGTTCAGCCTGCGGCGCGGCGGGGCGCAGGTCACCGTCACCGCGCTGCCCGGCCGGCACGCCGGCCACCCGGTGCTGCGCGGTCTCCTGCCGCCCGTGATGGGCAGCATGCTGGAGTTCGGCCCGGTCGGGCGGCCGCCCCGGCTGCGGCTGTACGTCTCGGGCGACACGCTCCTGTACGACGGTCTCGACGAGATCGCCGAACGCTTCCCCGCGGCCGACCTGGCCGTGCTGCACCTGGGCGGCACCCGGCTCCCCGGCGGATTCGTGGTCACCATGGACGGCGCGCAGGGGGCGGAACTCGCCCGGCGCCTCGATCCCCGTACCGTCCTGCCGGTGCACTACCACGACTACACGGTGATGCGCTCGCCGCTGTCCGCCTTCCTGGCCGAGGCCGGGAGGCTGGGACTCGGCGACCGGATCGTCCACTGCGGTCACGGCGGACGTGTCCGCCTGTCGGCCGCCCCCGGAGCGGTCCCCGTGGTCCTGTGACCCGGACCCGCACCGGCCGTGGCTCGTGCACGTGGCGGGCGCGGCGCCGCCGGACGGGCGGGCGCGGGCGTGGTCCCGGACCGCCGAGGCAGGAGAATGCCCCTGTCCCACCCGTTCGCCCAGTCGCAGGAGAGCAGAACGCATGACGACGCACGAACCGCCGCCCGGCCCCCCGGTGGCGCTCGGTACCTGGCCGACGCCGGTGGAACCGCTGCCCCGGCTGGCCGCCGCGCTCGGCCTCGGCGAAGCGGACCTGGTCGTCAAGCGTGACGACCTGACCGGCCTGGGCGGTGGCGGGAACAAGGTGCGCAAGCTGGAGTGGACGGTGGGCGCGGCCCTGGCGGAGGGCGCCGACACACTGGTGACCACCGGGGCACCGCAGAGCAACCACGCCCGGCTGACCGCAGCCGCCGCCGCACGGCTCGGCCTGCGCTGCACCCTCGTACTGCCCGGGGCAGCCGATTCCCCGCCCTCGGGCAACCTGCTGCTCGACGGCCTGCTCGGAGCCCGTCTCGTCTGGTCCGGCGCCCGGGGACGGGGGGAACTCGACGCCGCCGCCTCCGACGTGTGCACCCGTCTGCGGGAACGGGGGGCCAGGCCCGCGCTGATTCCGTTCGGCGGGTCCAGCGCGCTGGGGGCCCGCGGCTACGTCCGCTGCGGTGAGGAGTTGCGCCGGCAGGTCCCGGACCTGGACACCGTGGTCGTCGCCCTGGGATCGGGCGGGACGATGGCCGGTCTGGTCGCCGCGCTGGGGGCCGAACGCGTCCTCGGTGTGGACACCGGCGCACTGGACGACCCCGTCGCGGCCGTGCGGGCGTTCACCCCCGCCCTCGCCGGCGGAGGGGCCACCCGCGCTCCTCTGCGCGTCCGCCGGGACCAGGTCGGCGCCGGGTACGGCACGTTGACCGGACCCGTGAAAGCCGCGCTGACGCTGGCGGCCCGTACGGAAGGCGTCGTCCTGGACCCGACCTACACCGGACGGGCCATGGCCGGGCTGATCGCCGCGGCGCGCGATGGCTCCCTGCGGCCCGGCCGCAGGACCGTCTTCCTCCACACCGGAGGGCTTCCCGGCCTGTTCGGCCACAAGGAGGCGGCCGCCTGGGCGGGGACCGGAGTCTTCCCCGACCGGCCGTAGGGGCCGCCGGACCGGGTGACCGCGGGGCGTGGGGGAGCGGGGTGTGGGGGAGGGGGGCGCCCGCCGCACGCGGGCGGATGCGCACCGCTCCCTCTGCGCGCGGCGGGCGCACCGCGCGGGTGACGCCCGTCAGACGCGTACCGCGCGTCGGGCGGCCCGCACGATCAGGGCGGTGATCCCCGCGACCGCCGCGGCGCCGGAGAGGACCAGGGCGATCCGGCGGGCGGCGGGACCGGTGCCCGGGGCGAGGTCGCGCAGGCGGTCGAAGAGGCTGAGGGGCACGCCGCGCAGGGCGTTGCCCGGCGGACGGCGGGGCACGCCCGGGTGGGGACGGGTGGGAGCGGTCGCGCGCACGGCCTCCCAGGCCGCACCGATCCGCCGCAGCTGACGGTCGCTGAGGGCTTCCCGCATGCGGGGCAGGACTTCGTCCTCCTCGTCGCGGATGTCCTGGCGGATGAGCGAGAACGCCTCCTCGATCCACGCGGCGCGGCGGGGATCGTCGGGGTGCTTCTCGACCTCGGCGATCAGGTCGTTGATCGCCTGGTGCTCGTCCTCGACCCGGCCGGTGAGGTCCTCGCCGTCGGGGGCGAGGCGGCGCACGATCGGCCACAGGACGGTCTCCTCGGCGAAGGCGTGGCTGAACACCAGTTGCACGATGTCCTGCCACAGCTCCTCCCGCTCGCCGTCCTGGACGCCGGCGGCGGGATAGCGGTTCATCATCGCGTCCAGCCGCGCGTGGTCGCGGCGCTGGCGCAACAGGATGCTGCCGGCGCCTCCGAGCACGTCGGCGTCCCGGCGGGCGATCGAGGTCGTCACGATTCCACCTCCTCCGCGGAGGTGCCCCCGGCGTCGTCCCCGGTGTCGTCCTCGTCGTCGGGGGCGTCGGCGGTGGTTCCGGGCTGCGCGCCCTCCTCCTCGGGGTGGACGTCCTTCTCGCCGGTGACCTGCTCCAGCGGATGGGACAGTTCGTTCTCCTGCGGGTTGCTCATGTCGACTCCTTGCACGGCTGTGCGGCACCGGGTTCCCAGGATGGGGGACCCAAGACGCCAATCGTCCCTTTTGTCGCACCGGACCTTTCGCCGTGCACCGGACCTTTCGCCGTGCACGGGACGAATGCCGGGTCCCCGGGGACGTCACCCCCTCCTCGTGGGGACTCCTCGCGTCGAGCGGGCCGTCGGTGCGGCGGAGTCGTTCGCGGTCCGGCCCGCAGCTCCGTGTGGCGGGGGAGCGGTCACCCCATGGGGTAGAGTCCGCGCCCGAACGGCAGCATCGTAGGCGCGCCAACGGAGTGTCCGGTCGAGGGCCGGGTACGCGCACGACCGAGAAACGCCGGACACCGGCGAACACGACGAAAGATCCCCACATGGTCATCCCGCTTAGGAATCAGGCGGCAGATGAGCAGGGCACGGAGAAACACACCGCGTTGCGCTACGGCGCGGTGTGGGATTCCGGCGCGGCCCGTGCCGCGGACGCACGCCAGGCCCTGCGCGCCTTTCTCGCCTACGCCCCGCGAACCGGTCGCGATCCCCTGCCGGGCCCCCTGGCCCTGGACGCCGAGCTCGCCGTCAGCGAGCTGGTCACCAACGCCGTCCGGCACGCCCCGGGCCCCTGCGGGATGACCCTGAGGCTGTCCGGTGAGGAACTGGCCATCACCGTGTGGGACACCTCCGCCGAGGAGCCGGTGGCGAGGGGCGCCGACCCGCGCCGCGTCGGCGGTCACGGGCTGCACCTGGTGCACGCGGTCAGCGACAGGGTCGTCGTCGCACCCCACCCCACGGGGAAGCAGGTCACCGCCCATCTGCGTCTGGCGCCGGGCCACCGCCCGGGCGCCCCGGCCGAGCCGTTCTCCCGGTCCCCCGCACCGCGGATCGCGGCGGGCAGCGTGGCCCCGTGACCCGGGGCGCCCGGTGCGGGGACCACCGCTCCCGAAGCGACCGCCGTCCCCGCGGGTCCGGTGACGGGCGTGCCACGGATGTCCGGAAACGGCAACACCCACCCCGGGCCGTACATCCCCCCGGGTCGTCGGCCGGTCTGCTCCGGTGACCGATGCGCCGTGGACACCGTCCCGCGGCCGCACGACGACAGGAAACGGGGTCATCATGTTCCGTACCACCCGTACCAGCCGCGCGACCAGTGCCCCCCGCTCGTCCCGCCGCCTGACGCTCGCCGCCGCAGGAGCGGCCGCGGCCTTCGGCCTCTCCCTGGCCGTGGCCGCTCCCGCCACCGCCGCGGACACCGCCGACCGGTACACCGCCGACGAGATCCACACCTACCTGGAGGACTTCTACGGCGAGCACGGACCCGACGCGTTCGCCCGCAAGTACGGCGTCTCCTCCTACCTGAAGGAGAGGATGGCCGACAACGACACGGGCTACGACCTGCTGGTCTGTGCGCAGAACGACCCGCTGTCCATCGACGTCGGCCCCGTCGTCACGGCCCAGTCCGCCGGCGTCGGCTGGGCCACCGTGACGACCCACTGGGGCAGCACCGGCGAGGACACGGCGACGTTCACCGCGTACGTCATGCTCGACGCCACCCGGCCCATCCTGCTGCAGGACGTCGACTGCGGTTTCGGCGGCTGACCGGGACCCGCAGGGACACGCCGCCGCAGGCCGGTGCGGGGGAGGGGGAACCGCGTGACTCCCTTCGTACCGCGCGTGGCGCATCAGTCCGCCGGCCCCGGGTAGCCGGTCGCCCAGCACCGCTCACCACCACTTCGGAGACGTCATGGAGCAGAAGGACCCGGACCGGCCGGTCAATCGTTACTGCAAGGCCTGCGGGACACCCGCCGGTGACGCCGTGGTGTGCCGGCGCTGCGGGAGCGTCCTGACCCTGCCCGACGATGCGGGACTGGTGGAGGACGAGGGCGCCGCCGTACGGCGGGACTTCGAGGGGCGTGGCGAGTAGCGGGCGCGGACCGTGCCCCCGGTGACCGGCGGGGGTGCCGCCCGGCCCGGGAACCACCCGGCTCGGCAGGGTGAAGGTGCCGGTCATGACGGGCGCGCACCGGGGTAGACGCGCCGCATGACCCACCAGACCGATCACTCCCTGGCACCGAGGGCCGTGCAGCAGTTGCGCCGGGTCCGCGCCTTCTACCTGGCAGCCGCTCTCCTGTGGGCGGTGTCGGCCTTCTGGGAGGGATGGTGGCATCCCGGTGGCCGGCAGATGTGGGTGTCCGTGGCCTTCCTGGTGATCTTCACCGCCCTGCTGGCCATGACCTCCTTCTGGCTGCGGGGCCGGCCGGTCGCCACCCCCCGGCCGGGCGGAGTCCGCCCGGCCGACTACGCCGCCTAGTAGCACCGCGACGGTGCTTGTGCCGGGGCCGGCCGGTTCGGGGACCGCGCCCGCGTCGCCTGCGGCGACCGATGCGGGCCCGGTACTGCCGGCGTCGCCGGTGCGACCAGTGCAGGACGTGGTCGACGGGTGCGGGCCGGCGGTCGGTGTGCCGGGTGGTCAGCCGTCCGATCCCGGCCGGGTGGTGGGGGATGAGCGGGAAGGATCCGTTTCCGCCTTCCCGCCGTCCGGCCGGCGAGCGTGCCGTCCGGCCGGCGCCTGGCCGTTCCTGCACCGGAGCGCAGCGATCAGCCCCCGCACGCAGGCCGGCGCCGACCCACGCGGCTCCGTCCGGTTGCACCGGCGCGCCCACCGCTCGCGCACCGCGTCCGGTCCACGCGTCCACGCGCTGGCATCCGCGAGGCCCCCGCCGACAACCGCCCCCGGTCCGTCCAGGTCGCCCAGGACGTGATCAGCCGACGGTGGGACACCGTCGAGGCGGATCCCTGACCACCCGTCACCATCGACCCGGCGCGTATCGGGCCGTTGTCCGACTCGGAGACTCATCCGTGGGAACCCGGTGCCCCGCTGAGGCACCGTCTGCTGCACCTCCGTCAGCGTAATCGACGATATCCTCTGCGTGAGGAGCACATCGCCGCTCACGAAGCATGACGTTCCGCGCAGCCAGTGCTGCAAGGCTCCCAACAATCAGGACGGGAATCATGACAATCACTGTGGGAATCAACGGCTTCGGCCGCATCGGCCGTAGCTACTTCCGCGCCCTGCTCACCTCCGGCGCCGACATCCGCGTGGCCGCGGTCAACGACCTGACCAATGCGCAGACCCTGGCGAACCTGCTGAAGTACGACAGCGTGTACGGGCCGCTGCCGCAGCAGGTCGTGGCGGAAGGCTCATCGATCAGGGTCGGGGACACCGTGGTCGAGGTCCTCAGCGAACGCGACCCGGCGCAGTTGCCCTGGCGCCGCCTCGGAGTCGACGTCGTCATCGAGTCGACAGGCGTGTTCAACGACGCCGCCAAGGCCCGGGCGCACATCGACGCCGGGGCCTCGAAGGTGGTCGTCTCCGCTGCGGCGAAGAACGCGGACCTCACCCTCGTCATGGGTGTCAACGACAACCTGTACGACCCGGAGAGGCACACGATCGTCTCCAACGCCTCGTGCACGACGAACTGCCTGGCTCCCATGGCCCGGGTGCTCGATGACGCGCTCGGCATCGAGTGCGGCACCATGACCACGATCCACGCCTACACGCAGGACCAGAACCTGCAGGACGGCCCGCACCCCGACCCCCGGCGCGCCCGTGCGGCCGGCCTCAGCACCATCCCGACCACCACCAACGCCGCCAGCGCGATCGGCCTCGTGCTCCCCAGCCTGAAGGGCAAGCTCGACGGGTACTCGGTGCGGGTTCCCGTCCCCGTCGGCTCGCTGACCGACCTGACCGTCCGGGTGGCCCGCGAGACGACGGTGGAGGAGGTCAACTCGCTGTTCCGCAAGGCCGCGGACGGCGAACTCGCACGGATCCTGCGCTACACCGCGGACCCGGTCGTCTCGGCGGACATCGTCAGGGACCCGGCGTCGTGCATCTTCGACTCCCTGCTCACGCAGGTTGTCGAGGGGCGCCACGTACACGTCTTCGGCTGGTACGACAACGAGTGGGGATTCTCCAACCGCCTCATCGACACGACCCAGTTGGTCGGCGGCGCGACTGTGTGACGACCCCGCCGAGCTCGCCACGGCGAGGGAGGCGGCAGGCGTGCGGTCGGCCGCGCCCCACGGCGACGGCAGGATGCCCGCGGCCAGGGTCCGTGCCCGCCCCGCCGGGGAGGAGGACTTCCCCGCGCCGGACGCCGTCTTCGACGAGACGTTCAAGACGCCGTTCCCCGCCCGGACGACCGTGCGGGTGCGTCTTCCCGGCCGGTTGTCCATCGAGGCCGACCTGCTCGCCGTCGCCGGCTGGAAGCCGATGAAGATGTGGGGTGCCGGCCCTGCCGCGTGAGCGGCGGGGCCGGATTCGTGGTGGGGCGAGCGGGGCGGTGGGACCGCCGGGCCGGACGTGGGGGAGGGATGCCGGGAGTTGATCCCGGCCGGGAGTGCGTTCGCTTTCCCGGCCGGGCGTCGGGGCCGGCTGTTTCCGGCGGGGAGGTTCGCGGCCATGTGTCCCTCGGTTGTCCCCCGGCGAACGGGCGGCCCGGCACGGCCCCGCCGGCTCGCACGGCGGGGCCGGGGAGGCGGCGCGCGGGTGACCGGCGCGAGAAGGCGGTGGAGGCACTGGCCGTGGAGCCCGTGCGTCCCGTGGTGGCCCGTGTGGTCCGTGTGGTCCGTCCCCGGTGACGGCTACTGGGGACGGCAGCGCATGTGCCCGTCTTCGAGCGCATCCGCACCTGGCGTGATGGACGCGGCTTTCTCCTCGTGCGAGTCGTGCGGCCCTGCCGTGCCGGGGGCCGCCGGGCTGGATCCGTATTCGGGTCGGCTTGGAAGGAAGCTCATCGCTGGAAACCGCTGCCGTGCCCGTTCTTCGTCGCCGGCTCGCTCGACCGCATCGGACGACGGTCCCGGGCGAACGGTTCAGGCATCGGATTCGCATGCGAAGAATTACGGCTTACAGTGGCTTTTCCGATTTTTCATGCATCGCTCTGTAACGTACGAGTACGCTCAAATTACGATGGGTGGCAGAGGGCGTCCCATGGAAAGTGCCAGGGGAATGGGCTACACTGACGCCAGTCCGGCTGCCGTCCTCTCTCTGGCGCACGCCGGACAGGGCAGTATCTGTTACCGCTTCGCCAGCAAGACGGAGCTGATGGCCAAAGCCGTCCTCAGGTCCGTGACCCAGTTGCGCAGTCGACCCCGCCGCTGACGGGCGTGTGGAAGTGAATTTTTCGTAGTTCCTCGGAAACTGTGTTGGAGCGATTCTCCAGCATGAGATGAGCGGGGATTCAACTGATGACCGACCAGACAGTCGACCCTGTTGCAGTCACCAGTGAGGTGGCCGACTCCATTCCTGGCTGATCACGGCCCCGTAGCCGGGCAGCTGCTCGCGGCGGTGCTCACGGAACCCGGTGGGATCGGTCCCGCGGCGTCCGTGGGGAGCCGTCGACCAGTCCGTACACGACCTGTTCACCGCGCGACGGTGGCGGTTCCGCGCATCGTGCCGGAGGGCGACCGCACGACATTCTTTCCGCGTTTTCCATGTCCGGCGTGCTTGCTTGCGATGAGTGCGTTCCGGGATCGCCGCCTCCTGGATCGGGCATTCATTCCGGGAATGCAGGGTTGTCTTGTCAAGGAAGGTAAACCGTATAAGTCCGCAGGCAAGAGGAATCGGTGAGTAATTTCCCCGGGGTTAGTGGACTGTTCTTCCCGCCGCTCTCGGAGAATGGCTCCGGCATTCCCCCGGACGTCGCGCACACGCGTGCCGGCCGTAACAATCAACCTGTATCGACTCGACCGGTTAAATGCTTGACTGAAGCTTATTGACATAAAAATTTATGCATGTGAACATGACAGCATGAAGGAACTTCTGAGCTTACCGTTCGAAAATCCGGACATCATCGGCATCGCGCCCCAGATGCTCGCCTTGCAGAAGGAGGGGCCGATCGCCAAGGTGCGGACCGCCGGTGAAGACGCCTGGCTGGTCACCCGCTACGACGAGGTGAGGACGCTGCTCGCCGACCGCCGGCTCCGTCTCAGTGACCCCAAGCCGCAGCCGTCGGCCAAGAGCGCGGCCAGGAACTTCATGGTCGCGCTGATGGCCGGGGACGACCACGAGACCGAGCCCACCAGACATGCGCAGATGCGTGCGCTGCTCGTGCCCCGGTTCTCCACGCGCCGGATGCGCCTGATGAAGACCCGGATCGAGCACCACGTGGACGAGCTGCTCGACCAGTTGGCCGCCAGCACTCCGCCGGCCGACCTGCACCACGCGCTGTCGTTTCCGTTGCCGACCATGGTGGTCTGCGATCTGCTCGGCGTGCCGTTGGCCGACCGGGAGCGGTTCGGACAGTGGGCGAGAGGCACATTCGACCAGAGCGACAACCAGCACTCGGCGAACACCTTCCAGCAGGTTGTCGATTACATGATGGAACTGGTGGCGCGCAAGCGAACCGAGCCGGGCGACGACCTCCTGTCCGAACTGATCGCCGAGAAGGGCAGCGCACTGTCCGACGCGGACATCGCCCACTTGGGCAACGCCGTGCTGTTGTTCGGCTACGAGACCACCATCGCGCGCATCGACCTGGGCGTCCTGCTGCTGCTGCGCAACCCGGCCCAGCGTGCCCTGCTGGTCGAAAAGCCCGAACTCGCACCGGCTGCGGTCGAGGAGATCCTGCGCCTGGGCGTCGGCGGCAACGGATCCAACGCGCTGATACCCCGCTACGCGCACGGCGACATCACCGTCGGCGAGACGGTGATCCGGACCGGGGACGCGGTGATGCTGGCCATCGGCGCGGCCAACTACGACGACCGGGCGTACCCCGGTGGCGAGCTGTTCGACGTGACCCGGCACAAGCCCAAGTCGCACCTGGCGTTCGGGCACGGCGCCCGGCACTGCATCGGCCGCACACTGGCCCGGATCGAACTGACCGCGGTGTTCGAGCGGCTGTTCCGTAAACTGCCCGACCTGCGGCTCGCGGTACCCGAGGAGTCGGTGCGCTGGCAGGAGCACCGGATCACCGGCGGGTTCGACGAACTCCCCGTCACCTTCTGAATGGCATTGCACGAGCGGAAACACAACTGTCCACCGTTCACGGCCATGGGCGGCACGTATCGCGAGACCGGTTCGAAGCTCACGAATTGGCCGTGGTGGTCCTTCCCGCACGTTCAGTGCTCCAGCCGTCGATCATGATCGGGCGTGGTGAGGTGCTGCCCTTCGTGATCGCCGAGCCGCAGCACGGGGTGGTGGACCGTGCCGATGCCGTCGAGCCCTCCTGGTTCCACCAGCCGTCTCCCGGCGGCGCAGTGAACAGCGCAATCCGCGGTGGTCGCCCGGCGCGGGCTGGGCGATGCTCCACACCGGCGCCGGGTTCGTGCCGGCCTCCCGGCGCGTCCGGGACCGTCGGCCGCCGCGGTGGCCGGACTCCCTCGACCCCCAGCGGTTCCGCCCCGACCCGGGGGGCAAGGACCTGCGACGGGCCCGGGAAGACGGCCTCGAGCGGGGCGCCGCACTGTTCGACGGGGGTGACGGAAAGCGGAGCCGGTGCGTCTGTGCGGATCCGGCGGGACACCCGTCCCGTCTCGTCCGCGCTGTGTGCGTTACCGCTGTGCGGCCTCGCCGTTCCCGAGTTCCGCCAGCCGGGTCAGGGCCGGGAGGGCCGCCGCGATCGCCTGGCGTTCCTCGGGCGTCAGCTGGACGACGAGGCGGTGCAGATGGCGGCTGCGGTCCTCGTGCCGGGCCTCGCCGATCCTGCGGCCGGCCTCGGTGATGTGGACCAGGGCGGCCCGGCCGTCCGCCGGGTCCGGGCGGCGTTCCACGAGTCCGTCGCGTTCGAGGCGGGTGACCAGCTGGGTGAGCCCCGGCTGGCTCATCTGTTCGGTTCTGACCAGTTCGGTCAGCCGTCTCGGGCCACCGACGGCCAGGGTGTCCAGCACGGAGAGCGTCGTGAACGACAGCTTCTGCACGGCGGGAAGCCGGATGTAGTAGCGGTTGAAGCTTTCGATCGCCCGGGTGAGGCCACCGATGTCCAAGTCGGTGTCGTGCGCGGTGCGCTTTGCAGGAGTCACCCTAGAAATGTATCGCAAGATTATATAAGCTCTTGATCGATCGATTTGCTAGAACATTGTCTGGCGCGTGGTCTGTGACGGATCACAACGCGCCGGCACATCATCGACCTCAGGAGCGACGGCGCTCCAGTGCCACTGGACCGTCCGGTGAGGGACACACCCATGACTGTGCGTGTCGGTATCAACGGTTGCGGAGAGGTGCGCACGACGGCCCATTCGCCCGCCTACCCCTCCCCGCTCACCCAACCGCCCCTCTGATCGGTCCAGCCCCCACCATCCTGAACGCCGGCACCGGCCGTCCCCCGTCACCTCCGTCTCACCCGGCGCCATCGAAGTCGTCGGCCCACCCGGATGTTTGACGCTCCTTCCCCCACGCACAGACGTCACGAGGACAAGGAACCATGACGGACACCTTCAGCGACTACGTCGACTGCACGCCCCTTCTCGACGACCGTGAGGCCCTCGACCGGTTCTACGACGAGCACGGCTACCTCTATCTGCGCGGGGTCCTGGACGGCGAACTCGTGCGGACCGCCGCCGAGCAGATGCTCGAGGGCCTGATCGCACTCGGCCACGCCGCCCCCGGCACCACGCTCGAGACCCTCACCATCGATTCCTTCGAGGCGGTCGACGAGGTGGCGATGCACGACTACGTCAAGTACGACGACCTGTGGAACCACCCCTCGACCCTCAAGGTCTGGGAGAAGGCATTCGGCGAGCCCGTCTTCGTCTTCAAGTCGACGACGATCCGCTACTATCCCTCCGCCGCGGGCTCCGAGGAGCCGAGCTTCCTGACGCCACTGCACCAGGACGGCTTCTACATCGGCCCGAACAAGGACTTTCGTACCGCCTGGATACCGCTGCTCGCGACGGCCCGCGGCATAGGCGGCGTCGCCGTCGCCGACGGCAGCCACAAGAAGGGCCCGCGCGAGCACGTCGTCACCGAGAACTTCCGCCGCTTCGGCCATGCCGTGCGCGGCATACCGCAGGAGGAGTTGGACGCGGACGAGCAGCTTCTGTTCTCGCCCATGGAACCGGGTGACGTGCTCCTCTTCCACGCCTTCATGTGCCACAAGTCCATCCCGAACGTCTCGGTGGACCCGGCCGGCATGCGGATGTCGATGGACACCCGCATCCAGCCCGCCTCCTCGCACCGAGGGTTCAACGCCCTGACCCCCTGGCCGGAGTCCGCGAAGGACTCCTCCAAGGGAATCATGTCCAAGATCACCGGAACTCCCACCACCATCGAGTGACATTGTTACCTCCACACCCGCCTCAACCGTCCCCCCACAAACGCCTGGGTAGGCAGCGCATGACGAAACGCGAGGGCCTCTCCCCTCTGAAGGAGCCCAACGCGACACCGGAGTCCCCGGCCGGCACACAACCGGTCGCCGCGGGGCTCAGTGGCATCGCCCTCGTGGTGGTGCTCACCGGATACGCCCTGTCCATCGTGGACGCCTCCATTGTCAACGTGGCGCTGACCTCGATCAGCGACGACCTGCACGGAGGCCCCGCCGCACTGGAGCTGGTGGTGTCCGGCTACGGCCTCACCTACGCCCTCGGCCTGGTGCTGGGCGGACGGCTGGGCGACGCCTTCGGCAGACGGCGCCTGTACGCCTGGGGACTCGCGGCGTTCACCGTGACCTCGGCGCTGTGCGGACTCGCCCCGACCATCGAGTTCCTCGTCGCGGCCCGGCTGCTGCAGGGCGCCGCCGCCGCCATGCTCGTACCGCAGGTGCTGGCGACGATCCAGGCGGCCACCAAGGGCCAGGCGCGCGCCCGTGCGATCGGCATGTACGGCGCGACCGCGGCCCTCGGCATGGTCGTCGGGCAGATCCTGGGCGGACTGCTGGTCTCGCTGGACGTCGCCGGGATCGGCTGGCGGTCCGTCTTCGCGATCAACGTGCCGATCGGAGTGGCCGCGCTGCTGGCCGTCCGGCGCGTCCCCGCGACCAAGGCCGACGCGAAGCCGGGCTTCGACCTGGTGGGCACCGTGCTGTTCGGCGTCACCATGGTCTGTGTCCTGGCCCTGGTCGTGGCGGGCCCCGACCTGGGCTGGCCGCTGTGGCTGTGGTCGCTGCTCGTGGTCGCCGCGGTGGGGGTGCTGGCGCTGGTGCGGGCCGAACGCGGGCTGGAGGCACGGGGCGGCTCACCGCTGCTGTCGCCGTCGGTGCTGTCCCATCCGGGGATGCGCAGAGGGCTGGCGGCGATGGTGCCGTTCTCGGCCGGCTTCGGCGCCTTCCTGTTCGTCTACGCGCTGATCGCACAGGGGCACTTCGGCCTCGACGGGCTCGCCTCCGGCGGGGTGCTGACGCCGTTCGCCGCGGCGTTCTTCGTGGTGACGCTGTTCACCCCCAGGATCGCTGCGGCCATGGGCGGCCGGATCGTCACCCTGGGCGCCCTGATCCAGGGCACGGGCCTGCTGCTGCTGGCGCTGGTGATCCGGCTGGGCTGGCCGCACCCCTCCCTGGCGCTCGTGCTCGTCGGGATCGGCCTCTTCGGCGTGGGCGCGGCGCTGATCGGTCCGACGCTGTTCCGGACGATCCTCGCCGATGTACCCCCCGCGCAGGCCGGCATGGGCAGTGGTGTGCTGGTGACCAGCCAGCAGATGGCGACCGCGCTGGGCGCGACCGTCGGTGGAACCCTCTACGTCTCCCTGGCCGGCTGGCTGTCGACGGCGTCGGCGGTCGTGCTCGTTCTCGCCCTGTTGGCGTGTTTCTCGGTGACCGTTTTCGTGATCAGTCTGAAGCTTCCCGACCCCAGCTGACGCCCACTCCTCGAACGGCGCGATCTGATCCAGACCTTCTCGTCGGCAACGGCGCGCCGTCCTCCGGCGCGCCCGCGCGCAGAAGCGGAGACAGCCAAGTGCACTTACAGACAAGGACGGCCGTGGTGACCGGCGCGGCCAGCGGCATCGGCCTCGCCCTCAGCGCCCGCTTCGCACGGGCCGGCGCCGGCGTGGTCATGGCGGACGTCGAAGGCGACGCACTGCACCGCCGGGCCGCCGAACTCATCGAACAGGGCGCTCAGGTCACCGCGGTGACCGCCGACCTGACCGATCCGGACGCCGTCGAGCGGCTCGCGGACACGGCGTTCGACCTGCTCGGCGACATCGACGCGGTGTGCAACAACGCCGGGGTCCTCGGCCCCGTGGGGCAGCCCCTGTGGGAGGTGCCGCTGGAGCGGATGCGGCAGGTCTTCGAGGTGAACCACTGGGCGCACGTCCTGGTGGCCCGCGCCTTCGTCCCCCGGCTGCTGGAACGCGGCCGGCCCGCCCACCTGATCCACACCGCCTCGATGTCCGCCTTCGTCGTCGGCGCCGGCAGCGCCGCCTACGCCGCCTCCAAGCACGCCGACCTCGCGGTCGCCCGCAGCCTGCGCGCCGATCTGCGGGGCACCGGGATCCGGGTGTCGGTGCTGTGTCCCGGCCGGGTCGACACCCCCATGGTCCAAGGCCTGACGGCCCCGCGCGGCGCGGGCGGCGACACCTCGGTGAGCGCCGAGGACGTCGCCGGACTCGTGTGGGAGGCCCTCGGCTCCGACCGCTTCTACCTCTTCAGCAATCCCGACGCCCCGCTGCGGCTACGCGATCAGTTCGACGACGTATGGCGTCATGTTTCCCTTCCACCCCCTTCCCCCGAGGAGGAGCTGTGGCCCGCGCCGAAAGCGACGACCGTAGCGATGAAACACTGACCATCGACCTGGAGGCGGTCAGGGAGAAATACCGGCAAGAACGCGACAAACGCAGCGTCGGCCGCACCTACCAGTTCGCGCGCGGTGACTTCAGCCGCTACGCGCGGGACCCCTACACCGAGCGGCGGGAGCGCGAGCCGCTCACCGACGAGGTGGACGTCGCCGTCATCGGCGCCGGCATCGGCGGCCTGCTGACCGGCGCCCACCTGCGCAAGGAGACCGGCCTGGAGCGCATCCGGCTGATCGACGAAGCCGGTGACGTCGGCGGCACCTGGTACTGGAACCGCTTCCCCGGCGTCCGCTGCGACGTCGAGAGCTACATCTACATGCCGCTGCTCGAAGAGATCGGCACGATACCCACCGAGAAGTACTCCACCGGGCCCGAGATCTTCGCCCACCTCCAACGGATCGCCCACAAGTACGACCTCTACCGCGACGCCCTCTTCCAGACCACCGTCACCGAGCTGCGCTGGGACGAGGCCGCCGGGAGGTGGCTGGTGAGCACCGACCGCGGGGATCTGATCCGGGCCCGGTACGTGGCCATGTCGATCGGTCTGATGCACCGTCCCAAACTCCCCGGGCTGCCGGGCCTGGAGACGTTCGCCGGGCACTCCTTCCACACCAGCCGCTGGGACTTCGACTACACCGGCGGTGACAGCACCGGCGGCCTGACCAAGCTGAGGGACAAGAAGGTCGGCGTCATCGGCACCGGCTCGACGACCATCCAGCTCGCCCCGCACCTCGCCGAGTGGGCCGAACAACTCGTCGTCTTCCAGCGCACCCCGGCCGCGGTCGACGTCCGCGGCAACCGGCCCACCCCGCCCGACTGGGCGGACAGCCTCGAACCGGGCTGGCAGCAGCGCCGGATGGAGAACTTCCACGCGCTGACCTCCGGCGTCCCGCAGGACGAGGACCTGGTCCAGGACCGCTGGACGCAGACCACGGCCAAGCTGGCCGCCGCGATCCTGCCCACCGGCGACACCGGGGGCGACCCGAAGGAGCGGGCGCTCGCGGCCGAGCGGGCGGACTTCCTCAAGATGGAGGAGCTGCGCGCCCGCATCGACAGCGTCGTCACCGACCCCGCGACCGCCGCCGCCCTCAAGCCGTACTACCGCGTGTACTGCAAGCGGCCCTGCTTCCACGACGGCTACCTCCAGACCTTCAACCGGCCCAACGTGACCCTGGTCGACACCCAGGGGCGGGGCGTGGAACGGCTCACCCCGGCCGGGGTGGTCGCGAACGGCCGGGAGTACCCGGTCGACTGCCTGATCTTCGCCACCGGCTACGAGCACGAGTTCGCCGTCCCGTACACCGACCGCGCCGGCTACGACATCGTCGGCCGCGACGGCGTGAAGCTGTCGGAGAAGTGGGCGGACGGGGCACGCACCCTGCACGGACTCCAGGTGAACGGCTTCCCCAACTGCTTCATCCTGTCCAAGGTCCAGGCCGGCCGCCACGTCAACATCGCCTACATGCTGGGCGAGCAGACCCGGCACCTCGCGCACATCGTCAAGTGCGTCGAGGAGCGCGGCCACCGGGTCGTGGAGGCCTCCGAGGCCGGTGAGAAGGAATGGGTCGAGGAGATCCTCCGGCTCGCCACCAACGACATCGACTTCCTCGAGAACTGCACGCCCGGCCTCTACAACAACGAGGGCGACCCGAGCGGACTGCCCCTGCTCAACTCCAGCTACGGCGGCGGCTCGGTGGAATTCGTGAACATCCTCAGGCGCTGGCGCGAGGCGGGTGACCTCGCCGGCCTCGAACTGCGCTGACCACTCCCCCTTTTGCGAAAGGCGGCAACGCCCATGGACGTAACGCCGATACCCGGCGCCGCTCTCGGCGCCGTCGTGCACGGCGCCCGTGTCGCCGGCGACATGGACCAGACCCAGTTCGAGGAGATCTGGGCGGCGCTCGACGCACACCTCGTACTCGTCTTTCGCGGCCACGAGACCCCCTCCTACGAGGAGTTCCTGGCCTTCGGCCGCCGCTTCGGGTACATCCCGAAGACCGGTCTGACCAGCGGTGCCCACCCCGACCACAACGAGATCCTGATCGTCTCCAACCTGGTGGAGGACGGCCGCAAGATCGGCGTCGGCGACGCCGAGTGGATGGGCTGGCACACCGACTACTCCTTCCGCCCCCGCGTCTCCCAGGTCGGCTTCCTGGAGGCCGTGGAAGTGCCGTCGTCCGGCGGCGGGGAGACCCTCTTCACCGACATGTACGCCCTGTACGAGTCGCTGTCGCCCGAAGAGCGCCGGCGCCTGCACTCCTACCGGGTCCGCCACGCCCTGCGCACCGGGTACGAGGAGACCATCGAGGAGGAACTCCAGGGCGAGGTGTCCCTCGGCGAGAACACCGAACGGATCCAGCCCGAGGACGGCACCTCCACCATCCACCCGCTGATCGCCCGCAATCCGCGCACCGGCCGCCAGTCGGTCTACATCAGCACCCTGAACACCAAGCGGATCGTGGACCTCGCCCCCGACGACAGCCGCAAGCTGCTCGACGAACTGCTGTCGCACGCGGGCAAGCCCCAGTACACCTACGCCCACACCTGGCAACCCGGGGACATCGTCATGTGGGACCAGCTCGGCACCATCCACGCCAAGCAGGCCTTCGACCCGGCCGAACGGCGCATCATGCGCCAGGTCGTCAGCATCTTCGACGACCCGACCGACCCCTGGCGCGCGGAGGTCGCCGCATGAGCACCGCTCCCGCCTGCCTCAGCCACAGCCGGACCACGATCACCCCGGCGCTGCGGGCCGCCGTCGACCGGCTCGACCACCGCTCACGTCACCAGGCGGCCTACCACTTCGGCTGGATCACCGCCGGTGGTGCGCCCACCAGAGCCGACGCCGGCAAGGCCGTACGGCCGGCGCTCGCGCTGCTGTCGGCCGAGGCGGTCGGCGCACCCCCGGAGGTCGCCCTTCCCGGCGCCGTCGCCGTGGAGCTCGTGCACAACTTCTCCCTGGTGCACGACGACCTGATGGACGGCGACGAGGAGCGCCGCCACCGGCGCACGGTGTGGAAGCTGTGGGGCCCCTCCAGCGCCATCCTGACCGGTGACGCGATGCTGGCGCTCGCCCAGGAGGTGCTGCTGGACACCGGGCTGCCGACGGCGGCACCCGCCGCCCGCCTGCTGGCGCGCACCACCCGGCACCTGATCCGCGGCCAGGTCCAGGACCTGTCCTTCGAACAGCGCTCGCACGTCACGGTCGAGGAGTGCGTCGACATGGCCGCCGGCAAGACCGGCGCGCTGCTGTCGGCGAGCGCCGCGATCGGCGCCGTCCTCGCCGGGGCACCGGAGACGACGGTGGACGCGCTGGCGCTCTACGGCGACCAGGTCGGCGTCGCCTTCCAGCTCGTCGACGACGTTCTCGGCATCTGGGGCGACCCGGCCGTCACCGGCAAGTCGGTCCACTCCGATCTGCGCTCCCGCAAGAAGTCCCTGCCGGTGAGCCACGTACTGAACCAGGACGGTCCGCTCAGCGACGAGCTGGCCGCCTGGCTCACCACCCCCGGCGAACCCGACGAGGAGGAACTGCGGCGCGTGGCCGGCCTGATCGAGGGCGCCGGCGGCCGGGACTGGGCGCTGGCCGAGGCCGCCCGGCGGATGGCGCTGGCCGAGGACGCGCTGCGCAGCGTCGAGCTGGACGCCGGCGCGCGGGAGGAACTCCTCGCGCTCGGGCGGTTCGTCGTCGACCGCGAGGCCTGAGACCGGGCCGGCCCCGTACCCGCGTGCCCCTTTCCGACTCCTGACCCTCCGACCAGCGCAGCACCCCCGCCAGGGCACCACCATGCCCGCTGCCACCCCCGCAACCCACCCCCAAGGATTCCCCCCATGCCCCAGGACGTCGACTTCCACATACCCCTGCCGGGCCGGCAGAGCCCGGACTACGCGCGGGCCGACGCCGAGCAGCTCGCCTGGCCGCGGTCGCTCGGGCTGATCAAGTCCGAGGCTGCGGCGGCGCGTCACCTGCGCGGCGGCTACGCCGACCTGGCTTCCCGCTTCTACCCGCACGCCACCGGCGCGGACCTGGACCTGGGCGTCGACCTGATGTCGTGGTTCTTCCTCTTCGACGACCTCTTCGACGGGCCGCGCGGCGAGAACCCGCAGGAGACCAAACAGCTCACCGACGCGGTCGCGGCGGCGCTGGACGGTCCCCTCCCCGACACCGCGCCCCCCATCGCCCACGGCTTCGCCGACATCTGGCGCCGCACCTGCGAGGGCATGACACCCGCCTGGTGCGCGCGCAGCGCCCGGCACTGGCGCAGCTACTTCGACGGCTACGTCGACGAGGCGGAGAGCCGCTTCTGGGACACGCCGTACAACTCCGCGGCCCAGTACCTGGCCGTGCGCCGGCAGACCATCGGGGTGCAGCCGACGGTCGACCTCGCCGAGCGCGCGGGCCGCTTCGAGGTGCCGCACCGGGTCTTCGACAGTGCCGTGCTCTCCGCGATGCTCCAGATCGCCGTCGACGTCAACCTGCTGCTCAACGACATCGCCTCGCTGGAGAAGGAGGAGGCCCGCGGCGAGCAGAACAACATGGTCATGATCCTGCGCCGGGAGCACGGCTGGTCCAAGGACCGCAGCGTCGCCCACATCCAGAACGAGGTGCGCGCCCGCCTTGAGCAGTACCTCCTGCTGGAGTCCTGCCTGCCGCAGGTCGGCGACATCTACCGGCTCGACGAGGCCGAGCGCGAGGCCCTGGAGCGCTACCGCAACGACGCCGTGCGCACCGTGATCCGCGGTTCCTACGACTGGCACCGCTCCTCGGGCCGCTACGACGCCGAGTTCGCGCTCGCCGCCGGTGCCCAGGGCTACCTCGAGGAGCTCGGCAGCACCACGCACAAGCACCACGCACCCTCGCCCGGCCGTCGCGGCGGCACCGCCCTGTCAACGGATCAGTGAAGACCGGAAGTTGAGGACCGAATGACTGAGCAGACCACCTTCTCGGCGGGAGCGGCGCCCGGGGCGCTCCCTGTCGTGGGACACGCCCTCCAGATGATGCGTCACCCGGTGAACTTCATGACGTCGCTGTCGGCCCACGGCGACCTGGTCGAAATCAAGATCGGCCCCACCACGGCCTACGTCCCGACCCACCCCGAACTGCTGCGGCACGTCCTGACCAACGACCGCATCTTCGACAAGGGCGGCGTCTTCTACGACCGAGCCCGTGACATCGCCGGCAACGGCCTGGTCACCTGCCCGTTCGCCGACCACCGCCGCCAGCGCCGGCTGATGCAGTCGGCGTTCACCCGCGGCCAGCTCAAGCGTTACGCCGAGGCCATGCACGCCGAGATCGAGGACACGACGTCGCGCTGGCAGGACGGCATGGTCGTCGACGCCTTCCCGGAGATGTACGGCATGGCCCTGCGCACGGTCGGCCGCACCCTGTACTCCACCCCCGTCAGCCCCGAGATGGCGGCGCAGGTGGAACGTTCCTTCGACGTCGTGCTCAACGGCCTGTTCCGGCAGATGTTCCTGCCGGCCTCGATCCGCCGGCTGCCCCTACCGTCCCAGCGCCGCTACCGGAGCAACCTGGACTTCCTGCACGAGACCACCCAGCGGCTCATCGACGACTACCGCAGCTCCGACACCGAGCGCGACGACCTGCTCGCCGCCCTGCTCGCCTCCCGCGACGACGACGGCGGCCGGCTCGGCGACAAGGAGATCCACGACCAGGTCATCACCGTCATGGCGGCCGGCACCGAGACCGTCGCCGGTACCCTCACCTGGGTCTTCTACCTCCTCTCCCAGCACCCGGAGATCGAGGCCGCGCTCTACGACGAGATCGACACCGTCCTCGACGGCCGCGCACCTCAGTGGGACGACCTGCCGAACCTCTCCCTGGTCGACCGGATCATCTCCGAGACGCTGCGCCTGCACCCGCCGGCCTGGCTGTTCACCCGCCTCACCGCCTCCCCGACCGAACTCGCGGGCCGCCGGCTGCCCGCCGGCTCCACCGTCGTCTTCAGCCCCGCCGCGGTCGCCCAGTACGAGGACGCCTTCGACAACCCCAAGAAGTTCGACCCCGACCGCTGGCTCCCCGACCGCATCGCGCCGGCCGCCCGCCACGCCTACGTGCCGTTCGGCACCGGTGCCCGCAAGTGCATCGGCGACCTCTACGCACGCACCGAGGCCACCTTGGGGCTCGCCACCATCCTCGGCCGCTGGCGGGTCACCTGCGAGCCCGGCATGGACATCCGCCCGGTCCCGCTGGCCACCGTCTACCACCCGCGCCGGCTGCGGCTGAGGCTGGACGCGCGCACCCCGCGCCGGACGGCCTCCGCCGTCCCCGCACCGGCCGGGGGTGACGCGGCGTGAGCGCGGGGAACGTCGTCCTGGCCCAGCCGCGCGGCTTCTGCGCGGGCGTACGGCGCGCCATCGGCATCGTCGAGCGGGCGCTGGACCTGCACGGGGCACCGGTGTACGTGCGCAAGGAGATCGTGCACAACCACTACATCGTCTCGGAGCTGCAAAAGCGCGGCGCGGTCTTCGTCGACAGCGAGGAGGAGGTCCCGCAGGGCGCGGTCTGCGTCTTCTCCGCGCACGGCGTCTCCCCCGGAGTGCGCTCCGCCGCCGCCGGCCGGCAGCTCGAAGTCATCGACGCCACCTGCCCGCTGGTCTCCAAGGTCCACCAGGAAGCGGTGCGCTTCGCCCGCGACGGGCGCACCATCCTCCTCGTCGGGCACGAGGGCCACGAGGAGGTCGAGGGCGTCCTCGGCGAGGCCCCCGACCGGATCGTCGTCATCGAGACCGAGGACGACGTACGACGCCTCGGCCTGCCCGACGACACCCCGGTCGCCGTCCTCACCCAGACCACCCTCTCGTTCGACGAGACCGAGCGCGTCGTCGAGGCCCTGCGCGCCCGCTTCACCGACCTGATCACCCCCGGCGACGACATCTGCTACGCCAGCCAGAACAGGCAGAACGCCGTCAAGGACCTCGCACGCGACAACGACCTGGTCCTGATCGTCGGCTCGCACAACTCCAGCAACTCGCTGCGCATGGTCGAGGTGGCCCGCGATCACGGCGCCGCCGCCCATCTGGTGCCCGACGAACAGCACCTCGACGCGGCCTGGCTGGAGGACGTGTCGTCGGTCGGCATCAGTGCCGGGGCCAGTGCCCCGGAGATCCTCGTCGACGGGCTCGTCGCCCGGCTCGCCGAACTCGGCTTCGACCGGGTCGAGCTCCAGCGGGGCATCGCCGAGGACGTCGTGTTCTCCATGCCCGGCCGGCTGGCCGACCCGGTCACCGGCCGCGTCCCGCAGACACCGCTGGCCGGCGAGGTCTCGCCCGCACCCGGTGGGGCGCGATGAATCCACCACTGGAGAAAGAGGACTGCGCCATGCCACGCCTGGAGGAAATCCGAGGGCCGGAGGACGTGCGTGCCCTGTCCCCGCAGGCGGCCCGCGAACTGGCGCCGCAGATCCGGCGGCTGCTGGTGGACACCTGCACCGCCAACGGCGGCCACCTCGGCCCCAACCTCGGGGTCGTCGAACTGTCCATCGCCCTGCACCGCGTCTTCGACTCCCCCCGCGACAAGATCCTGTGGGACACCGGCCACCAGTCCTACGTCCACAAGATCCTCACCGGCCGCGCCGAAGCCCTCGCCACGCTCCGCCGCACCGGCGGCATGTCGGGCTACCCCTGCCGCGCCGAGTCCGAGCACGACGTCATCGAGAACTCGCACGCCTCGACCTCCCTGTCCTGGGCGGACGGCCTCGCCCGCGCCAACGCCCTGCTCGGGCGGGGCGACCGCGCCGTGGTCGCCGTGGTCGGTGACGGCGCGCTCACCGGGGGCATGGCCTGGGAAGCCCTCAACAACATCGCGGCGGCCCCCGAACGCCCCGTCGTCGTGGTCCTCAACGACAACGGCCGCTCCTACGCCCCCACCGCCGGCGCCGTCGCCGGACACCTCGCCGACCTGCGCGCGGGCGACGCCCCGCAAGCCCTGTTCGAGAACCTGGGGCTCGCCTACGTCGGCCCGGTGGACGGCCACGACATCGAGGCGGTGGAGACGGTGCTGCGCGAGGCCGTCGCCCTGCGCAAGCCCGTGGTGGTGCACTGCGTCACCGAGAAGGGCCGCGGCCACCTGCCCGCCGAGCAGGACGACACGGACCGCTTCCACGCCGTGCGCGCCGCCTCCGCCCGGAAACCGGGGGGCGCACCCAGCTGGACGTCCGTGTTCGGCAGCGAACTGGCCGACCTCGCCGCCGACCGGCCGGACGTGGTCGCCATCACCGCGGCCATGCTCGACCCGACCGGGCTCAGCGAGTTCGCCCGCCGCCACCCCGAGCGGGTCATCGACGTCGGCATCGCCGAACAGCACGCCGTCACCGCCGCCGCGGGCCTCGCCCTCGGCGGGGTGCACCCGGTCGTCGCGCTGTACGCCACCTTCCTCAACCGGGCCTTCGACCAGCTCCTGATGGACGTGGCCCTGCACCGCGCCCCGGTCACCTTCGTCCTGGACCGGGCCGGTGTGACCGGCGACGACGGCCCTTCGCACAACGGCATGTGGGACCTGTCGCTGCTGAACCTGGTGCCCGGCCTGCGACTGGCCGCCCCACGCGACGCCGCCACCCTGCGCCGCGCCCTGCGGGAGGCCGTGGCCTGCGACGACGGCCCCACCGCCCTGCGCTTTCCCAAGGGCTCCCGCGGAGCGGACATCCCGGCCGTGGACGTCTATGCCGAGCTGGACGTCCTGCACCGCGGCGAGCGTCCCGACATCCTCCTGGTCTCCGTCGGCGCCATGGCCGCCACCTGCCTCGACGTCGCCGAACGGCTGGCCGAACGGGGCGTCGGCGTCACCGTCGTGGACCCCCGCTGGATCAAGCCGGTGCCGCCCGAGCTGACCGTGCTCGCCCTCGACCACCTGCTGGTCGCCACGGTCGAGGACAACGGCCGGGTCGGCGGCGTCGGGGCGGGCGTCGCCCAGGCGCTGAGCGACGCCAAGCCGGGCCTGCCGGTGCACGTCTTCGGCATCCCGCAGCGCTTCCTCGACCACGGCTCACGGGCCGACGTCCTGGAGGCCAGCGGCCTCACCCCCCGCCATCTCACCCACGCGCTGCTGGAGGCCCTGCCCTCCGGACGGCAGGCCCGGCAGGGAGCCCCCGCCTCCCTCGCCGTCGGCTGACGCCGGGCACCCCGACGGGCGGTCGGCGCCCACCCGCACGGTGACGATCCCGCCGGCCGCCCGTGACCCGGCTGCCCGCGGGGCGCGCCCGCTCCCGCCGCCGCGCCTTTCTCCAGCACTTCCACAGCCCTCAACGGCACACAGTCATCAGCCACCACCCGGTCCGTCCGGACCGGCCGACCATCTTGGGGAACTGTCATGCCTGTCGCTCTTGGAGTGCCGACGGTGCCGCCGAGGCTGGCCCGACGACGTACCAGCCGTCAGATCCACGTAGGGACCGTACCCGTGGGCGGCGACGCCCCGGTCTCGGTCCAGTCGATGACCACGACCCGCACGTCCGACATCGGTGCGACCCTCCAGCAGATCGCCGAGCTGACCGCCTCCGGCTGCCAGATCGTCCGCGTCGCCTGCCCCACCCAGGACGACGCCGACGCCCTCGCGACCATCGCCCGCAAGTCGCAGATCCCGGTCATCGCGGACATCCACTTCCAGCCGAAGTACGTCTTCGCCGCCATCGAGGCCGGCTGCGCGGCCGTGCGCGTCAACCCGGGCAACATCAAGCAGTTCGACGACAAGGTCAAGGAGATCGCCCAGGCCGCCAAGGACCACGGCACCCCGATCCGCATCGGCGTCAACGCCGGTTCGCTGGACAAGCGCCTGCTGCAGAAGTACGGCAGGGCCACCCCGGAGGCGCTGGTCGAGTCGGCCCTGTGGGAGGCGTCCCTGTTCGAGGAGCACGGCTTCCGGGACATCAAGATCTCCGTCAAGCACAACGACCCGGTCGTGATGATCGAGGCCTACCGGCAGCTCGCCGAGCAGTGCGACTACCCGCTGCACCTGGGCGTCACCGAGGCCGGCCCCGCCTTCCAGGGCACGATCAAGTCGGCCGTCGCCTTCGGCGCCCTGCTCTCCCAGGGCATCGGCGACACCATCCGCGTCTCCCTGTCGGCCCCGCCCGCCGAGGAGGTCAAGGTCGGCCTGCAGATCCTGCAGTCGCTGGGCCTGCGCCAGCGCGGCCTGGAGATCGTCTCCTGCCCCTCCTGCGGCCGGGCCCAGGTCGACGTCTACAAGCTCGCCGAAGAGGTCACCGCGGGCCTGACCGGCATGGACATCCCGCTGCGCGTGGCCGTCATGGGCTGCGTCGTCAACGGCCCCGGCGAGGCCCGCGAGGCCGACCTCGGCGTCGCCTCCGGCAACGGCAAGGGCCAGATCTTCGTCAAGGGCGAGGTCATCAGGACCGTCCCCGAGTCGAAGATCGTCGAGACGCTCATCGAGGAGGCGTTCAAGCTCGCCGAGCTGATGCGGCAGGACGAGGACGACGACTCCTCCGGGGCCGCCCCCTCCGCCGTTCGGGAGAGCGCCAAGTGAGCACACCGGCCACCGTCAAACAGCTCGACCGGGTCGTGATCCGCTTCGCCGGTGACTCCGGCGACGGTATGCAGCTGACCGGCGACCGGTTCACGGCGGAGACGGCCGGCTTCGGCAACGACCTGTCGACGCTGCCGAACTTCCCCGCCGAGATCCGCGCCCCCGCAGGCACCCTGCCCGGCGTCTCCTCGTTCCAGGTGCACTTCGCCGACCACGACGTCATCACCCCGGGCGACGCCCCGGACGTCCTGGTCGCCATGAACCCGGCCGCGCTCAGGGCCAACCTGGCCGACCTGCCGCGCGGTGCCGAAATCATCGTCAACACCGACGAGTTCACCCGGCGCGCCCTCGCGAAGGTGGGCTGGAGCACCAGCCCGCTGGACGACGCCACGCTGGAGGGGTACCGGGTGCACCCGGTGGCGCTGACCACGCTGACCGTCGAGGCGCTCAAGGACTCGGGACTCGCCCGCAAGGACGCGGAGCGGGCGAAGAACATGTTCGCGCTGGGCCTGCTGTCCTGGATGTACCACCGGCCCACCGAGGGCACCGAGAAGTTCCTGCGCACCAAGTTCGCCGGGAAGCCGGAGCTGGCCGAGGCCAACGTGACCGCCTTCCGGGCGGGCTGGAACTACGGCGAGACCACCGAGTCGTTCGCCGTCTCCTACGAGGTCGCCCCGGCGAAGCACGCCTTCACCCCGGGCCGCCACCGCAACATCTCCGGCAACCTGGCCCTCGCCCTGGGCCTGGTGGCCGCCGCCGAGCGCGCGGAGCTGCCGCTGTTCCTCGGCTCGTACCCGATCACCCCGGCCTCGGACATCCTGCACGAGCTGAGCCGGCACAAGAACTTCGGCGTGCGCACCTTCCAGGCCGAGGACGAGATCGCCGGCATCGGCGCGGCCCTCGGCGCCGCCTTCGGCGGCTCGCTGGCGGTGACGACGACGTCCGGGCCGGGCGTGGCCCTCAAGTCGGAGACCATCGGTCTCGCCGTCTCCCTCGAACTCCCCCTCCTGGTGGTCGACATCCAGCGCGGCGGACCCTCGACCGGTCTGCCGACCAAGACCGAGCAGGCGGACCTGCTGCAGGCGATGTACGGCCGCAACGGAGAGGCCCCGGTCCCGGTGATCGCCCCGCACACCCCGGCCGGCTGCTTCGACGCGGCCCTGGAGGCGGCCCGGATCGCGCTGACCTACCGCACCCCGGTGTTCCTGCTCTCCGACGGCTACCTCGCCAACGGCTCCGAGCCCTGGCGCATCCCCGACGTGGCCGGACTGCCCGATCTGCGCGTGGAGTTCGCCACCGCCCCGAACCGTCCCGACGGCTCCTTCTGGCCGTACCTGCGCGACCCCGGGACCCTGGCCCGTCCCTGGGCGCTGCCGGGCACCCCGGGCCTGGAACACCGCATCGGCGGCATCGAGAAACAGGACGGCACGGGCAACATCTCCTACGACCCCGCCAACCACGACTTCATGGTCCGCACCCGTCAGGCCAAGATCGACGGCATCGCCGTACCCGACCTGGAGGTCGACGACCCCTCCCCGGGCGCCCAACCCCGTTCGAGCGGGGGAGGCCCCACCGGTGACGCCGGGCTGCTGGTGCTGGGCTGGGGGTCGACGTACGGGCCGATCACCGCGGCCGTGCGTGAGGTACGGGCCGCCGGGGGCCGGGTCGCCACCGCGCACCTGCGCCACCTCAACCCCTTCCCCGCCAACCTCGGCGAGGTGCTGCGCCGTTACGACCGGGTCCTGGTCCCGGAGATGAACCTCGGCCAGCTCGCGCTGCTGCTGCGCGGGCGGTTCCTGGTGGACGTGCGCTCCCACACCCAGGTCTCCGGCATGCCGTTCAAGGCCGCGCAGCTGGCCGCCGTGATCGAGGAGAACCTGGAGGCCCTCGGTGCCCACTGACCTCGCGCTCACCGCGAAGGACTTCAAGTCCGACCAGGAGGTGCGCTGGTGCCCCGGCTGCGGGGACTACGCGGTCCTCGCCGCCGTCCAGGGCTTCATGCCGGAGCTGGGCATCGCGCGCGAGAACATCGTCTTCGTCTCGGGCATCGGCTGCTCCTCCCGCTTCCCGTACTACATGAACACCTACGGGATGCACTCCATCCACGGCCGCGCCCCCGCCATCGCGACCGGCCTGGCCTGCGCCCGCCCCGACCTGTCGGTGTGGGTGGTCACCGGTGACGGCGACGCCCTGTCCATCGGCGGCAACCACCTGATCCACGCCCTGCGCCGCAACGTCAACCTCAAGATCCTGCTGTTCAACAACCAGATCTACGGGCTGACCAAGGGCCAGTACTCGCCGACCAGCGAGCAGGGCAAGATCACCAAGTCGAGCCCGATGGGCTCCCTCGACGAGCCGTTCAACCCGCTGTCGCTGGCCATCGGCGCCGAGGCGTCCTTCGTCGCGCGCACGATCGACTCCGACCGCAAGCACCTGACGGACGTCCTGCGCCGGGCCGCCGCCCACCCCGGCACGGCCCTGGTGGAGATCTACCAGAACTGCAACATCTTCAACGACGGCGCCTTCGACGCGCTCAAGGACCCCGCCACCCGCGACGGCGCCCTGCTGCGCCTGGAACACGGCAAGCCCCACCGGCTCACCCCGGACGCCGACGAGGTCGTCCACGACGTCGCGGACCCCGACCCCACCGCCGCCTTCGCCCTCTCCCGGCTGCGGCACCCGACCCCCATCGGCGTCCTGCGCGACGTACGGCGCCCCGTCTACGACCGGCTGATGGACGACCAACTGGAGCGAGCCGTCGCCGAGCGGGGCCGGGGCGACCTGGCCGCGCTGCTGGCCGGCAACGACACCTGGACGGTCGGGGCCTGAGCCCCCGACGAGAACCGCACACCGACAGCGACACGAACAAGAGGAAACATCCGTGACCTACGTCATCGCCCAGCCCTGTGTGGACGTCAAGGACAAGGCCTGCATCGAGGAATGCCCCGTCGACTGCATCTACGAGGGCCGGCGGTCCCTGTACATCCACCCGGACGAATGCGTCGACTGCGGCGCCTGCGAACCGGTCTGCCCCGTCGAGGCGATCTTCTACGAGGACGACGTGCCCGGGGACTGGACGGACTACCACAAGGCGAACGTCGAGTTCTTCGACGACCTCGGCTCGCCCGGCGGCGCCAGCGGCCTCGGCCCGGTCGACCGCGACCACCCGCTCGTCGCCGGACAGCCGGTCCGCACGGCATGAGCCGGGCCGGAGGGGGCCGCCGGGCGGGGTCACCGTCCGGGCGCCGGGCGAGGCCGGCCTGACGCTGTCGGCGGGCCGCCGCCCGGACGGCCACCACGAACCGACCACCACCTTCCTGGCGGTCGGCCTCCACGCCGTGGTGCGGATCGCCCCCCGCACCACGGCTCACCGTCACCGTCCGGGGCCCCGCCCCGCCGGCGACGGCGGTCCGGCGCCGCGGGCAGTCCGCCCGATGGCCCGCGCCGCCGGGGTCGGACCGGCCGTCGCCGTCCACATCGGCAAACGCATCCCCGTCGCCCGCGGCCCGGCCGGAGGCAGCGCCGACGCGGCGGCCGCACCGGTGGGCTGCGGCGCGCCGCGGGGCCTCGGCCCCTACCGGGAGGAACTGCGCCTCCCGGCCGCCGGACCGGGCGGCGACGTCGGCTTCCCGCTGTACGGCGGGTCGCGCCGGGCCCGGGGCGCGGTGAACTCCTCACCCCGCCGGGACCCCCGGCACCGGGGTGTTCCACCGGGCCCTCGCGGCGTCCCCGCACGGCCTGGCCACCCCGGCGGCCCTCCAGGAGCGCGACCGGCTGAGGCGGACGCGGCCCGCCGACGGCGAGCGGCCGCGCCGGGGACGGGCGGCGGGCGGACGTCCCCCTGTGGCCGGCCGTCGCGTCGAGCACGGTCCCGGAGCCGTCGGGCCGGGTGCGGCTCACCTCGGGCACGGGCGGGTCCTGCGGGCCGACCGGCGGACGGCACGGCAGTGATCAGCCCCGGGCGCACGGGAGTGCCGCGCGCCCGGGGCTGATCACTGAGGACCCCTATGCGGGGGTGCCGGGGGGTGGCGACTCCACCGGGGCGACCGGATAGCGGTGGACGGGCGGCAGCCCGCGCAGCAGTCCCGGCCATACGGTGTCGAGGACATGCGCGCTCGGCGTGAACAGCGGTTGGGCCAGCGCGGGGAGATCGGCGACCTCGTGCCACTCCCAGCGGCGGATCAGCTGCGGTTCGGCGACGACCGGCTCACCGGTGTACGACGCGACGCGGACGGCGGCCGTCAACCGCGGCATCCCGTGCGTGGAGTCCATCAGCAGTGCGACGACCCGGGCCCCGGCGGGATCGGCGACCAGCCCCGTCTCCTCCGCCAGTTCCCGCACCCCGGCGGCGGCGAAGTCCTCCCCGGCGTCGTTCTTCCCGCCCGGCAGCTCCCACCCCCCGCGCTTCAGGGACCACCCCAGCAGCACCCGCCCCGCCGCGTCGGTGACGACGACCCCGGCCCCGGTCAGGGCGTGCGCCGAAGGCCGTCCCGGCGCCGCGCACACCACGGCCGTCGCCACCGGCTCCCGCAGTACGACGAACGCCGCCCCGTCCACGTCGTACCGCTCCACCACCCCCCACCCGGCGCACAGCGCCGAGATCTCGTCCTCGTCGAGAGCGATGCCCCGCTTGCTCCCGGGCACCCGTCCGGCGACCGGCGTGACGACACACAGGGCCCCGCCCGCCCGCAGCCGCTCCCGCAGCCGGTTCACGACCCGGGTCCGGTCCCGCACGAACGCCCAGCTGCGCCGGAACACGATCACGTCGTAGGTGCCGTCGGGCAGTTCGTCCCGTTCGACGTCACGGCACAGGTAGCGGACCCCCGAACCGGCCGGGGTGCTGCGCTCGGCGCGGGCCAGGGCCTCCGCCGAGAAGTCCACCGCGTCGACCGTGTAGCCGAGCGATCCGAGGAACCGGGCGAGTTCCCCCAGCCCGCACCCCACCTCCAGAGCCGTCCCGCCCCCGGGCGCCGGAAGCCGCTCGGCGAACAGCGCCTTCTCGGGCTCCCGCAGCTCGCGGAAGCTCCTGCCCGCGGCGTAGTGCGCGTCCCACGCGCCGGTGGTCGTGTCTCCCACGGTTCGGACTCCTCGTCGGTCGGGGGAAGGGAAGGGGGCGCCTCGGCCGTGCGACCGAGGCGGGGGCGGACACCGGGTTTCCGGCCGGCCGGCCGGTGCGGGGCAACGCGCCGGCACGAGGCACGGCGGCAGCCGCCGGGACGGCCCCGGCCGGGAACACCGCCGCACCTCGTCCGGTCCGCCCGCGCGGACGAACCGGGGGACCGGTGCGGCCGCTCCGTCACTTGGTCGCGCCCCGCGCGAAGCCGTTGTAGATGTAGCGCTGGAGGAAGAGGAACACGAGCAGGGTCGGGACGGATCCTGACCTCGCCCTCGTAGTCGGTGAGGGCCTCGAACCTCACCCTCACCCCGGGGTGGGTCTTGCGGAACTCGGCGGCGTACCGGGCCATCGTCCCGTTCTGGACGAGGTCGGTGCGGTGCGTCAGGGCCTTGACGGTGCCCGAGGCGTCGGCGGGGTCGGCGGGTGCCTTCGCCGTCTCACCGGACACCGCGCCCCGGCCGCCGCATCCCGCGGCGGTCAGGATCGCGGCGGCCGGGAACGCTCCTGCGAGCGCCTTCTTCTTCCCCATGTGCCCAGCTCCTTCAGGGGTGCGGCTCGGCTTTGCGGGTGGGATGTCGGCACTATGCCAGTCGCTTGTTAACCGGTAAAGCCGAGATTTCCAGCACCATGCCCAATCGTTACCGTTCGAGTACGCACGGTGGCGAAATCATGTGCGGAACCGGGGAAAAGGGTCGATACGAATGACTGGACCGGTTCATGGGCAGTGACTGGTCAGCAGGCTAGGTTGTCGGCCGTCGTCCGTCCCCGGGCCTGAGTCAGGCGATTGGAGCCGCAGCATGAAGGACGTCACCCCGCTCTCCGAGGGCTGGAGCCTGCGCCACGGAGGGGAACTGCTCGAGGCCGTGGTGCCCGGCTGCGTCCACACCGATCTGCTGGCCGCCGGGGTCATCCCCGATCCGTTCACCGGCCTCAACGAGCGCGAGGTCGCCTGGGTGGGCCGCCGCGCCTGGACCTACGTCCGCCACCTGGGCCACGACAGCGCGCACGAGCGCGCCGACCTGGTCTTCGACGGCCTGGACACGGCCGCGCGCATCACCCTGGGCGGGCGCCCGGTCGGCACCACCCGCAACATGCACCGCCGCCACCGGTTCGACGTCACGGGCCGCACCGGGCGGCTGGAGGTCCGCTTCACCTCCGCCTACGACGAGGCCGCGGCCGTGCGCGCCGTCACGGGGGAGCGCCCTAACGTCTATCCGGAACCGTCGCAGTACATCCGCAAGATGGCCTGCAGCTTCGGCTGGGACTGGGGGCCGACGCTGGTGACCGCCGGCATCTGGCGGCCGGTCCGGCTGGAGCACTGGTCCACCGCCCGCATCGCCCGCGTACGCCCGCAGGTCACCGTCGAGGAGGGCACCGGACGGGTCGAGGTGTGGCTGGAGGCCGAACGCACCCGGCAGGGGCGGGGGCGCACGCTGTGCGCCGAGGCCCGGGTGGCCGGAGTCCGTGCCGAGGCCGTCCTCACCGGCGACGAGACCGTGCTGCGCCTGGAGGTGCCCGGCCCGCGCCTGTGGTGGCCCCGCGGCTACGGCGGACAGCCCCTGTACGACCTCCACCTCACCCTGAGCGACGACGGGGGCCACCCGCTCGACACCTGGCACCGGCGCATCGGTTTCCGCACCGTCGAGCTCGACCGCTCGGCCGACGAGCACGGCACCGGCTTCACCCTCGTCGTCAACGGGGTGCGGATCTTCGCCCGCGGCGTCAACTGGATCCCCGACGACGCCTTCCCCTCCCGGGTCACCCCCGAGCGCTACCGGACCCGGCTCACCCAGGCCGCCGGGGCCAACGTCGACCTGGTGCGGGTGTGGGGCGGCGGGATCTACGAGGACGACGCCTTCTACGACACCTGTGACGAGCTGGGCCTGATGGTGTGGCAGGACTTCCTCTTCGCCTGCTCCGCCTACCCCGAGGAGCAGCCGCTGCGCGGCGAGGTGGAGGCCGAGGCCCGTGACAACGTTGTCCGGCTCATGCCGCACCCCTCGCTCGTGCTGTGGAACGGCAACAACGAGAACCTGTGGGGCTTCCGCGACTGGGGCTGGGAGGAACCGCTCGCCGGCGACTCGTGGGGCGAGGGCTACTACCTCGGCCTGCTGCCCCGCGTCGTCGCCGAACTCGACCCGACCCGTCCCTACACCGCCGGCAGCCCGTGGTCCGGTTCCTGGGACCACCACCCCAACGACCCGGCACACGGCACCCACCACTCCTGGGAGGTGTGGAACCGCCGGGACTACGCCGAATACCGGGCGAACGTGCCCCGGTTCGTCGCGGAGTTCGGCTGGCAGGCACCGCCCGCGCAGGCCACCCTGCGGCGCGCCCTGCCCGGTGAACGGCTCGCCCCGGACTCCCCGGGTATGCTCCACCACCAGAAGGCCGAGGACGGCAACGGCAAACTCGGACGCGGTCTCGCCCGTCACTTCCCGCTGCCCGAGGACGACTTCGACCGCTGGCACTACCTGACCCAGCTCGTGCAGGCCCGGGCGGTCGCGGCGGGCGTCGAGCACTGGCGCTCGCACTGGCCCGTCTGCGCCGGCACGATCGTCTGGCAGCTGAACGACTGCTGGCCCGTCACCTCCTGGTCCGCCATCGACGGCGACGGCCGCCCGAAACCCCTGTACCACGAGCTGCGCCGCGTGTACGCCGACCGGCTCCTTACCCTCCGGCCCGGCAGCGCCGGCCCGGTGCTCGCCGTGGTCAACCAGTCCGCCCAACCCTGGCGGACGGCGGTGACCCTGCGCCGGTGGGAGGCGGACGGCACCCTGGTCCACGAGGGGGTCCTCGACGTGGCCGCCGGGCCCCGCTCCGTCGTCCGGCTCCCCGTGCCGCGGGACCTGGCGCCGGACGGGCGGTCCGCGAAGGAGTTCCTGGTCGCCGACGCCGACGGGTTGCGCGCGCTGCACTTCCCGGTCCCCGACAAGGACTTCGCCTACCCCCGGCCCGCCTACGACGTCGGCCTCGAACCGGTGACCGGGCAGGGGGATAGAGTCGACGTCGTGGTGAGCGCCCGTACCCTCGTCAGGGACCTCCTGCTCCAGGCCGACCGGCTCGGCCCGGCCGCCGTCTGCGACCACGGCCCGCAGACCCTGCTGCCCGGCGAGCGCGCACGCATCCGGGTCGCCGGCTGCGGCCCGGTCGGCGTCCAGGACGTCAGGGCCGCCCTGTACTGCGTGGACGTGGCGTGAACGGCTCGGCGGAACGGGTCACCATCAAGGACGTCGCCGCCCGGGCCGGGGTGTCCAAGGGCGCGGTGTCGCTGGCGTTCAACCACAAGCCCGGCGTGTCCGCGGCCACCCGCGAGCGGATCTTCGAGGCGGCCCGGGAACTGGGCTGGGCGCCCAGCGCGACCGCGCGCAGCCTGTCCAACCAGCGGGTGGACATCGTCGGCCTCGCCCTGTGCCGGCCCGCGCGGCTGCTCGGTCTCGAACCGTTCTACATGGACTTCATCTCCGGCATCGAGAGCGTCCTGGCGGAACGGTCCTGCTCGCTGCTGCTGCGGTTGGTGCGCGACCTCGACGAGGAGATCGCCCTGTACCGGGCCTGGTGGGGCGGCTGGATGATCGCCGGGGCGATCCTGGTGGACTTCCGCGAGGACGATCCCCGGCTGCCGTCGCTGCGGGGCATCGGCCTGCCCGCCGTCGCCGTCGGCCACCCCTCCCTCACCGGCCCCTTTCCGGCGGTGTGGACCGACGACGCCTCCGCGGTCGCCGAGGCCGTCCGCTACCTGGCGGCCCTCGGCCACCGCCGGATCGCCCGCGTCGGCGGTCCGGCCGGGTTCGGCCACAGCGCCATCCGGACGCGCGCGTTCGCGTCCACGGCGCGCGAACTCGGGCTGGAGGAGGCCCGGCAGATCGCCACGGGCTTCGACGGGAAGGAGGGCGCCCGCGCCACCCGCTCGCTGCTGCTCGCCCCGGACCGGCCCACCGCCGTCGTCTACGACAACGACATCATGGCGGTCGCGGGCGCGGGCGTCGCGGCCGAGATGGGGTTCGCGGTGCCCGACGACCTGTCGCTGATCGCCTGGGGCGACTCCCAGCTGTGCCGCATCACCCACCCGACGCTGTCGGCGATGAGCCACGACGTGCACCACTTCGGGGCCGAGGTGACACGCGTCCTGTTCGACGTGCTCAACGGTGGCCACAGCGGCCCGCGCCAGGCGCCGACGCCCACGCTGACCCCCCGCGGCTCCACCGCCCGGGCACCGGGGACCGGGGCGTAGGCGGTACCCGCGCGCGGGGCCGCGCCCCCGTGCGCGCCCCCGCTCCCGCCGTTCTCCGCGCGGTCCTCACCGTGCCCGGCACCAGGGTGCTGCCGGGTGTTCCGCCGGGTCCCCGCGCCTCCCGGCGGTCCGCCGTCCCCGGACGGCGGTCACCGGGGTGTGGAGGCCGGGCGTGGTCGTTCACCAACGCGCTGCGCGTGGCGCTGGCCGGACAGGGCACGCTGGTCACGGCGCTGCACGTGGGCTACATGGACACGGACGTGACCGCGGACGTCACCGCCCCGAAGGCCGACCCGTCCAGGGCCGCGCGCGCGGCCCTGGACGGCATCGAGGCGGGGGCCCACGAGGTCCTCGCCGACGACCTCAGCCGCCGGGTCAAGGCCGGCCCCGCCGCCGCCCCCGCGGCCCTCTACCCGCAGCTGGCCGCCCACACCGGCTGACGGCGCACCGCAGGGCCCCCGGCCGCACGGCCGCGCCCGCCTCCCGGCCGCTCCCGCGAAGCCCGTACGCTCAAGCAGCAGCGGAACCGTCCGACCACCCCCGCGGACGCTCCGGCGGAACCACCGGCCGGGAGTCCGGGGAGCGGTGAAGGAGCAAGGGGAGTGACAAGTGGCGCCGAAACCGCACCGTGTGGGCGTTCTCGTGTTCGACGACATGAAGATGCTCGACCTGTCCGGGCCGGCGGAAGTCCTCAGCGAGGCCAACCGGTTCGGAGCGGACTACCGGCTGAGCCTGGTCTCGGTCGGCGGCACCCCGGTGCGCACGTCCATCGGTCTGCGGGTGCCGGTGGACTTGGACACGGCCTCGGCCCCCGCCTTCGACACCCTGCTCGTCGCGGGCGGTGACCTGCTGCCGGGCCGTCCCGTCGACCCGGGCCTGGGCGAGGCCGCGAATCGGCTCGCGGCGGGGGCCGGACGGGTCGCCTCGATCTGCACCGGGGCGTTCGTCCTGGCCGCGGCGGGCCTGCTGGACGGCAGGCGGGCGACGACGCACTGGCAGTACACCGCGCTGCTGGCCCGCGGCTACCCGTCGGTGCGGGTGGAACCCGACGCCATCCACGTCAAGGACGGGACGACCTACACCTCGGCAGGCGTCACCGCGGGGATCGACCTGGCGCTGGCCCTGGTGGAGGAGGACCACGGCCCCGGCCCGGCCCGGGACGTCGCCCGCTCGCTGGTGGTGTACATGCAGCGGCCCGGCGGGCAGTCGCAGTTCTCCGCCCCGCTCCGGGGCCCCGCCCCCCGGACCCCCGTCCTGCGGCGGATCCAGGACCTGGTGCAGGCGGACCCGGCCGCCGACCACGGCCTGGAGGCGCTCGCGGCCCGGGTCCGGGTCAGCCCCCGGCACCTGACCCGGATGTTCCGCGCCGAGCTGGACACCACGCCGATGAAGTACGTGGAACTGATCCGCTTCGACATGGCCAAGGCCCTCCTCGACGCCGGACACAGCGCCACCGAGGCCGCCGCGCTGTCGGGTTTCCCCAGCTACGAGAGCCTGCGGCGAGCCTTCGCCCGTCACCTGGGCGTGTCGCCCACCCGCTACCGGAGCCGCTTCGCCACCACGCGGCCCGTGCCCCGCCGTCGCGCGGAACCCGCCGGGCGGGACACCCGCCAGGGGCCGTGACCGTTTTCGAGGGCTTGTTGGCCGTCCGGTAGCGGACGCGGCGGCCGGATCCGGCGGAAGGTGGAGGCACGGCGAACACCGCCACCGTCCTCCAGGGAGGCCACCATGACCGAGAAGATCGCCGGCGTCGAGATCCCCGACAGCGAACTCGCCCGGGACGCCACCGAGCTGATCCGCGACACCACCCCGCCGCTCCTCTTCCACCACTCCCGGCGGGTCTACCTCTTCGGCAGCCTCCAGGCCCGGGCCCGGGGCATCCGGCCCGACCCGGAGCTGCTGTACGTGGCGGCGCTCTTCCACGACACCGGCCTGGTGCCGCCCTACCGCAGCGACGACCAGCGCTTCGAGCTGGACGGCGCGGACCGGGCGCGGGCGTTCCTGCTCGGCCACGGCGTCCCCGACGCCGACGCGGACAGGGTGTGGACCGCCATCGCCCTGCACACGACCCCCGAGGTGCCGCACAGGCTGGCCCCCGAGATCGCGGCCACCTCCGCGGGCGTCGAGACCGACGTGCTCGGCCTGCACCTGGCGAACGTCACCCGGGCCGAGATCGACGAGGTGACCGCCGCGCACCCCCGTCCGGACTTCAAGGAGCAGATCCTGCGGGCGTTCACGGACGGCTTCAAACACCGCCCCGACACCACCTTCGGCACGGTCAACGCGGACGTACTGGAACATTTCGTCCCCGGCTTCCGCCGCACCGACTTCGTCGAGGTCGTCCGCAACTCCGCCTGGCCCGAGTAGGCCGCACCGCGGTCGGCGGCCGCCGACCGCCAAACGGGCGGCCACGGTCCGCGCATCCCGGTCAACTGCGGTGACAACGATGTCTGTTACGAGGGTGGACAGGAGGAAAGCGGCGTGCTGTCATGCCTGAGGACTGCCTTTGCAACGTTGTAGCCGCCCGGGCCGACAGGCCGGCCCGGGCGGTTGAGCGCGGGTCCGTCCAGCCAGAATGCTGCCGTCCCGTATGGAGCGTGCCGTGCGACGACCGTCTTCCAGATCACTCCGAACGCCGCGCGCCCCCGTGCTCGGCTGCGTCATGGCCTGCGCGTCGGTGGCGCTCAGCCTGGTCTGCGCCGATGGCGCGACCGCGAACACCACCGGCCGGCCGGCCCGCACGTCCACGGTGACCGTGTCGGACGCCCGGTTCGAGGTGCTGTCGCCGACCCTGGTGCGCAGCGAGTACGCGGGGGACGGCCGGTTCGAGGACCGGGCCACCTTCAACGCGGTCGGCCGCGACGCCTTCACGCCGCCCCCCTACAGCTCGTCCGTCCGCGACGGCGTGCTGACGATCACCACCAGTGCCATGACGGTGCGCTACCGGGTCGGCTCCGGCCCCTTCACCGCCGACAACCTGACCATGGAGCTGACCGCGGGGCAGGACCGGGTGCTGGCGGCCCCGTGGCAGCGCCCCCCGTGCACCGTGGGGGCGCTGTGCGAGGCCGAGGACCAGTCGTACGACGGCCCCGGTCTCGCCGCGGACCACAGCGGGTCCACCGGCAAGGGCTTCCTGGCCGGCTTCGAGGTCGAGAACAACTACCTGTCCACGGACGTCGAGGTGCCGACGGCGGGCACGTACGAGTTCGCCGTGCGGTACGCCAACTCGGTCGGCAGCGACGGCCGGGACGACACCCGGACCCTCACCGCAGACGTGGACGGCGGTGCCGGCCGGACGCTGAGCCTCCCCCGTACGGGTGGCTGGAACTCGTGGGAGGTGGTGCGCCTGCCGCTGTCGCTGGGGGCCGGGCACCACACGGTGAAGCTCCGCCGGACCGCCGCGGACTCCGGGAGCGTCAACGTCGACAGCGTCGCCCTCCTGCCGTCCGGGGCCGCGTACCCCTCCAGGGCGGCGAGTGCCGTTCCGGGGTGCCGGTTCGGCACCAGCTGCGAGGCCGAGGACGCCCTGCTGTCGGGTTCGGCGACCATCGCCACGGACCACGAGGGGCACGCCGGGTACGGGTTCACCGCCGAACTCGACCAGGGGGCCGGCATCGCGGACCCGGTCGTGGGCGTGCCCGAGGACGGCACCTACCTGCTGCACCTGCGCTACGCCAACGGCACGGGCGGCGACGGTCGCCACCAGGCCCGCGACCTGCAGATCGGCACCGGGGGCGGCACGCACCGCACCCTCTCCCTGCCGCCGACGGACGACTGGGACACCTGGGCGTCGGCGTCCGTGCCGGTCGACCTGGAAGCGGGCACCGACAAGCTCACCCTGGACTGTCCGGGCACCTCCGACTGCCACGTCAACGTGGACACGCTCGCCCTGAGCCGCCCGGCGGACCCGGCCCCCGCGCCGCACCTGGCCCTGGGCGGCTACCGGCGCAGCCTCGACGGCCTCAACGGCGACAGCGACCCCACGCCCTGGACCACGCCGGGGCTGCTGCACCGGGACGGCTGGTACCTGCTCGACGACACGCCCTCCGCGGTCCGCGACACCGTCACGGGGAAGGCGTCGGCACGCCCCTCGCACGGCGGTCGGCCCTACCAGGACGGCTACCTCTTCGGCTTCGGCCACGACTACCAGCAGGGCCTGTCGGACCTCGCCACCCTGACCGGGCCGTCGCAACTGCTGCCCCGCTGGGCCTACGGCGTCTGGTACTCCGAGTACATCGACCGCACGGCGAGCGACTACGAGAAGACGATCCTGCCCGCGTTCCGGGCCGCCGACGTGCCCCTGGACGTACTCGTCACGGACACCGACTTCAAGTCGCCCAACACCTGGAGCGGCTGGAACTTCGACCCGGTCAAGTTCCCCGACGCCAAGGGGTTCTTCGACTGGTCCAGCGCCCAGGGGCTCCACAACACCCTGAACGTGCACCCCAGCATCCTCGGCTCCGACCCGCAGTTCGCGAAGGCGCAGGCCACGGCCAACGGCAAGCTGCGCAAGGGCGGTTGCGCCTCCGCGGCCGGCACGGACTGCTACACCTTCGACTTCGGGGACGCCGACCAGCTCAAGGCCTACCTCGACCTCCACCGGCCGATGGACCGGGCCGGCAACGACTTCTGGTGGCTGGACTGGTGCTGCGACACCTCACGGTCCTCACAGGCCGGCGTCACCCCGGACGCCTGGATCAACCAGAAGTACGCCGACCTCACCGCGGAGACCGGCGACCGGGGCTTCGTCCTGTCCCGCGCCTACGGCTCCCTGCAGGCCGGCGGCTACAGCGGCGGGGTCGGCCTGCCCACCGGGCCGTGGGCCGACAAGCGGACCACGGTGCACTTCTCGGGCGACACCACGTCCAACTGGGGCACCCTGCGCGCCGAAGTCGGCTACACACCGGGGGAGTCCGCCGCCACCGGCCTGTCCGCCGTCAGCCACGACATCGGCGGCCACAACGACGGCTACGGCATCCCCGGAGCCGAGACCTACACCTCCGACGGCCAGACCCACCGCACCACCAAGCTGCCCGACGACCTGTACGCACGCTGGGTCCAGTTCGGCACCTTCCAGCCGATCGACCGCCTGCACAGCAACCACAGCGACCGCCTGCCCTGGCAGTACGGCACCGAGGCGCGGCGGTCCGCCGAGAAGTTCCTCAGGCTGCGCGAGGCGCTGGTGCCCTACACCTACACCCTGGCACAGCAGGCCGCCGGCACCGGGGTCCCGGTCGTACGGCCGCTGTACCTGCAGTATCCGCAGGAGGAGACCGCCTACACCAAAGCGGACGGCGAGTACTTCTACGGCCCCGACCTCCTGGTCGCGCCGGTCACCACACCCGGCACCAGCACCACGACGCCGGTGTGGTTCCCCCCGGGACAGTGGACGGACTACTTCACCGGCCGCACCTACACCGCTCCCGCCGGGGGAGCCACGTACGACGTCGCCACCACCCTGGACACCATGCCGGTCTTCGTCCGCGCGGGCGGGATCGTCACCACACGGTCCGACGACGCGTCCAACGACCGGCAGGGTCCGCTGAACCGGATCGGCGTCACGGTCGCCGCGGGCGCGCCGGGCGCCTCCACCCTGTACGAGGACGACGGCACCGGCTCCGCCCCGGGCCGGGCGACGACGCGGCTGCGCTACACCGAGCACGACGGCTCCCGCCTGCTGCGGATCGGACCCGCCCGGGGTTCCTTCACGGGACAGGCGGCCCGGCGCGAGTGGACCGTGTCCTTCCTCGGGGTGGAGCGGCCGCCGAGCCGGGTGACGGCGGCAGGCGCGCGGCTGTCGGCCTCGGCCTGGCAGTGGGACGCCGGCACCCGCACCCTCCGCGTCACGCTGCCCTCGCACGGCGTGCGGGACACGGTGACGGTCGGATACCGGTAGCCCGGAACCGGAGCGGCCCCGGCGCACCCCGCAGAGCCTGAGTGCCGGGATGCGCCGGGGCCGCTCCGGCGTGCGGCCGTGCGGTCGGCGGCGGAGCGGCCCGGCAGGCGCCGGGCCGGACCCGTCGCCGCCCCGCGGCCGGGACCCGGCCGGCGAGCCGCGGTTCCAGGGCCCCCGCGGCCCCCGTCGCCGCCGAGCGCGTCGGCGTCACACCCGGGCGGCTCCGGTGACCAGCCGCGCGTACTGCAGGAGGCGCCCTTCGACCTGCTCCGCGGTGGCCGCGCCGGACAGGACGTCGATGCCGTACCCGTCCTCCAGCGCCACGAAGCTGCGGGCGAGGAAGTCCGACGGGGCGGCGAGGCGGAACTCCCCCGTGCCGGCGCCTTCGTCCAGCACGCGCTGGTACAGGCGCACCTGCTGGGCGACGAAGGCCTGCTGCCGCTCGCCGGCCGCCTCGCTGCGGAAGGTGACCGGCAGCAGCTCGTACAGCAGACGGCTCGTCGTCTCCGCCTCGCCCGGGAAGGGGATCCCGGACGCGATGCACGCCGCGAGCCCGGACCACGAGCTGGCGGATGCCTCCACCGCCTCGTGCCGCCGCAGCACGTAGGTTTCCGTACCCTGTTCGAAGACCGCGACCAGGAGGTCGTTGATGTCGGGGTAGTAGTACAGGACGGAGGCCGGAGTCACGCCCGCCTGGTCCGCTATGTCCCGCAGCCGCGCCTTGGTGAGGCCCCGCTCGAGCACCGTCTGCGCCGCCGCCCGGACCAGCTGCGCGCGACGGGCGGCTTGGTTGCGGGGGCGCGGCATGGGCCCATCTTCCCACGGTTCGGATCGGCTCTTGACACCTGCCGAATTCGTTAATGAAACTTCGTTTAACGAACCAGGAAGGCACCTCCCCCATGGCCTCACCCCTCCCACTCGCCCTCGTCCAGGCCGCCGCGCATCCCGCGGACGCGTTCGACTCCTTCGCCTCCGGCCTGGAACGGCTGGTCCGGCAGCGAGACGCCGTGCGTCTGTTCGTCTTTCCGGAGCTCCACCTCAACACCACCGCGCCCGGGGCCGGACCCGGTGACGGGGCGGCGCTCCCGGAGGACCTCGCCGAACCCCTGGACGGCGCCCGCGACCGGCGGCTGGCCGAGCTCGCCGCGGACCTCGGCGTCTGGCTCATGCCCGGCAGCTTCTACGAACGGGGCGGCGGGGACCGGATCCACAACACCGCTCCGGTGTACTCGCCCGCCGGCCGGCGCGTCGCCGCCTACCGGAAGATCTGTCCGTGGCGCCCCTACGAGACGACGGCGCCCGGCAACGAGTTCGTCGTCTTCGACATGGGCGAGTACGGGCGCGTCGGCATGTCGATCTGCTACGACGCGTGGTTTCCGGAGATCTCCCGCAACCTCGCCCACCTGGGGGCGCAACTGATCGTCAACCTCGTGCAGACGCCCACCAGCGACCGGGAGCAGGAAGTCGTGCTGGCCCGTGCCAACGCGATCACCAACCAGGTGTTCGTCGCGAGCGTCAACGCCGCCACCCCCACCGGCCTCGGACGCAGCCTGCTGGTCGACCCGGAGGGCCGGGTCCGCACGCAGGCCGTGGGCGCCGAGGCGTGCGTGCTCACCGACGTCATCGACCTCGCCGAGACCGACCGCGTCCGCCGGTACGGCACCGCCGGCCTCAACCGGGTCTGGGACCAGTTCCAGCCCGGAGACGCTCCCGTGGACCTCCCGCTCTACTCCGGCAGGATCGACCCGGACACCTGGGGAACCCGCCGCCTCGCGCACGCCCCCCAGGAAACGGCGGAACAGTCATGACGTCGGCCCCCGAGAACACCAGCCGGCTGACACCGCGGCTCGGCCTGCTGTCCATCGTCGTCTTCGGCCTGTCCTACATGGCTCCCGCCATCGTGGTCTCGACCTTCGGCGTCATCGCCTCCACCTCCAAGGGCGTGGCGCCCACCGCGTACGTCGTGGCGACACTGGCCATGACCCTGACGGCGCTGAGCTACGGCAAGCTCGCCCGCGACCACCCCGCCTCCGGTTCGGTGTACACCTATGCGCGCAAACTGCTCGGCTCACGCATCGGTTTCCTCGCCGGCTGGGCGCTGCTGCTCGACTACCTGTTCCTGCCCATGGTGGCCTGGTTGATCCAGGCCCTCTACCTCCACGTGCAGTTCCCCTTCCTGCCCACGTGGTGCTGGCTGGTCGCCGTCATCGCCGTCACCACGTTCATCAACGCGCTGGGCCTGCTCATAGCCGACCGCGTCAACAAGGTCCTGCTCGGTCTGACCGCGCTGGGGCTGCTCGCCCTCGTCGTCGTCTGCGTCCACACGATCGGCGGCGCTCCGGCGGAGGGCGGCGCGCACGCCCTGTGGAACCCCGCCACCTCGCTGGGGGCCGTCACCGCGGCGGCGGCGATCGCCGCGTACTCCTTCCTCGGCTTCGACGCCGTCAGCACCCTCAGCGAGGAGGTGCGGGACCCGCGTCGCAACGTCCCCCGCGGCATCCTGCTCACCGTCGTCATCGGCGGCGGCATCTTCTTCCTCGTCTCGTTCCTCCTGCAGTGGGTGCACCCGGGCGCCGTCTTCCACGACGAGTCGACCGCCGGGTACGAGGTGGCGCTGCAGGCGGGCGGCAAGGGCTTCGCCGATGTCACGAACGACATCAGTCTCATCGGCGGCTTCGCGTCCTGCGTCGCGATCCAGGCCAGCACCAGCCGTCTGATGTACGTGATGGGCCGCGACGGAGTGCTGCCCCGCCGGGCCTTCGGCCGGCTCCACCCGCGCACGGGCACCCCCCTGTTCAACCTGCTGGTCATCGCGGTCGTCGGACTGCTGGGCACCCGGCTGTCGCTCGACACCGCCACGTCCTTCATCAACTTCGGTGCCTTCCTGGCCTTCACCCTCGTCAACATCTGCGTGATCGCCGCGTGGCGGGCGCGCCGCCGGGCCGGGACCACCCGGCCCGTCCTCACCCACGTCGCCCTGCCGGTCCTCGGCGCCGTCGCCGACGTGTACCTGCTGAGCAAGCTGAACCACACCGCCATGGTCCTCGGCCTCATATGGCTCGCGATCGGTGTCCTGTACCTCGTCGTGCTCACGCGCGGCCTGCGCCGGGAGCCCCCGGAGCTGCACCTGGAGTCCGCCGACCTGCCGGTCGACGCCACGTCGCCCTGAGCCGGCGCGTGCGACCGGCCCCCGTGCGCGTGCGGGCCGGGCACCGGACATGCGGTGCCCGGCCCGCACGCGCGCCGCGCGCCTGGGCGTGCGGGACGCCACCGGGCGCCGCTCCACCACCGGGATCACGCCTCGCCGCAGCTCCCGTACCGGTCGCGACGGCGTCGGGGGCGACGGCGGTGGAGCGGGGTCACCGGGCCGGTCGGCCGGGTCCGGCCTCCGGTCCGGGCGGGAGGCCCTCCGGCCCGCGCCCCGCGGAGCGCACCATCCTGCGGTGCGGACCCTCTTGCTCTGAGTGTCATGTCACCGTCATGCTTGCGCCCGGGTGTCTACCCGCATAGATCCGTTCCATGGGCTCCACCTGACAGTGAGACACCGACCACTCGTCCCAGGAGGATCGATCCACGTGAGACCTCGTCATCCCCGCCGGCGCCGCCTCGGAGCCGTCGCGGCGTCCCTGGTCGTCCTGTGCACCGGCCAGGCCCTGAACGCGCTGCCGGCGACGGCGGCCCCGAAGGCCCCCGCCCCCACGTCCGTGGTCCTCGCGGCGCAGGACCACGCCGCACGGGCGGTGGCCGGCTCGCTCGCCGGCTCCGCCTGGCGTGCCCGTGTCCGCACGGCGGCGCTCACCTCCGACGAGGTGGCCGTCACCGCCCTGGCCGGTCGGGCCGGCGGCACCCTGAAGTCCACCCTGGCCGCGGCCGACCGCCGGATCGCCGCCGCCAAGGGCCTGGACGCCGGGGTCGGCCCGCTGCTGCGGCTGCGGCTGGGGGACGCGTCCATGCGCACCGCGCTGGCCGCCGGCGTCACCCCCTGGGTGGCCGCGGCCACCTCGGACGACGGCACCGCCACCGTCACCGCCTACGACAGCCGGGGCCGGACCCACGCGCTCGACGCCCGCAGGGTGCCCGCGCACCCGGTGTACGTGGTCGACATCGACGGCTCCAAGGCACTGGCCGCCGGCCTGGACGTCCTGGACGAGGAACTCGCGCGGTACGGCGTGGACTCCGCCGCGCCGGGCGCGGAGCAGGCCCCCGCGGGCCGCTCGCGGGAATCGGCGGCCGCCGCGGGCTTCTGGACCACCCGCATCTCCGCGGTCGAACTCTCCGACGACGAGGAACCCTGGGCCAAGGGCGACGCCGAGATCTACACCCTGGTCACCGGCTTCGGCCAGGACGGCAAGGTCCGGGTCGACCCCGTCGACATGCCGTACCTGGACGACGACGGCACGGTCTACCGGCCCAGCCAGGTCCTGGTCAACTGGTCGTACTACAAGTACGACCTGGCCGACGCCGTGATGATGGAGGAGGACGGCAGCACCAACTACCGCGACCTCGCCAAGGCGATCGCCACCGCCCTGCTCACGATCACCGACCAGGGCGCCTACGTCCCGCTGGTGACCGCGGTCCTGGACGCCATCCCGGACGACTGGTGGACGGACGATCCCGACTACGTCGACTCCTGGTACACCCTGGCCCGGAGTGACAGCGGCACCCGTTACGGTGCCCGGGGCAACGGCTGGATGACCGTGGAGCCGTACTTCGTGCAGGAGTTCTGAGACACGCGCCGACGGCGCGACGGGCCGGCGGGAACCACGTCCCCGCCGGCCCGGCCGCCCCGCGCGGTCACCGGTGCCACCCACGGGCACCAAGGGCCGGTGCAGTCCCGCGCGGACCGCCGGAACGTGGGCTCCCGGATCGTCGGGCGCGTACCCGTGGGGCCCCCGGGCGACGTCCGCGGTGATGCGCCAGCCGAGCCGCACGGCTCCCGGGCGTGACGCGGACGGCCCCCGGCGAGGGACGAGGGGGCGCGGGCCGGCGCGGGGGAGGGCCCACCGGCCCGTCACACGTGCGGTGGGCTCCGCCGGGCGAAGTCCGCCAGCCGTTCGGCGAAGACCTCCACGAGGCGGCGGAGCTCGTCCGGGCGTTCGATCACGAACGGGCGGTCCAGCGACGCGAGCGCGGCGGGCAGCCAGTCGAGCCGGTCCACGCGCAGGTCGACACGGGACCAGCGCTCCGCCCCCGGGTCCGCGCCGCCCGGGGGCGGCGATTCGGTCACGACCGCGACAGCGGCGGGAAGCCGGGTGTGGATCTGCTCGGCCGTCCCCCGGACCCGCAGGGTCACCTCGTACCGGTACGGGGCGGTGGCGAGCGCCGTCAGGACGCGCCGCGCCGGGTCGGGTCCGGCGGGCGGCTCGAACGAGCCGGGCAGTGTCCGCGCACTGGTGATGCGGTCCAGCCGGAACGTCCGGTCCTCGCCGATCGCGGGATCCGTACCCGTCACGTACCACCTGCCCGAGTGGGCGACGAGCCCGTACGGATGCAGCGTGCGTTCGCTGCGCCGGCCGTCGGCGGCGGTGTACCCGACGGCGACCGGCCGGTGACGGCGCACCGCGTCGGCGAGCGGGAGCAGGACCGTGGATGCGGGGGCGGCCGGCGCGACCGGCGGAGCCGTGAAGGAGAGGGAGCCGAGCACGGCGTCGAGTCGGCGGTCGAGCCGCTGCGGCAGCACCCGCCGGATCTTGGCCGCCGCCGTCTCGCCCGCCGCGCCCGCGGCCGTCATCAGGCCGGCCCGCCGGCCCGCGACCAGGCCGAGCAGCACGGCGAGCGCCTCGTCGTCGCCCAGCATGAGCGGAGGCATGCGGTGACCGGGGGCGAGCCGGTAGCCGCCGTAGCGGCCGCGCACCGACTCGACGGGCACGTCGAGGTCGAGGAGGTGGCCGACGTACCGCCGCACCGTGCGTGCGTCGACGCCGAGCCGGTCGGCGAGTTCGGCCACGGTCCGGACGCCGCCCGACTGCAGGAGTTCCAGCAGGGTGAGCACGCGCGCAATGGGTCGGGACATGCTTGAAGTCTCCCGCGGATACCGGGCGGATTCCGTCCGGTATCCGCCCTACCGTGCGGTCACAGGCACCGATCGACCGGGAGAGAACCCATGGACTTCGTCTCGATCCGCATCATCACGGGCGACGTCGCCCGACTTGTCGACTTCTACGAGCGCGCCGCCGGGGTGCGGGCGGACTGGTCCAACGAGGACTTCGCCGAACTCCGGATCGGCTCGGCCACCCTGGCGATCGGCAGCACCCGTACCGTCCCCCTGTTCGCGCCCGGCTCCGCCCGCCCGGCCGACAACCGCAGCGTCATCCTCGAGTTCCTCGTCGACGACGTCGACAGCGCCCACCGGAACCTGACCGGCTTCGTGGAGGAGTTCGTCAACGAGCCCACCACGATGCCCTGGGGCAACCGCGCACTCCTGTTCCGCGACCCCGACGGCAACCTCGTGAACTTCTTCACCCCCGTCACACCGGCCGCCGTCGAGAAGTTCACCCCCCGGCGGCCGGGGGCCCCGGCGGGTCCGGCGCCCTCGCGCCGCGGTGACTGACCGGTCGCGCCGCCCGAACCGGTCGCCCGCCCCGTACCGGCCACCGGCCCGCCCCGTACCGGCCACCGGCACGGAGGCGGCCCCGCCCGCACGTCCGGCACTCCGCGGCCGGTCCGGCACCGGCAATCGACGACAACTGGGGACATGTCGGCGTCATCGGCGCGCGTCGGCCAATCCCCGGTGTGTACAGAGCACTTGACCCACCAATTGGTTCAGTCCAATAGTGATACCGCTCCCCTCGTGTTCGAGCCACCCCACTTCCCACACAGGAGCCCCTCGTGCTCTCCCGCCGTACCTTCCTCACCGCAGCGGCGGCCACCGCTGCGGCTCTCCCCCTGAGCGCTCCAGGCACCGCTGCCGCCGCCCCCTCCGGTGCCACCGCCGCCTCGCTCCCCATCGCGCTCGCCAACAACTCCGGCACCTCGGCACAGGTCTACGCCTACATCTCCGGTGCCGACACCTCCGGCTGGCCCGGTTTCGTCGGTGCGGACGGACGCTTCCACCGGCTGCCCAGTCCGTCGTCGGTGCTGACCCCGGCGCCCGACTACGCCATTCCCCTGGGCGGGTCGGGTTCCGCGCCCGTCCGCCTGACACTCGGCGACTACGTGATCGGGGGCCGGGTGTGGTTCTCGACCGGGCGGAAGATCCAGTTCTTCGTCAATCCGCCGGGCGGCAACGGGGGCGTCCCCGGTCTGGTGCAGCCCGGCTTCACCAGCTCCGACCCCAACTGGAACACGAGCTGGACGTTCTGCGAGTTCACGTACAACTCGGCGAACCTGTACGCCAACATCAGCTACGTGGACATGGTGGCCCTGCCGGTGTCGATGGCGACCACCGGTGCCGCCGGCAACCAGTCGGTGCCGGCGCTGCCCTCGGGCGCGCTCGCCTCCATCGCCGCCGGGCTGCAGGCACAGCACGCGGCGGACGGCGCGCCCTGGGACCGGCTGGTGGCGACCGACTCCTCGGGCACGGTCCTGCGGGTGCTCGCGCCCTCGCACGCGCCGACGGACTTCGGCTCGTACTGGCAGCCGTACCTGGACCGGGTGTGGGACTACTACCGCACCCACACCCTCACCGTGGACGGCCAGGGCTCCATCGGCGCGTACTCGGGAACGGTCAGCGGTGACGTGCTGACCTTCGCCGGGCTCAACACCAACGGAGTGCCGTTCACCAAGCCCTCGGCGGCGGACATCTTCGGGTGCGCGAGCGGTCCGCTGTACAACTCGGGGGCCGACGCCCGCTCCGCCGTCGCGGCACGCCTGGCCGCCGCCCTCAACCGCTCCAGCCTCCTGGTCCCCGGAGGCGCGTCCCAGCCGAACGGGGTGACCCCCGCCCAGTACTACACGGAATCGGTCACCAACCACTACGCGCGTCTGGTGCACCGGTACGCGACCATCGGCTACGCCTTCCCGTACGACGACGTCGGCCCGACCGGTGCCGCCCCGGTGGACGGCCACCTCCAGGACGCGGCCCCCACGTCCTGGTCGATCATCCTCGGCCCCGGCTCCGGAGGGACGAACCCGCCGGGCGGTGGCGGCACGAGCGCGTACTCCACCATCCAGGCGGAGGGCTACGCCGCCCAGAACGGCGCGCAGACCGAGAGCTGCGCCGACACCGGCGGCGGCCTCGACGTGGGGTACCTCGCGGCCGGGGACTGGCTGAAGTACACCGCGGTGGACTTCGGCGCCTCCTCCCCGGCCCAGTTCGTGGCCCGGATCGCCTCGGGCGTGGGTGCCGGTGTCAGCGGCGCGATCCGGGTACGGGTGGACAGTGCCACCGGGCCGCAGATCGCCGAGATCGACCTCGGCTCCACCGGCGGATGGCAGGCCTGGCGCACGGTGCCGGCCAACATCACGGGGACGGTCACCGGGGTGCACGACGTGTACCTGACCTTCGCCGAGAGCACCGTGGACTTCGTCAACGTCAACTGGTTCACCTTCACCCGCTGACGCACACGGAGCACCCCCGCGCGCCCCCTGCCGCCGCCCCCGCGCGCCCCCTGCCGCCGCCCCTGCGCGCCCCCTGCCGCCGCCCCTGCGCGCCCCCTGCCGCCGCCCCCCCGCGCACGCGGGGGCGGCGGCCTTCAGCCGGGGAGCGGCCCCGCCCGTCCGTGCGGCACCGCTGCCGGGCCGCGGGCCGGTCCGGTCCCCGGCGCCGGGCGTCGTCACGAGCACCGCGCTCCAGCCGGCGGGCCCCCGGCTCACGCGGGGCGCGCCCTCACCGGTCCGCACCGTGCCGGGTGGACTCGTCCAGCATCCGGCGGAACGCGTGACCGGCCCTGAACGATTCGCCGTAGAGGTACGGTGCCCCGGCGCGGAGGGCCTCGGAACGGGCCGTGGAGGACAGGACCCCGCCGGTCGGCCCGCTGCCGCCGAACTGGAAGCCGAGCTGGGTCGTGTAGCACCGCGCCGCGGCGGTCTTGTCCGCCAGGACCGCGCCGATGTCGACCGTCACCTCGCCCGTCCCGCCGGACACGCCGTGCCGGGATCCGGTGTCCGGGGGCGGTGTGCGGGCGGCGTACGGCATGTCGCGCCACCAGCCGATCCGCGAGGAGGGCGCGGCGGCGGCGACCGCACGGGCGGCGAGCAGGTGGTCGACGTGGTCACCGATGCCCTGGGGAGCGAGGACGAGGTCCGCCGGCACGAGATGGCGGCGGAGCAGCCGCCGCAGTTCCGCCTCCACCCTGTCGCCGGGACGGGGAGGCCCGAAGAGCTCCCGCGGGCTGTCGTACCCGCGGTGCGGTGCCTCGGGCAGCGGGAGGTGGACCGGGGGGAGCGTGCCCAGCCGCCGCTGGGCGGCACGGTCCTCGGCGCGGCGCAGGGCCATGTAGTCCACGTCCGCGGGCAGTCCCTTGTCGAGCTGGGTGGACAGCGCGAAGGGGCCGGGATCGTCGACCGACGCGGTGAAGCAGGTGACGACCCGCACGTGCCAGCCCGCCCTGGACAGCACCGCCAGTGTCCCTCCGGCGGAGAAGACCGCGTCGTCCAGGTGCGGGCTGACGGCGACGGCGGTTCGGGGGCCGGACACGGGCGCGCTCACAGCAGGTGGGGTTCGCGGCGGAACCGGCAGGACAGGTCCACGGCGGGTTCCGCGCCGCTGCCGGCCGGACCACTGCGGGGCGCCGTTCCCGCCGGCCGTGCGGCGCGCACCTCCTCGTACACGGCGCAGATGCGCGCGGCGGCCACCGGCCACGACCACCGGGTCAGCACTTGCCGCAGCGCCGTGCGTGCCAGGCGGTGGCGCAGAGGGGCGTCGTCGAGCATCCGGCCGACGGCCGCGGCCAGGGCGTGGGGGTCGCGCGGGGGCACCAGCAGCCCGTTGAGGCCGTCGCGTACGCAGTCCACCACGCCGACCACGTCGGTGGACACCACCGGAAGTCCGCTCGCCATCGCCTCCAGGATGGTGTTGGAGAAGCCCTCGGCCCAGGTGGGGCTGACGAAGACGTCCCCCGTGCGGTAGACGGCGGGGGCGTCGTGGTAGCCGGTGGGGCCGAGGACCTCCACGGCGTCGGCCAGGTCGCGCCGCCGCGCCCGGCGGGTCAGCCGGTCCAGGTCGGGGCCGGTACCGGAGACGCGCAGCCGCAGCCGCCTTCCCCCGGCGCGAAGGAGCCGCACCGCTTCCAGGAGGTCCAGGACCCCTTTGCGGACATCGATCCGGCCGTGGTACAGCAGCACCGGCGGATCGCCGAGGGCTCCCGGCCGCCGTCCGGGCGCGGGGCGGAAGAGTGCGGTGTCGGTGGCTCCGGGGACCACCGTGAACCGCCCGGCCGGTGTCCGGTGGCGGGCGGCGACCTCGTCCCTGAAGGAGGCCGAGCCGATCAGCAGCGCCGGTGCGTCCCGCAGCACCCGGCGGATCGCCGTGCGGTGGGTGGTGCAGCAGGTGCCGACCCAGTGGCCGTCGCCGCCCTGGATGGAGACCACGGCCGGGACCCCGAGCCGCTCGGAGGCCTCCAGCGCGGCCAGCCCCGTCGGATAGCCGTACTGGGCGTGCAGGACGTCCAGGGGCGCGTGGGCGTGCAGGCCGGTGATGGTGTCGCGCAGTGCGGCGACGTCCGCTTCGAAGTCCGCCGGCAGCCCGTCGCCCACGGCCTGCTCGCCCAGGGACTCCAGCGCCACCAGGCGCACGCCGTCGGGGACCCGTTCGGGCGGGGGAGGACCGCCGCCGTAGACGGCGCGGCCCCGGCGGTCGCCGCGGTACTGGGACACCAGCGTGACCTCGTGGCCCGCTGCGGTCAGGGCCCGCAGCAGGTTTTCCGCGTAGGCGCTCATGCCCGACACGGCCGGCCAGTAGCGCCGCGAGACGAAGCAGATCCTCATCGTGCCCCCCGCGGTGCGCCGACGTGACGGGGGGCGGGAGGGCGCAGGGGTCCGCCGGCTCCGGCGCGCTCGGCGTCGCGCAGCGCCTCCAGCGCGGAGCGCACCAGGGTGTCGGCGCGGTGCGCGTCGCGGGAGAGCTCCAGGCTCACCAGCCCGTCGTACCGCACCGCGCGCAGCGCGCCGAGGACGGCGGGCAGGTCCATGTCGCCCTCGCCCGGGGCGCGGTGCTCGTGCCGGCCGTACGGCATGTCCTCCACGGCGACCGCGCCGAGGTCCCGGGCGTGCCGGACGACCGCCTGGTCCGGGGTCAGCTCTCCGGTGACCAGGCAGTGCCCGGTGTCCAGGGCCAGGCGCAGGCCGGGGACGAGGGCCGCCAGCCGGGACCAGTCGGCGCAGTCCTCGACGAGCATTCCCGGCTCGGGTTCGAAGGCCGCCACCGTGCCCCGCTCGGCCGCGTGCGCCGTGACGGCGCGCACCCCCTCGACCAGGTGGCCCCACGCCGTTCCGCCGGCGGAGGTGTCCGTGCCCGGCGCCGGGACGCCGGCCCAGAACGAGACCGCTTCGCTGCCCAGGTCGGCGGCGATGTCCACGCACCGGCGCAGGAAGTCCAGGCGGCGGGCCCGGCCGGCCGGATCGGCGGTGACCAGGGTCGGCTCGTGCTTGTGCCGCGGGTCCAGCAGGAAGCGCGCCCCGGTCTCCACGGTGCTGCCCAGGCCCAGGCGGTCCAGGCGCCGGGCCAGCGCCGCCGTGCGGGAGGCCAGGCCGGGGGCGAAGGGGTCGTGGTGGGCCACGTCCACGGTGAGCGCGACACCGTCGTACCCGGTGTCGGCCAGCAGCGCCAGCGCGTCGTGCAGACGGTGCGAGGTCATGCCGTTGGTGTTGTAGGCGTAACGGAGCCTGTCAGCGGGGGGTGTCATCGGGGCGCTCCTGCGGTGGTGCGGGCCAGCGCGTGCCGGTCGGGTTCGCGGTAGAGGGGGTACAGCGCCCCCACCGTCCGCCGCGCGGCGGCGACGTCGAACCAGGCGGGACCGCCCAGCCGTTCGCGTGCCCCGGGCGTCAGGTGCACCGGCCGTGCCCCGGCGCGGGGGACGGGCCCCACGCCGGCCAGCGGGTGCCCGCGCTCCGTCAGCCTGCGTACGCCGCGTTCGCCGATCCTCGCGTAGGACATGGTCTCCACCTCCATGCCGGGGACGAGCACCTTGACCGCGTGGGCTCCGGGACCGCCCGCGTCGATCACCAGGACGTCGAAGTCCGCCAGGCGCCGCAGCAGGTCCCCGAGGAGGACGGCGGGGTCGTCCAGCGAGCCGGGCGGCACGGTCGGCAGGCAGGAGAAGGGCACGCTGGAGCACCGGGACAGCACGGTGGGCTCCAGCAGCTCCCGCAGCCGCGGGGCGTCCAGGGCGGTCCAGGCCCTCATCGCCGACAGCGCTCTGGGCTCCTGCTCCGCCGGGGGCGAGGACAACTCGCGCTCGAGGTACCCGGGCGGGGCGATGCGGGCGACCGTCTCCAGCGGGCCGTGGGAGAAGACTTTGCGCGCGCGGGAGGAGGCGTACTCCGTCAGCGCCTTGCGCAGCGCCGTCTCGCGGTCCGGGTGCGCGGCCTCGCCGCACGCGGTGAGCACCAGCGCTGCCGCGCCGTCCCGGGTACCCGGCGCGTCGTCCGTGCCGACCACGTGGACGTCGGCCAGGCCGAACTGGGTGGAGGCGAGCTTGGGCAGCACCCGGACGCCCGCCTCCCGCAGCCGGTCGAGGACGCGGCGGGTGACCGGGTCGCCCACCTCGTCCAGGTCGATGACCACGCCCTCGTCCATCGCGCGGTGCGCGGTGGCGTTGCCGTCGCGCTGGAGGATCTCCAGCAGCGCGTGGGACAGGGCCCGCTCCCGGGTGTCCCCGGCGCCCAGCCCGTTGGTGACCGGCGTGGTCAGCCAGCCGCCGGGCGGGGGACCGCCGGGCAGGTCCGAGGTGCAGGAGGCGGCGAACTCGGCGGGCACCATGACTTCCTCACCGGTGCGGTGGCGGCGCGCGGGCACCCACTCCAGGGGGCGCTCGGGGCCGTAGTCCGCGCCGGCCGGCAGCACGAGGCCGACCGGGTCGGCGACCCGGTCCCGGCCCCGCGCGCGCACCAGTTCCGCGTAGGAGGCGCGGTGGCGTTCGGTGCGGGCCAGGTGGCGTGCCAGCAGCACCTCCTCGGCCAGTTCGCCGTAGGCGCCGGCCCGGGCCCGGGCGAGGTCCGCCCCATACCCGCAGGCGCTCTTGCGGATGCCGGCGGCGTCCAGGTGGTCGGCCGAGACGACCGGCAGGCCGGTGCGGTCGGCGGCGCTGATGTCGAAGTCGTGCTGTGCGCCGGGGGCGAGCGCGTTCCGGTAGGCCCTGACCGCCGGGTGCTCGCCGGCGGCGCTCACCGGCCGGCTCCCAGCGGGAGCGCGGCCGTGTCGGGCCGGCCGGCCAGCTGGTGGTCGAACAGGCGTAGGACCTCCGCGGTGGTCACCGGGGCGGCGAACTCGAACGGGGTGGCCACCGCCTCGAAGTCCAGTGCGCCGATCACCGAGCGGTAGTGGCGCACCTCGTCGTGGGAGAGCGGTATCCGGGCGTGGTAGGCCTTGTGGCAGGACAGGGCACGCGGCACGGTGCCGTCCAGGTCGACCTTGAGGGCGTCGCCGCAGAACAGGATCCCGCGGCGCGCGTCGTGCAGCACGCAGTGGCCGGGGAAGTGGCCGCCGGTGCGGTGCACGGTCAGTCCGGGCGCCAGTTCGAGGCGCTCGTCCACCGGCCAGGTGACCCGGAACGCCTTCGTCCACGCCAGGTCCTGCACGCCGACGGCCACCACCGCGGGGGCGAAGTGGCGCTGCAGCTGCCACAGGGCCCCGTAACCGTGGACGTGACTGGCGCCCAGCCGGGTGACGCCGCCGAGCCGTTCGATCTCGGCCAGCGCCCCGGGCGGGTAGTACGGGGCCCCCTCCCAGGCGACGTTGCCGCCCTCGGCCTCGATCAGCCAGCCCGTCGAGCCCAGGCCGAAGGACGGCAGGGCGCGGAATGCGGTGACGCCCGGCACGGGCCGGTGCCAGTGCGCGGCCAGCAGGTCCCCGACCGCCTTCTCCCCAAGGATGTGCCAGCCCTCCTCGGGCAGTTCGTTGCGCACGTCGCAGCAGACCGGGCAGGCGGGCGGGGTGGCGAACCACTTCTGCCAGTGCCCGCAGTTGGCGCAGGCGTACATCGTCAGGGTCATCGTCGGCCTTCCTCGGCGGTGGACGGCAGCGGGGCCGGCACGGGGGCCGCGGGAGCGCGCGACAGCGCCTCCAGCAGGAGCCGGTGCAGGGCCAGGTCGCGGTGCAGCGGCCACGGCCAGGCCCGCCGCACCGGGCAGCCGGCGCGCACCGCGACCGCGGCCGAGGAGAACTCCCCGACCTGGACGGCGAAGGGGGACGTCCCGGTGGCGAACGGCACGGACGCGCGGTGCGCGGTGTCCGCGCGGGTGAGCCACAGCTTCCCCCGGCGTCCTGGCCGAGCGTGTCGACGGCGGTCAGCTGCCCGCGGGTGCCGGTGACCTCCAGCCGGCGGCGGGGCAGCGTGTCCGGGGTGTTGTAGGCGACGTGCAGGCAGACCAGGACCCCGCCGCCGGTGCGGCCGGCCAGTACGGCGCCGTCGTCGACCGGGTAGGGGTGCACCCGGTGCTGCACCAGCGCCGTCAGCTCCGCCACGTCGTCCCCTCCGAGCAGGACGCCCACCAGGTCCAGTCCGTGCGGCGCCAGGTCCAGGGCGGCCCCGCCGCCCGCCCGCTCCGGATCGGCGCGCCAGTTGTCGTGGGGGCGGCCGTCCGGCGACCAGGCGGGCGGCAGCCAGCAGCAGTAGGTGATCCGCACCGCGGTGACCGTCCCCAGCGCCCCGGACGCCACCACCTCCCGCGCGGCCCGGTGGGCCGGGTGGAAACGCTGGTCGTAGGCGGTCGCCGCCAGGATCCCCGCCCGGTGGCAGGCGGCGACCAGCCGCTCGGCGTCGGCGAGGTCGGCGGCCAGTGGTTTCTCGCACAGCACCGCGGCCCCCGCCGCGGCGGCCGTCGCGGCCGCGCCGCGGTGGGCGTGGTTGGGCGTCGCGACGTACACCGCGTCGGGTCGGTGCACGGCGAGGAGGGAGCCGAGGTCGGCGGCGGTCGGGACGCCGGGCGCCCGGGCCGCCAGCCGGGCGGCGGCGGCCGGGTCGGCGTCGGTCACGGCGACGAGCCGGGGTACCGCGCCGGCCCCGGTGCCGGCGGCCGCCAGCAGTCCGGGCAGGAAGTGGTCCCGGGCCACCCAGCCGCATCCGGCGACCGCCCACCGGCACACGGCGGCGGGGGAACCCCGCCCGTCCGCCGCGTTCACCATCGCTCCGGCAGGTCCAGAAGCACCCGGTGGCGGGCCAGATCGGCCACCTCCGGCGTCAGCCGTCCCACCGCGGCGTCGGCGAGCAGGGCGCGGGAGAGGCCGACGCGGTCGGGCAGGTAGGCGCGGGCGCCGGGCCCGTACTCCTCCCGCCAGCGTTCCCCGGGCCAGTGCAGCAGACCGTCGTGGTACAGCGGGTTGGGACGCAGCGGCCGTCCGGGCACGGGCCGCTCCGGCGACAGCGGACCGTACCCGGGCGGCGGGGGCGGGACGCTCACCAGGGCCATGGCCTCGCAGCCCGTCAGCGCCCCGGCCGCGCGCGGCCGGGGGAGGGCCCCCGTCAGCGCGGCGCGGGTGAGGTCGGCGTCGTCGTAGCAGACCGCCCCCGGCAGCAGCGCGCACCATCCGGCCGGACTCAGCGGCAGTCCCAGGACCGGTCCGGGCACCAGGGAGTTGTGGCAGTGCCCCAGGACGACCCCGCCGCCGGCGGCGTACGCCAGCGCGCGGCGCACCACCTCCTCCTTGCGGGGCAGGAAGTACAGCGCGTCGTGGCACGCCACGTAGGCGGGACGGCCCGGGGAACGCAGCGGCCACGGCGCGGTGACGTCGGCGCACACCAGCCGCGCCCGGGGGACGACGAAGCGACGGGCCAGCCACAGCTTGGCGAAGACCACGTCGATCCCGGTCACGTCCCGGTGCCCGCGCAGCCGCAGTTCCCGCAGCAGGTGCCCGGCCCCGCACGCCAGCTCCAGCACCGGCAGGCCGGCGGGGGAGTGCCGGGCGGTCAGGGCGAGCACGGCCAGCCAGGTCGGATCGCTCCACCGGTGCAGGAAGTACGCCCCGACCCGGCCCATGCCCAGCAGTCCCACCGCCTCGCGCAGGGTGCCCGCCCCCAGCGCGGCACGCAGCGCGCCCGGGGAGGGGGCCGGGCCGTCCCACCAGTCGTCGGAGTCGGCGAGCAGGACGAGCGCGGCACCGTCCGGATCGCCCTCCTCCATCCGGCGCACCGCCCGCCGACGCAGCTCCTCGCGGCCGGTGCGCAGCCAGGGGATGCCCGCCACGACGGGCCAGCGCCGTTCGCCGTCGGACAGCAGTCCGGGACCGCAGGACCGCAGCGGGGCCCCGTTGCCGGGGCTGACCAGGTCCGCCGTGCCCGGTGCCGCCGCCCCCGCGACCCTCCTGTCCCCGACCGCCGCGGGACCGGCCGCGGCGTTCCCGGCCGCCGCGCGGTCCGCCGGGCCCCTCATGCCGTCCCCGCCGCGTCCAGCACGCTCCGGTGGAAGCCGGACACCGCGCACGGGTGCACCAGGTCCAGGTCCTCCAGGGCCTGCTCGGCGGTGAAGGCGGCGGCCCGCGCGTGGTGGCGGACCTGCAGGACGCGGTCGAGGACGTCGGCGGCGTGGAAAGCCCGTGCGGCCGGCGTGCCGGCCCCCTCGCGCAGGGAAAGGAGGTGTTCCACGCGCGCGGCGAGGTCCTCGGGCAGGGCGGCGAGCTGCTGCCGCGCCAGCCGTGCGAGGACCGCGGGCAGGTGGTCCCCCAGCAGTTCCTCCCCGGCGAGGCCCGCGTCGGGCAGTACGGCGTTGTGCAGGTGGTGCGCCAGGCCGAGCAGGAAGACGTCACCGGGCGCGGCGCCGAACGCCCCGGCCAGCAGCACCCCGTGGACCGCCACCGCCCAGCAGTGGTCGCCGTGGCTCTCGGGCGGCTCGACCATCAGCCGTGGTCTTCCCGGGCGGGTGGCGCCCGCCCGGGGCTGGGCGCACAGCGCCGCCGCGAACCCGGGCGGCGGATCCCCGTACGGATCCGTCACCAGGTCCGGCAGCGCCTCGACCAGCAGACCGCACGTCACCGGGTCCATCCGGTCCGCGTGCTGTGCGACGGACCGCTCCAGCACGGCCACCGCCTCGTCGGCCGTCAGCCCGCACCGCCGCAGCACCGCACCGTCGATCCCGGCCAGACGCGCCCCGGCCACGGCGGCCGCGCACTCGCGCACGGCGATCCGGCCGGGGTCCCCGTCCCGCACCAGCTCCGCCCACGACCGGCAAAAGGCCCGTTCGGCCATCGAGGCGCCGCTGCCGGCCGTGCGCACCCTCTTGAGGTCGCCCACCTCGCGCAGCAGCGGGACGACCGCCCGCACCGCCTCGCGCGGTACTTCCCCCTCCCGCTGCGCGGGACGGGCCGCGGCCTGCGTCACGACCGTCCGCCCGTCGCGGCCCGGCCCCCGCCGTCCAGCCAGTCCAGCAGCGCCTGTTCCTGACGGTGCAGGGCGTGCTCCGGGACGCTGCCGTCGGCGGTCATCGGGGCCTTGAAGAAGAACCCGAACTGCTCCTGCACCCCCCGCTCCCCACGGCGCCGCGCCTCGGCCAGCAAGCGGATCAGCTCCAGCACCAGCGGAGCGGCCAGGACGGAGTCCCGGCACAGGAAGTCGATCTTCATCTGCATCCGGTGGCCGAGGAAGCCCACGAGGTCGACGTTGTCCCACGCCTCCTTCTCGTCGCCGCGCGGCCGGTAGAACTCGATGCGCACCTGGTGGTCCTCCACCGGGTAGCCGAGCAGCGCGTCCAGGACCGACTCCTTGGTGGCCGTCTTGCTGGCCAGCGAGTCGGGATCCTCCAGCGCCCGGCCGTCGCGGTTGCCCAGCAGATTGGTGGAGTACCAGCCCTCCACCCGCAGCGCCCGCGAGCGCAGGGCGGGGGCGAGGACCGTCTTGACCATGGTCTGCCCGGTCTTGCCGTCCTTCCCGGCGATCGGCACGCCCTGCCGTTCGGCCAGGTGCGTCAGGGCCGGTACGTCGGCCCCGCAGCTGGGGGTGAAGTTCAGGTACGCCATGCCCTCCCGCAGGGCCGCGTAGGCGTAGAGCATGGCGGGGGTGACCGCCTCGTCGCCCGTGTCCAGTGCCGCTTCGAACGCCTCGGTCGAGGCGAGGGCGGGCGACGCCGGGTCGGGCAGGCGCTCGGTCGAGGCGAGGTTGACGACGACCACCTCGTCCAGGCCCTGGGCCCGCCGAAAGCGCCGCAGGTCCTCCCGGATGCGTTCCGTGCGCTCGCGCGGGCTGTCGAACGACACGACGTTGGCGCCGGTCACCGCGCGGCAGTAAGCCGGGTCCGCCACCGCCGGCCACGGCCGCAGCTGCTGGAGCCGGGGGGCCGCGGCCTCGATCTGGGCCGGTTCGAGGACGCGGTGCAGGTGCGCCGCCTTGGCCAGGTCGTCCGGCGAGACGTCCCAGCCGCCGAACACCAGTTCCTCGTAGGGCACCAGGTTCGTGCGCGACGCCAACGGCAGCCCGTCCCGGCCGCAGATGCCGAGCCTGAGCAGTTCCACCCCGGCCACGGCGGTGGTCGCAACCGCCCCGCCCAGTCCCACGACGGCGGCACCCAGCCGGCCCGCCGGAGTCCCCGGGCGCTCGTGCCGGACGGATCGTCCCTCGGTCGCTCCGTGCATCGCTCTCTCCGTTCGCCTCGCCGACGGGACACGGCCGGGCTCCGGTCGAAGGGTGCCGGGCACGGCCGACGGTCCCGCGCGGTCCGCGGAAGCCTCTTCGCGCGGCGGTCCGATCACCGCAGCGGCGCCGCCCAGTCTTCACGCGGCCGCTGACGGGCGCACCCGTGGGAGGACATCGCGGTTCCGCGGTTTCGTCCTCGTCCGTACGGCGGACGGGCGCGGAACTGGGCCGATGCGCGCGTGCCACCACGCGGCCGAACGCCCGGACGGGGCGGCCGAACGGGTGATCCCCTCGTTCGAGGTGCCGGGTGGTGCCGGTGGCGAGGACACTCGTGCCGGGATGCCGGGATGCCGGGATGCCGGGGCGCCGGGGTGCCGACGGGCCCGGGCCGTCCCGTCGGGCGGAACAGCGCCTCCGCGTTGCCGGAGGCGGCCCCGGAACGGTCCGCGGGACGGGGGACGCCGTCGAGGAACCGCCGGACCGCTGCCGCGTCGGGCCGGTGGAAGGACGGTCGGCGGAGAAGAGCGCCCGGTCGGCGCCGGTGAAGGCGGGGGTGTCGCGCAGCGGGCTTCCTGGAGCATTCCGCTGCTGGTGGTGCGGACGTCGGTGGTGAGGCGGTCGAGATCCGGCGTCCGGGGTGCTTGGCGGTGCCCCTGCCCGGCGTTCCGCCAGGGGTGGTCCGGCCTCGGGGAACATCGGTACAGCGGTTGGCGCTGGGATTGATCATGGTCACGGTGTGAGTGCGCCGACCCGGTTCTCGTACCTCGCGGCGGGCCTTGCGCTGGGCTGGCACTGCGGGAAGACCCTGGCCGCCGTCGAGCGGCTGGCAGTGGGCGAGGAGCTTGCGGTGTACGGCGGGGACGGCGCTGACGCGCAGGGTGTAGCCCCGGCCGCGCCGTACGGTCGTCCCCTGGTCGAGCGCGACCCGCTCGGCGGGCTCCAACTCGGCAGCGCGGAGGAAGTCGGCGACCCTGCCCGGCATGTCGAGCGTGACCGGCAGCTCCGCGGCGGGCTCGCCCTCCTGACTGGCGGTGTGGTCGGGCAGGAGGTCGGCGACGGCGGTCCGGATCGCGCCGCGGCTGACACCGTGGTCGCGAGCGAGAGCGGCGATGGAGCGGCCTTCCAGGTACGCGGTGCGCACGTCACCGGCCTTCGTGGCCGCGGCGGCGGGACGGCGCCCGGCCTTCGCGCCCTTGGCCTCGGCGGCGCGCAGCCCGTCGTACGTCAGCTCGCGCTGGAGGTCGCGTTGGAGTTCGCCGGCGGCGGCGAGGGTCTGCACCATGAACTTCACGGTGGACAGCAGCTCGCCGGTGCGCGGGTGGCGGGCGGTGAGGTCCATGGCGGAGAACGCGCCGTCGTGGATGCGCAGGGCGAGCTGGTCGCGGTGCAGGACTTCGAGGACGTCGAGGATGTGCTGGTTGCCGCGTACGAGGCGGAACATCTCGGAAATGTGCACGGTGTCGCCCGGCCGCGCGTAGGTGAGCGGCTCGCGGAACTTCGGCCGCTGGAGCGGGTGGAGGCGGCTGGGGGTACCCGGGTCCTCCTCGAAGACGATCGGGTCCTCGATTCCTGCCTCGGCGAGGACGAGGTCCTGACGGGTGGTGGACTGCTGGTCGGTCGACACCCTCTTGTAGACGAGATTGGCCACGCTGTTCCCCGCTTCTGCCGCCGCATCGGACCTCGGGTGTCATCTGACCCCGTCGTCAGCCGTCATCGGATCCCATGGGATCGCAGCCGCCGTCAGGTCCCGGAACCACTGGGTTCATTGGACGTCAGCCGTGCCTGTCGTCATTCGATCGTTTGCCGACACAGGGCCTATTTCTGGCGATGCCCGCGGGGGCTTGCAACAGCGTTCGCTCAGTCCTCGGGCCTGGGGGCGAGGGTGATGAGGGCGGTGGCGATCTGGTCGAGGCGGGCAGGGGCGAGGGCGTAGAGAACGTAGTAGCCCTCGCGCTGGGTGGTGGTGAGTCCTGCCTGGGTGAGCTGATGGAGGTGGCGGGAGGTGACGGAGGGGGACAGGCCGAGGAGAGAGGCGAGTTCTTGCGTGGTGCGGCTCTGGGCGGCGAGGTGGGTGACGATCCGCAGGCGTGGGGCGGCGGCCAGAGCCCGGAGCGCGGTGAGGGTGTCTTCCTGACTGGCGGGGCGGGCGGTCGAGGCGGGCGCGAGGGGCAGAGCGGGGTAGGTGATCCGCAGGGGCCAGGGGGCGTCGCAGGTGACGCGGACGTGGGGCCAGACGTAGTGGCTGGCGGTGAACGTCACGGGGTGGTCGCGTGTGACGGAGATGTCGTGGTCGTGCGGACGGTCGAGGCGCAGGGTCCGGCGGCCGGGGTCCACGCGGATCTGGGGAGCGAGGGTGCGGAGCATCGGGAACAGGCCGTGGTGGGCGATCCGGGCGCCTGAGCGGGTGATCGACTCGTACAAGGAGGGCTCGATGCGCTCCCACTCCTGGGCGAAGGCGGCGTCCCAGTAGTCCTCCAGCACGGTGAGCGCGTCGTCGAGGACGGGGAGGGGGTCGGTGAGGATGCCCTCCAGGCGTGCCGCCCGGCTTGGGTCGCTGTTGCGGTACTCGGTGAGTACCGCGTCGCGGGTGGCGCGGTCGTCGACGAGGTCGTCGCCGGTGTGGCGGGTGGTGTCGACGAGCGTTCGGGCGAGTTCGGCGGCCAGCAGAGCGGGCGGCAGGCCCCGTACGGCCGCGAGCTGGTCCGCGAAGTCGGCGTCGTGATCACCGGTGCGGCTTTCGAAGAGGGCGGGGATGTAGTCGGCCACGACGAAGTCGTGGCCGCGCATACGCCGGCGCAGGGCGGCGGGCAGGCGGCGGCACCGCCTGACCCAGGGGACGTGCAGGGCGTGGTGGCCGGGGTCGGTGAGGACGTGCCAGGAGTGGACGGCTTCGAGCAGGGGGGAGACGGAGAAGGCGATGTCCTCCTCGACCGTCTCGGCGAAGCGCAGGGTGATCACGATTGCAGGATTTCACAATCAGTTGATCGGAACCGGTCGTCCCGGTCAGGCTCAGGAGCGGATCGCGCGCCGTCCGGCCGCAGGTCGACTCCCCTCCGTTTCGAGCAAAGGCTGCAGGTGACTCCATGACTACGCCCGAAGCGCCCTGGCAGGCCGTACTGGACTCTGACGGCTGCCCGTACACCGTCCACCAGCATGCCGCCGCGCACAGTGTCGCCGAGCGCCAAGCCCTGCCTTTCCCCTGGTCGCAGGCGGTGAAGACGCTCGCCTTCGCTACGTCGGACTTCCCGCTGTTGCTCGTGGTGCTGCGGGCGGAGGATCGGGTGGACTTCGCCCGTCTGGCGGCTCTTTCGGGCACTAGCCGTTCCCGGCTGCGCGCGGCGGACGCCGGCCTGCTCGCCGCGGAGGGCCTGGTGCCCGGTGGCGTGCCTCCGGTCAGCCACCGGCCCGGGGTGCCGTGCCTGATCGATGCCGCGGTCGCCAACCCAGGCCGGCCCGTCTACTGCGGTGCCGGATCGGCCGACCGCACCCTCCAGATCAACTCCGCCGACCTGGCCCGCCTCCCCCGCGCCCAGGTGGGCGCCCTCTCTCGGTAGCCGTCCCACCTGCGCGCCGGGCCCACCCCTCGTCACTGCTCACACCACCGCACCGCCCTTCGCCGGTTGCGCGGCACAGATCAGGAAGTCCCAGCTCATGGTGAAGACGGAAAGCCTTCTCGCGTTCGCCGCGATGTCCCTCGTCGTGATCGCGATCCCCGGCCCGAGCGTCCTGTTCGTCGTCGGCCGCGCCCTCGCGCACGGCCGCCGCACCGCACTCGCCACCGTCCTGGGCAACCTCCTGGGCTGCTACGCCCTCGTCCTCGTCGTCGCACTCGGCGTCGGCGCCCTGGTCCAGAGCTCGACCACCGTGTTCACCGCCGTGAAGCTGGCCGGCGCCGTGTACCTCGTCTACCTCGGCGTCCAGGCGTACCGCCACCGTGGCCGGCTGCGCGCCGATCTGACGACCGGGCAGGGCGAACGGCGCGGTGATCTGCGCACCGTCCTGGACGGCCTGCTGGTGGGCGCCACGAACCCCAAGGGCCTGGTCTTCTTCGCCGCGGTCCTGCCACAGTTCGTGAACCACGACGCGGGGAACATCCCGTTGCAGATGATGGTCCTTGGCCTGATCCCGGCCGGGATCGGCCTGGTCTGCGACACCGTCTGGGGCCTGGGTGCCTCGGCGGCCCGAACCTGGTTCGCCGGCTCCGACCGGCGCCTGTCGATGATCGGCGGCGCGGGCGGCATCGCACTGATCGGCCTCGGGCTCGCCGTCGCCACCACCCGCCACTGACCCCGCTGCAACGTCCACCCCGCGCGTCCGGCGGTGCGAGCGCCCCGGCTCCGCCCGCAGCCGCCTGCCTGTGAGTCTCCAGTGCCGTCGTCTTCGTCCAGCTCCGGCGCGTCCGGGTCGCGCAGCGGGCGCAGGGCGCCGGCTGCCGGGGTCGAGGCGGTGAAGCTGTAGCGGCCGAGCAGGTTGGGGTTGCGGTGCTTGAGCGGGGACAGGCGGGCGACATCCTCGTCCTGGATCTCGTGGTCTTCGGCGCGGAGCCGGCCGACGGCGGTGTCGATGTACTGCGTGGTCCACAGCACGATGGCGTTGAGGACCAGGCCGAGCGCGCCGAGCTGGTCCTCCATCCCGTCGCGGTACGCCTGGTGGATGGTGCCGCGCTTGCCGTGGCACACGTCCCGCGCGAGCGTGTGGCGGGATTCCTGCACGGTGAGCTGCCGGTTTCATCTGCCGCCGGTAGGTGTCGTCGACCGGTCGACCACGCGCAGCAGGTGCTCGGTCTTGGCGATCCGCCCGTACTCCGCGAACGCCGCCCCGAGCGGCGTCGGGCGGCCGTCGCGGCCGAACATGCGCAGCAGGTCGTAGGCGCGGACCTGGTTGGTGGCCAGGGAACCGGCGACCTTCAGCATGTCCGGCCAGTGCGTGATCACCTTGTTCAGGTTGACCCGGTTGCGGGCCAGGTCCTCCACCGCACCGTAGGTGCCCGTCTCGACGCCGGGCATCGTGGCCCGCCAGAACCGCTGATCGTCCAGGTCGCGGAAGCGGGGGCTGAAGTTGTGGCCGAGGATCTTGAACAGGCCGAACACCATGTCGAAGTACGAGGCGTGGTCGGTCGCCACCATCTCCGGCTTCACCCCGCCGTCCAGGTTCAGCAGCGCGTCCAGGATGTGCGGGGAGTCGCGCGGGGTGCCGGGGACGACCATCTGCCCGATGCCCGCGACCTGGTCGTTGACGGCGTTGAGCCAGGTGATGCCGCGCTTGAACCCGAAGTGCTTCGGCGACGGGGCGGCGTTGATGGTGCGCACCGGCACCTGGAAGCGCAGCCCGTCCACGGAGGCGAGCAGCCCGTCGCCCCAGGAGCGCGCGATCGGGATGCCGGCCTGGGCGGCGATGAGAGCGGCGTTCGCCGTGGCGATGGTGTCGGCGCGCAGGTGGTACTGGTCGACGTGCACGAGCCGGGCGCGGGTCAGGGCCTCGTAGCCGGGGTTGACCACCGGGGCCAGGCCGATGTTGCACGCCTCGGACACCAGCAGCGCGACTACCGAGGTGGGCAGGTCCTTCATCCGGGTGGTGCCGTCGCCGAGGTGGACGAAGGCGTCGAGGAACCCGGTCCAGGCGTTCACCTCGAACAGCAGGTCCGGCAGGTCGATCTTCGGGAGCATCTTCTCGACTCGCTGGCGCAGCCAGGTCAGGGACTTCGGTTCGCCGAGGGCGCCGAGCTTGTCGACGTTCAGCTTCACCCGCCCGTCGCCGGCCACCTCGATGGAGACCTTCGCCGCCGGACCCGCCTCCTCCAGACGTTCGGCGAGCTGCTTCCATCCGGCGTCCAGGCCCCGCACCAGCTCCGCCAGGTGCTCGGTGACGGGCATGTCCAGGCTCAGGGCCGCCAGGACGTCCTCCTCGACCGCGTCCCAGCCGGGCCCGTCCAGCAGGCGGGCCCGCGGGTTGGACCAGCGGTGCGACCGAGCGGCGAAGACGTCGCGGTTGTTCAGGGCCCGGTGCAGCTGCTCCAGCACGCACACACGTACGCGTCCCGGTCCACCGCGCCCTGCGGCAGATTCGGATTGGCGTACACCGCCTTGCGCCACGCCGGCGGCACCAGCTTGTCGTCCACCTCGCGCGGCAGCAGCGGCTTGATGCCCACCTTCCGCCGCGCCAGCGCCGGAAGACCCCGCACCCCGGCCAGGACCCGCTTGCCGGCGCTCGCCGCGTCCAGCGCCTTCGACTCGCCCAGCAGCGCGAGGAACGGGCGCACCGTGGCGTACCGGATCGCGAGCGCGGCTCGCATGGTTACCTCGGCCGAGTTCTCGTCCTCGGGCACCAAGGTCACCACGGTGGCCGCCGCGGTCGTCACGGCGGCGCGCGGGGCGATCTCCTCCAGCGCCGCCCACAGCGCGGCCACGTCCAGGTCCGCGCCGTGCTCCTCGACCAGCTCCAGCTCCTCGACCATCACCTCCCAGGCGCGGGCCACCAGCCGTGACGCCTTCTCCAGCTGCGGCAGCGTGGACAGCCGCTCCTTCTCCGTCTTGCGCTTCGCCGTGTTCGGCAGCCGGGTGGCCATCAGGACCTGGAACAGGTCCAGGGCCTCGTCGATCGCCTTCGCCTCCAGGTGCCGCATCACCGCGGTGAGCATCGCCGTGCGCTTCGGTTCCGCCGCCCGCTCCAGCAGCGGTGCCTTCGACCCCAGCGCGTACCGGGCCAGCGCCGCCATCCGGTTCGGCGGGATCTGCGACAGCCGCAGCCGCCCGAGCCGGTACGCGCCGATCTCGTCCACCCGCTCCAGCGCGCGGGCGAACGCCGTGCCCGTCGTCCCCCTCCACCCGTCCACCGCACCACCGGGACGCCCCCGACGCGGGGCGGGACGCGGCTGTTCGATCCTACGAACTTGGCGCGCACCGGGTTACCGCTCCCGCCGAAAACTGATAGGAAACTTTACTACCAGCCAGGTAAGGTCCGCCCTTCCTCCGCCCTGGAGTCCTTGTGGTGCACGCAGGCCGCGAAACGACAGTCCCCGCACGCCCCTCCCGGCGCACCGCCATCGCCGTGCTCGGCGCCGTCGCCTCCGGCGCCCTGTTCAGCGCCTCGCGCGTCGCCGCGGCGCCGACCGCCGCGCCCGGCCTCGACGACCCGGCGAAGAAGGAGATCGCCATGCAACTGGTCTCCAGTGCGGAGAACTCCTCGCTCGACTGGAAGGCCCAGTACGAGTACATCGAGGACATCGGCGACGGCCGCGGCTACACCGCCGGCATCATCGGCTTCTGCTCCGGCACCGGCGACATGCTCGACCTCGTCCGGCTCTACGCCGACCGCCGGCCCGGCAACGTCCTCGCCGGGTACCTGCCCGCGCTGCGCCGGGTGGACGGCAGCGACTCGCACGACGGCCTCGACCCGAACTTCCCCGGGGACTGGCGCAAGGCCGCCCAGGACACCGTGTTCCAGCGGGCCCAGAACGACGAACGCGACCGCGTCTACTTCGACCCCGCCGTCTCCCGCGGGAAGTCGGACGGCCTGCGCGCACTCGGTCAGTTCATCTACTACGACGCCACCGTCATGCACGGCGACGGCGACGACCCCACCAGCTTCTCGGGCATCCGCGCGCGTGCCCTGCGCACCGCCAAGCCGCCGGCCCAGGGCGGCAGCGAGACCGCGTACCTCAACGCCTTCCTCGACGCCCGGGTGTGGGCGATGGAGCAGGAGGAGGCCCACAGCGACACCAGCAGGGTCGACACCGCACAGCGGGTCTTCCTGCGCAAGGGCAACCTCGACCTCGACACGCCGCTGGACTGGAAGGTGTACGGGGACGGCTACCACATCGGCTGATCCGCTCCGGCCTGCCGTGCCGGAGCCGTGCCGGCGTCCGGCAGGACTGGGGCACCGCGCTCGGCTATCACGCGCAGGGCCTGTGGAGCGCCTGGGCCGAGCGCCTGCGCCACCGCACCGTGTCCTGCGGGCACTTCACGGCCGAGGAGGACCTGCGGCCGATTCGCCGCCGAGATCCGCGCGATGGCCGGCCGCTGACGCACGGCGGCCTCCGGCCCGGAGCCCGCGCCGGTCCGCGCCGGGCCCCTCCCGCCGCGGACCGGCCCGGCGCACCGGCGCGCCCGTCGTCCCGTCCGCCCGTCGCGGCCCGGGCAGGCGGCGGAGCCGTGCCTGCGGTGTGCGGCGGACGACCCCGCCCGGGCCCGGCGTCCTGAGCGGCTGCCCGGGCCGCCGGGGCACCTGCCGCGTCGGCTCACGGCCACCGCTGCGGCCACCGCCCCCGCCCGGGCACCCGGCTGCGGTGCGCGGCCGAAGGCCCCGGGCGGCGGTGCCGTGCGCGTGCGATGATGCGCCGGTGCCCGAACTCCTGACCGACCGGCCGCGGTTGCGGCCCCGGCGTGACGACGGTCCCGATCCCCTCGCCGGGGTGTGCGCGGACCCGGAGGCGGTGCGGTGCGCCGGCGACGGCTCCGTGCGCACGCGGGAAGGGGCGGCGGGGCCGGCCCGGACACGGTCCGAGCGGGAGGAACGGGCCCACCGTAACGGAAGGGACCACCGGATCATGCACGCCACCGCGGCCCGCGACCTGACGGAGGTGCCCGGATGACCGGCACCGAAGAACCCGTCCTGCTGCACATCAGGGGGCGGTCCGCCCGCATCACCCTCAACCGGCCCGGGGCGCTCAACGCCCTCGACCACGAGATGGTCCGCCGCATCACCGGGGCGCTGAGCGCGTGGGAACAGGATCCGGCGGTGGAGGGGGTGGTCGTCACCGGTGCCGGGGAGCGGGGCCTGTGCGCGGGCGGCGACATCCGTGCCATCCACGACGACGCCCGCAACGGCGACGGAGCCGCCTCCGCCGCCTTCTGGCGTGACGAGTACCGCCTCAACGCCCGCATCGCCCGCTACTCCAAGCCGTACGTCGCCGTCATGGACGGCATCGTCATGGGCGGCGGAGTCGGGCTGTCCGCACACGGCAGCGTCCGCATCGTCACCGAGCGGTCCCAGGTCGCCATGCCCGAAACCGGCATCGGCTTCGTTCCCGACGTCGGCGGCACCCATCTGCTCGCCCGCGCCCCCGGCGAACTCGGCACCCACCTCGCGTTGACGGGCGCACGGATCGGCGCCGGTGACGCCCTGTTCTGCGGGCTCGCCAACCACTACGTGGAGTCCGCGGCCCTGCCCCGGCTGCTCGACGACCTCGCCGACCTGCCCGTAGGGGACGTCCTCGCGCGCCACGTACAGGCGCCGCCCCGGGGGCAGCTGGCCGACCGGCGCGAGTGGATCGACTCCTGCTACGCCGCCGGGACGGTGGAGGAGATCGTTCAGCGACTGCTCTCGCACGGCGATCCGGACGCGAAGGAGACCGCCGGGACCCTGCTCGGCAAGTCGCCCACCGCCCTCAAGGTCACGCTGGCCGCGATCCGCCGCGCCCGGCGCCTCGGCTCCCTGGAACGGGTCCTCGACCAGGAGTACCGCGTCTCCTGCGCGGCCCTCGGCACACCCGACCTGGTGGAGGGGATCCGCGCCCAGGTCATCGACAAGGACCGCAGTCCGAGCTGGTCCCCGGCGACCCTCGCCGAGGTCACCGACAGCGACGTGGAGCGCTTCTTCGCCCCGCTCGGCGGCCGCGAACTGCGGCTGGCCGGACCCGGCACCTCGCCGGAGACGGTGCGGTGAGCAGGACCGCCGCCCCGGTGGCCCCGGGCACACCGGCTCGTCCACGGCCACGGAACGGCCCGGCCGCCGGGCGCGCCGGTACGACCTCGGAACCGCCGCGCCGGAGGTGTGGCGACCGGTGACGGCGGCGGCCTCACAGCGCGCGCAGGCCCCGGTCGGCGAAGGCGATCAGCCACTCGAAGCTCTCGTCGACGTCGGCACTCCACCGGAAGCCGTCGGCCGCCTGCAACGTGGCGAAGCCGTGGCAGAGGCTGCGGAGCATGCGCAGGGCGTGGTCCACGTCGGCCCCCTCGACCTCGTAGCCGCGCAGGACCGCCGTGAACGCGTCCAGCAGCCGCTGTCCCGCGGTGGCCAGCGGATCGTCCGGGCCGGACGGTTCCACGCCGATCGTCGCGGCGTACCGGCCGGGGTGCTCCAGGACGAAGGCGCGGAAGGCGCGTGCCGCGGCCGCCAGGGCGTCGCGGCCCGCGTATCCCCGGACCGCGCCGTCGACGGCGTCGGCGGCCTCGTTCAACGCCAGGACCGCGATGCGCCGGTTGAGGTCCTCCTGGCCGTCCACGTGCTTGTACAGGGACGGGGTTCGCACGCCCACCCGCTCGGCCAGCGACCCCATCGTCAGGTTGGCCAGGCCCACCTCGTCGGCGAGGGCGGCGCCGGCCGCGACCACGGCGGCCGGGTCCAGGCCGGCCCTAGGCACGAGCGGCGTCCGAGCCGAGGAAGGCGAGCACGAGCGGGACCACCCGGTCGGGGAACTGGTCGTGCGGGTAGTGCCCGGCGCCCTCGATCATCTCGAGGCGACCGAGGCCGGCCGGCAGGGCGTCGACGATCGCCGAACCCTCGGCGTGCGGGTCGGCCCAGTCGGGGTCGAGCGTGCCCATCACGACCAGGACCGGGCAGCGGACGTTGCCGAGCTGCGCGCCGGCGTCGGTCGGGGCGCTGCGTCCCATGCGCTGCATGGCCTTCATCCGGCCCGGCTCGCGCAGCAGGGAGTCGATGCGGCCCAGCCGCTCGGCCCAGTCGGCCGGCTTCACCCCGGGGTAGGCCACGTCGAGGTACGAGCGCCAGAGCGGCACGCTGCCGAACGCGCCCGCGCCGAGCAGGCGTAGCATGCCCTGCCTGAAGCGCCGCACCCGCAGGTCGCCGAGACCGATCGACTGCTTGCGGGTGAACGGCGCCAGCTCGACGACCGCGGTGATCAGCGCGGGCTCCCGCGCCGCGGCGATGGTGGCGGCGCCGCCCGAGACGGAATGGCCGACGAGCACGGCCGGGCCGCCCAGGTGGCGGATCACGGCGAGCAGGTCGCCGGCGATGGCGGTGCGGCTCCAGGACGGCCAGTCGACACCGGACTCGCCGCAGCCGCGCAGATCGACCGCGGCGACCCGGTGGCCCGCCGCCACCAGCGCCGGGACGACAGCGCGGTAGGCGGCGCGGCTGTCGCCCATGCCGTGCGCGAGAACGATCAGCGGGCCGCGTCCCGCCACCTCGTACGCGATCGTGCCGCCGTCCACGGCAAGGTACTCGGTCATGACACCCCTCAGATCTGGCTAACCCCGTTAGCTATAAGCTAATACAATTAACCAAACTTGTCAACGGCGGAGTGCCGCGCGCAGAGCGAAGGTGCCGGGGTGCCTCCAGGACAGCCCGATCGTGTCCGGTACCGGCGCGCGCCGGCGCACGGGGCCGGGAACCCGGCTCCGTGGAACGCGGTGCCCTCCGCGAGGACGGGTGCGGCGGCCGGACTCAGTCCGTCGACGAGACCGGCGCCCGGCCGTCGACGGGGACGCCCAGCCGGCCGGCCACGGCGGTGAGGGCCGCTCCCAGGGGGAGTGCGACCCGGGTGAGGGCGTGCTGGTCGCCCCGGGTCGGGTCCCGGTTGACGATCAGCACCGGCTTGCCGGCCCGGGCCGCTTCGCGGACGAACCGGAGTCCGGACATCACCGTCAGCGAGGAGCCCAGGACCAGCAGCGAGGCCGCTTCACGGACGAGCCCCCGGCAGTGCTCGACCCGCCGTGGCGGGACGGCTTCGCCGAAGAACACCACGTCCGGTTTGAGGATGCCGCCACAGACCGCGCAGGACACCACGCGGAAGTCCCCGACCTGTTCGTCCGTGAGGTCGGCGTCACCGTCCGGGTTGATCCCCGCGGTCACCGGCGCGAAGCCCGTGTTGGCCTCCTCCAGCCGCCCGGCGAGTTCGCGGCGCGGGCTCAGGGCGCCGCAGGAGAGGCAGACGACCCGGGCCAGGCTGCCGTGCAGTTCCACGACGCCGCCGCTGCCGGCGGCCTGGTGCAGGCCGTCGACGTTCTGGGTGATCACACCCGAGAGGAGGCCGTGCCGCCCGAACGCGGCCACGGCCCGGTGCCCGGCGTTGGGGCGGGCGCGGCCGAAGGTGCGCCAGCCCAGGTGGCTGCGCGCCCAGTACCGGCGCCGGGCCCGGGCGCTGGTGGTGAACTCCTGGTAGGTCATCGGGGTGTGCCGGCTCAGGCTCCCGCCCTCGCCCCGGTAGTCGGGGATGCCCGACTCGGTGGAGATGCCCGCCCCGCTGAGGACCAGCACACCGCCGGCGCCCAGCGCATCGGCGACCGGCGTCAGGTCCGTGGTGCCCGGGGGCAGGTCCTCGGCAGGGGTCCAGCTCAAAGTGGGGCGCATGCGCATGCCGCCAGGGTACGGAACGGGCCGTCTCCGCCCGGCCCGGATCGTCACGGGCCGGGCCGGGCGGGCGTATCGGCCGGTCGCCGTCCGTGACGAGTGACGGCGGCCCTCCTGCCCACGGGGCCTCGTGACCGGCCGCAGGGGCTGTGCCCCGTCGTGCCGGTGGTCGGCCGAATCGCCTGTGTCGCGGGGGAAGGTCCACCGTCACCGGGGTGTCCGGGCGTGCTCAGGGGAGGGAGGGCCCGGGGTGGACGGGGCAGGAGCCGGCGGGCTGAACCCCTGTCCGCGCCGGCTCGGCCGGTGCGCCGCCGCCGGCCGAGCCGGGCGCCGGCCGGGACGGAGCGGGTGGTCGCGCCGACGCGGCCTCACGCCTCATCACCGGCCCCGCCCGAGGAGCGGGGCTTCGGGACGGGTGATGCGCCCGCCGGCGCCGGAGCTCCTCACCGTCACCACCGCACCCCGCAGTGGCGAGGCACGAGCCCGTGCGGGCCGGGCTGTGCTAAGACCTCGGTTCGAGGGGCATACGGGAGGCACGCGGACGGCGTACGGCGCCGGTGTCCGGCAGCGGCAGGGACGTCCGATCAACGAGGAGGCGGCGACATGACGGGCCGGAAACGCCGGGACAGTCCGGGCACACGGCCCCCGGCTGCATCCGATGCCGTCCTGACCCGGGCGTTGGAGGCCTTCGGCACGGGAGCGTACGTCGTCAACCAGCGGGGCCAGATCCTCGCCGTCAACACCCGCGCGGCACGGCTGCTGGGCAGGCCCGCCGGGGAACTGCTCGGCCAGGACGCCCACGACCTGCTCCACCGGGACGCCCACGGCCGGCCGGTCCCCGCGATGCAGTGCCGCATGCGGCAGGCGTTCCACGCCGGGCGCCCGGCCCAGGCCGATGAGGACTACTTCGCGCACGCCGACGGCTCCCTGCTGCCCATCTCCTGGATGATCACCCCCTACGCCATCGGCGACGACCGGACCGGCACGCTGCTGGTCTTCCACATCCGTGAGCGGACGCGCCGGACGGGCTCACGGACGGAGCGTGCCGCCGAGCCGCTGGGCGAACTGGAACGGCTCGCCCTGCTGGCGGAGACCACCACCCACCTGACGTCCACCCTGGACGTCGACGAGGCGCTGCGCCGGCTGGTGGCCCTGGTCGTACCCCGGTTGGCGGACTGGGCCGTCATCGACCTGATCACCGAACGTGACGAGGTGTGGCGCACGGCCGTGGTCCAAGCCGACGGTGACCACCTGGTGCACCACGAGGACCTGCAGGGGCCGATGCCCCCGATCCCGGAGGAGTCGCCGATGCCCCTGTCCCGGGCCCTGCGCGGCGTCGCCTCCACCCTGGTCGGCCCGGACACCTACCAGCAGACCCCGGACTCGGGCATCGCCGTGGAACAGCGCCGCCTGTTCGACGCCACCGGCATCCACTCGGCGGCCATCGCCCCCATCCGCAGCACCCGTGACGTCCTGGGCGCCCTCACCCTGGGCCGCGCCAAGAAACCGGGGAACTTCACCACCGCCGACCTCCCCCTGATCGAGGACATCGCCCGCCGCGCCGGTCTCGCGCTGGACAACGCCCGCCTCTACCAGCGCCAGCGCGCGGTCGCCGAAACCATGCAGAACCACCTGCTGCCCCAGATGCCCCAGGTGCCCGGCCTGCAGATGACCGTCCGCTACCTCCCCGCCCCCGATGCCTCACAGGTCGGCGGCGACTGGTACGACGCCTTCACCCTGAGTGACGGGGCCACCGCCCTGGCGATCGGGGACGTGGTCGGCCACGACCTGGAGGCCGCAGCCGGCATGGCCCAGGTGCGCAACATGCTGCGCGCCTACGCCTGGGCCGAGGAGGAACCGCCCAGCCGGATCGTCGAGCGGCTGGACGAGGCGATCATGCGTATCACCGACGTCACCATGGCCACCGTGATCCTCGCCCGGCTCGAAGAGGCGGACGACGGTTACTGGCAGCTGACCTGGACCAATGCGGGCCACCCGCCGCCCCTCCTGATCAGCCGGGACGGACTCGCCCGTTTCCTCACCGACGGCCACGGCCTCCTCCTGGGCACCGGGATGCGCACGCCCCGCACCGATGCGACGGCCCTCCTGCCACCCGGCTCCACCCTGGTGCTGTACACCGACGGCCTCATCGAGGCACCCGGCCACAGCATCGACACGGGTCTGAACCGGCTGCGGCAGCACGCCGCCGCCCTCGCCCACCGCCCCCTCGCGTCGTTCACCGACCAGCTCCTGCGCCGTGTCCGTCCCGTCCGCAACGATGACGACGTCGCTCTCCTGGCCCTTCGCCCTCCCACCGAGGGGACCGGACACATCGCCACCAAGCGGTGAGCGGCGCCGCCGGCCCACCGGCCGTTCCCGGGCAGTGCCACCGTGCCGGTCGCGCGGGCGGGGGACACGTACACCTGCCGGCCATCGGTGCGGCAGCGCCGGCTCGCCCCGTCCTTCCCGCGGACCGACCGGCGGAACAGCGCCGACGCCGTTCGATCCAGCCGTGCCACAGCCACGGGCGGCGCTGGAAAACGCCCGCCGGGTCCGTGCCGGCTGGTCCCGGGCCGGTGCTGTGACCGTGGGAGAAGGACGTGCGGGGGCGCCTGCGGAACAAGTGTGCGAAGTGGCGGTGGGAGCGCTCCCGGTCGTGGGGCGGGGCTCCGGGCCGGCCGGAGCCCCGCCGAGGGTCAGCCGGTGGGGAAGGAGTCGGGAGTACTGATCCGGTTCTTGAGCAGTGCTCCGGACTCGGTCAGCACGCCGCTGCTGCTGTAGTCGCCGCCGTCGCAGGTGCCCGGCTGGAGCGCCGCGCTGCTCTCGTTGGCGTCGGAGTAGGTCCAGTTGGCGTAGCTGATCTTCAGCTGATCGAGCAGGTCCAGCCAGGCCGTGGTGCTCGCCCGGTCCATCGCTCCACCGCCGGTGGCGCTCACCGTGCCGAACTCGGTGACGAACAGCGGCAGTTGTGAGGCCGCCCGGCTCACCGCGGCGCGGTAGGCGTCCTTGTGGCTCGCGGCGTAGAAGTGGAACGTGTACATGATGTTGGAGGCGTTGACGGGGTTGTTGACGACCTCGCTCTCGTTGGAGCCGTCCGAGACCCCGAGCGAGGACCAGCCGCGGGTGCCGACGATGACGACGGCGTCCGGGTCGGCGGCCCGGATCACCGGGATGACCTGCTCGGCGTAGTTCTTGATGGCCGCCCAGCTCACGCCGTTGGGCTCGTTGGCGATCTCGTAGATCACGTTCTTCTTGCCGGCGTTGCGGGCGGCGACGGACGCGAAGAACGTCTTCGCGCGGTCGAGGTTGTAGTTCGGGTCGCCCGGCGTCAGGGTGTGGAAATCGATCAGTGCGTACATGCCGCGGGCCTCGGCCATGTCGACGAGGTCGTTCACGCGGCCGGTGAAGCCCGCCGGGTCGGTCTCGTAACCGCCCTCCTGCACGTACATGGCGATGCGCAGCAGGTCCGACCTCCAGTCCTTCGCCAGCGCGTCCATGGAGGCGGCGTTGTAGCACTTGCCGAACCACTGCAGGCCGTGCGTGCTCATGCCCCGCAGCTGTATGGGGCGGTTGTGCTGGTTGCACAGGTTCACGCCGCAGACGTGGAGCTGTCCGTTGACGCCCACGGGGGTGCCGTCGTCCGAGGTGGGCGGGGGCTCCTCGACGGAACCCGTACAGGCGACGCCGTTGAGCGTGAACGCCGTGGGCTTCGGGTTGGCGCCCGTGAAGGAGCCCACGAATCCCAGGTCGGTCGCCGCGCCGGTGGCCAGCGTGCGGTTCCAGTCGACGCTGGCGGCCGTGACCGCGGAGCCGGACTGCGACCAGGTGGCGCTCCAGCCCTGGACGACCTTCTGTCCCGCGTCCGGCATGGCGAACTTCAGCGTCCAGCCGGTGACGGGGGCGCCCAGGTTGGTGATCTTCACTCCGGCCTGGAAGCCGCCCTGCCACTGGCTGGTGGTCGTGTAGTCGACCCTGCAGCCGGTGGCGGCCACCGCCTGGGGGCCGAACAGCGCGGTGAGGCCCAGGACCGTCGCGCAGGTCGCCAGTAAGGCCAATAAGCGTTTCAAAGCGTTCCTCCTCGGGTGGAGCGGGAACATCGGGATGGGAGCGCTCCCAAAACCCATCGGCCCGAGACCGTACACCGGCGCGTCGGTGCGCGTACAGACATCGGACCGCCGAACTGCGCGGCGGCGCGCGGCCTTCGCCCGGACGGACGCCGCCGGGCGGGCTTCCGTGATCGTGCGCACGGTGCGTTCACGGAGCGCGGCAGCGTTCGGCGGGACGGGGGCGGACCGGCCTGGTCGAGACAGCGCAAAGCGGCCGCGTCGGCTTTCCGGCTCTCGGCCGGGCCGAAGACGCCGACCACCGGAGCCTCGGAGTTTTGGTGCGCCGGGCGGAAGATCACGTCAACGGCGACGGCGGCCTGTTTCTCCGGGAACCGGCATTCGCGATGGCGATCCGCAGCAGCGGGGTGGAGAAGTCGTTCACCGGTGCACGCAGCCCGACGTGCTGGGCGACGGCCCTGCCTTCCAGCCTCTCGCGTTCAGCCGCGTACGCCTCCTCACCGCGACGGGCCGCACGGCCGGTCAGGGTCCCCAGGTACACGATGGTGACGCAGGGACGGCGGCCGCCGCGCTCCCAGACGTCCTTCGCCTCCTGGCTCCGGGCGAAGACGCGTGCTGGACGTAGTGCAGTTTCTCCTGCCCGGGCTCGTCGTCGAAGGTGAACGCGCGCGAGTCGCTGAAGCCCGTGCACCGTCCGCCCGCGTCCCTCACGAGCACGTCGCCGGCGAGGGGGGCGGACAACCGGGCGGACCGAGCCACCGGCCGGACCACGTCGCGGGGGAGGCGAGGAGCAGCAGGCGGAGGACGAGCCCGCCGGTGGTTCGTGCCGGCAAGGTGTGCGAACGCGGACCGCAGGGGCCGGCGCCCGGCACCGGCCGGTCGGGGGCCACGGGACCGGCGGCACCGGACGCTTCGTCACCGGCGTGCAGCTAGGTGCACAACAACTTGCTGCACACGGCACGGGTGGCGGGCGGCCTCACGCATGGGGCACCGTGATGCACGTGCTCGCCGGACGGTCGCACCACGACGGGACCACCGCCGTCGCCGGCCCGATCAGCCCTTCCGAAGAGAGCACCCGGGGGATCCGGGGTCCGCCCGAAAGATTCGTTGCCGACGCACACGCATGCGCTGAGTAGAACGAATTGAGGAACGATGCAGAGTCTTCACATGCCGACCGAGGAACGAACCGACTCCGTGCCGGGACGGTTACCGCCGAACGGCATAGGCGGGCAGTACCGCGCACATGCGGCGAGCACCCCCGGCGAACTCCTGCGCGCGCTGCCGCTGACCGATGCCGCGGCGCGCTCGGTGGGCGCCGGCCGCCTGATGACGCGCCGCGTACTGAGTGGTGACGACGACCGCCTGCTCGTGGTGGTCGGTCCGTGCTCGATCCACGACGTGGACGCCGGTCTGGCGTACGCCAAGTCACTGGGTGAACTCGCCGCCGGCCTCGCCGACGACCTGGCGGTCGTCATGCGGGTGTACGTCGAGAAGCCGCGCACCACCGTCGGCTGGACCGGACTGCTCGCCAACCCGGCGCTGGACGGCAGCCTGGACCTCGACCGGGGGCTGCGCACCGCGCGTGCGCTCATGCTGGAGATCGCGGAACTGGGGCTGGCCATCGCCACGGAGTGGTTGAGCCCGGCGGCACCGGCCTACCTGGCCGACCTGATCTCCTGGGGGGCCATCGGCGCGCGGACCGTGGAGAGCCAGGTCCACCGGCAGCTGGCCAGCGGCCTGCCCATGCCCGTGGGCATGAAGAACGGCAGCACCGGCTCGGTGGGCGTCGCCGTCGACGCCGTCCGCTCCGCGGCCGCGCCCCACGCCTACCTCGGCTTCGACCGGGACGGCAGGCCGGTCACGCTGCGCACGAGCGGGAACCCCGACTGCCACGTCGTGCTCCGGGGCGGTTCGGGCCGGCCCAACTACCGCCCCGAGGACGTGCGCGAGGCGGTGAACCTGCTCGCGGCGGCCTCCCTGCCGACCGGCCTGGTGATCGACGCCAGCCACGGCAACAGCGGCAAGGACCACGAACGGCAGGCCATGGTCGCCCGTGAGATCGGGGCCCAGGTCGCGGCCGGTGACACGAACATCCGCGGCGTCATGCTGGAGGGCTTCCTGATCCCCGGGCGTCAGGAACTCGGCCTCGGCGAGCCCGTGTTCGGCCAGAGCATCACCGACGCCTGCATGGGGTGGGACACCACCGTCGACGTGCTCCGCGATCTCGCGGCGGCGGCCCGCGGGCGCCGTGCCACGACGGCCGCCGCACGCTGACCCGCTCGTCACCGCACCCCCCGTGACTAGCCGGAAGGAACAGGAAGTGAGCGTGCTGGACATCCCCGCGCTGGGACCGGCCGGGCCCTACCGGACGCGGAAGCGCACCACCGTGGCGGACGCCTCGGGCGTCCCCGCGCTCGAACTGGCCTCGGTCCCGGGGCTGGTCGTCTCCCACTGGATCGACCAGCTGCGCGCGAGCGCGCCGCTGCCCGTCGCGGAGGCGGCGGCCGTGCTCGGCAAAGCGGCCGACGCCTTCGAGGACCAGGAGATCCTCGGAGACGACCTGGCGGCCCACGAGCGACGCGTGTCGGAACTGACGGGCACACCCGTCACGGTCGTGCGCGAGTGCGACCGGCTCATCACGGCGACCCTGCGCGACGTGGGACGGATGCCGTCCTCGGCACGGCCCACGGGCTGCGCCCCGGTGGGCACCGCCGCGGCCGGCGCACCGGCGGCGGGTGCCGCCTGGTGCCGCACCGGCGACGTCTTCGCCGTGCAGGCGGCGGGCAACAGCCCGGGCGTGCACGCCATGTGGCTGGAGGCGCTGGCCCTCGGCTACCGGGTCGTCGTCCGCCCCTCCAACCGGGACCCGCTCACCCCCCTCCGCCTCGTCACCGCACTGCGGCGGGCGGGCCTGCCGAGCGCGCAGCTGGTCCTGGCACCGTGCGACCACGCGACGGCGGACCTGGTCATCGAGCGCTCCGACCGCGCCGTGGTGTACGGCGGGCAGGCGGTCGTGGACAAGTACCGCAACCGCAGCGACGTCCGGCCGCAGGGCCCGGGCCGCTCGAAACTGGTCGTGACCGCCGACGCGGACCGCGGCACCGGGCTCCGCCTGGCCCGCACGGGTGCCCTCTACCACGCGGGGACCGCGTGCACCGCGACCACGGGCGTGCTGGTCGAACAGGACGCGGCGGGATTCGCCGGTGAGCTGGCCGCCGCCCTGGCGGAGGCGGCACCGGCCCGGCCGGCGGACGACGCCGCCCTCCTGCCGTGCATGCCGCAGGCGGAGGCGGAACAACTGGTGACGGCGGTGCTGGACCGGGCGAGGGGCGCGGTCGTGCACCTGGCCCCGAGGGTGGAGCGGCTCGGCGGGGCGGGCTCCCTGTCGGCCGTGACGCCCGCGGTCGTGGAGCTGGCGTCCGCGAGGGACCCGCTGCTGTCGTACGAGATGCCGTTCCCGTGCGTGTGGGTCGCCCCCTTCGAGCGCGGCGCCCTGGACGTCCTCGACGGCTCCCTGGTGCTGTCGCTGCACACCGGGGACCGGGGACTGCTCACCCGGGCACTGGACCTCACCTCGGTCTCCAACGTCTACCGGAGCAGGCCGACCTCCTGGACCCACCCGGACGTACCGCACGACGGCTTCCTCGGGGAGTTCCTGATGCGCGCCAAGGGCCTGGCCCACGCCGACGAGAAGAGGAGTGACACGTGAAGATCAATTCCAGGAGCGACCTCGACTTCATGGAGCGGATCCAGCAGGAGGTGACCGCCCACCGCCGCGCGTCCCGCTCCGACGAGGCCTACTACACGTCCAAGCTGGGCGAGGTCTGGCACCGCGCGCAGCAGACGTCCGCCTACGCCTCGCTCGGCGCGTTCTCGATGCGGGCCTTCCTGGAGCTGCCGGCGACCTCCAAGGAGGACCTCAAGGCCCGGCCCCTCGAATACCTGCGGGTGCCGGTCGACGCGGGCCTGAAGTACTACCAGACCACGGGCACGACGGGAGTGCCCACGCCCACCCCCCGCACGGCCCGGGACATGATCGCCAACACCGTCTCCGTCGCCGAGGCGTGGCGGACGATGCTGGCGGACCGCGGTCACCGTGCGCTGATCATGCTGCCCTCGGACATCGTGCCGGTGGCCGACCTCATGGTCGGTGTCTGCGAGTTCCTGGGCGTTCCCCACGTCAAGGCCTACCCGTACACCACGGGGATCTCCGACTGGGACCGCATCGTCGGACTGTGGGAGGTGTTCCGGCCGACGGTGCTGTTCGTGGCGCCCGGCGTGCTCCTCGAGTTCACCCAGGTCCTCAAGAGGCGCGGTCTGCTGTCCCGGCTGCGCGAGTCCGTCGAACTCCTCATGCTGCTCGGGGAGGTGAGCACCCCCGAGCTGCGCGCCATGGCCGGGCAGTGGTGGAACGCGCGCGCCTACGACGCGAGTTACGGCAGCACGGAAAGCGGCACGCTGGCCGCGTGCTGCGCGCAGGACCGGCTGCACCTGCTGCGCGGCGCCAACCACTTCGAGATCGCGGACGAAGAGGGCATCGCGCCCGCCGAGGCGGGCCGCGACGGCCGGCTCGTCGTCACCCCGCTCAACAACGACGCCCGCCCCCTGCTCCGTCTCGACATGGGCGACGAGGTGTCCCTGTCCGGCGGCTGCCCCTGCGGCGACGACGCCCCGGTGGTGACCGTCCACGGCCGGGGCAGCGACGGCACGGAGATCAAGGGCAGCCGGGTGCGCACCCGCGACCTGGAGGGCGTCGTCTACGCCCACCGCGACGTGATGGGCTACCTGATCGAGGTTACCGAGGACGGCACGTGGGCCAGACTCCTGCTGGAGCGGGACCCGGGCACCGACCGGGACGCCGAGCCAGCGAAGAACGACCTCATCCAGCGGCGCACGGACGAACGCCTCGGCTTCCGCTGGGACGAGGTCCGGTTCGTCAACCGGCTGCCGGTGACGACCAAGAGCGGCGGCTCCCAGAAGAGCTGGAAGCGCTCCAACTTCCGGGTCGTCGGCGAGGTGGTGCCGGCATGACGTACGACATGCTGCAGCGGTCGTCCGGCATCGTCTCCGGGGAGTCCGACCTGTGGTGCACCTACGCGGCCGTGCGCACCCTCGCCTGGCTCGGCCGCACCGGTGACCTGCCCTCTCCCGAGACCGTCGCCGCCTTCCTCGCCTCCCGGCAGAACCCCGACGGCGGGTTCGCGTGGTCCTCCGGCATGAGCTCCGACGCCTGGGCCACCTACTACTGCACCCAGGCCCTGGCCGACCTGCCGGCCGGCAGCCGCGGCCCGGTCCGCGCGCCGAGCTCCGACTGGGTGCGCAGCACCGCCCACGCGGACGGCGGGTTCGCCATGACGCCCGGCCAGACGTCGGACGTGTGGGCCACCTACTACGCCGTACGCACCCTGGTGGAGATCTACGGCGAGCGCCCGCCGGAGGAACTGTTCGGCTGGCTGGCGGCGCTGCAGGCCGAGGACGGCGGACTGGCCTGGAGCCCCGCCCACGCGAAGGACGGCACGTCCGACGCGCGGGCCTGTTATTACGCCGTCACCGCCTGGAGCACGGCCACCGGCGGACTCGGTCCGCTGCCGTGGGACCGCGAGCGGCTCACGAACTGGCTCAGGGACCGGCAGAGCGCGTCCGGCGGGTTCACCTTCCAGGCGGGCGACGGGACGGACTGCCTGTGGGCGACGTTCCGGGCCGTCAGCGCCCTGAGCCGCCTCGGGGAGGCCCCGCGGGACCCCGAGGGCTGCATCGCCTGGATCCGGTCCCGGCTGCGGCCCGGCGGTTCCTTCACCCGCTGGCCCGGCTACCCCGTGGCGGACGTGTGGGCCGCGTTCTGCGGGGTGGGGGCGCTGCGGGAACTCGGCGCCGCACTGGACGACATCGCCGACGCGGTGGTCGCCACGGTGCTGTCCTTCCGCACGGGGCAGGGCGGCTTCACCTACCGCACCCCCGAGCTCGCCTCGGACGTCCTCACCACCTCCGCCCACCTCGTGGCCGGCCGCCTCCCGGACGCCGCGGCCCACGACGCCCTGCGGTGGACGGAGAGCTGCATGATGCCCAACGAGGACGGCATCATGTACATGCCCGGTCGGGGGAGTGAGGTGCGGTGCACCCTGTGGGCCCTGTCGGCGGGGGCCTTCGGGGACGACGCCCCGGCCCGCTCCAGGATCGCGGACTGGCTCACCGGTTCCATCCAGAACCCCGACGGCGGGTTCGGTTACTGGGAGGGCCGCGCCTCGGACATGGTGTCGACCTGCTCGGCCGCCGAGATCCTCCACCGGACCGGCGGGAACCGCCCCGCCGACGCCCTGCGCGGCATCGCCGAGTACGTGGCCACCTGTGAGACGGCGCCCGGCCGGTACGCCAACGTCCCCGGCGGTCGGCCCACGCTGCGGGCCACCCTGCAGGCCCTGCGGGCGCTGCGGCGGGCGGGCGGGGCCGACGGCGCTCGCGTCGACGAGGCCCTGGCCCGGCACAGGGTGCGCGGCGGCGGGTACGCGAACGAGAGCAACCGGGTCCCGGACCTGCTGAGCACCTACGAAGCCGTGCTGACGGCGGACGCGTTCGGCATCGAGTGGGACGCCGGCCACCTGTCGCGCTTCCTGGACAGCGTGCGCACGGCGGACGCCGGGTTCGCCTGGACCCCCCTGATGCCGACGAGCGGCGGCCCGCTTGCCGACTGCCTGGGACGGCGCCTGGAGCTGCGCCTGTCGCCCGAGCGGCACCCCCTGCCGCCGCTGGCCCTCTCGTGAAAGGCACGTGACCTTGCCGACCGTCGAAGTGACCAGCAACCCGTTGACCCCCTCCGCACGGCTGAGGGCCGCGCTGCGCCTCACCCGGTGGATGACGGCGCACGGTTCGAACGCCGCGCACGTCGTGGTCTCCTTCCACGCGGCGGAGCCCATGGCGTACTTCGCCGGCGGCATGCCGCTGACGACCTACGAGGACGGCACGGGCCAGGACCGGCGCGCCCGCTGGGCGTCCGTCGTGTGCCACGTCCATCCCGACCGCGACCACGACTACCGGACCGAACTCGCCCACGAGATCGGGGAGGCGCTCGGTCTCGACCCGGACGGCGCCCACCTGACGGTCCGGTTCCAGCCCACCCAGCCCGACCGGGTGTTCTACCTGGAAGCGGGATCGATGACGAGCGGCGGCCCCGCACCGGCCGACCGTGGCCGAGAGAAAGGTTTCCACCATGCGCACCACTGACCGGACCGAGATCAGCGCCCGCGTCCTGGCCCTCCTGGAGAAGCGCTTCGGCGACGCCGCCCGCGCGCTGCCCGCGGACGCGGAGCTGTCCAGCGCGCTGCCGGGCTTCGACAGCCTGGCGGCCCTGGAGTACGTCAACGCCGTCGAGGGCGAGTTCGGCATCGAGGTCGACTTCGTGGGGGACGACGTCCGCTACTGGTTCAGCACACTCGACCGGACCGCCGAGTACGTGCGCGAGTGCGTCGAGGACCGGGCGGCATGACGCGGACGGCGACCCGTTCCGCGGGGAGCCGGGCCGGACGTGTCGGGATCCCCTTCGACACGTCCGGCAGCACGGGGGTCGCGCGCCGCTGGTTCCGGCTGCCCCGGCAGATGGAGCGCGAGGTGGAGCTGATCGGCACGCACCTCGTCGGCCCGGTCGACCACGTGATCAACTACGCCCCGCCGCAGCACCTGTTCGGCGCCCTGTTCGGCCAGTGGCTGCCGCGCATGGCACGGGTCCCCGTCCACCAGGCGTGGACCGATCCGTTCGCGCCCCTGCCGGTCCCCTCCGGCGCGCGGGTCCTGGTCGTCTGCATCCCGATGGCCTGGAACCTGCTGCACCGCAGCCGGCCGGCGCTGGAGCGCGCGCGCTCGGTCGTCGCCCTGCACAGCTCGGCGGCCCCGCCGCCGGCGGCCCACCGGCTCGTCCACCGGGCCGCCCCGCTGCTGCGGGCGTACGAACTGCTGGGGTCGACCGAGACCGGGGCCATCGCCCACCGGCCGGTGGCCCCCGAGGGAAGCGGCGCGGCCCCGTGGCAGGCCCTGCCCGACGTGACCCTGCTGCGTCCCGCCGCCGCGTCGGCGGGGGAGACGGCGGAACTGGTGGTCCGCAGCCCGCGGCTGGCCCGCCCGGAGGGCGGGACGCGGCCTCCCGCCCGGTGGGCCACCGGTGACCTGGTGGAGTTCACCGGGGCCCGTTCCTTCCGGCTCGTCGGCCGCAGCGGCTCCCTGATCAAGGTGAACGGCGTCAAGGTCCACCTCGCCCGCATCGACGAGCGGCTGAGAGCTCGCCTGCCCCGGGCGGACTGCGTCGCGCTGCCCCGGCCCGGCGACCCGCTCGCCGGGGAGGGCTACGCGGTCTTCTGGTCCGGCCGGCACAACGGAGTGGACGTGGCGGACATCAGGGCTGCCCTGCGGGACTTCCCCAGCCCGTCGCAGATCGTTGAGCTGGCGGCCGTACCGAGGACCGTCAGCGGCAAACCGGACCGGGCCGCCCTGCTCGCGGCGCTCCGGCCGAGCCCCGCGCTCCTGTGAGAGCGCGGTACTCCTTTCGAACGACACACCATTGGAGGGTTCGACTCTGTCCAGGTTGATCGTGGTGACCGGCGCGAGCGCCGGCATCGGAAAGGCCACGGCGAAGCGGTTCGCCGAGAACGGCGACAAGGTGCTCCTGATCGCCCGCCAGGAGAAGCGGCTCACCGAGGCGGTGCGGGAGATCGAGTCGGGCGTGCCGGGAGCCGATGTCCAGCCGCTCGCCCTCGACATGTCCGACTCCGGTTCGGCGGACGCCCTGCGGGACCACGTCAGGTCCACGGGACTGCCCGTCGGCGGTCTGCTGTGCTGTGCGGGCGCCGTGCCGCCGTCCGAGGGCACGGACGGCGACGACGTGGGAGCGGTCCTGACGGAATGGCAGGACGCGTACCGTTCGAACGTCCTGACCTCCGTCGTCGCCGTGGAATCGCTGCTCCCCCTCATGGCCGACGGCGGCGGCATCGTGCTCTACAGCTCCATCGCCGCCTACCGGGGGTCCGGCGGGACGGGCGGCTACGGCGCCGCGAAGGCCGCCCTCCACTCGTACGTCCACTTCCTCGCCACGCGCCTGGGGCCGCGCGGCATCAACGCCAACGCGATCGCACCGGGTTACGTCGCGGGCACCGACCTCTTCGGTGACGGCCTGCCCGCCGCGCAGGAGAACAAGCTCGTCCGCCAGACCGCTCTGGGGCGCGCGGGCGATCCCGCGGACATCGCGGAGCTCGGCTTCTACCTGTGCTCGAAGCCCGGGGGCTACATCACCTCGCAGATCCTCCAGATCAACGGCGGCTCCCACCACGGCGTCTGACGACGCGCCGCCCCCGACACCCGACCACGACCGAGAAAGCACGGTGACACGCCATGAACGCCCGCGAACAAGCCGACGCGCACGTCCGAGCCATGATGCGCTGGCACTTCGACCCGGCGACGGGCTCCCGGTACTGGCTGGAGCGCCGCGACCGGCTGGGCTTCGACCCGGTCGAGGACGTGCGGTGCGTCGACGACCTGCTGAAGTTCCCCAACCTGGTGGACGAGCTCCGGGACGTCCCGGTGGAGGACCTGATCCCCCGGGGCCTGGACGCCACGGAGAAGGTGTTCGCCGTGTACGAGAGCGGCGGCACCACGGGGGCGCCCAAGCGCTTCGTGATGTTCGAGGGCTGGTTCGACCAGTACATGGAGTGGGAGAACTCCCACTACCCCGACGACGGCACGGGACACGCGCTGGCCGTGGCGCCCAGCGGACCCCACATGCTCGGCGAGTACTCCCGGCGCATCGCGCAGGCCAGGGGCGGCATCCGGTTCTCCGTCGACCTGGACCCGCGCTGGGTCAAACGCCTCATGGCCGCCGGTGACACCGCCGGCGCCGCCGCCTACGTCGAACACCTCGTCGACCAGGCCGAACTGGTCCTGCAGTCGCAGGACATCGCCTTCCTGATCACGACGCCCCCGCTGCTCGCCCGCATGGCCGAACGGCCCTCGGTCCGCACGCTGATCCAGGAGAAGGTGCGCCTGGTGCTCTGGACCGGAGCGCACATGGACCCCGACACACTGGACTACCTGTCCACCGAGTTCTTCCCCAAGGTGCGGTTCAGGGGGTCCTACGGCAGCACCTCCGTCCTCAGCGGCACGGTCCAGCGGCCCGACCCGGAGGGCACGGGCGGGACGGTCTTCGACTCGTACGCCCCCTTCGTCCTCTACCGGGTGGTGGACCCCGCCACCGGTGAACCCGTCCCGTACGGATCGGAAGGGGCCGTGGTCATGAACTACCTCACCAAGTACGGCCTCGTGCCCAACAGCCTGGAGCGCGACCTGGCCACGCGGGTCCCCAGCCCCACGGGAGCCGGGGACTCCCTGCGGGACATCCATCCCGTCGCCGAGGTGGACGGCCAGAAGATGATCGAGGGCGTCTACTAGGGACGCTCTCCTCGATTCCGGGAGGAGCACTGTCGATGCCGCACGTGCCCACGGTCCGGCACCTCGAACTCGACGGAACGGGCCTGTCACCCCGCTCGGTCGCCGCGGTCGCGCGCCGTGACGGCGGCGGAGCACGGGTGACGCTCAGTGAAGCGGCCGTCAAGCGGATGCACGCCTCCGTCGGCCTCAAGGAGACGCTGCTGGCACAGGAGATCCCGATCTACGCCGTGACCACCGGCTTCGGGGACAGCTGCGTCCGGCAGATCTCGCCGGACAAGGCACACGAACTCCAGCGCAACCTGGTGCTCTACCACCTCAACGGCGTAGGGCCCGCGGCCGTGCCGGCGGTCGCCCGGGCGGCGATGCTCATCAGGGCCAACGCACTGGCCAAGGGGGTCTCGGCGATCCGGCCGGAGGCCGTGTCGATGCTGCTGGAGTGCCTCGACCGGGACATCCTCCCGCTGATCCCGGAACGCGGCTCGGTCGGCGCCAGCGGCGATCTGGTTCCGCTGTGCTACCTGGCCGCGGCACTGATCGGCGAAGGGCAGGTGCTGCACCGCGGCACCGTGCGGCCGGCCCTCGACGCCCTGCGCGAGGAGGGCGTCGAGCCCCTGCGGCTCGCACCGAAGGAGGGCATCGCGCTGATCAACGGGACCGCCTTCGCCACCGCGTACGCGGTCCTGGCCGCCGCGGACGCGCGGGAGCTGGCCTTCACCGCCGAACTCGCCACGGCCATGACGCTGGAGGCGCTGCACGGCAACGCGTCCGCGCTGCACCCCTTCATCCACGCGCACAAGCCGCACCGCGGCCAGGTCCGCTCCGCCGAGGTCGTCCGCACCCTGTTGGCCGGATCGCGGCTCGCCACGTCCTTCGACGACATCCTGATGCGCCGCGAGAGGCTGGCCGGGCAGAGCTACCTCCAGCTGAACGAGCGGATCCAGGACAAGTACTCGGTGCGCTGCGCCCCGCAGATCATCGGGATCGTCCACGACACGCTCGACTGGGCGGAGGAATGGCTCAGCACCGAGATCAACTCAGCCACCGACAACCCCCTCTTCGACGCCGAGGAGTTCGGGCTCCACCTCGGTGGCAACTTCTACGCGGGCCATGTCGGGCAGGCCATGGACAGCCTGAAGACCGCAGTGGCCAATCTGGCCAACCTGCTCGACCGCCAGCTGGCACTCGTCGTGGACGAAAAGTTCAACGAGGGGCTGCCGCCCAACCTGGTCGTCGCACGCCGTCCGGACGATCCCGAGGCGGGGCTGCACCACGGGTTCAAGGGCATGCAGATAGCGGCCTCGGCCGTCACCGCCGAAGCCCTCAAGCAGACGGGTCCGGTGTCGGTGTTCTCGCGCTCCACCGAGTCGCACAACCAGGACATCGTCAGCATGGGCACCATCTCGGCCCGTGACGCGCGCACCGTCAACGGCCTGGTCCGCGAAGTGGCGGCCATCCACCTGCTCGCCCTGGCCCAGGCGGTCGAGCTGCGCGGCGTCGCGCGGGCGTCGCCGGCCGTCCGGGCGGTGCACGGGCTGATCAGGGAGCACAGCGCCTTCGTCTCCCGCAACCGCCGGCTGGACCAGGACATCGCGGCGGTGAGCCGCCTGATCGAGACGGGGGCCCTGCGGCGCGCCGCGGGGTTCGCCGACGAAGACCTCACCTGAGACAACCGAAGCACCGCGACGGGGCGGTGCGTGACCGAGGAGTTCCTTCACATGACCAAGAAGAGGTTCGCCCTGTTCGGCGCCGTCGGCACCGCGGTGCTGGCGCTGGGAACGTCCTGCGTGCTGGCCGTTCCCGCACAGGCCACGTCCGAGAAGGTCATCGACCTGGCCATAGGGAACGACGGGGTCGTGCAGACCGATGTCGGCACCCCCGGGCTGAGCGTCGGGGACGAGTTCGTGTACTCCGACAAGTTGTTCCAGAACGGCAAGCAGGTCGGCGAGGACGGCAGTTCCTGCCAGGTGACCAAGCTGGACGGCGCGAAGGTCACCACCAACTGCGTCCTGTCGGTGCAGCTGCCGGACGGGCAGCTCACCGCGCAGTCCCTGTGGACCAAGGGCACCGACACGGTGCGGATGGCCGTCACCGGCGGCACCGGCGCCTACCGCGGCGCCACCGGCGAACTGACCTGCAACGACATCCAGACCCCGCGGGAGACCTACCACATCGTTCTGGACAGGTGAGCGTCACCCCGGCACCGGCGGTGTCACCCCCCGGCCCGCTCGGAGTACGCGGCCTCCCTGGGGCTGGCCATGTCCAGCAGCAGCATGGCGTCGTGGTCGGGGGTGCCGGGCATCGCGTGGTAGGTGACGAGGCGCTGGCCGTCCGTGCGGAAGATCGCCATGACCTCGAAGTGGAGGCACATCGAACCGACCTCCGGGTGCTGGAAGTGCTTCTGGCCGCCGCTTCGCGCCTGTACGTCGTACCGCTCCCACAGTCGGGCGAACTCCGGGCTCTTCACCACCAGTTCGCCGACGAGCTGGGCCAGCTCCGGCATGTCCGGGTCGGCGCCCGCCATCGCACGCAGGTGGGCGGCGCTGTGCGCCGCCATCCGCTCCCAGTCGCGGTACAGCTTGCGGCCCATGGGGTGCAGGAACATGTAGCGGGTGATGTTGCGGCGCTCCGGCGGCCAGTCCGTGATGCCCGGGAAGAGGCGCAGCCCCGGCCGGTTGGCGGCCAGCAGGCCGTTGACGCGGCTGACGACGTACGCCGGTGCCGGGCGCAGCGTCTCCAACAGGACGCGGACCGACTCCCGCACGGTGTGCGCCGGGTCGGGGGACGGTGCCGGGGCCTGGCCCGCGGCGAGCGCCACCAGCTCGTGCAGCCGCTGCAGTGCGTCGCCGGACAACTGCAGCGCCTCGCCCAGCGCGGTGACGACGGCGGGTGAGGGCCGTGTCTCGCGACCGCGCTCTAGGCGCGTGTAGTAGTCGACGCTGACCCCGGCCAGCGTCGCCAGCTCCTCCCGGCGCAGTCCCGGAGTGCGGCGGATGCCGGTGCCGGCCGGCAGCCCCACGTCCTGCGGGCGGATCTGTCCCCGCCGAGCGCGCAGAAAGCGTCCTAACTCAGTGCCTCCACTCATCCGTCCATTGTCGCAAAGGACCGTGCGGGAAGGGGGGCCGTATCACGGCCAGGAACACCGTTCCCCCCACGGCCCGGTCTGCCGGGAGCCGCACACGCCGGGCACGCTGGTGCCCGACTCCCTCTTTTCCGTCCTTCCAACCTTCCGTTTTCCATCGCCGATCCCCTGTCCGGCAGGGGCGGCGCAGTGAGGAGCAGTGCACGATGAGCGTTATGCGTTCCGGGGCGGACGCCGGACAGACGAGGAGCGAGGGCATCCGGAGCGGGCCGGAGCAGGCCGGTTCCGCCACCGCGGCCCTGACCGCCGCCGTCCTCGGCTTCTTCGTGATCACCCTCGACGTCTCCGGCGTCAACGTGGCGCTGCCCGCGATGGGGGACGACCTCGGGGGTTCCCTGTCGGGGCTCCAGTGGGTCGCCGACAGCTACACCCTGATGTTCGCGGCGCTGATGCTCTCCGCCGGCGCGCTCTCGGACGCGGTCGGTGCGCGGCGCGCGTACGGCTGGGGGCTCGCCGTCTTCACCCTCGCCTCGCTGGCCTGCGGGGTGGCGCCGACGCTCGGGACGCTGACGGCGGCGCGCGTGGTGCAGGGGAGTGCGGCGGCGGTGATGGTGCCCACCTCGCTGGCGCTGATCCGGCAGGCGTTCCCCGACCCGGAGGCGCGGGCGCGCGGCATCGCTCTGTGGACGGTGGGCGGCGCGGTCGCCATCGCCGCGGGACCCGTGCTGGGCGGGCTGCTCACCACCGAGTGGAGCTGGCGCGTGGTGTTCTGCCTCAACGTGCCCGCCGGGCTCGCCGGTTTCCTGACGCTGATGCGGGCGGCGCGCTCCCCGCGCCACCCCGCCGTGTTCGACCCGCCGGGGCAGCTGACGGCGGTCCTGGCGCTGGCCGCGCTGACCTTCGCCGTGATCGAGGGCGGCCACCACGGGCTCACCCCCACGGTGCTGGCAGCGGCCGGGGTCGCGGTGCTGGCCGGGGCCGGTTTCGTGGCCGTCGAGGCACGGCGGCCCACGCCCATGCTGCCGCTGGAGTTGTTCCGGCAGCGCGGCGTCACCGTGCCGGTCATCGCGGGCTTCGCCTGCAACGCCGCCTTCTACGGCGGGGTGTTCGTGCTGAGCCTGTTCTTCCAGGAGCAGCGGGGGCAGTCGGCCTTCTCGGCCGGACTGATGTTCGTGCCGATGGCGGTGATCACCGCCAACTTCAACTACCTCTCGCCGCGGGCCGTCTCCCGGTACGGCCCGCGGGCGGTGGTCGTCGCGGGGCTGCTGGTCGGGACGGTCGGCTGCTGCGGACTGGCCGCTGTCGACTCCGGCACGCCGTGGTGGCTGATCGCCCTGCCGATGATCCCGCTGGGCATCGGCGGCTCCCTGGCCATGCCGGCGCTGACCTCCCTGATGCTCGACAGCGTCGCCGCCGAACGGGCCGGCACGGCGGCGGCGCTGCTCAACACCAGCCGCCAGACGGGCGGGGCGCTCAGCATCGCCGTCTTCGGTGCGCTCCTCGCGGGCGACTTCGCGCCGGGCATGCGGGAGAGCCTGCTGCTCGCCGCCGCCCTGCTGGTGGCCAACGCGCTGGGCGCGGCCGCACTGCTGCCGCGGCGGTGAGGAAGCGGCGGGTGCGGCCGCGGCGGGCACGCCCCCGCGCACCCGCCGCACACGCGGTTCTCCCGCCGGCGGACCGGACGCCGCCCGCGGCGCACGCCCGACCGGCCCCGGGGACGCGGGGCGGCCGCCCGCCCGTCCGGGCGATCGCGCCCGGACGGGCGGGCGGCCGCACTCCGCCACGGCGTCGGCCGACCACGACCGTGCCGTTCACGGACCGTCTTCCGCTGCGTCCAGCACTGCCTGGGTGACTTCTTCGGGCGTGCGGCCGTCGGTGGCCACGACGGTGGTGGCGACCTCCTCGTACAGGTGCCGGCGGGCTTCCATCAGCTCCCGCCACTGCTTGCGCGGGTTGACCGCCAGCAGCGGGCGGGCCGCGTTCAGCCCGGTGCGCCGCACCGCCTCCTCCACCCCCATCGACAGGTAGACCACCCGCTGCCCGGCCAGCAGCGCCCGCGTGCCCGCGTCCAGCACCGCCCCGCCGCCCAGCGCCAGGACCCCCGCGTGCCCGGCCAGCGCCGCACGCACCGCACGCCGCTCCAGCGCACGGAAGGCCGCCTCACCCTCGTCGAGGAAGATCTCCGCGATCGTGCGGCCCCGGGCGGCGACGATGTCGTCGTCGGTGTCCCGGTAGCCCACCCCCAGCCGCTGGGCCAGCAACCGCCCGACGGTGGACTTGCCCACCCCCATCGGCCCCACCAGCACCAGCACCGCCACCGCACTCACCGGATGCGCAGACTGTCGAGGTAGGAACGCACATTGCGGCGGGTCTCGGGCACACTGTCCCCACCGAACTTCTCCGCCACCGCATCGGCCAGCACCAGCGCCACCATCGCCTCGGCGACGATCCCCGCGGCCGGCACCGCACACACATCCGACCGCTGGTGATGGGCCTGCGCCGCCTCCCCCGTGCGCACGTCCACCGTCGCAAGCGCCCGCGGCACCGTCGCGATCGGCTTCATCGCCGCCCGCACCCGCAGCACCTCACCCGTGCTCAGACCCCCCTCGGTACCACCCGAGCGCCCCGAAGCACGCCGGATGCCCTGCGCCGTGCCCACGATCTCGTCATGCGCCTTCGACCCCGGCACCCGGGCCAGCGCGAACCCGTCACCGACCTCCACACCCTTGATCGCCTGGATCCCCATCAAAGCAGCCGCCAGCCGCGCATCCAGCCGCCGGTCCCAGTGCACGTGCGACCCCAGCCCCACCGGCACCCCATAGGCCAGGACCTCCACCACCCCGCCCAGCGTGTCCCCCTCCCGGTGCGCCCGGTCGATCTCGGCGACCATCGCCTTGGACGCCCCGGCATCCAAACAGCGCACCGGATCCGCATCCAGCCTCTCCACATCGGCCGGCACCGGACACACCCCGTACGGCGCCCTGGCCGAAGCCAGCTCCACCACATGGGAGACCACCTCGACCCCGGCCGTCTCCTTCAGATAGGAACGCGCCACCGCACCCAGCGCCACCCGCGCGGCGGTCTCCCGCGCCGACGCCCGCTCCAGGACCGGACGCGCCTCGTCGAACCCGTACTTCTGCATACCCGCCAGATCCGCGTGCCCCGGACGCGGCCGGGTCAACGCGGCATTGCGCGCCAAAGCCCCCAACACCTCCGGATCGACCGGATCGGCCGCCATCACCTGCTCCCACTTGGGCCACTCGGTGTTGCCCACCATCACCGCCACCGGCGAACCGATCGTCAACCCGTGCCGGACACCACCCAGGAACGTGACCTCATCGCGCTCGAACTTCATCCGCGCACCACGGCCGTACCCCAACCGCCGCCGCGCCAGATGATCCGCCACCATCTCCGTGGTGACCGGCACGCCGGCGGGAAGACCCTCCAGCGTCGCGACGAGTGCGGGACCGTGGGACTCCCCCGCGGTCAGCCAACGCAGCCTGCTCAACGGTGCTCCTCCGTCATGTCGGTGGTACGGGCGGGAAATTGCGTGAATGCGTCACCGGAATGGAATGCGAAGCCCATCGTGCATTCCGCCGCCGGGCGGAATCGCCGGCACGGTCGCGGCGGGAAAGGACAACCGGCGCGGGAGCGCGGGACCGCTGTGCGAGGGCCGCCGGGCCCGTGGATCGACCGCGTAGCCGCTGCCACGCGATCCGCGTGACCGGCCGGGCCCGCGCCGTGCCGCCGCAATGTTAACGTGCGCCCTTCCGGGGCGCGGGTGTGCAACAAACTGCACCACAACTTGCTGCACCGGACGGCGATGGCGGACCGCGCGCTCCGAAAGGCAAGCTGCTTGTCGTGAATTCCTGCGGCGTCACCGGTTCGGCCGGGGCGTTCCGACGGAGACCGAAGAGCTGCCCGTAGCCCCTTTCAGTCGAGGGAAACAGGATCACCATGCCCACTACCCCCGCCCTTTCCCTGCCCGCCAAAGGAGCACCGTTCACGCTGACCGCCATCGAACGGCGCCCGCTGCGCGCCAACGACGTCCGGATCGACATCGCGTTCTGCGGCATCTGCCACACCGATCTGCACTTCGGCCACGACGACTGGGGCGGGACGTTCTTCCCCCTCGTGCCCGGACACGAGATCACCGGAGTGGTCCGCGAGGTCGGCGAGGCGGTCACCGCCTTCGCACCGGGGGACCGGGTGGGGGTGGGCTGCATGGTCGGCTCCTGCGGGAAGTGCGCCCCCTGCGCGGCGGGCGAGGAGCAGTACTGCGTCGAGGGCTTCGTCAAGACCTACTCGGCCCGCGACCACGACGGATCGGTGACGCAGGGCGGTTACAGCCGGTCCATCGTGGTGGCGGAGCACTTCGTGCTGCGCATCCCCGACGCGCTCGAACTGGACGGCGCGGCCCCACTGCTGTGCGCGGGCGTCACCGTCTACTCCCCCCTGCGCCGCCTGCGCACGGGTGCGGGCATGCGGGTCGGTGTCCTCGGCATGGGCGGCCTCGGACATCTCGGCGTAAAGATCGCCGCGGTCATGGGGGCCGAGGTCACGCTGCTGGGCCGGTCGCCGGAGAAGCGGGACGACGCCCTGGCTTTCGGTGCCGCACGGTTCGTGGACACGCGTGACAACGGACAACTCGCGGGCCTCACCGGCTACTTCGACCTGCTCCTCAACACGGTGCCGGCCCCCCTCGACCTGGACGCCTGGCTGGGGCTGCTCGGCCTGGGGGGCACGCTCGTCAACGTCGGGGCCCCCGCCGACCCGGTCGCCTCGTACAACACGTTCTCACTTCTGGCCGCCCGCCGCGGCATCGTGGGCTCCTCCATCGGCGGCATCCGCGAGACGCAGGAGACGCTCGACTTCTGCGCGAGGCACGGCATCACCGCGGAGATCGAGCGGATTCCGGCGGCCCGGGTCCCGCAGGCCTGGGAGAACCTGTCCGACGCCCGCTACCGGTACGTCATCGACATCGCCACGCTCGGCACGCCCTGACCCCCGGGGCCCCGGCCGGGCGGCACGGCACGCGGGGCGGGCGCTGCGCCCGGCAGCCGCCCGCCGAACACCCTCCGCTCCCCGCCGGGTCCGTCGGCGGACGCCCCGGCCGCAGCACGCGTCACGCCACCGGTCCGCGTCACGCGGCCGCCTCCCGGCTCCGGTGGCATCGCTCCTTCCCCCTCTTCACCGCGCGGTACGCGGCCGGCGCCGGCCCCCGTCCGTCCCGCACTCCCCATGGGCCGTACACCGTCCCGTTCCGGTCGAGCCGGGTCCGGCACTGCTCCGGCCGGTTCCGAACACAGCAGTTACGGAGGCATATCGCATGTCAGTCCAGCGAGTTCCCGTACTCGTCGCCGGTGGCGCCTACACCGGGCTCACCACAGCCCTGAGTCTTGCCGCACGGGGTGTGCGCCCCCTCCTGGTGGAGCGGCGTCCGGGTGCTTCCACGCTGCCGAAGGCGTGGGGTCTGAACACACGCTCCCAGGAACTGCTGCACACCCTGCCCGGTGTGGGCCGGCGCCTCGAGGCGGCCCTGGGGGACGCGCAGTGGCCCCGCATCAGCCACGGTGTCTGCCTGGCCGACCCCGAGCGGCGCTTCCTCGACCCGGAGGCCGGACAGCCCGACCCGCGGCAGCTCTCCCCGGTGCCACCGCTGGCCTGGATCTCACAGGCCCGGGTCGAGGAGATCCTCCGGGTCGGCGCCGAGGAGGCGGGCGCGGAACTGCGCCACGGCACCGAGGTGGTCGCCGTCGTCCAGGACGACGAGAAGGTCACCGCGACGCTCCGGGAGGTGTCCACCGGCCGGGAGTACGTGGTCGAGGCGGACTACCTGGTGGCGGCCGACGGGAACACGAGCCGGGTGCGGGACATGCTCGGCATCGCCGTCGAAGGCGGCGGGACGATCGGCCACATGTACATCATCACCTTCGAGGCCGACCTGACGCGGTACGTGAAGAAGGGGGCGGTCGAGGTCATCGGGATGCCGGGCAGCGGATCCAGCTTCATCCTGGACGGCTCCGAGCGGCACACCCTGTGGGTCGACTACTTCCCCGAGCGCGGTGAGACGCCGCAGGACTTCACCGAGGAGCGTTGCCTGGAGCGGATCCGCCGTGCCATCGGCGACCCCGGGATCGACGTCACCTTCGTCAACGCCCGCTTCTTCCCCATCAACCACAAACTGGCCGAACGGTTCCGCGACGGTCGTGTCTTCCTGGCCGGCGACTCCGCGCACGCCTGCCCGCCCAACGGAGGACAGGGCGGCAACCTCGCCATCCAGGACGCCTACGACCTGTCCTGGCGGCTGGCGCTGGTGCTCACCGGCGAGGCCGGCCCCGGCCTGCTGGACACGTACGAGACCGAGCGCCGCCCCGTCGTCAACATCACGCTGGAGCGTGAGGTCGAGCTGGCGAAGATCTCCGAGGGCCGCGTGCCCGCCAGTTACAACCCGGCCGACCCCAACGCCCCCATCCCCATGCCCAAGGAGTACCTCGGCTTCCGGTACCACTCCGCCGCGGTCCGCACCGAGGCCGACGACGACGGCAGCCTCCAGGAGGATCCGTGGCACCCCACCGGGCGTCCCGGGGGACGTGCCCCGCACGTCGTCCTGACCGAGGGCACGCGGGAGCTGTCCACGCACGACTTGTTCGGGCGCGGGTTCGTGCTGCTGGCGGGACAGGAGGCCCCTGACTGGGTCGTCGCCGCGGAGAAGGCCGCCGGCACGCTCGGGATCACCCTGGACGCGCACCGCATCGGCGAGCGCTTCACCGACCGCGACAACACCTGGTGCGACCGCTACGGCGTCGAACCGACGGGTGCCGTGCTGGTCCGTCCCGACGCCGTGGTGGCCTGGCGCGGCAGGAAGGCCGCGGACGATCCGGAGGGGGAGCTGACGGCGGCCCTCACGGCGGTACTCGCGCGCTGACCGGCCCGGGGGAGGGGCGCGCCCCGGCAGTCGCCGGGGGCGCGCAGAACGAGGGGCCGCGGGGCCGCTTCCCGCGGTCCCAGGCCGTCCCGAGCCGTGTCCGGCTCTCCCGGGCGGGGCCGGGACGGCCGCGCAGTCGGCCGGCCGGGGCCTACCACCGCACGGGTCGAGGGCCTTCCGGCCCGGCGCGGACGCCGCGATCCGCACCGGGCCGGAAGGCCCTCGACCCGTCATCGGCACGCCCGCGGGGCAACCGGCCGCAAGGGCGGGTGGACCGGCGTCGTCGCCGCACCGGAGCCCTGGGTGCCGAAGGGCCCGCCGACCGGCGGTACGGCGGTCGGCCGCCGGACGCCGCCCGGTTGCTCAGCCCGTGCCGCGGTCGGCCCCCGCCATCGCGGAGCCGGCCACGAGCATGTGGTCGCGCACCATCCAGCCGGCCTGGAACCGGCTCTGGGCTCCCAGGTCGCCGAACAACTCGGCGATGTACTTCCGGCACGTCCGCACGCCGATGCCCAGGCGCTTGGCCACCACCTCGTCCTTGTAGCCGGCGGCCAGCAGCTGCACGATCGCGGTCTTCGTCTCCTGGGTCAGGCACTCCGGGAGGCGGTTGTTGCCGCCCGTCCTCTCGAAGACGGCGCTGGTCGCCCAGGCGCTGACCACCATGTGCACCATGAACTCCACCAGGGCCTTGTGCTGGACCCTGTGCACCCTGTCCGTGTCCTCGTCGTCGAACAGGAAGGCCACGGAACGGTCGAACACGATCAGCGGCGGCAGGGACGCGGCGGTGGTCCGCACCTCGCCCCCCGAGGCGAAGATCCGCTCGGTGCACTCGCGCACCTCCGCGTCGTAGCGGGACAGGTGGGGCAGCAGCACCCGCACGCCGACCGCCGGTGCCAGCGGCTCGCCGTCCCGGCACACCACGTCCCGGGCGAGGGCGGAGGTTCCCCGGCCCAGGGGCTGCACGGCGAGCACCTCCTCGGTGCAGCGCCGCACGGCGACCGCGAGGGCGTCGCGGATGTCGGTCGCGCCCTCGACGGTGACCACGGGTCCGGGGCCTCCGTCCTCGTCGTGGGCGCAGAGGCCGGAGAGCGCGTCGAGCTGACTGCGCAGTTCCTCCAGCTGGGCCTGCCAGGCGTCGATGACGCCCGAGAGGGGTTTGGCGTAGTGGAGCCTGACGGTGTCCGGGTGCACCGCGGTCCAGTCGCTGCGGTCCTCCGCCCTGGACCGCGCCAGCTTCATCCGGCTCAACCGGGACAGCACGCGCTCCGTCCGGCCCGCACCCCATCCCAGGCTGCTCGCCACTCTGTCCGGCCGGGCCCCACCGGTGGTGATGAGGAACCGATAGGCCGCCAGTTCCTCGTCACCCATCTGCGGAACGATCTGGGCGATGTCCATGAGTCTTCCCCCTCACCTGCTGCGGCAACGGTAGGCAAAGGATAAACACGAGAGCACTTATGGACGCAAGTACATGTTTTCATGGAGAGCGCAAACGAGTAAATGTAACAAATGTCCGGCTATTGAGGGCTCGAAAACAGGTTTATGCGAAGAGTTGGGGGACATCCCGGGCGATTAATGGTCTCCGGTGTATTTTTGGATCCCACCTCGATGGATCGCCTGACTCGCCTTGGAGCTTGGAGTCGTACATGCGTACAGAGCTGTCGAGCACGATGCCCGTCGCCATCATCGGCATGGGGTGCCGGTTCCCGGGCATCGGGAGCGTCGACGACCTGTGGGACGTTCTCATCGACAACACCGACACGGTGACCCCGGTACCGCACGACCGCTTCGACGTCGACCACTGCCACGACACCTCTCCCATGACCCCCGGCCGGACCGTGTCCCGGCACGGCGGCTTCCTCACCGACCCCTTCGGCTTCGACGCGGCGTTCTTCGGCGTCTCGCCCGCGGAGGCGCGCGACATGGACCCGCAGCAGCGGCTTCTGCTGCACGTGGTGTGGGAAGCCCTCGAATCGGCCGGGATACGCCCCTCCCGGCTCGCGGGCAGCCGGAGCGGTGTGTTCGTCGGGCAGGCGACCTCCGAGTACGCGGACACCGATCCCCGTGCCGACGAGCCCGACGTCCACGGCATGGTCGGCAGCCGGCTGCGCGCCGTCACGGCCGGCCGCGTCTCCTACGCGCTCGACCTGCGCGGGCCGAGCGTCGTACTGGACACGGCATGCTCCTCGTCACTGGTCGCCGTGCACGCCGCACGGCAGAGCCTGCTCACCGGCGAGAGCGACCTGTGCGTCGCCGCCGGTGTCAACATCATCCTGTCCCCCCACGACTCCATCGCCTACTCCCAGGGGGACATGCTCTCGCCCGGGGGCCGTTGCCGGTTCGGTGACGCCCGTGCCGACGGGTTCGTCCGCAGCGAGGGCGTGGGCGTCGTGGTGCTCAAGCGGCTGGACGATGCGCTGCGGGACAACGACCCCGTGCGCGCCCTCCTGCTCGGCAGCGCGGTCACCAACGACGGCGCCGGCAGCGGGCTGCTGCTCCGCCCGTCCGTCGAGGGCCAGGCGGACATGCTGCGCGAGGCCTGCGCCAGTGCCGGCGTCAAACCCTCGGAACTCGACTACGTCGAAGCGCACGGTACCGGAACGCGGGTCGGGGACGCGGTGGAGCTCAGGGCGCTCGCCGAGTCGGCCGGGCAGGGGCGGGCCGCCGGGAGACCGCTGCTGACCGGGTCGGTCAAGACCAACATCGGTCACGCCGAGGCCGCGGCCGGCATCGCGGGCCTGATCAAGACGGTGCTGATCCTCCGGCACGGCGTCGTCCCGGCGTCGCTGCACCTGGACGAGCCGCACCCCCTGCTCGGTCAGGACGGCTTCCCGGTCCGCGTGGTGACCCGCAACCAGCCGCTGACCGCGGCCGGTCCCCGCGCCCTGCTCGGCGTCAGCTCCTTCGGCCTGTCCGGGACCAACGCCCACGTGGTCGTCGGCGCCCACGTCCCCGAACCCGCACCCGCCACCGACGACACCGTGACGGACACCGGCCCCCACCTGCTGGTGCTCAGCGCGCGGACGGCCGGCTCCCTCCGCCGCCTGGCCGCGGACTACGCGGCCTACCTCGGTCCCACCGGGGCCGGGCGCCGGCACCGGCTCCGCGACATCTGCGCGGCCGCTGCCACGGGGCGCGACCCCCACCCCCACCGGCTGTGGGTCGTGGGCGACGACCACGACTCGCTGTCCCGGCGGCTGCGCGCCCTCGCCGACGGCGAGACCCTCCCCGACGGGGGAACGGCGGACGCGGGATCGTCGTCCGACAGGCGGATCGTGTTCGTCTTCTCCGGGCAGGGGGCGCAGTGGGCGGGCATGGGCCGGACGCTGTACCGCTCCTCACCGGCCTTCCGGTCGGCACTGGACGCGTGCGACCGGGCCGTGCGCGGGGAACTCGGCTGGTCGGTCCTGGACCGGCTGACGTCCGACGCTGAGTTCCCCACGGACGTGGACGTCGTCCAGCCCGTCCTGTGGGCCGTGCAGGTCGCCCTCGCCGCCGCCTGGCGCGAACGCGGCGTGCAGCCGCACCTGTGCATGGGGCACAGCATGGGGGAGGTCGCGGCCGCGCACGTGTCGGGCGCCCTGTCCCTCGACGAGGCGGCCGCGGTGATCTGCCGGCGCAGCCGGCTGATGCAGCGCACGGCCGGCCGTGGCGCCATGCTCGTCGTCGAGCTCTCGGCCGCCCGGGCCCGGCAGCGCGCCGAGGCCTACGGCGACGCCGTGTGCGTGGCGGCCGAGAACGCCCCCACCACGACCGTCCTCGCGGGCGATCCCGCCTCCCTGGCCGCCCTGCGGACCGAGCTGGAACGGGACGGCGTCCTGTGCCGCCCGGTGAAGGTGAACGTGGCCTCCCACTCACCCCAGATGGATGCGGTGCGGGACGACCTGTTGCGGGAGCTGTCCGGACTCTCCCCGACGTCCGGCGGGACGGGCATGGTCTCCACCGTGTACGGCCACGAGGTCGAGGGCCCGCAGCTGACCGCCGCCTACTGGGTCGACAACCTGCGCCGTCCCGTGCGGTTCGCCGACGCGCTGCGCAGGGCGGCCCAGGGGACGGACAGCGTCTTCCTGGAGGTCGGCCCCCATCCCGTCCTGCTCGCCGCCATGGACGACACCCTCGGCGCGGCCGGCGTCGACACCGCCGCGGTGGCCTCGCTGTACCGCGCCGGTGACGAGCCCACCGAGCTGGCCCGGGCGGCCGGCCGGCTCTTCGCCCACGGCGGGTGGGTGGACTGGCGGCGGTGGTACGGCGGCGGCCCGCGGCACGTGCCGTCGCTCCCCACCTACTCCTGGGACGCGGTGCGGTACCGGCGCGATCCGGCCGTCCCCACGGCCGTCCAGCGGGCCGGCGCCCGCCAGGTGCGGCGGATCGACCTCGGGGCGTGGGGGGCGACCGCGGACTGGGGCGACGGCGTGGCGGTCCACGGGGTTGCGGCCGTGCCGCCCGTCGCCTACCTGGCGGCGATGCTGGAAACGGCGCAGGAGGCCGACCGCGGCGCGCCGCTGGAACTGCGGGACGTGCGGCTCGGGGACGCGTGCGTGCCCCTCGACGCGGCGGGCGACACGGTCCTGCACGTCGCGCTGGACGGACACCGGCAGGGCGGCGGTGCGGACCCCGCCGTGACGGTGCGGGCCTCGGTGCGGGGCGCCCCGGACTCCGTCCTGTGCGCCTCGGGACGGATCGTCAGGGCGGAGGGCGGCGGGGCCGGTCCCGTGGCCCCGGACACCCTCGACGCCGCGCTCGCACGGTGCCGGCACTACCTGGGAGCACAGGACTTCCCCCTGCTGGCCCGGCGCCACGGACACGACATCGCGGAACCGTTCCGGGGGCCGGAGCACCTGTGGCGGCGCGACGGCGAGGCCGTGGCCCGCGTGCGGCTGGCGAAACCCCTGCCGCACGTCGGCTGGGAGACGGGCCTGCAGACGATCCTGGCGGCACGGCCGGGAGCCGTGTCCGGCCGGGACGACGCCGCCCATGTCCCCGTGTCCTTCGACGCGGTCCGGTTCCACGCGGAACTGGAACCGGAGTTCTGGAGCCTGAGCACCGTGCGGGCCGAGGACGGCGGGGCCTTCCTCCTGGCCGACGTCCTGCTGATCGCGCCGGACCGCCGCGTCCTGGCGCGGTTCTCCGGCATCCGTCTGCGACGGCTCGCGCAGACGTCCCCCGCGGGCCCGCCGCTGGCGCGCGTGTCCGCGCTCGTGCCGGCCGTCACCCAGCGGTGCGCGGTGCCGCTCACCCACCTGGCCAGGAAGGTGGCCGGCGCGCTCGGCGCCGGAGCCGTCGCCAGGCCGCCGCGTCCCGCCGCGGCGCCCCGCTTCGCCGGGGACCGGACACCGGCGGCCGCGCGAACCGCCACGGACGCCCCCTCCCGCGCGTCCGCGCCCTCGTCCCGCCCCCGCCGTGCCGAGGACGCCGCGGAAGCCCTCGTCGAGTACTCCGCGGCCCTGCTGGGCATGCGCGCGTCGGACATCGACGAGCGGCTGTCCTTACGGGAACTCGGGCTCGACTCCCTCATGGCCACCCGGCTCCGCCAGCACCTGCAGCGCGGTCACGGCACGGAGATCACCGCCGGGCGGCTCCTGGGCACCGAGAGCATCGCCGACCTGCGCAGGAGTCTCGTCCGGCACGGCGCACAACCGTAGCTCGCGCGGTACGGGGGCGCGCGATGCCCGGCCCGGCCGCCCTGCGGGCAACCGCCGTGCGACCGTTGCCCCGCGGCAGCGGGGCAGCAGTAAAATTGCACCGTGGTATAAAAAACTGCCGCCGAATGCACGACGCTGCCCCGACGAGGCCGACCGGGCTCGGGCCCCCCACCCTCGCCGTCGGGGCATGCCACTCGGACTCGGTGAGTTCGACAGGAACAGGAGGGACGGAATGGACTCGCGCGCGACAACGCCGCCGCCGCCGGTCGGCCGCCGGGAACGCAACAAGCAACGGGTCAGGGAACGTCTCTACTTGGCTGCGATCGAGCTCTTCGTGGAGAAGGGGTACGACCACACCTCCATCGACGAAATCGCGGAACGGGCCGACGTGGCGCGTGGCACCTTCTTCAACTACTTCCAGCGCAAGGAAGACATCATCACCACCTGGGGGGAGAGGAGGCGCGCAGCGCTCGTGACGGGCCTCGACGAGGACAGCGTGTTCACGCCCAGTTCGATCGCGCGGCTCCACCGGTGCATGGCCGTGCTGGTCCGCATCAACCAGGAGGAGCCGCAGCTCACCACGGCCATGCTCACCGCCTGGGTGAAGGCGGGCCGGCCGATCCTGGAGGAGCCGTACGTCGCGGAGGTGTTCGCCAGGATCGTCGACAGCGGGATGCGCCAGGGGGAGCTGGACCCGGGGATGTCGCCCATCATCGTCGGCAACGTCCTGCGCGACGTCTATCTCGGAGCCCTCTACCGATGGGCCAACCGGTCCTCGGGGACGACCACGTCACTGGCCGAGGAACTCCAGCAGATCCTGCGGCTCCTGCTCGGCGGCATGACCGGGACGAAAACCGCCTGACGGGCCCGCGCGGCCGCGGGCCGACGCGGGCGGGGCCGGCGGGCCACCGGCGGCCCCCGCCCACGTGGACGGCTGCGTGCCGGTCCCCGTGTCATCGCGGCGCCTTCCGCGGTGGGCCCCGGCACCGGTCGGGCGGGCCGGGGCGTACCCGCCCGACCGGGCGTACCCGCCCTCGGGCGTGGGCGGTGGACCGCACCTCCCGCACCCCGTCGACCACCGCGAACGCGCCGTCGCGCAGGTCGGCCCCCTTGCCGTCGAGGGTGATCGGGGCCGGCGCGGGCCCGGACCGTTCCGGGGCGGTCACCCCGGGCAGGCGCGCCAGGAGGACCGGCCGGAACCGTCGACCGGGTGCGGTGCGGCGGTCGCGCACCACCGGTGACCGGCGGACCGCACCGGGCGCCGTACCCGCTCTCCTCGAAGCCCGGCGCGGCCCCTCGGAGGCCCGTCGCCGTGCGGCGCCCTCGCCTCCGCGCCGGTCCCGAGCCGGCGTGATTCCGCCCGCCACCACATCCTCCGCACCGGTGGCGCGGGGACCCTCCCGCACGCGGGGTTGTGGTGAACACGACAGGTCTTTACCATCCGGTGACGCGATCCGAAGAAGTGTTGTCCAGGCGATGGGGCCCCGTGCACGGCCCGCAAGGCCGGTGGCGTCCCTCGGCCGACCATGCCCGAGCACCTCACCACCTCCGACGGCCCCCTTCCCGGGCCTCGGACGCCCGTGCCGCGACGTCTTCTCCGCGGCCCCGGAACCGCATTGGAGGATGCCCATGCGCGCTCTGCCCCCTCTCCTCACCCGGAGAGCCCCCCTCGCCGCCCTGATCGCGGCGGCGGTCGCGGGCGCGGGAGCCCCGGCACCCGCACACGCCGCCCCGGCACTGCAGGAGGTGATGTTCGTCGGCAACAACTGGGAGGGCACCGCCGACGTCATCAAGGCCCGCGGCGACTTCGCCGGGATCGGCCGGATCAACGTGATCCCCGACAAGAACCAGCGACTGGCCGAGATCTACCTCAATCCCATCAAGCTGGCGTTCTTCCTGGGCATCCGCCAGACCGCGGGCGAGGGTCACGACCAGTTCGTCGACGACATGTACGCCACCCCCGACGGCACCGCTCTGGTCGCCTCGCGACCCAGCTTCGCCGACGTCGTCTCCATCGACCTGGCCACCGGCAAGCTGAAATGGCGCTTTCCCGTCTCCGGCTTCCGCTCCGACCACATGGCCGTCTCCCCCGACGGCACCAGGGTCGCGGTGTCGGCCTCGACCTCCAACACCGTCCACGTACTGGACATCGACACCGGCAGGGAACTCGGGAAGTTCGGCACCGGGGACAAGCCGCACGAGAACGTCTTCACCAAGGACGGCAAGTACGTCTGGAACATGGCGATCGGCGAGGTCAACAACGACTTCGACGACCCGTCCCAGGACGTCCTCAAGGGCGACCGGAAGATCACCGTCGCCGACACCGGCACGTTCAAGGTCGTCAGGACCGTCGACATGCGCCAGCGGCTGGACGCCGCCGGTCGCTCCGACCTGTCCGACGCCGTCCGCCCGGCGGTGTTCACCCCGGACGAGTCCAAGCTGTACTTCCAGGTGTCGTACTTCAACGGGTTCGCCGAGTACGACGTCGCCACCGACAGGATCACCCGGATCAAGACGCTGCCGAAGAATCCCGCGACCAGCGACGACCGCACCGCGTTCGTCAACGACTCCCGCCACCACGGGCTGTCGATGAGCCCGGACGGCGGCAAGCTGTGCGTCGCGGGGACCATGGACGACTACGCCACCGTCGTCGACCGGACCACCCTCCAGGAAGGACCGCTGGTGACCGCCGCCAAGCCCTACTGGGCGACCGTCAGCGGCGACGGCACCGCCTGCGTCATCTCCGAGAGCGGCGCCGACCAGGTCACCGCCATCAGCTTCGCCACCGGCCGGAAGATCGTCTCGGTGCCCGTCGGCGACCACCCGCAGCGGGTCCGCCTCGCCCGCGTCCCCGTCGGCTGGACCAGCCCCGCCGGCTGACGCCGGAGCGCCGCAGCCGGGCCGTGGTCCAAGCGCACGAGGAGCGCTTCGACGGCGCCCGGCCGCCGCGGCCCCAACCGGCACCGCGACCGTGCCCGGCACCCCCTTCCGCCGCCGGCTCGACCGGCTCCCACACGACCGGCCTCCTCCCACCGCACTTCAGCCTCCGACACCACCCCCACCCCATCACCACACCCACCGCCAGTGCCGGTGGCGGACCCGCCACCGGCACCATCCCGGTACCGCGTCGCGCGGCCCGCTGCCGGAGCCGCCCCGCGGCGGCACACGTGACATCCCCGCCGGCCCGCGGCCCCCGGCCTCGACGGCCACTGCGCCGAACGACCCCGGCCGCTCCGCCGGTCAGGTCCCGGACTCCTCCTCCGGCCACCGCCACACGCCGGGTGCACCCGTCCCGGCCCTGGTCCCGGGCGGTTCCATCGCCCCGTCCGCGCCGGGGCCGCGTCCCCGCGCGAGTCCGGGGAGCCGCTCGGGGCAGCGGACGGCCGCGGCGGGTCCCGGAAGGCGGCGGTTCCGCCGGATCACAGGTTGATCATGTGCCCCGCGATGCCCTCGACGGCTTCCTTTACCGCCTCCGACAGGGTGGGATGGGCGAAGATGTTGCGTGCGACCTCGTCGGCGGTCAGGTCCCACATCTGCGCCAGCGTCAACGCGGGCAGCAGCTCGGTGACCTCGGGGCCGATCATGTGGGCGCCCAGGATTTCGTTGTGCCGGGCGTCCGCCACGATCTTCACGAAGCCGGCGCCCTCGGCCATGCCGCGCGCCTTGCCGTTGGCGGAGAAGGGGAACTGCGCCACCTTGACGTCGTACCCCAGCTCGCGGGCCTGGGCTTCGGAGTGGCCGAAGGAGGCGATCTGCGGCTGGCAGAACGTCGCCCGCGGGATCATCGCGAAGTCGATCTCCTGGGTCTCCGCACCCGCGATGGTCTCGGCCGCCACGACGCCCATGGCCTCGGCGGTGTGCGCCAGCATGAGCTTGCCGGTCACGTCGCCGATGGCATAGACCCCCTGCACACTGGTGCGTCCACGGGCGTCGACGGCGATCGCGCCCCGCTCGGTGAGCTCCACCCCGGTGGCCTCCAGGCCGTAGCCCTCGATCCGGGGCGCGAAGCCGAACGCGGCCAGCATCCTGTCGGCCTCGAGCACCCTGGCCTCGCCGCCCGCGGCCGGGCTGACGGTGACCCTGACGCCCGAGCCGGTGTCCTCCACCGCGTCGACCTTGGTGGACAGCAGGACGTCGACCCCCAGCTTGCGGTAGTGCCGCAGGAGTTCCTTCGAAACGTCGGCGTCCTCGGTCGGCACCATGCGGTCGAGGAACTCGACGATGGTCACCTTCACGCCGAAGTTCTTGAGGACGTAGGCGAACTCGACACCGATCGCGCCGGAACCGCCGATGATGACCGAGTCCGGCAGGTTGTCGTCGAGGATCTGCTCCTCGTAGGTGACGACGTTGGCGCTCCTGCTCATGCCCGGCAGCATCCGCACCTGCGCACCGGTGGCGATGATGAGGTCGTCGCAGGTGTACGACGTCGTCGCGCCGTCCTCGCCGGTGACGTCCACCGACTTCGGGCCGGTGAGGACGCCCCGCCCGAACACCTCGGTGATCTTGTTCTTCCGCATCAGGTAGTGCACGCCCTTGGCACTGGCATCGGCCACCGAGCGGCTGCGCCGATGGGTGACGGCGAAGTCCATGGTGGCATCGCCACTGATTCCGAAGGTCTTCTTCTCCTGGGTGAGGAGGTGGGCGATCTCGGCGTTGCGCAGCAGTGCCTTGGAGGGGATGCAGCCGACGTTGAGGCACACACCGCCCCAGTACTTCTCCTCGACGACCGCAACCGACTTGCCGAGCTGGGCGGCGCGGATGGCGGCGACGTATCCACCGGGACCGGCACCGAGGACGAGAACATCGTAGTGAGTCACACCCTCAGCCTACTGACCGGTCCGAGGCGGGCCGGTGCCGGACGTCTGCTCCCGTGAGCCGGGTCCCGGCCCGCCCTCCGTGCGGCGCTCCCTCTCCGCCCCGTCTTGTGAGGGGGCTGAAGGAGCCCCACCACGACCGTGATACTAATACCGGTATAAGTATTGGATGGACGTGTCGCGGGGAGCCGAGCACATGGTGGAGATCAAGACCGACGCCGCACTGGACGCGATGCGGGAAGCCGGGCGCGTGGTGGCCCGGGCCCTGGCCGCAGTCCGGGAAGCCGCCGGCGTGGGGGTGTCCCTGCGGGAACTGGACGAAGTGGCCCGGTCGGTCCTGGCCGAGGCCGGAGCCGGCTCCCCGTTCCTCGGGTACCGGCCGTCCTTCGCCCCGGTCGCCTTCCCGGCCGTGATCTGCACGTCCGTCAACGACGCCGTGTCGCACGGCATCCCCACCGGCTACCGGCTGTGCGACGGCGACCTGGTGAGCATCGACTGCGGCGCCCGGCTCGACGGCTGGGCGGGCGACGCGGCCATCACCTTCACCGTCGGAACGCCACGCCCCGGCGACCTCGATCTGATCGACGCCACCCAGCAGGCCCTCGACGCCGGCATCGCCGCCGCCCGGGTGGGCAACCGCATCGGCGACATCTCCCACGCCATCGACACCGTCGCCCGCAAGGCGGGCTGCGGCATGCCCGCCGACTTCGGCGGCCACGGCATCGGCCGCCGCATGCACGAGGACCCCCACGTCCCCAACCGCGGCCGCCCCGGCCGTGGCTTCCCGCTCCGCCACGGCCTGGTCCTCGCCATCGAACCCATGCTCATGGCCGGCGGACGGAACTCCTACCGCACCGACACCGACGGCTGGACCCTGCGCACCACCGACGGCAGCAGGGCCGCCCACATCGAGCACACCGTCGCCGTCACCGACCAGGGCTCCCGGATCCTGACCCTGCCCTGACGTTCCCCCCGGGCGCCGCCGGGTCCGGAACCGGACCGTTCGGTGCCCGACGGCACACCCCCTGCGTCGTGCTCCCCCGTGCGGCGGAAGGGGTGGGGGACGGACAGGCCGCCCTGCCGGATCGCAGCGACGGCCGGGACCCGGGCCGCGGACCCGGCCGTGAGGCCGACCGCGCCGCCGCCGCCCGTACCGCGCGCAGCCCCGACCACCGGCCCGCGGACGGGGGAGGACCTCCGGGCCGTGGTGTTCCGTCCGCGGCGGTACGACCGGCGTGTGACGGGCGCTGCCGTACCGGGAAGTCCTCGAAGAAGGTGCGGCAGGGGATGTCGAGAACGGCCCGGCGGCTCCGTCCCGGGAGCGGACGCGACCGCCGCGGCCGTGCCGCACCGGGGAGACCCGGCATGACGATCCGGCGGACGGGCAACGTCCTCATCGTTGTCGACGGCCTTGACGCTGTCGGGGTCCGGTGGCACGGGGCGCCGCCCACGGGTGGTCAGGCGGGTGGCGGCGTCCGGGATGACAGCGAATTGGGGCCGGGCATCTCATGGGGGTATGGACGCCATCGACTTCTCCGACGACCTGGTGCGGACGCAGCACGCCTTCAACGCCACCTACGAAGCACTCGCCGCGCCGCAACGCGGTGACACCACCGCCCTGCGCCGCCGCCTGCTGCGCCTGTCCGCACGGCTGTGGTGGCACCCGTGCTGGAACGCCGCGCGCTCGGTGCCGGCGGCGCGTGCCGAGCTGCGACAACTGGCCCGCACCCGTGCGGCCGCCCGGGAGCGGGTTGCGCCCACTGTTGCGCGACCCGGCGAACCGGCCGAGCGGGAAAGCCCTCGCGGAGCACCTCGTCGCGGTCCCTCCGAGCCGCGGTGATGTCCCACCGGCCGGAGCCGGTGGCGGCCGACCGCCCGGTTCACCGCCCCGACCGCGGTTGCCGGCCGGATCACTCCGTCACGGGCGGGCACTGGGCGAACAGGTGGACGACGTCGCGCCGGCGCCGCTGCCGTGGCGCGCCCCGCCGGAACGGGACCGGAGCCGCGCCGCCCGGCCGGGCGGCTCAGAGGGGGCCCGCCCCGGGGGAGCGGCGGCCGGGCGCGACGGCGGCCGGGACGCGCTCCAGGACGCCGCCCGCGAACACGTCGTACAGCGGCAGCGTCTCCAGGTGGACGTAGCCGATGTGGCAGTCGCAGACGGCCAGCGGGCACGGCCTCGGGCGCAGCGCGGCGCGGTAGGAGCCGTCGTAGAGGTTGCCCAGTTCCGCGCGGACGAAGTGGCAGCGGCGGACGGTGCCCGCGCCGTCGACCGAGATCACCGACTCGCCGGTGCGGCAGGGCAGGCCGGCACTGGCGTGCGGGGTGCGGCTGTAGGGGAAGAGGGGGTCGAGCGCGGTCCACTCGTCGGCCTCGGCGTCCCCGTAGGTGTGCCCCTCGGCCGCGTTGATCCACAGGTAGACGTGCGCGGGCAGGTCGGCGCGCAGCCGGCGGGCCGCTTCGAGGTGGCCGGGCAGCCCGACGACGCCGACGCTGAAGCGGACCCCGCGGTCGGCCAGGTCGTGGCACTTGGCGAGGAAGCGGTCGTAGGGGGTCTGACCCGGGTGGTACGTGCACCACAGGGCGAGGGTGCCGAGGTCGGCCCCGGCGAGCCAGTCCGTGCGGCAGCTGAGGTTGGTCTGGACGGCGACGCGGCGGACGTGCGGCAGGTGGGACAGCTCCGCGAGGGTGCGGCGGTACCAGGAGCGGACCAGGCCCTCGCCCCACGGGGTGAACAGCAGGGAGAGGCGGTCCCCGCACTGCGCGCCGGCCCACCGCGCGAAGCGTTCCAGGGCGGCGCGGTCGGCGCGCAGCCGGTCGGCGGAGTCGCGCCGCTTGGCGAACGGGCAGTAGGGGCAGTCGTAGTCGCAGGAGGCGAGCGGGCCCCGGTACAGCAGGGTCAGGTCCACGGCGGCCGGTCACTTCCTCGCGTAGGCGGCCATGGCGGCCCGCACGGCGGGGGAGAACAGCTCCGGGCCGACGGCGTCGGAGTGGGCGAGCCCCTCCGCGGTGAGCCGCAGGCGCCCGGGGGCGGTGTCGTCGAGCCAGCCGCGGTCGGCCAGGACACCGAGCTCCGCGCCGAAGTCGTCGGCGGGGGCGCTGCCGAAGCGGGCGCGGTAGTCGCCGTCCTCCAGGCCCCCGGCCTGCAGCAGGGACTGCAGGAGGTGGCGGCGCCGGGCCTCGCGGGCGTCCATGCGGTAGCCGACCTCGGCGTGGGCGAAGTCGGTCGAGGCGACGTAGTCGTCGATGATGCCGCGGATCTCGTGCATGTCCACCGCGTAGTCGAAGGAGTAGTGCAGGCCGGCGGTGTAGGAGCGGGCCCCGCAGCCCAGGCCGATCATGCCGTCGCTCTGGCACGCGTAGTCGTCGGCGCCCTGCGGCGGGGCGTCGGCCCGGCGGAACATGCGCATGGACCGCTGGACGTAGCCCTGGGCGAGGAGGTGGTCGCGGCCCGCGCGGTACAGGCCCAGCCGCTGTTCGTCCCACGCCGGGTCGGGGCCGGTGCGGTGGCGGTCGAGGCCGGTCAGGGGCCGGACGTACAGCGGGTAGAGGTACAGCTCCTCGGGCCGCCAGGCCAGGGCCGCGTCCAGGGAGTGCCGCCAGGTCCGCTCGGTCTGCCCGTCGATGCCGTAGATCAGGTCGATGTTGAGCACCGGGACGCCGGTGTCCCGGATGCGGCCGAGGGCGGCCTCGACGTCGCGGCGGCGCTGCGGGCGCACGGCGGCCCGGGCCTCGGAGTCGACGAAGCTCTGGACGCCCAGGCTGAGCCGGGTGGCCCCGCGCTCCGCCAGGACGGCGAGGCGGTCGGCGGTGGCCGTGGCGGGCGAGGCCTCGACGGACAGGGGGATCGCGCGCAGGCCGGCGCCCATGCGGCGCTCGGCGATGTCGCACAGGCGCTCCAGTTCCGCCGCGGTGAGGAAGGTGGGGGTGCCGCCGCCGAAGGCGGCGGTGGCGAACCGGACGCCGTCCGCGTCCCCGAGGGCCTCGCGCACGGCGACGGCCTGCCGCTCCAGGGCGTAGAGGTAGGCGCCGACCAGCCCGTCGGGGGCGCCGATGCGGGTGAAGAGGTTGCAGAAGCCGCAGCGCACCTCGCAGAACGGGATGTGCAGGTAGAGGCAGAGGGCGCTTTTGTCCTCCGCCGCCCACAGCGACTTCAGCGCGGGACGCCCGGGGAGCCTGCGGTAGGCGGTCTTGTGGGGGTAGGCGTACACGTAGTGCTGGTACGGCGTGGCCGGGCGGGCGGCGGTCACCGGGCGGCCCCGGCGGGGCCGAGGAAGAAGTGGGCGTACGGCACGGTCCACACGGATTCGTGGCCGAGGCGGTGGCCGGTGTAACCGTCGTCGCCGTAGGCGGTGCCGTGGTCGGAGCAGACGATCGCGAAGCAGCGGCGCCGGGAGCTCGCGGCGGCGAAGAGGCGGCCGATGTGCCGGTCGACGTACTCCAGCGCGGCGGCGTGCGTCTCGCGGCTGTCCCCGGCCCCGCGGGTCGCGCCGGGCAGGTGGAACCAGTTCGGCTGGTGCAGGGCGGAGACGTTCACGAAGAGGAACAGCCTCTGCTCGCGCGGGAGTCCGGCGATGACGTGCTCGGCGCGGGCGACCTGGTTCTCGAAGGAGTGCGGTGAGGTGACTCCGAACCCCGGTTCCCAGTGGGACTCGTGGAAGAGGCCGGGCAGCACCGAGCCGAGCGGGCCCTGCTTGTTGAAGAAGCCCACGCCCCCGATGCACACCGTGCGGTAGCCCGCCCCGGCCAGCCCGGACACCAGCTCCGGGGCGTCGTAGACGAAGGTGCCGTCGGCGGTGGTCTCGCTGCCGGCGAAGCTCGCCGCGAACAGGCGCGGGTGCGGCCCGGGAGCGGCCGGGGTCGGCAGGAAACCGGCGAAGATCGCCTGGTGGGAGGCGTAGGTGAAGCTGCCCGGCGCGTGGCGTTTCTCCCAGCGGCCGCCGGGCAGGTGCCGGGCGAGGTTCGGGGTGCGGCCCTCGGCCGCCAGCTCGGCGGCCACGTCGTGGCGCAGCGTGTCGAGGGTGACGAGGAGGAGGTCGTGGTGGCCGACCACCTCGTTCATGTCGGGCTCAGGCATGGGGCGTTCCTGTTCTGTACGGGTGGAGCGGACCGGGCCGGGCGACCGCGCGCAGGACTGCCGCCACCTGCGCGCCGTAGGTGTCCAGGCCCTCGGCGCCGCTGCCGGGCAGTCCGGTCAGCCGGGGCAGCAGGTCACCGAAGGCGTTGACCTCGCCGACGAGGGCCCTGCGCCATCCGACGGCCGGCAGCAGGTCCACGCCGACGCACAGGGTGCGCGGGAAGCAGGACGCGGCCCGCTCGCACACCCCCAGCACGTCGGCCCAGCGGGCACCCGCCGCCTCGACGGCCCGCCGGGCCGCGTCGAGGTCGCCGCGGCCGCCGCCGAGGTGGAGGTTGGTCAGCGGCGAACGGCTGGTGCGCACCACCGCGTGGGTGGCCCGGCCCGCCACCACGACCACCCTCAGGTCGGCGGTGCGGCCCCCCTGGGAGGCCTTGGGCAGCCAGCGCTCGACGTGCAGGCCGTCGGGCGCGAGCGCGTCGACGACGGCGGCGAGGTCCTGTTCGCGCTCGTAGCGGCGCACCCTGAGGGAGTTGTGCAGACGGCCGTCCGCGGTGAGCTCCACCGAGGTGGTGGCCCTGATCCGGCCCCTGCCGCTCTCGACGGCCAGGACTCCCGAGGCGGACGAACCGTGGGCGGGCTTGACGAAGAGCCGGGGCATCCGGTGCTCGCGCATCAGCGCCCGCACGTCGTCCCAGCCGCGCACCGGCGCGCCGTTCGGGCCCGAGGTGGGGGAGGCGGGGACGGGGACCCCCGCGCCGTCGAGCACGCCGTGGCAGCCGCGCTTGTCGAACAGCACGGCGAGGTCGCCGGGGTCGGCCAGGCGGATCCCGCCCCGCAGCCCGCGCAGGGCGGCGGTGAACCCCGCGTACCAGCGGGCCGAACCCTCCACCCGGGTGGGGTCCGAGGCGCCCCGCAGCAGGCGGTCGACCTCTGCGTTCCCGCCGGGGGTGTCGACGCGGACGATCTCGTCGGCGGCGAAGTCCGCCCCCCGGTCGCGCAGGACGTCCCTCCAGGGCACGACGCGCGGGGCGGGCAGGCCGGCCGCGCGCACCGCGTCGGCGAAGAGGGACACCCGGCGGTCGTCCGGGTTGCCGACCACCGCGAAGCGCGGCCGGGAGGGGGACACCGCCCGGACCGCGGGGGGTGCGCTCACTCGCCCACGGCGACGTAGCGCCAGACCGTGCCGTCGTCCTCCGTCTCCTCCTCCGCGTCGGCGCGGTCGAGGTCCACCTCCACGCCCGCGGGCTCCAGGGTCTGCCGGATCCGGTCCTCCAAGGGCCTGCTGAGGTAGTGGTGGTGGAGGTCGAGCTTCTTGAGGTGGGTGAGGGGCCGACCGCCGAGGAGGGCGCCGGCGCCCTCGTCGGTCAGCACGCCCATGGACAGGTCCAGCACCTCCAGCCGCTCCACGAGGGGGGCGGAGGCGACGGCCGCGGCCACGGCGTCCTGCATCTCGCTGTTGCGCAGGGCCAGGTGGCGCAGGCGCGGCAGCCGGGCGCCGGACAGGAGGGGTTCGAGGTCGGCGGCCTCGCTGTCGCCGCCGTAGTCGGGGGTGCCCAGCCACAGGTCCAGGTGCTCCAGCGCGGGCAGGTCGCTGGCGCCGATGCCGCGCACCACCTCGGCGGGCAGCCCGCCGCTCTCCACGACGAGCCGGCGCAGCGCGCCGTGGCTCAGGGCGGGGAACCGCAGTCCCGTCCCGCCGCGCACACCGAACTCCTCCAGGGCGGGGAAGCCGGCCAGGAGCGGGGTGACGTCGGTCTGCTGGATCCAGGAGATCTCGCACTCCTCCATCACCATGTCCCCCAGGAACAGCGCGCGCAGCGCCGGGAAGCGGTCCCGGGCGGCCAGCAGGGCCTCGATCACACCGGACGGCGTCGTGTCGTAGGCCTCCTCCCAGGCGCCGACGATCAGGGCCCGCACCCGCGTGGTCTCGACGGCGGCGCAGAAGCGCGCGAAGGCCGCGGTCCAGTCCTCGTCGCCGTCGTACACGTCGGCGCCGATCCGCCAGGCGCAGGCGTCGGGTTCGGGCAGGCCGTCCGTGCCCGCGCCGGGGCCCGGGAACGTGTGGGCGGGCAGCCGGTACAGCGTGTGGAGGTGGTCGCCTATGGTCATGCGGCTGCTCCTGCGGAGGAAGGGGGTGCGGTCGGTGGTGCCCGCAGTTCTACCAACAGCCACTGACAACGCCCGTCGGCGGGGCGGGTGCGGGGCGTCGTCGGTGGCGGTCCCCGCGGTCCCGGTCATGGGGCAGGGCCCCGCGCGGCCGGTGATCAGGTGGTCTCGCGGACCACCAGTTCGTTCGGCATGATCACCGGACCCCCGGGACCGCCCTCGACGAGGCCCAGGAGCAGGCGGACCGTGGCGGTGGCCTGGTCGGCCATCGGACTGCGCACGGAGGTGAGCGCCGGACTGGTGTAGGCGGCGGCCTCGATGTCGTCGAAGCCGACGACGGCCACGTCCTCGGGAACCCGGCGGCCCGCCAGGCGCAGGGTGCGCAGGGCCCCGATCGCCATCAGGTCGTTGGCCGCGAACACCGCGTCCAGCGCGGGATCGTCCTCCAGGAGCTGCTGCATGGCCTCCGCGCCGGAGGCCCTGGTGAAGTCGCCCAGCGCCACGATGGAGCGGCGGCCGCTGTCCCGCAGCGTCCGGCGGTAGCCGTCGAGGCGCTCGCGCGCCTCGAACAGGTCCAGTGGTCCGGTGACGGTGGCGATCCGGCGCCGGCCCCGCTCCAGGAGGTGCTGCACGGCGAGCGTCGCGCCGCCCGCGTTGTCCAGTCCCACGTACGGCACGTCCTGCGCGCAGGTGCGGTTGAACGAAGCCAGGGGCAGGCCCATTCTGGCCAGCGCGGCCGGCAGCGGGTCCGTGCCGTGCAGGGCCACGAGCATCACGCCGTCCACGTGCCCGCCGGCCACGTAGCGCTCCACCCTGGTCCGGCTCCGGTCGGATTCGGCGAGCATGAGCACGACCCGCTTCCCCGCGGCCTCCAGCTCCCTGCTGACGGTGCGCACCACGGTGGAGAACAGGGGATCGTCGGAGACCACGCCCTGCGGCGGGTCGGAGACGACCACCGCCACGGCGTCCGTCCGGCGGGTGACCAGGTTGCGGGCGGCCGCGTTGGGCACGTACCCCAGTTCGCGCACGGCCCGCATGACGACGTCCCGGATCCGCGGCGCGACCGTCGTCTCGCCGTTGATGACGCGCGAGACGCTCGACTTGGACACCCCCGCACGCGCGGCGACCACTTCCAGGGTGGGGCGCTTCATCCCTTCCCGTCCCGGCCGCCGGCGCCGAGGACGGTGCTCGGGGAGCGCTTTCTCACCAGGACGACCTCCGGCTGGATCTCACGGCCACGCCAGCAGGGTAGCGGCTGCCCCCGGGGGACGGAGGCACCCGGGCACGCCGCTTCCCGCCCCCGTCGACGTGGTGTCCGTCGCAGGGACGCCCCGTGAAACCGCTCCCCGGGGAGACGGTGTGGAGTCAGCGGCTTTCCTGCCAGATGAACCGATCCCTTGACAGTCCGTACGGGCCCGCCCATCCTCCCCTCAGGGAGCGCTCCCTCGCCCACCCCCACCCGAGGAGTCGCCCGTGCATCCGCTGCCCCGCCGCCTCGGTCCCCCCTTCGCCGCCGCGGCCGCCGCACCCGCGTCCACCGCTGCGTCCGTTTCCCCCGCCGGCGCCCCGGAGGCCCCGCGGCCCCGGGAACACGTCCGTCACCGCCTCCGGTGCCCGAACCCCTTCCGGTGCGCGGGGCCGGTGGCGGCAGTCCCGGCCCCGCGCCCGTAGCGCACCCGCACGTGCGGGTGCGGCGGTCACTCGTGCGACTGCCGCACCCACGGGTGTGGCCACCGCACTCGTGCGCGACGGCCGGTGCCCGTCCCGGGGCGTCCGGGGTCCCCGGGCGTCCCCCCACCCGAATCCCACCTCCGTGAGGAAGCGACATGCGCAGACACACCCCCCACCTCCACCCCCTGTTAGCGGGAGCGCTGGCGATCGTGCTGGCCGCCGCCCTCGGCATCGTCCTCACCGCCCAGAGCGCGCGGGCCGCCACCGTCACCGTTCGGGCCGAGTCCTACGCGGCGCAGTCCGGCGTCACCCTGGAGGCGACCGGGGACACCGGCGGCGGGCGGAACGCCGCCTTCCTCGCCGACGGCGACTGGATGCGCTTCGACGGCGTCGACCTCGGCCCCGCCGGCCGCCTGACGGTCTCGGCCCGCGTCGCCTCCGCCACCGGCTCCGGCTCCGTGGAACTGCGCACCGGCTCACTGACCGGCCCGCTGCTCGCGGCCGTCCAGGTCTCCCCGACCGGCGGCTGGCAGAGCTGGGCGACCCGGACCGCCGACGTCACCACCCACCCCACCGGCCCGCAGACGGTGTTCGCCGTGCTGCGCAGCGCCTCTCCCGGCGACTTCGTCAACATCAACTGGTTCTCCTTCGTCGGCGGCAGCGGCGAGGCCGCACCCGGCTGGGTCGACGTCGACCAGGCCGAGTGGGGCGCCCAGCTGGCGCAGTTCCGCGCGATGACCCCGGCCGCGGTGCCGTCCAACGCGGTGCGCGTCCCCGAGTTCAACGCCACCTGCACCTACGACCACTCCAAGCCGGACGACCCGATCGTCTCCCCGGGCCTGCCCGGCGCGTCCCACATGCACAGCTTCTTCGGCAACAAGAGCACCGACGCGTTCACCACGCTCCAGAGCCTGTCGGCCGGTGCGGGGACCAGCTGCACCCCCGCCAAGGACCTCTCCGCCTACTGGATCCCCACCCTCTACGAGCAGGGCAGGGCCGTCGAACCCGACGGTGTGATCGTCTACTACGGTTCCCGGCTCGTCGATCCCACGGCGACGGTGCCCTTCCCCCGGGGCTTCCGCATGATCGCGGGCGACGCCAAGCTGCAGGCGTCCACCCCGGCGGGCTCGCCCAACCAGTTCTTCTGCGCCGGACCCGGAGGTGAGACCGGCCGCAGCTCCGACGGCAACTGGCCGGTGTGCGCCCCGACCGCCAAGCTCGTCCACCAGTTGCTCTTCCCCGACTGCTGGGACGGCAAGCACCTCGACAGTCCGGACCACAAGTCGCACGTCGCCTTCACCCACGACGGCACGTGCAGCGGCGCCTACCCGGTCGCCATCCCTTCCGTCTCGTTCGTCATCAGCTACCCGACCAGCGGCAGCGCCGCCGGTCTGTCGTTGTCCTCGGGCATGGCGTCGTCCATCCACGGCGACCTCTTCAACGCCTGGGACAACGCGGCCCTGGGACAGCGGGTGAAGGACTGCATCGTGCAGAGGGCCAAGTGCAACTCCGCCGGCGCGTTCTGATCCTGCGGGCACTGGGGGTCCTGCTCGCGGCGCTCCCGGCCGCCGGCTGCACCGCGCAGCCGGCGGCCGGCCCGCCGCGGGCGGCGGCCTTCAATCCCACCGACACCGCCTGGATCCAGCTGATGATCCCCATGGACGAGCGGGCCCGGCTCCTGACCGGCCTGGCCCCCGCACGGGCCGGGGACCCGGCCCTGGCCCGGCTGGCGGCCCGGGCCGACGCCGGACTGGAGGACGACCTGGCCGGTCTGCGCCGGCTCATGGAACTCTCCGGCGTCCCCGACACCCGCCCCCACGAGGGGCACGACATGCCGGGCATGGTCACCCTCGGCGCCGTCAGGAGGGCGGGCACCGCGACCGGAAAGGAGTTCGACCGCATCTTCACCGACAGCCTGCGCGCCCACCTCGCGCAGTCCCGGAAGCTCTGCGCGAGCGAACGCACCTCGGGCGGGGCCGAGGAGGCGGGGAGACTGGCCGCCGCCATCGGGGGGAGGGCTGCCGAGCTGATCACCCGGCTCGACGCGCTGCGCTGAACCGGTCGGTGTCACCGGTCTTTGGCCATCCGCCACTGGATCCCGACCGGCGGCGGTTCGTGTCATGGAGGACGGATCGCGCTCCGGTGGGGCCGGCCCCCGCACCGACACCGGGCTCAGGGGGCCACCCGCCCCGCGTGGACCAGCCCGTGGGCCGGGAGGGCGAGCCCGCTGACCGACAGCAGCAGCCCGGCCGGGGCCGGCGGACGCGGGACGGAGCTGCGGGAGTCCGGGAGCAGCAGGGCGATCCCGATCAGTGACAGCACCGCGACGGGGACGGCGACCAGGAAGGCCGAGCCCCACCGGGTTCAGCGGCGCGCCCCGGAAATGCCTTCCAGCCACTCACGGATCGCGACGCGCTGCTCGGGCGTGAAAGCGGATTCCAGTTCCTCTTCGCAGCGGTCGACGGCCTTGCGGGCACCGACCAGGCGCGCCCGGCCGGACTCGGTGACGAAGATCTGGTGGCTGCGCCGGTCGGTGGGGTTCGTCCGCCGCTCGATCAGGCCCTCCTGTTCGAGTCCGACGAGCATCTCGTTGGCGGCCTGCCGGGAACTCGCCACCTCGCGGGCGATGTCCGACGCCGACATCCCCGGCTGCGCCGCCGTCATCAGCAGGGTGGCGTACTGCGAGGTCGACAGCCCGAACGCCGTGAGTTCCCCGGCGATCGCCGACCTCATGTTCAGCCAGACCTTGCGGACCAGGAAGGTCAGCGAGCCGACCGGGGCCCTGCGGGGATCCAACGCTCCGCCTCCTCGACCAGTGACAGGTTCTTGACGATGACCCGAGGCGGTCGGAATTGTCAAGTCCTTGTCGATCGGGCCGGACTCCCGGCCGCCGGGGCCCTGGGTGCGGTCTCACGGTCTTTGGGTCGGTTCCGGACCGGACAGCGGCGGCTCCCGCATCCGACTGCGGTCCGGAGCGCGGTCGTTCCCGGCGGGCGGCAGGTCCGTGCGGCCACGCCGGACGCTGCCGCGGAACACGTCACCACTGACGAGGCGTCGCCATCGTCGGGCTGCGGATGCCGTAAGGGGACACCGGAGGCCAGGACGGCGCGCAGGACGCGGGAGACGGGCTCAGGCGGATCGCCGCCCGGCTGGGTGTGCGGATTGCACCAGCCGTGGACGTGATCCGTGTGTGCGGAGGCGGTCTCGACGGGGCCGGCCCGCCGCTGGTGTCCGAGGACGGCGGCGCCGACCCGGTGGCGGCGGTCGTCGTCGGGACGTCGATTTCACCCGAGGGGCGGTTCCGCACGCCCGAGGAGCCGGGAACCCCCGTTCGGGTCAGCACTGATGGCGGCGGCGGCAGGATCCGGTCAGGGTGGGGTGGTACGCGACGTCGTCGTCGGCCCGCCCCTGCCCCCTTGTGAAGGAGCACCGCCATGTCCGAACGCAACACCTTCATCCGTAGCCTGCACGATGTGGGTCTGGCCGCCTGGTTCGGCGGTTCACTGATGGGCGCGGTCGGCCTCAACGGCGCGGCCAGGGACGAAGGCGGAACGGAGACGGCCACGGACCGGATCTCTTCGTCGGGGTGGGCGAAATGGACTCCGGTCAACGCCGCCGCCATCGGCGCGCACCTGTTCGGCGGCGGCGGGCTGCTCGTCGCGAACGCCCATCGGGTCGCCACCCAGGAGGGCGTGGCCGCCTCCACCACGGCCAAGACCGTCGTCACCGCCGCGGCTCTGGCCGCCACCGCCTACGCCCGGGTCCTGGGCAAGAAGGTCGAACTGGCCTCCTCGTCCGACCCCGAGGACACCGAGAAGGCGGAGAAGCACCCCGTCGACCTCGACAAGGCTCGGCGGCAGCTGGCCCGCGTGCAGTGGATGGTGCCGGCGCTGACCGGATGCCTGGTGGTGCTCAACGCCCTGCACGGTGAGCAGCAGCGTCCCGTCGAGCAGGCTCCTGGCATGTGGGGGCGGGCCCGCTCCGCGGCCCACTTCGGGTCAGGACGGCCCGCCGGGTGCCGGGGATGAGCCCTGACTGGGCACTGCTCGGGCGGGCGCGCGGGGTTCGCCGGCCGTGGACGCGGCCCGTGCGTGCGGCGGCGGGCGGAACGGGGGAGCCGTCCGGCCCGACGGGCACGTGCGGGCAACCGGACGAGGTCGGGCGGAGCGGGCGGTCCGGGCACACGACGGTGCCTCCGGGCCGCCGGTGAAGGGGCGGCAACGCCGGGGCGCCGCGACCGGCCGGGAAGGCGGGGCGCGGCGCTGTGGGGCGGCGGTGTCGGCGAGGAGCTGGCCGCTGCCGAGGTCCGTGACGACCCGGGCGTCGACCGCCCGGGTCCTGCCGGGCGGTTGCGTCAGCCGTGTTGCAGGGGCCGTGTGCCGGTGCCGGTGCCGTCGGGCGCGCGCCCGGGCCGGTGGTTCCCGTCCGGCCCGGGCGGTCATGCGTCACGCGGGGACGTGGCGGTGTCCGCGCTCACCCGCTCACCTTGCTGACCAGCTCGACGAGGGCGTCGGCCGCGGGGCCCGAGGAGGCCGGGTTCTGTCCGGTGATCAGCAGGCCGTCCTGGACGACGTAGGGCTCCCAGTCGCCGATCTTGGAGTAGACGCCGCCCAGGCGCTTGAGTTCGTCCTCGACGAGGAAGGGGACGATCTCGGTGAGCGCGACGCCTTCCTCCTCGGAGTTGGTGAATCCGGTGACCTTCTTGCCCCGTACCAGGGGCGTGCCGTCCTCGTCGAGGACGTGGCGCAGGACGCCGGGCGCGTGGCAGACCAGTGCGAGGGGCTTGCCCGAGCGCAGGGTCGTCTCGATCAGGCGCGCGGAGTGCGTGTCTTCGGCCAGGTCCCACAGCGGGCCGTGACCGCCGGGGTAGAACACGGTGTCGAAGTCCTCTGCCGCGACGGTGTCCAGGCGCACGGTGTTCGCGAGTGCCGCGGTCGCCTTCGCGTCCGACTCGAAGCGCCGGGTCTGGTCGGTCTGGTTGGCGGGCTCGTTGCTCTTGGGGTCCAGCGGCGGTCGGCCGCCCTTGGGGGAGGCCAGGGTGATCTCCCAGCCGGCTTCCTCGAAGCGGTAGTACGGCGCCGCCAGTTCCTCCAGCCAGAACCCGGTCTTGCGGCCGGTGTCGCCGAGCTCGTCGTGCGAGGTCAAAACGATGAGAACCTTCATGTCACTTCTCCCTTGATCAGTAGGCCGGTCGTCTAATTGAGGGTGAGGGGAAACCGCGTTCCCCGTCCGGGTGTGGAACCGCCGGCCTTCACGGGTGGAGGAGCCGCCTGGTCACGGCCGTGGCGGTGTCGAGTGGTGCGGGACTGCGGTGGATCTTGGTCATGACGCTTGCGCCGAGCCGCATCTCGTACAGGGTCTGCGCCGTACCGCGGGGATCGCCGCCGACCGCGATCGATCCGTCCGCGAGGCCACTGGTGATCGTGCGCTCGATGCGGTCGACGATCGCATCGGTGCCCTCCTTCAGGGCCAGCCGCATCGCCTCCGACAGGTCGGCGGCTTCGGCGCCGAGCTTCACGGTGGGGCGCTTGCCCTGGCACTCGTCGACGCCCTGCGTCTGCCGCCACTGCCGCCACTGCCGCCAGTAGGCCGTCAGCCGCTCGGCGGCCGGCTCGTCCGGCTGCGCGAGGACGCGGTCCGTGCCGGAGGCGTACTCGTCGAAGTGGCCCCTCGGGAGTGCTTCACCGAAAGCGTCCTTGGAGGGGAAGTGGTGGTGGAAGGACCCCTCGGGCACGCCGGCCTCCGCGAGCACCTCGGTGATGCCGACCGCGGAGTGGTCCTTGTGGGCCGTGATCCGCCGGGCGGCGTCGAGAATGCTTCGGCGGGTGTCGGTGCTGCGTGCGGTGACTGGCATGACGATGACTCTAGCGTATGAATAGACCAGTCGTCTACGCGCTGGGGGGAGGGTCCCGGGCCGTGGCCGGTGGATGCTGGGCACCGCGTACGCCGACGGGTGGTCTCCCTCCGCCGGGCAGGGGGTCGGCACGCGGGGCCCGGCCGGCCGGCGCGTACGGCCGGCGCCGGGACCGAAGGGGATGCGGCCGACCGGAACACGGCGCGAAGTCGTCCGGGGTGGGGCACCCCCCTCTGTCCGGTGTCGGCGGCGACATCCCTGACCGTCCTGGTGGCCGGATCCGGCGAGGGGTCGAGTACGCCAAGGACGGTGCCTCGCCGGCCGTTGCCAGCTGCCGCGTCCCGGGCCCAGCGGTTGGTGGAGGGGGCACCCGGGAGCGGGGCGGGGGTTCCGCAGCCTCCCGGGACGGCCCGGGCGGGGCGGGCGGAGGTGACGGAAGGCGGATTGGCATCGGCCGGTGTGCGGGCCCAGCCGAGCACCACCGCACCGCTCGCCGCGTCCGCCGTGCGCGGCGGGACGGGCACCGCGGCGGGGAACGGGCGGACCGCCCAAGGGGGCGGAGAATACTGGCCGGTGCGCTTGTCCTGCACAGGATCGCCGTCGGGATCCTCGATGAACCACACCAGCGGGCCGTTGTCCGACAGCCGCCGCCGGCCGGCGAAGGAGCCGTAGCGGTAATGCACCAGGCTGCGTGCGGCGCAGGGCTGGTCGGACAGGATCCGGGGGCCGGCCGGTTCCGCCGTGGCCCGGTGCAGCTCCTTCGCGAGCCGGGCCGCGTCGGCATCGGAGCGCGGGTGGACGGTGATGAACTTGCCCGAGCTTCCCCGGGGCGTGGCGCGGGAGTTGAGCGCGCCCACCTGGTCGAGCGACCGGGCGAACTTGAACGCCCGATCCTCCCGCAGCAGTACGTCCAGGGCCTTCGCGAGGACCGTCGGCGCGGAGGCGGTCGTTGCCGACAGGCGCAGCTTCCAGCCCTGCTCGCGTCGCGAGCCGGACCGGGGTGCGGCGCGGCACCACATCCCGTCCGTGTCGGCCGGCCAGCGCTCGCCCGTGCCCGTGGCGTGCAGTGCCTGCTCGAGCAGGCGCTGCAGTTCGACTTCGGTGGCGTGACTCGTCATGCGCGTCCCTCTCAACGGTGAGCCGCTGACGAAGATTCGTCCGATAATGAGAATCTAATTACTCCTTATCCTGATTCATGTTATTCGATAAGTGTGTGGGGCTCTTGTCCCAAGCCGAGGAGCGCGTCCGGCGCGGAAGGAAACGAGGACGCGTGCACGCCCCTCCTCGGCAGTGCCCGTCCAGCCGTCCAGCCGCCCATCGGCCCGCGGTCAAGGGGAGGTGTGACACGTGCGCCCGTCCGCGTTCGCACCGGTCACCGGTGCGTCTTCCTCGACCGGGAGTCGCGCCGAACGTTCCACGGTCCCCGTCGGGCGAGCACGTCAGCTCTTTGATCCGCCGCCGGGCGGCGCCTTCGGGATCCAGCCCGGGGGTCCCGGAGGGCCGCCCACCACCAAGTCGTACGTCAACGACTGGACCGACGTCGACAGGGCCACGGGCGAGGTGCTCTCCGTCGACAGGGCGAAGTACCTCGCCTTCGTCGCCACCCGGGCCACCCTCAAGACGACTCCCGCCTTCGACGCCGTGGGCGTCAACGGGAACACCGCCAGACGGCACCCGCGACCGGGACACCTCGTTCATCGTCTCGCTCAACCTCGACCGGGCGCTCGCTGCGGACAAGCAGGTCGAGGACGTCGACTGCCGGCTCGCCTGGAACCAGCCGCACGCCGGCAACTACGACGTGCCCGAGGCCATGGCGTGGATCCCCGAGGTGGTGCGCACGGCGGGCGACCCGCTCGCCCCCGGCCGCCACGGATGAGGCCGGCGGGGCACCGCGACCCGCCACGGCAGAACGCCCGACAGCCGCCTCACCGGACTCCGCCTCCGCGCAGCGGCCACGTGGATCAGCCACCCCCGGAAAGCCCGTCGGTCACGGCTAGGCCGGCTCCACGGGGTGCTCCGGCGGCGAGCGCGGTGCGTCATGAGCGGCCGCGGGCCGGTTCCGGCTCGTGCCGGGCCGTCCGGTCGCGTCGGGGAAGCAGGACAGGGGTGGCCAGGATGAGCAGCCCAGCGGCCGTGAGGGCGGCGCGTGGGCCGGTGACGTCGGCGAGCAGCCCGGCGAGCGTGGTGAGGACGGCGATGGACGCCTGCTGGCCGATGGACCAGGCCGACAGGGTTCGGGCGACGAGGTGCTCGGGGGTGTGTTCGAGCCGGTAGGTGGCGAGCACCGGGGTGTACAGGCTCATGTTGATGATGATCGCCAGCTCGACGGCCATCACGGTGACGAGGCCGACGACGCCGGGACGGACGAAGACCAGGCCGATCAACCAGACGGCGCGCAGGGTGCCCACGGTCCGGAAGACCGCGTGCTTGCCGTGGCGGGCCACGACACGGGCGGCCAGCCGGGAGCCGATGAGTCCGCCGACGCAGGGGGCGGCGAAGGCGAGGCCGTACTGCCAGGGCGGGAACCCGAGCTGGCGAAGGAGGAGCACGGCCAGCAGCGGCTCGGTGGCCATGATCAGACCGGCGACGAGCACCTGGTTGAGGTAGAGCGCCCGCAAGCCGGGATGGCCCAGGATGTGCCGCCAGCCGTCAAGCACTGCGCCCGCCCGGGCCGGGCTTTCTCCGGTTGCCCGCGGCGCTTCTTCCCCGCCGCGGATCGCGGTGATGCTCAAGGCGGAGAGCAGGTAGCTGAGCGCGTCGGCCACCACGGTGGTGACCGGCCCGAACAGGCCGATCGCCGCCCCGCCCAGCGGCGGCCCGACTGCGATGGAGCTCCAGTTCGTGGACTCGAACCGCGCGTTGGCGACGAGGAGGTCGTCCGGCCGCACGAGGGCCTTGAGGTAGGCGCCGCTGGCCGCGTTGAAGGCGATCTTGGCTGCGGCGACCACGGCCGAGACCACGAGCAGTTGGACGAAGCTGAGCCATCCGAAGCCGTAGGCGACGGGGATCGTCCCCATGGCCGCGAACCGGGCCAGGTCCATCATGATCATGACCGGGCGCTTGCGCCGGAACTCCACCCACGGCGCAAGGGGCACCGCGATCAGCGCGCCCACCGCGGGCCCCACCGCGGACAGCGCGGACACCTCGGCGGGGCCGGCATGCAGCACCAGCACGGCGATCAGCGGCAGCGCCCCGAACCCCAGCCCGGACCCGTACGCGCTCACCGCATATGACGCCCACAGCCAGCCGAACTGCCGGCCCAACCGTCTCCTGCCCACCATGCGCAGCGCGCCCCCTCGATGTCCCACCCGAACAGACCGACAGACCGACAGACCGACAGACCAGCGGGCCGGCGTCGACCAGCGAGAGCTAAGCGAGCGGCGGAGCACCGGGTCAAACAACCGCCCTGCCGGCGATCCACAACCGTTCGTTGTTCACTAAGGTGGACCGGCGTGGATCTCGAAGCCGTACGCACCTTCGTGGCCGTCGCGGAAGCGGGTCAGTTCCGGAAAGCCGCCGCCGACCTGTCGATCACCCAGCAGGCCGTCTCCAAGCGCGTCGCGGCGCTGGAGCGCGACCTCGGCGTGCGGCTGTTCACCCGCACGCCGCACGGCGCCGAACCCACCATCGACGGGCAGGCGTTCCTGCCCCACGCGCGCGAACTGCTGCGCGCCGCCGAGCGCGCGGTCGCGTCCGTGCGCACCGGCCGCCGTCCGCTGCGCGTCGACGTGATCAACTCACGCGGCGCGGCGTCGGGCCTGATGCGCGGATTCCACCGCGCCCGCCCCGAGATCGAGCTCGACGTGCTGATGCTGTTCGACATCGAGTCGGCCGTCACCGCCATCCGCTCCGGCGCGCTCGACGCCTCCTTCCGCGCCGTCGCCGCGCCCGGCCGTCCCCTTCCCGAGGACGTCGAGTCCGTCCGGGTGCTCGACGAGCCGCTCCAGCTCCTCACCGGCCCCGCCCACGCGCTGGCGGGTGCCCGGTCGGTGACCCTCACCCAGCTCGCCGGGCACCGGATCTGGATTCCCGGCATCGTCCCCGGCACCGAGTGGGCCGCCTACTACGACGACCTCGTCGCCGAGTTCGGCCTCACCATCGAGTCGACCGGCCCCAACTTCGGCTCCGACGCCCTCCTCGACACCGTCGCCGACACCCCCGCCCTGGCCACCTTCATGGGTGAGCACACCCGCCTCATCTGGCCCGCCGATCACGGTCTGCGCCGCATCCCGGTGACCGACCCGACCCCCGTCTACCCGCACTCGCTCCTGTGGCACCGCGACAACCCCCACCCGGCGCTGGCCGACCTGCGCGCCCACCTCGTCGCCACGGGGAGCGGCCACGACGCCGCCGGGACCTGGACGCCGGGCTGGGTGACTCCGCGCTGAACGGCTCCGCGCGTTCGGTCATCGCGGCCGGACCGACGGACGGTGAGCCGGGGTCAGGGCCCGGGACCGCCCGGCGCGACGAAGCACCACCGGGAAGTCTCGTCCGAACAACCGGTCGTTGGTCCGGGGGCGTTGCCGGATGCGCAGTGGGCGCGGATCGAGCCGTTGGCGCCGGAGCGGGCGCCGGAGTGGAGTGGCCGCTGCGGAACCGTCATGGGGTGGTCGACGTGATCGCCCGCATGTTCCGGACCGGGACGCAGTGGGTGCACCTGCCGGGGGAGTGCGGCAGGTGGAGGGGCGTCTGCGACCGGCTGCGGATGCGGGTCGTCGACGGCATGCGGGAGAGGGTGTCCACCGCCCTGGTGGTCCGGGCCGATGCGGACGGGGAACCGAGGCGGGCCGTTTCGTCGACTCCACGATCGTACGGACCCGTCGGCACGCGGCCGGCGCCCGCAGGAGGTCCCCCGGCCGGCGAACCGGACCACCACACCATCGGCCGGTCCCGCGGCGGACCGGCCACGGAGGTCCACCTCGCGTCCGGACCGCCCGGCTGACTTGCAGGCCCCAAGTGGCTGTACCAGTGTGGGGAGAGGTGGGGGTTCCTCGGGGACGTCGGGCCCGTTCGCAAAGGCAAGTACTCTTCCGTTCAGGGTGGTCCCATGTTCACACGTACGTTCCGCAGGTTCCGCGCGCTCACGGCCGGGATACCGCTCGTCACGGCGGCGCTGGTCGGAGGTGTCCTGACGGCAGGCCCGGCATCGGCGGTCGACACCGGAGAGGTGACCTACAAGGGCACCGTGACCTGTGACAAGGCTTTCCCCGCCCCCAACAAGTCCGTCCCCCAGCGGGTGGCGCTGGACAGCGACGAGGACGATGCGGCCGTCAAGGTCACGGGGGTGGAGGGCCGTCGGGCGAGGTACGAGATCACCAAGCTGGAGGTCCCGCTCGACTCGAACTTCAACCTCGCGGTCACGGTCACGTGCAAGCCGCCGAGAACGCAGGCCCAGGTGTTCACCAAGTCGCTCCCGCAGGCCGACCTGACGGAGAATCAGACGATCAGGCTGAACATCAAGTAGGTGTTCCCCGCCCCGTCGGCCCGTCGGCCCGGCGGGGCGGGCGCCCGCTCGGAGCGGAGATCCGCCTCGCCCGCCCCGCCCCGGCGGCGGGCACGGCGCGGCAGCCCGGTGGGGTGGAAGGAGGCTGTGGCCGGTGCCGAGGGGCGGATATGTGATTTGTGTGGAGGGGGCCGGGGCGGTGCCAGGGAGGGGAGCGGGGCTGCGAGACTGGCCGGTATGGAAATCGGTCGCAGGAGCGACGTCACCGTCGCCGGCAACCCACTGGGGCGGCCAGTGGTGCCGGCTCACGGGTTCGGCTGTGATCAGGACACGTGGCGGCCGACGATGCCCGCTCCGGGGCGTGACCACCGGGTGGTGCTGTTCGACCACGTGGGGTCGGGCCACTCGGACCCGGCCGCGTTCCCGGAGGACCGCTGCGCTTCCCCGGATACCTGTGCCCGCGACGTGGTTGAGGTGGGCGAGGCGCTCGACCTGCGGGATGCGGTGTTCGTGGGAGCACTGCGATGATGTGCCGCACCGGGCAGCAGTCCGACCCCCATGACGCCGACGGGGGGAGGACATCGGATGCGGCGTTCGCCGCACTGCTGGAGGACGACGTAGAGGAACTCTACGAGAGCGCGCCGTGCGGATACCTGTCCACGCTGATGGACGGCACCATAGCCAAGGTCAACACCACGCTGCTGGGCTGGCTCGGCCTGGAGCGGGACGCGGTGGTGGGCCGGATGCGGTTCACCGACCTGCTGACCGTCGGCGGCAAGCTCTATCACGAGACGCACTTCGCGCCACTGCTGCGGATGCAGGGCGAGATCAGCGGTATCGCCCTGGAGGTCAAACAGGCCGGCGGCGTCCGGATGCCGGTCCTGGTCTCCTCCGTGGTCAAGCACGGCAGCACGGGGGAGCCGCTGCTGATCCGTACCACCGTCTTCGACGCCCGGGACCGGCGCACCTACGAGGAAGAACTCCTGCGGGCCCGCAAGGCGGCGGAGGAAGCGCGGAAGCAGGCGGAGGCCGACCGCGCACGGTTGCAGGACGCTCTCGCCGTGCTCCAGCAGTCGCTTCTGCCCGACACGCTGCCGCCGGTCCCCGGGGTGGAGACGGCCGCCCACTACCGGACGGCCTCCCCCGACCGGCTCGGCGGCGACTTCTACGACCTCTTCCCCCTCGACGGCAAACGCTTCGCCTTCTTCCTCGGTGACGTGTGCGGCAAGGGCCCCCAGGCCGCCGCGCTCACCTCGCTCACCCGCTACACCCTGCGCGCCGCGGCCCTGCACGACCCCGACCCCGTTGCGGCCCTGTCGACCCTCAACAAGGTGCTGCACGAGCGGTACACCGGTGGCGATCCGCGCTACTGCACCGCCATCTTCGGCATCCTCGAACCCGACCCCGTGATCGGACGGGGCACCGTCCACCTCGCCTCGGGCGGCCACCCCCCGGCCCTCGTCCTGCGCGCGGACGGCACGGCCGACTTCCTGCCCACCCCCGGCGGCCTTCTCGTCGGCGTCCTGCCCGCCCCACGCTTCACCGCCGCCACCACCGTGCTCACCCCCGGCGACACCCTCCTGCTCTACACCGACGGCATCACGGAAGCACGGACCGGCAAGGACCGCACCACCCTGTACGGGGACCAGGCCCTGCGCGCCTTCGCCGCCGGCCACGCCGGCGAGCCCCCGCACGCCGTCATCCGGGCACTGACCGGTCTGCTGGACGACTTCGGCGACGGCCTCGACGATGACACCGCCCTGCTCGCCCTCGGCGTCCCCGCAACCGACCCCAGGACGAAGAACACCACATGAGCCCGTTGAAGATCACCACTCGAGACGCCGCAACCGGTCCCGTCCTGGCGATCCTCGGCGAACTCGACTACGACAACGCCAGCCAGTTGCGGGAGCTGCTCACCACGCTCGCCCTCCGGCCGGGCCAGCGCCTCGTCCTGGACCTGGCGGAGATGGAATTCTGCGACTCCAGCGGCATCACCGCCCTGATCGCCGCCCGCAACCTCGCCCACGCGGCCCAGGCCGACATCGCGCTCGCCGCAGTCCCCGGCCACACCCTCCGTGTGCTGCGCATCGTCGGCCTCGACCAGGTCTTCGCCCTCCATCCCGACAGCACCGCCGCCACCCGGGACTGACCCGTAAGGGCGAGGCGCACGCATCGTCCCCCGGCGACTCCGTGCCCGGGCCGGAGCGGTTCCCGGGCCGTCGGGCCGGGCCGTCCCCGGCCGCCGCACCCCGTCGTGCTCCGCGCGCACCGGCCGCGCCCTGCGCGCCACCGGCCGGGGACGGTTCCACCCCGCGCTCCCGCGACCGGCGGGTCCTCCACCTCAGAGGGTTGACATGGGCGCGTCATGGAAGTGTTCTATGGGAAATTTCGTTCGGCCGTGTTGGATCACGTGCCATTCACCTCGCTTGGAGCCGCATGCGCCAGACCGGCGACGCACCTTCGGGCAGCGCCTCGCGGCATCGGCCACCTCCCTCCTCCTGGCCGCGGGCGGCCTGGCCGGTGCCTCGGCGCTGACCGCGGGGGCGGTGCGCCGGAGGCGCAAGCGACCGCCCGCGGTCGGGGGGCGGGGGCGGCGGACGGGCGCGGCTGAAATCCGTTCACCTGCCGGGAACCGTGGAGTCACGGGCCCTTGCGGTTCAGCAGGGGGCGGCGGTGCGTCACTCGTGGAGGCGGCGGGTCCCTCGGAGGGGGCGGTACCCGGCTACGAGCCGGCCGGCGGGGTGAGGGCGGTGCGGTCGAACGGCCCGCGTCGCGGTGCGCGAGCAGCGCCTGCCGGTAACGGCCGGCTCCCGGGCCCTTTCCGGGGACTCGGCCGGCAACTCGTCAATTACAAATTGACGACCCTCGATCGTCAACTTAATATTGACGTATGAGTCCACTCGACATCAGCCTCGCCGACCTGATCGCCCGTCTCGACGAGGAGCTTCCCGACGCCAACGAACTGGCCCGCGTCAGCGAGGCGCGACTGCGCGCCCAGACCCTGTCCGACCTCGGTGACCAGCTCATCGACCACTACGTCAGCAAGGCCAAGCGGAACGGCGCGTCATGGACCGAGATCGGCGATGCCATCGGCGTGTCCAAGCAGGCCGCCCAGCAACGCCACGCCCCCGGTCCCTTCGAGCGGTACACCGACCTGAACCGGCACAGCATCGTGCTGGCGCAGGAGGCCGCCCGGACCCACAAGCACGACTTCATCGGCACCGAACACCTCCTGCTCGGCCTGCTCGGCGAGCCGCGGGGCCTGGCGTACGAGGTGCTGATCGCGAAAACCGGGTCGGAGCAACGCATCCGCGACGCGGTCGAGGAAGCGATGCCGCCGGCCGGGCGGAAGGCGCTGCGGGGCCACATCGCGTTCCGGCCGGAGAGCAGGGAGGCCATCGAGCAGGCACGTCGCGCGTCGGCCGACCTCGGCCACGACTGGGTCGGTACCGAACACGCCCTGCTGGGCCTGATCCGCGTCGAGGAGAGCCCGGCCGCGCGGATCCTGCGCAACCTCGGCTTCACCTCGGAGGAGTTGGGCGAGACGGCCAAGACAGGGATCGCCGAACGGTCCGCCACGCGCGACAAGCGGTAGCGGAACGACCGGTCGCAGCGACTGGTCCGCCGACGCGCTTCCCGGCGAGCCGGTGGTGCCCTGCACCCAGACCGCCGACGGCCGCGCGGCGCGCCCCGCGGCGAAACTGGGGTCCTGGCTGCCGCAACCCGACGGATGGGGCGAGATGTCCGTCGAGGCGCAGGACGCGGTCCCGGGGTTCCCGCTGGAGCTGTACCGCGCGGCACTGCGGCTGCGGCGCGAACTGGTCCGCGGCGAGGACCTGACCTGGATCGAGGAGGCGGGCGGGGCGACGGCCGGGGCCCTCGCCTTCGACTGCGGTGGCTGGCGGTGCGCGGCCAACCTCTCCGCGGTGCCCGCCCCGCTTCCCGCGGGCGAAGTGCTGCTCGCCTCCAGTCCCTGCGACGGGAGGGAACCGCCGCCCTGGACCACGGTCTGGCTGCGCGGCACCGAGACCGCCGACGCCACCGTGGGGTAGGCCACGGCCGGGGTGCGCTGCCGCGGCGGACCACCGCCACCGCCCGGACCGCCCCCCGGCCAGCTCCGGTCCGATGGACGGGTTACGCAGCCTCGTCCTGGAGGACCGTCAGGCACTTGGGACCCCCGACCGGGCCGGGGCTGTCTGTTCCACCCGCCCGGCGACGGCACGGGCGGACGGCCCGAGGTGCAGTGCGGCGAGCTGCGGCGGATCACCGCCGACGCGCTCAAGGAGGGGTACTCCCAGGACGGCGGCCGCCGCGCCGGCGGTCTGGAGGAGATCCGCTCCACCGACACCGAGCACCTGGAGTTCGACCCGTAGCCCACGCTTTCCGCTGTGGGGAGGGGACCCGTCCCGGGGCCAAGCCGAGGGAACCCGGTCCGGTGGCCCGGTGGACCTGGGCAAACAGCGGACGGCTTCCTGGAACGTCCCGCGAGGGCGCGCCCCCTGAGCGTCCTTGGCCGGCGGGGACACGGTTCTCACCGGCATCCCCCGGTGCCGGTGCATGACGCCGGCCGGACCCGGGAGGACCCCGGAGTTCCCCCAGCGGCGTCAGGGGCCACCACTGTCCGGCCGTCAGCCGAAACGGGTGCGGCACAGCTGCACGATCCAAGGATCGGCCACGCCGTCCGCCCGACGGCACAACTCCTGCAGCTGCTCGATTCCCTGACGGGGCGATACCGGTCGCGGTCGTACCGAGGGCCTCCGGTTGGCCGGCCGCGGGTGGGGGTGCGGCGGCCGCGGAACGACCGGGCCGGCCGCGGGGGCGGGATCAGCAGGCGCCCGCGGCGTCGGCCGTCGCCGGGACTTCCCCGGCCCGGCCTGCTCCAGTCCTCGCCCCAGCTGCGGCTTCCGTCCCGCAGTGCGGACCAGGGCCGAGCGTCCCTGCGGGGGCACGGCCGAAGCCGGCCCGGGCGCCGACGCGTGTGCTCCGTCCGGCGCGACCGGGCGGCCGGGGGCCGGGGCGGAAGGGGAGGACACGCCGGGGGCGACCGTCGTACAGCCCGCCGGGCCCAGGAGGAGGACGAGCAGCAGGATCAGTGATCGGCCAGACACCGGACCACTGTGCCGCCTTCGGTGCGGCCGCCGCCTCCGCCACGCGGCCCGTCCACTCCTACGAGGGAACCAGCCGGTGCGGCTCAGTACACGACCGGGGACGGCGGGCCCCCTCCCGGGGGGCCGGCGCGCGGCCGGCCCCCCGGGAGGGGGAAGAGGGAGAGAGGGGGAGAGAGGAGGGGACGGAGTGCGCGACCGGGTCGCCGTCTGGCCCGGCGGGCTCCTGCCCGTTCCACGGGATTCCAGGAACTGACCGAAAAAGAACGCAACCTTTCGCCTAATTGGGAACGTTGACTGTTTTCCGGGAGATTCCGGAACCGCGGTACGGCGCACGCGGTCTTAGCAGCCACAGCGGGCCGGGCAGTACCGGCCGTCACATCCCAGGGGGACCACCCGCATGTTCCAGCGTGTCCGCAACCGTCGCACCGCACTCGTCGTCACCCTCGCCGCAGCGGCGCTCTCCGTGGCCGCCGTGACCCCGGCCGTGGCCGGCGGCACCAGCGCCGCCGCGCCCGCCGCCCGGACGGTGTCCGGCACGGTCACCCAGGGCGACCCGCGCGGCACCGTCCAGCGGGTCGCCGACTTCTACGGCGCCTACATCGACGCCGTCTGGGACGGCGAGGACCCGTCGTCCGCCGCAGCGCAGAACGCGCTGCGCGGCTTCTACCTCTCCGCCGGGGCGCAGAAGAAGGTCGCTGCCTACGAGGCCGAGCAGCACGCCAACGGCATCCTCTTCGCGCAGAACGTCCCGGTGAAGTGGAGTGTGGCCTACACCGGCTCGGGCGCCGGCCACGCCACCAGCCGCGTCACCCTCACCTGGAGCGACGGCGCGAGCCCCGGGGTCACGGCGATCGACGTCCAGTCCGACCTGGCCACCCGGAAGATCACCGACCTGCGCCCGGTGAACTGACCGGGCCCGGCCTCCCGCCGAGCGCCGGTCACGCTCCGTCGCGCTCACCGCGGTGAGCAGGGGCCGGCCGCCGGGACCCGGGCCGAGGGCGGGCGCGGTCCCGCGGGCGGCAGCCGGTCCGCACGAGCCGGTTGCCCGGCCGGTGGCGATCGGGGTTCTTGCCGGCCGGGGAGACCACCCTTCTCCCGACCCGCACCTGGTCTCCCGAGTCAGGAGCCGTGCTCAGGCGCAGGGGCCGCGGGGTGGCCACGGGGTACGACCGGCCTGCCGTCCGCTACGGGACGACCGTGCCGGTAGCAGTGCTCGGCGCCGGCGGTCACCGCGAGACCGCGCAGGTGCGGACGGGCCGGCGGCCGTGACGACCGCCGCGCGCCGCTGCCCCCTGGGGACGCCGGCAGGCGGCGGCGTGCTCCCGCCTCCCGCCGGTGCACGGCACCAGCCACTCGCCGGGCCGCGGGTTCAGGCCGGGGACGGGGCCGATCCGTGCCGCTTCACGGCCAGGACGGTTCGTTGCGGGGCACGACGACCACTTCCGGCATGGCGCTGGTGGCGGGCACGGACAAGGCGCACAGCACCGCGTCGGCAACGATGCCGGGGGCTTGCAGCTTGGAGGTGTCGGCGTCCGGGAAGCGCTCCGTGATGAACGGTGTTTCCATGCCCCCGGCGACGATGCCGGTGATGCCGACGCCCAGGCAGTCGCGCTGGGCCTCCTGGAACAAGGTGTGGGTGAAGGCCCGCAGACCTGTTTTGCTGGCCGCGTAGGGACCGGCCTCGGTCCAGGTCCGGTTGGACGCGGTGGACAGGATGTTGACGATGTGGCCCTCCCCCCTGGCCACCATGCGCCGGTAGAGGGCCAGGCACAGGTACATCGGGCCCAGGAGGTTCGTGGTGACCACGCGGGTGACTTCGTCGGCGGTCAGGTGCTCGATCGGCTTGGTGACGTCGACGGCGGCATTGTTGACCAGGATGTCCGGCGACCAGCCGTCCTGCTCAAGGTCCTGGACCACCGCGGCCACGGCGTCGGCGTCGCGGACGTCGAGCTCCACGAACCGCGCCTCGTGCCCCTCCGCGGTCAGGGCGGCACACACCTTCTCGCCGTCCTCGCGGCGTACGTCGGCCAGGCACACGCCCGCTCCCGCGCCGGCCAGGCGGCGGGCGATGGACGCCCCCAGGCCGCGGGCCGCGCCGGTGACCAGGGCACGTCTGCCGGACAGGTCCGCGTGAATGCTCGATGTCAAGATCGTGCCTTTCGGTTGTGCCGCCGACCGGGTCGGTGCCACGCCGGACGGTCGAGCCGGTGGGTGGCTTCCTGTTCCCTCCCCCGAGGGGCGGGGCGTCGGACCGGGACCGGCGCGGACAGCACCCGGTTGGCGCAGACCCGTTCGGGGGCGCCCCTCGTGCCGGCGAAGCGCGTCCCGCGCGGAGGGGGCGACGGCTCCGGTCCGGCGCGCAGGGCCCCCACGGCATGACGGTGCCGACGAGCCGCCCGCTCCCGGCGGGGCGCGGTGGCGGCCGACACCGACGGCCACCGGACGCTGGCCCCGGTGGCCGTCGGTGGGACAGCGTGTGCGCCATGGCGTCGGAGACCGCCCGGATGACGGGCTCGGGGGTCCGCGTGCCGCCGGACCCGTCGAAGTGGGCCGTGCCGGTGACCCGGGCGGGGGACCCGGAGCGGAGGACGGCGGCGCCGTACGTCACGGAGTGCTTCCGCCGGACCGCGTGAGCACGGCGTTCCCCCGGCTGTTCAGCCCGCCACGGCGGTCCGCAGCAGCTCCGGTGGGCCCGGGCCGCGGTCATCAGCCCGTCCGGCGCCGCCCTGCCGACCAGCAACGCCCTGCTCGTCACTCTGCTGGAGCGGCAGCTGGTGCAACAGGTGGACGACCGCCTGCGCACCGCTGCCGCGACGACCGCGCGGCTGCCGAACCCGGCGGACGCGCCGGGCGGGACCGCACCGCACGCGCGCGACACGGTGGAGGGCGAGCCGACCGGCGATGTCTACGTCGCCCACGTCGATGCCGCGGGCCGCGTCCAGCACACGCTGCGGCCGGTCAGGGGCAGCGCCCCACGGCTCCCGGTCCTGAACGCCGCCGCGGTCCCGGCCCGCGACCGCACCCCCTTCCAGGTCCCGGACCGGGGCGACGGCGACGAGTGGCGCGTGATCGCCGTCCCGCTGCACCCCGTCCGGGGAACGGATGCGGACACCGCCACCGGCGGCAGCGTCGTCGTGGCCGTTGCGCTGGCCACCGTCGGTTCCACCATCCGGCACCTGGGCGTGTGGACGCTGGTGATCGATTCCCTGGTGCTCGCCCTCCCGGGCGTCATCGCCTGGTTCGCCGTGCGGGCCGGCCCGCTCCCGCTGCGGCGCATCGAGACGACGGCAGCGGCCATCGCCGGCGACGACCTGCCCAGCCGTGTCCCGCAGCCGGCCACCACCCGCACCGAACTGGGCCGCCTGTCCGCCGCTCAACGGCATGCGGGACCGCATCGAAGCCGCGACGCCGCCCGCGCCGCCACCAACGAACGCATGCGCACCTTCAATCGCCGACGCCAGCCACGAACTGCGCACCCCACTGTTCGGGATCAAGGGCTTCACCGAGCTGTACCGGATGGGCGGCATGCCCCTGCGGGAGGACGTCGGCGCCGCCATGAGCCGTGTCGAACGCGGAGCGGCCCGACTCGTGCGCATCGTCGAGGACCTGCTGCTCCTCGCCCGTCCCGATGAACAGGCCACCGCCGAGGCACGCCTGCCGCTTCGCCCCACACCGATGGACCTGCGCACCTTGGCCGTCGACGCCCTGCACGACCTGCGAGCCCTGGCTCCCGAACGTCCCGCCACCCCGTTCGCCCGTGGACCCGGTGCTGCACGAATATCCCGTTGTGGGGCCGGGGACCCGGCCATAGGGTCCCGGCATGTCCCTACGTGTTCGTATGCGTCAAGCCCTCCCGGAAGCGATGCGTGCCCGCGACAAGGCCGCGGTGAGCGCCCTGCGCTCAGCACTTGCCGCGCTGGACAACGCGGAGGCGGTGCCCGTGGGCGAAGCCGGTTCGCACGGCCTGGCCATCGAGCAGTCACCGGTCGGTGCCGGTGCCGCCGAAGCAGCGCGGCGTGAGGTGGGCGAGCACGGTGTGGTGGACATCGTGCGGGCCGAGGCCACTGAACGACTGGAGGCCGCAGCGCAGCTGACTGCGCCCGTGCACGCCGACCGGGTCGCGCGGCTCCGTGCGGAGGCCGCTGTGCTGCTGCGCTTCCTCGACGGCCACGGCACCCCGTAGGACACGGCGGAACCGCCGGTCCGCGCAACGGATCACGTCATGCCGGCTCCAGGGGCCGGGTGCCCCGCCGCGGGGCCGTCAAGGAGGTGATGGGGGAGGAAGGGAGGGTCGGCCTGCGCGGCCGGGGAGCACGGCCAGGGCCTGGGAGCGCTGTGCGACGAGGCCGTCGTAGGTGCCGTCGCGTTCGGCCCAGCGGTGCATGAGGACGCCCCTCACGAGGATTTCGTGAGGGGTGGGGTCCTCCGAGAGCAGTTGCACGACCTCGGTGGCGAAGTCGTCGAGCGGCAGCGCGTGCGGGTTCGCCTTTTCCTGGCCCGCCGTGGCGACGGCCGGGGGGACGAGCTCGACGACGTCGACACCGGTGCCGTCGAGCTGCGCGCGCAGTGCCTCGGAGTAGGCGTGCACCGCGTCCTTCGAGGCGGCGTAGGTGGGCATGGGCGGGAACGGCAGGAAGGCGATGCCGGAGGTGACGGTGATGGGTGATGGAGGTGCCGGCGCCCCGCCGGACCAAGTGGGGGGTGAAGGCGTCGATGACCCGGATGGTGCCGACCAGGTCGGTGTCGATCGTCGTCTCCGCCGCCTCGAAGTGCGCGGGGTCGTGCAGGTCCGCCAGGAGCATGACGCCCGACATCGTCACCACGGTGTCCAGCTCGGGGTACCGGGCGAGTACGGCGTCGCGGAGAGATGCGACGGAGGTACTGTCGGTGACGTCGGTGCTGAACGTGCCGAAACCCTCCCCGGCGAGTTCCGGGAGTGCCTGCGGGCCGCGGCCGCCGACGGCCACGGTGCTGCCCGCCGCGGCGAACCGCCGGGCCGGCTCCCGCCCGATACCCGAGGTCCCGCCGACGAGGAGGGCGGTGCGGTTGGAGAGATCCATGAGATCTTCCCTTCGTTCCAGGGCGCCGACGGCGTTCAGGCCCGCGGCGCAGCCGGTATGTCCGCTGCCCTTCTCAAGGCAGTGCCACCGCAGTCTTGACGTAATCCACAGAGTGTGATGTAGCTCCCGTCTTCCCTGGTCCTGCCAGGGCCCCCGCTGAGGCACACGCACCGCATTACGGTGTCGGTATGAAGGATGAGGAATCCGGCAACCGACTCGGCAGCTACCTGCGCGCCCGGCGTGAGCTGGTCTCCCCGGCTCAGGCGGGACTCCCGCCCGGCGGCAACCGCCGCGTGCCCGGCCTGCGCCGTGAAGAAGTCGCCCTGCTCGCCGGAATCAGTTCCGACTACTACCTGCGTCTGGAACGGGGGCGCGACAAGAACCCCTCACTCCAGGTCCTCGAATCACTCGCGCGCGTCCTGCGGCTCGACGACGTCGAGCGGGCGTACCTGCTAGGCCTCGCGGCGGCACGCCCCAGGGTGCCGCGCCGCAAGCGGCCCGAACACGTGCCGGCGCGGGTGCACGAGCTGCTCGCCCACCTTCGGATCCCCGCGTTCGTCGAAGGGCGCGCCTTCGACGTCCTGGCCTCCAACCCCATGGCCGTCGCACTCTCCCCCCGCCTGCGACCCGGCCAGAACCGGCTTCGCTCCCTCCTCCTCGATCCCGAGGAACAAGCCTTCCACCAGGACTGGGCGAGAGCCACCGCCGATTTCATCGCCACCCTTCGCACCACCATCGGCGACGACACCGACAACCCCCGGTTCGTCGAACTCGTCGGAGAACTCGCACTGTCCAGTCAGCGGTTCCGCACCCTGTGGGCCCGCCACGACGTCCGCAGTCTCGACGGAGGCACGACCACGGTCCACCACCCAATCGTCGGTGAACTACGCCTCCACCGGGACAAACTCCCCGTCGACGACGTCATCCTCGTCGTCTACTACCCCGACAAGGACAGCGACAGCGACGAGAAACTGCAGCTCCTCGCCGCACTCCCACACACCGAGTCCGCCGACACGGCACACGACAAGCCGGCGAACGATGCCCGCCCGAGGACACCCTGACGGACACACGCCGTCCCGGCGTCGCGACCGCGAAGCCCGCGCCACGGGTTCCGTCACCCGCGAGCTCCGCACCACCAGCATCATCAGCTTTTCCGGTGACAAGGACGCCACCACCGTCGCCGTACCGATCGAGCCCGTCCAGGGCGAGGCCGGCGTCATCGTGCCGCCCGACGTCTCCTACCACACCTTCACCCTGTTCTCCATCACCTACGTCACCCAGCAACTGGACCTGGACCTGGACCACTCCCCGGTGCTGAACGGCGTCATCGTGGCCTCGCTGCTCCAGCTCGTGGCCATCCCCGCCTTCGCCACCCTGCCCGACCGCGTCGGCCGGCGACCCGTCTACCTCGCCGGCGCCACCGCCGTGGGCGTCTGGGGCTTCGCCTTCTTCCCGCTCCTGGACACCGGAGCACCCGAGGCGGTGATCCTTGCGATCGCCGTCGGACTCGTCGGCCAGGCCGCCGTGTTCGGTCCCATGGGCGCCCACATCACCGAACCCTTCCCCACCCACGTCCGCTACAGCGGCTCCTCCACCGGCTACCGGCTCGCCGGCGTCGTCGGCGGCGGCGTCGCCCCCTCATCGGCGTCGCCCCGCTGAGCGGCTTCGACAGCGGCTACGCCGTGGCCGTCTACGCCGCGCTCGCCTCCCTCGTCACCATCGCAGCCGTCCGGTGGTCCAGGAAGACCCGCCACCAGCAGCTCCAGCGGCGCATCGGGGCACCCGGCCCCTGCCCGGGCAGGCGCCCCCGTACCCGCTCGGTCCGAGCGCCGTTGCCCAGCGGCTCCCAGGCCCCGGCCGCCCGCACCGCAGGGCGGCCGGGGCCACGCCGTGCGGTCGCGCGGACCGTCACGGCGGACGGTGTGCGGCCGCCGTGACGGGCTGCCCACTGCTTCGGCGACCTCGCACGGCGGTGCTCACCGCCGCCCGCGCCGCCCCGCCGAGGAAGCCCGCCCCGCAGCGCGTCCACCCGGCCGTCACGTCCCCCGACCCCGCCGGCGAGACCGCGCCCGCCGGACCATGCGCCGGAAGACCGCGCTGAACGCCTTCGGCGGCCGGCTCCCAGCACCCGCCAGTAACCACCAACCACTCCGGTTGCGCCGCTCATTTGACAGACCCCGATGGCCAAAGACGTCCTCACCGAAGGAGCCCCGCCGGTGAGCTTCGGCGGATAGAATGTCGCGCGCTGCTCGCGATGGCGGTCGGTGAGGTCGGTGGGGGGCGAGGATACCGTGGTTGACCTGCGAAAACGCACATTCCGGGGCGGCTCTTGCCGAGGGTCTGAACGCGTGTTCGCTTTTCCTGTCCCGCGACGCTTACGGCTCGCCCGCAATATCCTCACGCGATCACTGTAAAGCGGTCCACCCAGCAGCGGTGGGCCCTTTTCTTTGCCCCGGCGTCCGCGTTTTCAAGACAAAAGAAGTGTGGAGTGTGATGCCATGAAACGAGTCGGTGAAGACTCGCACCGGCCCGCCCGGAGGCTCGTGGAACCGCTGGCGCGCGTGGGGTTGTCCGTCCTCCTGCTGGCAGGCGGCGCCGTCGGAGCACTGGCCGCACCGGCCGCCGCTTCGACCGCCGACGGCACGCTGACGATTGAGGTGCTGCGCGACTTCTTCGGCACCGGCGTGATCAACGCGACGATGGACGTGCCACAGCGGGGCATGGAGGTGAAGATCTCCGACCCCGCCGGGCACGAGATCACCGGCGTCACGGATGCCACCGGAAAAGTCGCCGTGTCGGGGTCGACCGCGCTGAGCGGCGGCCGGTACCGCATCGACGTCAGCATCCCGGCACCGTACAGCGGCCATCTGCGGGCGGCGCCTGCGTCGACGGCGGAGAACCACTTCGACAGCTTCACGTCGTTCGTGGACGTGTCGGACGGAAAGAAGGCCTCGGTGGTGACGGGGGTGTGGGATCCGGCCGACTACACGCTGCCGGACTCACGGTACTTCGTGCCGGTCCAGAACGGCGCCAACGGAACCGACACCCGGGCCCTGGCGGCGTTCGGGACGGGGGCCCGGGGCACGTGTCCCACCGATGTGTCGTGCCCGGCCACGCTGGCCACGCAGGACCAGGTGGGCACGACGTTCGCGTTGGCGTACGACAAGTACCGGAGCCGGCTGTTCCAGAGCGCGTTCGCCCGCCGCTACGCCCCGTACGGGCCGCAGGGCGGGGGCGCGATCTACACGGTGCCGGTCAGCGGCTCGGGCGCGCCGGAGCTGTTCGCGCGGGTGCCGGACGCCGCGGTGACGCGGCACGACACCGCCCACATGATCAAGGATCCCGGGTTCACCGACGCGCCGGGCAAGGAGAGCATCGGTGGCCTGGCCCTGTCGGAGGACGGTTCCACGCTGTACGCGGTGAACCTGCGGACCCGCAGCCTGGTGAGTTTCGACGCGACAGGGGCCACCACCGCGGCGCCCAGGTCGACGGTCCCGATCCCGGACCCGGGGTGCGCGAGCCCCGACGACTGGCGGCCGTTCGGTCTCCAGGTCCACGACAACACGCTGTACGTCGGCGGCGTGTGCAGCGCGGAGAGCACGCAGCAGCGTGCGGACCTGAAAGCCTTCGTCCGCACCTACGACGGCAAGCGGTTCACCACGGTGCTGAGCCACCCGCTCACGGACAAACGCGGCAGCGTCTACGGTTCCAGCGACCAGGCCACCCACTGGAACCCGTGGAACACCAGCCTGGACACGTGGGACGAACGGAAGTCGGGCAACGTCTTCATCGATCCGCAGCCGGAGCTCGCCTCCCTCGCCTTCGCCCGCGACGGCTCGATGATCCTGGGTTTCCGCGACCGGTTCATGGACGTGCTCAGCTGGGGAGGGCTGGACCCCCGCCCGGGGAACGACACGGTGGAAAACGGCATGTCCGGTGGTGACATCACCATGGTCTGCGCCACTCCCGCCGGCGGATACGCGTGGGAGGGCACCGGGAACTGTCCCAACCACGCCACTCCCGCCAACAGTGGCGGCCAGGCCGCCGACACCGTCGAATACTTCCCGGGCGACTTCTACCGCGGCGCGCACCAGGAGACCGCGCTGGGGTCGGTGGCCTATGTCCCGCAGCAGCAGTGGGTCGTCAGCACGGAGTTCGACCCGGTCGTCAACGTCGCGACCTCAGGGACCGGGTACCACGACGTCACGACCGGTCAGGGCCCGGGCAACGATCCGACCGCCAACGGATTCCAGTTCGTCAGCCAGGAACAGGGGGGCGGGTTCGGCAAGGCCGGCGGGCTCGGTGACGTCGCGTACGCGGCGGCCAACGCGCCGGTCCAGATCGGCAACGTCGTGTGGTTCGACGGCGACCACAACGGGATCCAGGACCCGGGACACGTGCTGCTGCCGGGGGCGACGATCAACCTGCTGGACGCGGACGGCAAACAGGTCGCCACGACCCGGACCAACGCCGCCGGCGAGTACTACTTCGGCGGTGTCGGCGCCGCGTACGAGCTCACGCCGGGCGCGAAGTACACGGTGCAGTTCGACGTGTGCACCGCGGACACCAGCGAGGTGCCCGAGCAGCCCCCGGCGAGCGAGCTGAGGTTCACGCTCCCGCGGGCCGGCGCCAACCGTGCGCACGACTCCAACGTGACCCCGCCGACCACCGGACCGTCGTGCAACGGCTACGCGCCGGTCACGGCGCCGGACAAGCCGGGCGGCGTCGATCACACGATCGACGCCGGGGTGTACATCCCGAAGGAAACGCCGACCCCGACGCCGACTCCCACACCGACGCCCACGCCGACGCCGACTCCGACGCCGCCCGCAGTCTCCACGCCGCCGTCGCCCGCGCCGCCCGCCAACCACCCGGCCCCGGCCGGCGGAGGCGGGGGTTCGCTGGCGGACACCGGCACACCCGGGCTGACGGAGATGATCGGCATCGTCGGTCTGCTGGTGGGTACGGGCCTGGCCATCGTGTTCGTGACCCGGAACCGTCGCGCCCGGCAACACTGAACGAACCGCACAACGGTGATCCGCCCGTCCGCGATCCGGACGGTGCGGACGGGCGGATCACGTCTCGGCCGGTCCACGAGGGCCGGCCCCGGCGTGGTCTGCCACCGGACTGCCGGATGCCGCCGCGAGCCCGCGGCGGCCGGACGGCGTGGTGATCGAAAGGACGAACCGGAGAGTGTCAGCGTCGAACCGCGTGCGCAGCGTGAGAATCCGGCGGGTCCCACCGGGCCGTCCGGCTGACCGGCGCCGGCGGCCGCGGTCGCGCCGGGCCGCGGCCGTCATCGGCATCGCGGCCGTCGCGGTGGCCGCGGTGGCCGCGTTCCTGGTCGCCGACGACGGTTCCGGCGCCGGCGGTCCGCGCCCGCTGACGACGGACGAGGCGAACCGGCTGGCGGTCACGCGGTTCCGCAACTACGAGGCGCACGGCCGCGCGGTGACCGTCACCGTGCCGGGCACCGCCGGCTGGCTGACCGTCACCGGGTCCGTCGACTACCGGCGCAAGATCGGCTATGGCGTGGTGCACGGCACCGGGCGCGGCACGTCCAGCGACGGGCTGATCGAGTGGACGGCCACTTCGGTGTTCGTCCACCCGATGCCGGACGCCCCGGTGCACGCACCCGCGTCGCCGCCCCCCTCGGGCTGGTACGGCCGGTCGCTGCTGTCGTCCGGCAGCGCCCTGGACAGTTCGCTGGCCATCACGCTCGGTCTCGGCAGCGACCGGCCGGACAACGCCCAACTGCTGCCGCAGAACGGCGCCGCCTGGCGGGGACGGGACGAAGTGAACGGGCACCGGGTGGACGTCATGACCGGGCCGTCCTCCCCTGACCGCTCCGGTACGGCGGGCAACGTGCGCTACTGGGTCGGCTCGGACGGCACCATGTACCGGGTCCGCGTCGGCGTGGGTTCCGAACCGCAGCCGGTGGTCATCGATTTCGACACCCAGAAGTACGTTCCGGTCAAGCCGGTGCCCGGAGCCACCCCGCCCCGGTAGCCGCTGTTCAGGACGTCTGCACCCGTGCGTTCGCGGCGAGCAGGGACGCCGACGGCAGCCGGATGCCCGCCGTCTTCGGCAGGGCCGGGACGGCTGGGACGGCGGTGGCGCCCGTAGTGACGGGGCCGGGGAACTGCGGCTGCGGAGCGGGCGCCGCGACCTCGGTGAACGGGATGCCACCGGGCGCCGCCGGCGTCGCCCACTCGCCGGCCGGCGAGGGTGACCCGGCCGGAAGCGGGCAGGACGCGGTTGTCGCGAGCCGGGCGGGCACCGTGGTCCGCAGATCGTTGCCACGCAGGCAGTTGCCCCGCCCCCGCGCGGCGGTGGGGAACGTCCAGGCGACGTCGACACCGTTGCCGGTGAACGTGTTGTCCACGATCCGGTTACCGGCCGGAGGCAGGTCGGCGGTCGCGGTGATCACCAGTCCGGCGCGGCTGTTGTCGGTGATGCGGTTGCGGGTGAACTGGTTGTCGCTGCCGCCGTCGATGCCGATGCCGGTGCCCCATCCGCCGTCGGCCTGCTCCGGGGTGGCCGTCTGCTGGTTGGCGGCGATCAGATTGCCCGCGACGACGGCGCCCTGCTGCGGGAGCAGCTTCTCCTGGTGGTCCGAGTTGGTGGTCAGGCCGACCCGGTTGCCGACCAGGCGGTTGCCGACCACGTACATGTCACCACTCGCGTTGGTGCCTTCGTAACCGACCGCGTTCAGTTCGGCGACGTTGTCCCGCACCACGATGTGACAGGGTTTGCACTGTCCGACGTAGATGCCCGAGTCGGCCCCACCCGACGCGTACGAGTGCTCGATGACACCGTTCTGCGCGGAGAACGCGTAGATGCCGTACAGACCGTTGCGGGTCGCGGTCACGTACGAGACCAGGAACGACTTCAGGAAGGTGACGGGCTCCTCGCCGGTGTCGTAGCCGCCGCCTCGCCCCGGCAGACCGGCGGCCGCCTTCGCCGAACCGGTGACCAGGATCCCGTTCTGCGTGTTGTTCCGCACGGTCAGGTTCTCCACGGCCACCCCGGGCGCCGTGACGACGACACCGTTCGGCTGCTGCAACCGCCCGTCGATGACGACCTTGGCCCGGGACACACCGCGAAGCGTGACGTGCGCCGTGTCGATCCTCACCGACTCGTGGTAGACCCCGGGGGCGACCAGTACCAGGTCACCGGGCCGAGCCAAGGACACCGCGGCCGAGACCGTCGGGGCATCGGCAGGCACTCGGATCGTCACCCGCGCACCGGCCGGCCGCCGGCCCCTGCCCGATCCGTCATCGCCACCGCCGCAGCCGACCACAAGTGTCAGCGCGCCCAGTGCCGCCGCCAACACGCGAAGAGCTAATCGAGGCATGATCCCAGTCTGGCACGACGCCCAATTCCACGCCACGAGCCGGAGATTGACCGGCATGAGCGATTCGGTTGTGACACTCTGCACACCATGCACCGAGCCGATCACCGTCCGTCGCGCCGCACGTTCCTCGATGTCACGGGCGCCCTGGTGGCCGCCGGTCTGACCGCCGGGTGCACACCGGATCCCGCCCGGCCGGGCCCGCACGCCCCTTCCGCAGCGGCCACGCCCGTGCCGGTCGCGGCCACGGGCCGGCACCAGGCAGGCGTCACGCTTCCCCAGCCGGCCCAGCGCAACCTGCTGGCAGTGGTGGCCGACCTCGGTGCCGCCGTGGCTCCCGGCCCGTTACTGGCCGAACTCGGCCAGGCCATCCGCACCCTCGTCGCGGGGGCCGACCCGCGGCTGCTGGGCCTGCCGCCGGGCGACCTCACCGTGACCGTCGGCGTGGGTCCCCGGCTGGTGCGCACGGCCGGTGCCCCGTTGCCCGGTGCGGTCGACCTCCCGCGCTTCTCCCGCGAGCGGATCGCCCCGCGAGCACGCGGCGGTGACCTGCTGATACAGATCTGCGCCAGCGACGCGCTGCTCCCCCCGGTCGTCGCCGCCGCGCTCCTGGACCAGGCCGGTGACCGCATCCGCGAACGCTGGCGGCAGTCCGCACACCGCGGTGCGAACGTGCCCGTCGGCAACGGCCTGAGCGCGCCACGCAACCCGCTCGGCTTCATCGACGGCATCGTGGGCCCGCACACGACCGCCGAACAACGGCGCGACCTGTGGCTGGCCGGGCCCCCCGCGGTCGCCGGCGGCACCCTCGCCGTGCTGCGACGCATGGAACTCGACCTACCGCGGTTCGCCGCCCTGTCCGTGGCCGAGCAGGAAGCGGTCTTCGGACGGCACCGGGCCAGCGGCGTCCCCCTCTCCGGCGGCACGGTCGCCTCGGGCCCGGAGCTCGGCGCCAAGACACCGGACGGACGCTATCTCGTCCCCGTGGACGCCCACGTGCGCAGGGCGAACCCCGCCGTGGTCGGGGTCGGGCTCATGCTCCGCCGCTCCTACAGCACCGACGGGCCCGCCCCCGGCCTGCTCTTCATCGGCTTCCAGAACGACCTGCGGACCTTCACCGCCACCCTCACCCACATGGACGCCTCCGACGCACTGCTGCGGTTCACCACCACGACCGCCAGCGCGACATTCCTGATCCTCCCCGGCTTCGACCGGCAGCACCCGCTCGGTTCCACGCTGTTCGGCTGACCGCACCGCGCCCGCCGCCCCGGCCTGCTTCCCGCAGGAGGACAGCACCCTGCTTCGGCGGCGGACTCCTCCGAACCCTTTGAGCGGGGCCCTTCCGCTGCACCGGTCTCCCGTACGGCTGTCCGCGCGGGACCCGACCGCCATGGCGGTGCCGCGTCCCGCACTGCGCCGCTGCGAGCCCTGGCCTCCAGCGGACCCCGGGCATCCGCCCGCGCCCCCGCCCCGCCGTCTCCCGGCGGCTGGGCCGGTGCGCACCTGGGGAGCCGGCCGGTGTCCCGCGCCCCGACACCGCCGAACCGACTTCGGCCGACCTGCCCACCCCGCTCCCTGCGGCTGCGCGACGCGGCCACCCCGGACGGCCACCGGGTGCACACCGGGTGCGCGGGGGCATCGGCACCCCCGAGGCCGCCGGTGCCGTGTTCCTGCTCGGCGCCGACTTCGTGCCGACCGGCTCGGTCAACCAGTGCTCCGTGGAGGCGGCCACCAGCGCGGAGGTGAAGGACATCCTGCAGGAGGCCCACGAGTACGACGTGGACAGCGCCCCCGGGGAGAGCTGTTCGACCTCGGTGTCCAGGCCCGCTACCTGAAGCGCGGGCTGTTCTCCCCGGCCCGGGCGTCCCGGCTGCACGATCTGTGGCGCCGGCACGGCTCGCTCGCCGACCTGGACGCCGAGAGCCACCACGGCACGACCGCGCCGCGCGACCCGGGGGCCGAGGAACTGCTCACCGCTGTCCGCGAGCTGCGCGCCGACCTGGCCCGGGTGCGGGCCACCGACCGGACCGCGGAGCTGGACGCGGCCCTCGCCGACACCGAGGACGAGATCATCCGCACCGGACAGGCGACCCCGACCCGCCGCGAGCGGCTGCCCGGACTGCTCGGCGACTCCCAGGCACTGCTCGGCGTCCTCGCCTCGGCGGCCACGCTGGCCGGCCTGGTGGGGCTGTGAGAGGACGGCGATGAGCGGGGGAGCGCGTCACTGGAACGAGGAGACCCAGCGCTGGGAGGACCGAGGGGCTCCGCACACCGGCGCGCCGGCGACACCGCCGCCGCCCTTCATACCTGACGGCCCCCCGCCGGTGCCGCCCCCGACCGGAGACCGGACGGCCGCACCACCAGCGTCCGAGCCGACCCGGCCACCCGCGTCCGGCCCCACCGGCGACGGCTGGTCCGTGCCGGAGTGGTCCCCGCCGCCCGGCCCGGCGCCCGTCCGCGCCAGTGGCCTCAGTCGGCGGACGGTGTGGTCCGTGCTGGCGGGGGCGGCCGTGACCGGCGTCGCCGTGAGTCTCGTACTGACCCTCGTGACCGGTGAGGACCACCAGGGGGAGCACCGGACGGCGGCCGGCGTGAGCGGCTCGCCCGGTGCCTCCGCACCGTCCCCGGGGGACCCGGCGCCGACCGGTTCCCCCTCCGGGGCGCCGTCCGCGACCGACGACGCGGTCTCCCCGTCCGCCTCGGTGAGCGTGCCCGCGGGCTGGGAGGTGTACGAGGACGCCGAGCGGTTCCGGATAGTCCGCCCCGAGCACTGGACGCGTTCCTCGGTGGACTCGTCCTACGGGATGGCCGTCGTGAACTACCGCAGCCCGGACAAGAAGCACCGGCTGCAGGTCTACCAGGTGGCCGAGGCGTCGCCGGACGCGTCGTTCGAGCAGTTCCTGTCCGACCGGACCCCCAAGCCCGCGGGCTTCCGCGAGCTGGACCTGGCCGACCTGGACCAGGACGGGTTCACCGGCGCCCGCCCGGAATATCTGGCCGACCGCGTCAAGGGCGAACCCGACGTCGGCACCTGGCACGTCTACGACGAGCGGTTCACGGCCGCGGACGGAAACATCTACGCCATCGCCTCCTACGGCCCCGACGGCGACGGCCGCGACGACGAACTGCACTTCCTCGACACCGCGCTCAGCGGCTTCCGCCCGCCCGACACGAATGGTGACGGACCTGTGGACTGAGCGTGGACGGGTCCAGCGAACCGCCGCAGGACACGCTCGGCCATGGGGCAGGCGCAGCCGCGGCGGCGATCGGGCCGACAGCTCGCTTCACCGGCACCCCGTTCCGCCGGCGGTGACCGCCGGGTTCATGGGCGTTGACCACGACCGTCCGGTCGGCTCAGTCCGGCGATCCCGCCGGCGCACCGTCCCGCAGGAGGTGACGCCCCCGCTCGGGCATCAGCTCCCCGACCTCGCGGAACGGCAACGGAGAGCGGTGGTGCAGCCACACACAGTGGGTGATCACCTCGGCCGGGCACCGGTGCCCCCTGCGCGACGGCGACGCGGCCCCCACGGACAAGCCCCTCCAGGGTGCCGGTCACCCGCCCCCGCCGACCCGCCGGGGGCGGGCGGCCCGGTCCAGTTCCGGCTGGAGCATCCGCCGGAGGCGGGGGCCGGCCTCCGCAACGGCAGCGGGGCTCGGGGCCGGCAGGGGCGGGGCACGTGCTGCCGATGCCCTGGTGGGCATCGGAGCGTTCCCGGCGTGGTGCGTGCTACCGCGCCGTACCGCTGCCGTATCACTTGTTTGGAGGAGAGAGTATCGGGCATATGGCATTCATCCGGTAAACCCGGACGGACGGTACATTACGGCTGGAGGCGCATCTGCCATGTCGGCTGGTGAGAAGGCCAGGGCCAAGGCCGAGCAGGCCAAGGGAAAGCTGAAGAGGGCCACGGGGCGGGCCGCCGTCGACGACTCGACGGCCGCCAAGGGTCAGACGGAGAAGTCCAAGGGCAATGCACGCCATGCCAAGGAGAAAATCAAGGACATGTTCAAGCGCTGATCCCGGGCGCCGCTCATGAGCGCTGGGCCTTCACCCGCGACCAAGGGGGAAGGCCCTTCCCGTCTGCTGCCGGGTCTGATGCGGGATCCTGCAGCCGTGAGCCGTCTCCTTCAGCCGGTGGCGCTCGGTGGCGGTCTCGGAGGCGGTCGGCACGACGGGCACACTGGGCGCGAGGGGCGCGGGAGGAAAGCGACCGGCCCCTCGGGGCGACGAGGAACGGGCCGACACCGTGCCGCACCCGCCCCCTCCTGCGGCGCCCCGGCAACGCCCCCGGGTCGCCGGGGAAAACCGCTGGGCCGTCCGGCACGCCTCAGACATGATCAACTCGTGGACACCTACCTGGAGACCGAGCGCCTGGCCCTGCGCCACTTCACTGCCGATGACGCGGACCTGCTGATCGAGCTGGACAGCGACCCGGCGGTGATGCGCTACCTGACCGGTGGCGATCCGACCGCGCCGGAGCTCGTCCGTGAGTGCCACCTGCCGAACATCCTCGCCGGCTACGAGAAGTGGGGCGGCGACCTCGGCCTGTTCGCCGCACACGAGAAGGACGGCGGTGCGTTCATCGGCTGGTTCATCCTGCGTCCCGAGCCGGAGGGTCCGCTGGACGAAGCCGAACTCGGCTACCGGCTGCGGCAGGTGGCCTGGGGCAAGGGCTATGCCACCGAGGGGTCGCGGGCGTTGTTGGGCAAGGCGTTCACGGAACTCGGTGTGCGCATGGTCTGGGCCGAGACGATGTCCGTGAACCACGGTTCGCGCAACATCATGGAGAAGCTCCGGATGACACTCACGGGCACCGTGTCCACTCCCCCCGGCATGGAGATGATCGAGGGCTCCGAGCGCGGAGGCGTACGGTACGAGATCACCAAGGAGCAGTGGGAGCGGCAGTAGCCACGGTGCGCACGGCCTTCCGCACCCACGCCCACCGGAGCGGTCGGTGGGCGGCAGGAGTCGTACCAGGTCGAACCCGGGGCCCGTCATGGACCGCTGGCCACCGTCAACGGCCACCCCGCCCTGTCCGCAGCCTCACCCTGCGGCCAGGTCCGAATTCCGCAGCGGCCCTGGCCCGCAGTGCTGGTCCGGCAGGACAGGAGGCGAGTGGACCCGAGGTCCGCTCCTTTCCGGCCGGGGAACCGTACGCCGGTCCCGGCCCGGTCGGCGTGTGCGGCGAGCGGTGGCCAAACCGCAGCCTCCGAGCCCCATCACGATGACGGACAGCATCAGAGCCGTGACCGGGAGGATCGCGGCGCCGTCACGCGAAGAAGTGGCTGAGCTGATGAGCGCCGCCAAGCCGGCAAGCAGTACGACCGGCGCGTGCGGTCGGGCGGGGGAACGAGCTTCGAGCGGGTGTCGCTCACGCTTGCCTCCTCGGGTGGCCGACGTCGTCAGCTGCGCGCACGGCTGCCCCTGATGGAACCGATCACGCAGCCAACGCGAGCCATGTGCAGCGCAGTTGAGCCGCTCGAACACGGCGCCGGCCGTGGCGCCGTCCGCACGCCCGGCGCCGACCTCGTGCCCGGGCACACCGCCGCCGACGAGGACGGCCCGGCCCCGGAGCCGCCGGTCGCTCCCGACGTGCCGGACGAGATCGCCGGCTTCCCGTCCACCACCAGCTCCTCGCCCGCTGCCGGTCCCCCGGCGGCGTCGAGGGCGTCCCGGTGGTCCCGGCCCGGTGAAGGGCCGCCACGGGCGCGAGAACCGCGTCACCGCCCCACGCCGATCGGATCACGGCCGTTCCCGGCGCCAACGGCCGTACCGGCGGTGTTCCCGAGGCGGGACACCGACGATGTCTGACCGGAGTCCACGAGCTTTGAAAGTTTCGCCGAGTGAAGCGACCGATATCGCTCGTCGTCTGATTCCGTTGACACCGGGTCCGGCGCACGAACAAGGCCAAGGTGGGTCGTGTGCGCGCTTCTGATCACACATTCGAAACATTCGATAATTGACCCCGTCCAATGAGTTGCTAATTTCGAAGAAGTTTCGGAAACACACTCATTGACCGTCGTTCGGAACCGGGAGCATACTCACCAGCGATCGGCCTCTTCCGCAGCGGAAACGGCTCGTCGCGTGACATGACACGAACATGCCATTGCCGCGTCCGTCGGCCTCCGTTGTGGCCGTCTCGGTCCCGCCGTGCGTGTCTCGCCACCCGGCCTCCCCGCCACCCCTCACCAGGAGGAAGCATGGACATGGACACCCCCCTCGCCCACCCGATGAGCCGCAGGGGCTTCATCGCCCGCGCCGGCGCCTTGACGTTGGCCACGTCCGGACTGCTGCTGCCGGGCACAGCGCACGCCGACACGACCATCACCACCAACCAGACCGGCACCAACAACGGCTTCTACTACTCGTTCTGGACCGACGGCGGTGGGTCGGTCTCCATGACCCTGGGATCCGGTGGCAACTACAGCACTTCGTGGAGGAACTGCGGGAACTTCGTCGCCGGCAAGGGGTGGAGCAACGGTGGGCGCAGGACCGTGACCTACTCGGGCAGCTTCGCCCCGTCCGGTAACGGATACCTGGCGCTGTACGGGTGGACCTCCAACCCGCTCGTGGAGTACTACGTCGTCGACAACTGGGGCACCTACCGGCCCACCGGGACGTACAAGGGCACCGTCACCACCGACGGCGGCACGTACGACGTCTACCAGACGACGCGGTACAACGCCCCCTCCGTGGAAGGCACCAAGACCTTCAACCAGTACTGGAGCGTCCGGCAGTCGAAGAGGACGGGCGGCACCATCACCACGGGCAACCACTTCGATGCGTGGGCCCGCTACGGAATGACGATGGGCAGCTTCAACTACTACATGATCCTCGCCACCGAGGGATACCAGAGCAGCGGGAGCTCCAACATCACGGTGAGCGGGTGACCGTACCGGCCCCGGGACCTGGGGCAACGCCACTCGGCCCTGCGGCCGGACACCCGTCGCCGGGCGCAACGGCATCGGCGGCGCCGGCGATCCGGCCGCTCGATGAACCCCGACCGTGCTCACACCGCGGGCACAAGGAGGATCCACCCCGCATGCGAAACAAACCGCGTTTCCTGGTCATGGGACTGGCCGTCGTCGCGACGGCCGTGGCGAGCACCGTCACGTCCGCCGTCGACGCCACCCCGGCGCACGCCGCCACGTGCACCGGGTACGTCGGACTCACCTTCGACGACGGTCCGTCCAACGACCACACCCCCGCCCTGCTCGCCGCGCTCCGGCAGAACGGGCTCCGGGCCACGATGTTCAACGAGGGCCAGTACGCGGCCGCCTACCCGGCCCAGGTGCAGGCCGAGGTCAACGCCGGCATGTGGGTGGGCAACCACAGCTACACCCACCCCCACCTGACCCAGCAGAGCCAGGCCCAGATGGACTCCGAGGTCTCCCGCACCCAGCAGGCCATCGCCGCCGCCGGCGGCGGCACGCCCAAGCTCTTCCGGCCGCCCTACGGGGAGACCAACGCCACCCTGCAGGCCGTCGAGGCCAGGTACGGCCTCACGCAGGTCATCTGGGACGTCGACTCGCAGGACTGGAACGGCGCGAGCACCGACGCGATCGTGCAGGCCAACGCCCGGCTCACCAACGGCCAGGTCATCCTCATGCACGAGTGGCCCGCCAACACCCTCGCCGCCATCCCGCGCATCGCCCAGACCCTGGCCGCCCGGGGACTGTGCGCCGGCAGGATCTCTCCGCAGACCGGCCGCGCCGTGGCCCCCTGACGGGGGAGCCGGCGGCACCGTGATGCTCTCCGCCGGTCGCGGAGCCGGCGCCCACCCCGTGACGGCTCGGGACGGTTCACCGTCCCGAGCCGTCACGTGTTCACACCGGCGCCGGTCCCGGTCCGAGCCGGCCGGATGCAGGGTGGGGACGGCTTGGACGAGGCCGGTGGTTCGGGTGGTCGGGCATGGCCGCTTCACGGCGGGGCGCGAGCCGCCGTCCGAAGAGGGGGACGGCAGGATCGCCAGGAGCCGTTCGGTCCGCACGGCCGTGCCGTCCGGACCGAACGGCACGGTCGTGATCGACGGCCGCGCAGCTGTTCGCCCGCCGGTCCGTCCGGGCGCGGGCGGGCCGACCCGCCACGCTCCCGTGCGGTGCCGGCGCGTCCGGGGAGGGTTCCGGCAGCACCACGGTGTACGCCTCGAAGATCATGCCGTGCACCCTGGGACCGGACACCGGCGAGCGGGCCGGCCCGGGCGCGCGAACCGCTCCGCCGGGGTGCCGGGATCGGTTTGAATGGCCGGGTGGCGCGGATGGCGAACATGCAACTGGGTTCCACAGAAACGGATTCGAAGGACGCGGCAGGGCCGCTGCCCTTCGGCCGCGGCGAGGATTACGCGGGGCTCGCGCCGCTGAGGCAGTCGACCGGCGACCGGGCGTACCACGGGGTCGCCCGGCTGCTGCGCGGCATCCGCGCCTGCCATCAACGACTCGGCACCTCCGAGGAGTTCTCCGACATCTAAGCTGGCGCGGTGACTGACGAGCAGGAGCGGGTGCGACCGTCGGGAGTGTGGGCCACGGCGGTGGGGGTGGCCAGAGTGCGGGCGCTGGAGACCGAGCGGGAGAACGCGCTGTTCCGCGACCCACTGGCACGGGCCTTCGCCGCCGCCGGCGGTCTGTGGCCCTCCTCGCCGCCGCTGCCCGACGACGAGGCCGCGCGACGCCGTCGGCTGGCCGTGTCGTTCTCCATCGTCATCAGGACGAAGTTCCTCGACGACCTGTTGGAGCAGGCCTGCGCGTCCGAGGTCCGGCAGGTCGTGCTGCTCGGTGCCGGCATGGACAGCCGGGCCTTCCGGATGGACTGGCCCGAGGGCACCCGGCTGTTCGAGGTCGACACCGCCGCCCCGCTGGACTTCAAGGCTTCGGTGCTGCGCCAGGAGCGGGCCGTCGCGCGCTGCGAGCGGATCACCGTCGCGGTGGATCTGCGTGAGGACTGGCCGGGCGCACTGGCCGCCGCGGGGCACGACCCGGCCGTGCCGACCGCGTGGGTCGCCGAAGGGCTACTGATCTACCTGCCCGAGGATGCGGTGGAGCTACTGCTGGCCCGGATCGGCGCGCGGTCGGCGGCAGGCAGCCGGATGGGGCTGACGTTGGGCTCGCGCGGCGTGATCGAGCGCTTCGGCGCGGACGCCGCGCCGGGATCGGCGGCGTCCATGTGGGTCTCGGAGATGCCCGACGACCCGGTTGGCTGGCTGGCCGGGCACGGCTGGGAGGCCGACAGCCACACCCTGCGCGAGCGCGCTGCCGCCTACGGCCGCCCGGTCAGCACCCCGCCGCGGCGCGAGGAGCGGCCCGGCGGACTGATCTCGGCGGTCCGCCGGTAGAGCGCCGAAGTGGCGCGGTGCGCGGGACCGGGACGGCCCGTGCGTCATGCCGGGGACCGGGTTGCACCGGCCGGGGGGCGGCGGGAGAGGAGCCGCTGGGCGAGCAGCGCGAGGACGGAGAGGGCGGCGACCGTCGCGGCGTAGCAGCGCCGACCGCGCAACCGTCCCGTCGGCCCCTCAGCTCCTCCTGCCCGCCCGCGTCACGAACGCACAGCCCGACTGCGGCAAGCGCTGCCCCTTCCGGGGGCTTTCTCACACCAGCCAACTCAATTCAGGGGAAGCCATGATCTACCGCGCCCATGTGGCCACGGTCGGTGCCCTGGCCGTGGCGCTGCTGGCGACCGCGCCCGCCGTCGCGTTGGCGACCGACGCCGCAGAGCTGTACACCTGGACCGTGACGGCGCATGCCCTCTCCCCGGGCATGGCAGTCGGATCCGACGCGGCGCTGGGACCTGCAGGTCGCGCCCGCACCTCGTCCGCGTTGAACGCCGGCGTTCGCAGGACCGAGCGACCGCGTCGGGAACAGCCGGTCCGATCGGCACAGTTGTACGGCCGAGGGACCGGCGCCCACGGGCGGGGAACACGGAGACCACCAGGTCCTCCGCCCCACCGGGAGCCGGGCGCCGGGACCGCGGTACGCCCGCCGCACACTCGGACCAAGACGTATTTCCGCAGGAGGACTGTTCCATGACACACCGACCCCTGACGCTCATGGCGGTACACGCCCACCCCGACGACGAGGCCACCGGAACCGGCGGGGTCCTCGCGCGGTACGCGGCGGAAGGCATCCGCACGGTTCTCGTGACGTGTACCGACGGTGGTTGCGGCGACGGACCGGGGGGTGTCAAGCCGGGCGATCCCGGGCACGACCCGGCGGCGGTCGCCCTGATGCGCCGTCAAGAACTCGAGGCGAGCTGTGACGTCCTGAAGATCAGCGATCTGGAGATGCTGGACTACGCCGACTCCGGGATGATGGGCTGGCCGAGCAACGACGCCCCCGGATCCTTCTGGCGGACCCCCGTGCAGGAAGGCGCGGCCCGACTCGCCGAACTCATGCGGCACTACCGCCCTGATGTGGTCGTCACCTATGACGAGAACGGCTTCTACGGCCACCCCGACCACATCCAGGCCCATCGCATCACGATGGCGGCGCTGGAGATGACCACACTGGTACCGAAGGTGTACTGGACCACGATGCCCCGCTCGATGATGCAGCGGTTCGGCGAGATCATGCGCGAGTTCCGCGAGGACATGCCGGAGCCGGATCCTGCCGAGGCCGCCGCGCTGGCCGAGATCGGCCTGCCCGACGATGAGATCACCACGTGGGTGGACACCACCGCGTTCAGCGGTCAGAAGTTCGACGCGTTGGCCGCGCACGCCAGTCAGGGCGAGAACATCTTCTTCCTCAGGATGGGCAAGGAGAGGTTCGGCGAGTTGATGGGCGTGGAGACCTTCCTGCGTGTCCAGGACGCCACCGGCGCGGTCATCCCCGAGAACGACCTCTTCGCCGGACTGCGCTGACCCGCCTGTCCGACCGGCCGGGAAAGCGCATCGACCGCACGGCGTGACCGAGCGGGTCACACACCCGGAGGCTCGTCCACGCGAGTTCCGCTCCGGCGGCTCGGTCAAGGGGACCGGGCTGCCCCGGGGGCCGCCGCGGGGCAGCCCGGCGGAGTGTCCGATCTGTTGCGGGACGACGTCGAGTGCCTGTTGACCCTGATGAGATGGGACCGCTGCCGGAGGCGCGTGTTCCTGACGCCTCGGTGGCGGACTGGCAAGCGGTCCCCGGTCCCATCGGCGAGAGCGGCTGGAAGCCGCGGCCCGCCGCCCGGGGCGCACGGTCTCCGGCACAGCCGTCCGGTCGAACTTCCGGATGTCCCGCGGACCCTTTCACGAGTGGTGGTCCGGTTCGCGCACACTGGCACGATCGTGCGTTTGCTTTTATGGCTCGGGAACGGCTCGTCGCCGGACGTCCCGGGGCGCGCCGGTGATCCGGCCCGGCCCCGGGACGTGGTACGGCCGCTTCAGGCCGGTCCGGCCGCCTCGAGGGCCGCCGCCTCGATGAACCGGGCCAGCCTGCGCACGCCCTCGACGATGCGGTCCGGCGCCGGGGAACTGCACGAGAGCCGGAGCTGGTGCTCTCCGCCGCCTCCCGCGTAGAAGTCGCCCATGGGCGTCCACAGCACGCCGAAGGCGCGCGCGGAGTGTTCGAGGGCCTTGGCGTCGGCGGCGAACGGCACGTCGACGACGAGGAAGAAGCCGCCCGTCGGCTCGTTCCAGCGCACCCCCAGCTCACGGCGGCGATCTTCGGGGAAGTGCCGCTCCAGCTCGCCCAGCAGGGTGGCCAGGCTGGTGCCGTAGGAGGCGATGGCCTCGGCGTTGGCCGCGCGCAGCCGGCAGTCGCACTCCACCAGCAGTCCGCCGATGACGGCCTGGGCGACGGCCGAGGTGTTGACGGTCGTCATGCTCTTGATCTTGGACAGCTCGTCGGCCAGCAGGGAGCGCCGGTCGCCGGGGCCGACGACCTCCTGGTCGGCGACGACGTATCCGACGCGTGCGCCGGGCAGCGCGGTCTTGGCGAAGGACCCGAGGTGGAGCACCCTGCGGTCGCGGTCCATCGACTTCAGCGTGGGGCGGGCGGACCCCGCGCGGACGAAGAACCCGTACGGGTCGTCCTCCAGGATCAGCAGGTCCGCCTCCGCCGCCACCCGGAGCAGCCGCTCCCGCGCGGCCACGGTCATGCTCTTGCCCGACGGGTTGGCGAAGTCCGGCACCAGGTACAGGGCGCGCGGCCGGCCGCCCGCCTCCCGCACCCGCCGCGCGGCGGCCAGGAAGGCCTCCGGGTCGGGGCCGTCGGCGCCCTCCGGGACGGGGTGGACGGCGATGTCGAGCAGGCGGGCGGCGCCGGTGATGCCGACGGCGCGGAGCCCTTCGCACGGGCGGTCTGGCGCCCGACGACATCGGGTACGTCAACGCGCACGGTACCGCCACCAAACTGGGCGACGTCGCCGAGACCAGGGCCGTGCGGGCCGTGTTCGGGGACCGCTCGCCGGCTGTGAGCGGCACCAAGTCCATGACCGGGCACCTGCTCGGCGGCTCGGGCGCGGTGGAGGCCGCGATCTGCGCACTGGCCGTCTCGCGCGGCCTGCTGCCGCCCACCCACAACCTGGACGAGGTGGACCCGGCCTGCGACCTCGACCACGTGCGCGGCGGAGCCCGGCGCACCCCGGTCGAGGCCGCGATGTCCAACTCGTTCGCCTTCGGCGGCCACAACGTCAGCCTGCTGTTCGGCACGGCCGGCACCCGCATCAAGCGGTCGGAACAGGGAGAGAGCACGTGAACATGGAAGCCGTGGACCACGTCGAGTTCTACGTCGGCGACGCCCAGCAGTCCGCGTTCTACCTGTGCACCGCGTTCGGCTTCCGGGTGCGCGGCCAGGCGGGCCCCGAGACGGGCCGAGCGGACAGCCGGTCCCTGCTGCTGGGCCAGGGCGGCACGGACATCCTGCTCACCTCCGCGCTCACCCCCGACCACCCGGCGGCCCAGTACGTCTCCCGGCACGGCGACGGCGTGGCCAACATCGCCTTCGGGGTGAGCGACGCCGCCAAGGCGTTCGAGACGGCCGTCGAGCGGGGGGCGCCGCCCGTGGAGGAGCCCGTCGCGCACGGCCGGTGCGACGCCGAGGTCGTCACGGCGTCCGTGCTCGGCTTCGGCGACGTCGCGCACCGCTTCACGCAGCGGACCGGGGACCGGGACGATTTCCTGCCCGGCACGATGGACATCTTCGCCCGCGATCCCGGCCAGGGCGAGCAGATGCTGCACACCGTCGACCACGCGGCGATCTGCCTGCCGACGGGCCGGCTGCGGCCCACGGTCGCCTTCTACGAGGAGGTCCTCGGGTTCAGCCAGATCTTCGAGGAGTTCATCGAGGTCGGCGAGCAGGCCGTGGACTCCAAGGTGGTGCAGAGCCCGTCCGGCAAGGTCACCTTCACGCTCATCGAGCCCGTGGCCGACTGCCGGCCCGGCCAGATCGACGCGTTCCTGGCACGCCACGGCGGCGCCGGTGTGCAGCACCCGCCCTGCTCACCGACGACATCGTCGCCACGGTGCCGGCCATGGAAGCCCGCGGCGTCGGCTTCCTGGAGACCCCCGGCACCTACTACGACGAGCTGGCGCAGCGCATGGGCGAGCCCGACCTGCGCATCGAGGACCTGCGGCGCACCAACGTGCTGGTCGACGAGGGCCACTGGGGCCAGGTCTTCCAGATCTTCACCCAGTCCATGCACGTGCGGAAGACCTTCTTCCGGGAGGTCATCGACCGGCGCGGTGCCCGCACCTTCGGCAGCGGCAACATCAAGGCGCTGCACGAGGCCGTGGCCCGCGAGAAGGCGATGGCCTGACGCCGCGAGCGGCACCGCACGAGAGGGCGGCGTCGATCCCGGCCCAGCCCGCCCCGCACCCCCGCCCGTCCCGACCCCGACCGAGGCACCGAAGGAACACCGTGACTGCTCAGGACCTCACCCACTTCGCACTGACCGACGAGGAGCGCGCGCTCCTGCCCACCGACGAGGAAGTCGGCTTCTACGCCGAGCACGGCTGGTACCTGTCCAAGAAGCTCTTCAGCGACGAGGAGATCGACCTCCTGGAGTCGGCCCGCGAGCGCTTCCACGCCGGCCACCGCGACCGCACCCTGCCGGTGCGCCCGCCCAAGCTGGCCTACTGGGAGCCCGAGCACGGCCCGGTGCAGCGGCACAACGACTACATCCACTACGAGGACGAACACCATCGGCCGCGTCCTGCGCAAGCCGCTGCTCGGCGCGGTGGCCGCGCGGCTCGCCGAGGCGGCGGAGACCAGGGTGTTCCAGTCCACCCTGATCTACAAGCCGCCGGTGGCCGAGGAGCAGTCGAACATCGTGCCCTGGCACTTCGACCGGCACTACTGGGCCACCTCCACCTCCGAGCGGATGCTGACCGCGTTCATCCCCTTCCACGACTGCGACGAGGAGATGGGCACGATCACCATGGTGGACGGCAGCCACCTGTGGAAGGAGACCGCCGCCAACGACGCCACCTCGCTGCACTTCGCCGAGCGCGCACGCGGTGAACTCGAACCGGATGCTGGAGGAGAACGCCGCCTACAACAACGCCGAGGTCCGCAAGGTCCCGATGGTGATCCCCAAGGGCCACGTCAGCTTCCACCACTGCCGCACCCACCACGGCAGCGGTCCCAACCTCAGCGACCGGCCCCGCCGCGCCATCTCCTTCCACCTCCAGGACGGCGAGAACCGCTACCGCGCCTTCCGCCGCTCCGACGGCACCCCCGTGGCGTACAACCACGACGTGCTCGTGCGCAGGACCCCCGAGGGGCTCCCGGACTACGCGGACCCCGAGTTTCTGCCCGTGCTGTGGCGCACCCGCTGATGCGCACCGTCGTGGTGGTCGGGACGGGTCCGATCGGCACGTCGATCGCGCTGGCGCTGCGGAGCCGGGGCTTCACCCCCCACCTCCTCGACGAGGACCCCGGGGCCGCGCGCACCGCGGCCGCCCTCGGCGCGGGGGTGGTGGGAGCGCCCCGCGCCCCGGTGGACCTGGCCGTCCTCGCCGTGCCCCGCAGCACGTCGCGCCGTCCCTGCACCAGCAGCAGATGCGCGGGCTGGCCCAGGACTTCACCGACGTCTCCAGCGTCAAGGCGTGGCCCCAGCGGGAGGCCGCGGAGCTGGGCTGCGACCTGGCCCGTTTCGTGGGCGGGCACCCGATGGCGGGCCGGGAGCAGTCCGGGCCGCTCGCGGCGCTGGCCGACCTCTTCCACGGCCGGCCGTGGGTGCTGACCCCGGCCGGCAGCGCCGGTGAGCGGGCGGTCGGCCGGGTGACGGCGCTCGCCGAACTCTGCGGGGCGCGCCCGGTGGTGATGGACCCCGCCCAGCACGACCGGGCGGTGGCCCTCGTCTCGCACACCCCGCACCTGGTCGCGAGCCTGCTGGCCGGCCGGCTGCTGGACGGCGACGAGTCCCACCTCCAGCTCGCCGGACAGGGGCTGCTCGACGCCACCCGGATCACCCGGCGGCTGCCCCGGCCGGCCCCGCTCGCCGAACTCGACGTCCAGGACAAGGGGCACCTGGACAGCCTGGCCGACCGGATAGGGGAGCGGGTGGGGGGCGGTGCCCGCCTGGACGGCGTCGTGCACTCCATCGCCTTCGCCCCGCAGGACGCGATGGGCGGCAACCTCCCCGCCACCGGCTGGGACTCGGTGGCGACCGCGGTCGAGGTGTCCGCCTACTCCCTCAAGGCGCTCGCCATGGCGTGCCTGCCGCTGATGGACGAGCGCGGCGGGTCGATCGTGGGCCTCGACTTCGACGCGGGTGTGGCCTGGCCCGCGTACGACTGGATGGGTGTGGCCAAGGCCGCCCTGGAGGCCACCTCCCGCTACGTCGCCCGCGACCTCGGGCCGCGTGGCATCCGCTGCAACCTGGTGGCGGCCGGACCCGTCAAGACCATGGCGGCCCGGCACATCCCGGGGTTCGAGACCTTCCGCGAGGTGTGGGAGACCCGCGCCCCGATCGGCTGGGACCTCTCCGACCCCGAACCGGCGGCCCGCGCGATCGTCGCCCTGCTGTCCGACTGGTTCCCCCGTACGACGGGGGAGATCGTGCACGTCGACGGCGGTGTGCACGTCATCGGGGCATGACGGCGGACGCGGGCACGAAGGGCGGCGGCCTGCTCGGAAGAGCAGGCCGCCGCCCTGGTCGCCGGTGCCGGAGCCGGCCGTGGCGTTACGGAGCGGCCGGCAGCAGCGACGGGTCGGTGGTCTCCGACCGCAGGCGGTTGAGGATGGCCCTGGCCGCCTTGTCGTAGCACGTGAACTCGTTGTGCAGGACGGACTCGGCGTTCGCCATCTCCAGGAACGCCACGATCTCGAAAACCAGTTGCGGGATGTCGGCGTCCGGCGCGAGTTCGCCCGCCCGCTGCGCCTCCCGCGCGGTCTGCTCCAGGTACGAGAACCAGTTGACGCGGGCCGCGGCGAGCGTGTCGTGGACCCTGCCCTCGCGGGCGGCGTACTCGGCGGAGACCGAGTAGAAGAAGCAGCCGCCGGGGAAAACCCGGTCCTTGGAGTAGGTGAGCCAGCCGGTGCACAGGCGCCACAGGCGGCCGAGGCCCGCCGGCAGGTCCCGTGCGGGCTGGACCACGTGCTCCAGGTACACCGTGATGGCCGTGCGGATGGTGGCGAGCTGGAGGTCCTCCTTGGAGCCGAACAGGGCGAACACGCCACTCTTGCTGAGGTTCAGCTCGTTCGCGAGCTGCCCCATGGACAGCACCGCGAGACCGTCCACGGAGGCGATCTCCACCGCTCGTCTGAGAATGAGCCGGCGGGTCTGGTTTCCGCGCGCGATCCGGCCGTCGGCCTGCGTCCCTGCCACGCCCATGAGCACCCCCACTCTCCTGGAACCGGAATTTCCCGGCGCCGTTGAGGTGGTTCCAGTGTAGCGAATGCACAGACGTTCGTGCGGTTAACGTGCGACGAAGCGGAAGAGATCAGTCCACGGCGAGGGCCCGCGGATCCGCCCCGCCGCCGGTGTCCGAGGCCGCTCGTGACGACGAGCCGGGCCCGGTCGCCGAAGGCCGCGGCCAGTCGGCGGCCCTGGGCCGGCGCGATCCCGGTGTCGTCCTCGTCGTGGACCACGAGCAGGGGCGCGCGCACGATCCGCGGCATGTCCGTGAGCGAGAACGGCACCTCGTCCAGGGGCAGGTCGGGGAAGAGCCGCCCGCGGATCTCGTCGCGCAGACGTGCCTTGAGCCGGTCGCGCGCCTTCAGCTCCGTGCAGAACTCCTCGGCCGGGTGGTCGAGGTCGCAGACGCCGCTGATGGTGACGATCTTCCGCGTCTCCGCCCCGTGCTTCCGCCCGAAGAACGAGTCCGGCACGCCCATCGAGTGGGCGATCAGGCACTCGAACGTGCCGTACCGGTCGTGCGGCGCGGTGACGACGTCCCGGTACCCCAGGATCGTGGCGCTGCGGCCGCCGGCGTCACCGTGGCCGGGGCGTCGACGGCGATCACGCTGTGGCCGCGGTCGAGCAGCCGGGGCGAAGCCGGACAGCCGTGAGGCGTGCGACTGCCAGCCGTGCACCAGCAGCACGGGCCGGCTGCCGTCGTCCCAGCGGTACGCCACCGCGTGCTTGCCGCCGCCGGCGTCCACGCGGTCGACGTGCGCCTTCCCCGGCAGTTCGCGCTCGGCGGACCGCGGCCGGCTGCGCGCGAGCGGCATGTGGAACAACGTGAACGCGCCCCTGCCCACCAGCCGTCCCGGGACGAGGGAGGCGGCGTTGAGGACGGCGCTCGCGACGGCCTCGGTGGGTTTCACGCTCGCTGCTCCTCGGTCCGGCATCGGAAGCCTGATACATTAGCACGCACGATCGTGCTTTTTTGTATTCCCGAAGCGAAGTTTCGAGAGCCGCAAGCGTCCCGGAAGCCCCGGAAGCTTCGATCCGGCGCCGGTGCCGGCGCGGACCCGGTCCGGATGGCTCCGAGTCGTGTCCCGACCACCGGAACCCCGGTTCCGCAGAGGAGTCGCCGTATGCCGGTGTCCATCTGGTTCGCTCCGTGGAAGCCCGGCCCGGCCGGACGTACGGCCCCGGGCGGGGACCTGGGGGCGGGGCCGTAGTGAGCGTCACCGGCTTCGCTCCGTACCGCCCCTGGGCCGCCTTCGGCGTCGGCGTCACCGGCATGGCGCTGCGCCGCACCTGGGCCGGCACCGAGGGGGCGGCCGGACTGTGGCTGTGGAGCACTCCCGGGCTCCCGTGCCCGCGCTCCGGGTCCGTCTCCGTGTGGCGCGACGAGGAGCACCTGCGGGGCTTCGTCGCCCGCCCCGACCACGTACGGATCATGCGGGCCTACCGGGGCCGGGGCGAGCCGCACTCGGCGACCTGGCGGACGGACCACTTCGACAAGGAGGCGACGCGGGAGGCGGCACGGGCCCTGATCGGGGAGTGGTCCGCGCAACCGGCACCCCGGAGGTGAGGTCCTGCGTTCGGACGGGGATTTCGGTCCGGGAGTGCCCGCGCATCAGGTACGGCCGGCGCGCCGTCCCCACCCCGCGTGGTCCAGCAGCAGCCCGAGGTCGTCGTCCTTCACCCGGGTGACCCCTTGCGGGTGCCGGTTGGACAGGGCGTGCAGCGGGACGGGGTCGCGGTGCAGCCGACGGGTCGCCGCCGCGTCCAGCTTCGCCGTGAAGCGCCACGGCTGGCGCTGCCCGGCCGCCACCTCGTACGGCTCGTCCTCGATCTCGGCCACCGCGGCGATCTCCCGCAGCGGCGCGGCGAAGTAAATCCACAGGCGGTCGCCCGGGCCCATCCGCCGCCACCGCGACAGACACCACTCGCGGCGCGGCGCGGTCTCGGCGAGTTCGAGCATGCGGTCCCTGGCACGGGCACCCCCGTCCGGGGCGGTGTCGGCGGGTTTCACGATGAACAGCCAGTCCACGGGTACTCCTTCCCCCTGCGTGCCGGGTGCGTCCCCTGCCCGCACGGGTCCTGTGTGTGCTGCCCCGTACGGGCGCCGCCATGCCCGGCCGCCGGCACGCGTGAGGGCCCCCGGTGGCGCGGGCCCCCGCACCCGCCGTGCGTCCGGGTGCGTGCGCCGCCCGCCGTCGGCGCGCAGGCGGTGGACGCCCCGCAGGACGCCGACGAGGGCCTCCTCCGCCCCGCCGGAGCACGCCGGGTTCCCCCGTGCCGCGCCCGGCGTGCAACTGGGCGCCGGGCGCGTACCCGCCGTCATCACGGTGGCGAAGGCGACCTCCCGGCCCGGCGGCAGCTCCTCCGCCCGGGGTGCGCAGACCGGCGGCGGTCGCCGCACCGGGCGGCACGGCCGTGCCGCGTGCCCGCGCGTTCCCCCGCAGGAGGGCACCGCCCGGGGCGGGCGGCTCACCGGCTCGCCGCAGGCACCTCGGCCGGTCCGTCCTGAGCCGCCGTCACGAAGTCCAGGATGCTCTCGACCACGGCGGGACCGGACAGGATCCTGCGGTGACCGAGGCCCCGGGTGGTGACCAGGTGGGCCTGGTCGCCGAACACCTCGGCCGTCCTCCGTGCCTGGTCGACGCCGACCACGCGGTCCTGCCCGTCGTGGACGACCAGGACCGGCACGGTGATCCGCCCGGACGCGTACGTCGTCGAGAAGTCCCGCCAGAGGTCCTGCTCCCGGGGGAACAGGCGCTGCTCCACACGGGTGCGCAGTTCGCCGCGCACCCGGCGCCGCAGCGCGAGCCGGCCGCAGAACTCGTCGAAGAGGTGGGTGAACTCCCCGACCTGCCTGATCGTGACGAGCCGCCGGGTCCGCACTCCGGACCGCAGCGCCAGCACGGAGGCCAGCGCGCCCACGGAGTGGCTGATGACCGCCTCGAACGCGCCGTGCTCGTCGGCCAGGTGCTGGATCACCTCGCGGAAGGCCAGCACCGTCGTGGTGGCGCCGGCGGCGTCGCCGTGCCCGGGTGCGTCGTAGGCGACGGGGCTGTACCCGGCCTTCAGCAGCCCCGGCACGAAGTGCTCGAAGCAGGTGCCGCGCGACTGCCAGCCGTGGGCGAGCAGCACGGGCCGGGTCATGCCGGGGGCGTGCCGCTTCAGGGCGGTGGCCAGCCGGTCCGCCCAGGACTGGTCGAGGTAGCCCGGCACGGGGTCGCCGAGCCCCTCCGCCACGCTGTCCTCGAAGAGGGCGAACCGCTTCCAGGGGTGCCCGGCCAGCAGCCGGTCCGCCTCCCCTTCTTCCAGGCAGTACGGATCGACGCGTTCCGCACGGGCGCTCTCGCTGTCGCCGACGGGCATCACGTGTGCCGCAGTCCCTTCTGAGGGGTTTCGAGCCGTCAGATCACACACCGAACTGACACCGAACCGGACATCGTCGCGCTCGACCGCACCGCCGTGCAGGAGGCGACGCGCCTCGTCGACCTGGCGCAGGACAAGGACTGGGAGCGGGACAGCCCGTGCGCGGGTTGGTCCCTGCGCCGCCTCGTGGCCCACATGACCGCACAGCACCACGGATTCGCCGCGGCCGCCCGGGGCGCCGGGCAGGAGCCGGCCCACTGGCGCGAGTCCGAGAACCCGAGCGAGCCCGCAGCGCTGCACCGGGCGGCCGCGGCCTCCGTGCTGGAGGCCTTCGCCGAGCCGGGCGTCACCGGCAGAGAGTTCGCCCTGCCCCCGTTGGGCGGCGACTACCCCGGTCGGATGGCCGTCGGTTTCCACTTCATCGACTACGTGATCCACGCCTGGGACGTGGCGGTCGCGCTGGGCGTCGACGTGGAACTGCCGGACGAGGTCCTGCAGGCGGCGGTGGGCGTCGCCCGGCTGGTTCCGCGGGACGCCGACTACCGCAAGCCGGGCTCGTTCTTCGCGCCCGCGCTGGAGGTGCCCGCGGGCGCCGGCCCCCTGCAGGAGGCCCTCCTGCTGCTGGGCCGCGTGCCGGAGCGGTGGTCCAGCCAGGTCTTCTGACCAGCCCGCCGGTCGACCGGTGCCCCGGGCCGGCGGCCGGCCCGGGGCACCGGTCGACCGGCGGGCGGCGTCCGGCCGTGAGGCGGGACAGGCCAGGTGCGCCTGTGGGCCACAACGATGGACAGTGGCCGCGTTCAACGTGCCGACACGCCGATGAAGATCCACCACGAGAAGCACCAGGCGCTCACGGAGGCCACGCGAACCCGGTCGGTCCACCGCGTCTCAGATCCCTGCGCCGTCGAAGCGCGGATTCGGACCGGAGCAAGCGACGAGACCGTACGGACCTTCGCCCGGGAACTGATCGGGGACGGCTCGGAACGCGGGGCGGGGCAAGGTGATGTGACCGTGTGGCCTGAGGAGCCGTTGCTCCGTCGATCTCGGTGGGCGCGAGTCCGAGGTCGTCGGCCCCGGTCGGTGATCCGGTGGCCGGCCGGGCATGGAAGCGGGCCTCATGCACAGCTCGTGGGTGTCGAATTCATTTGAGGAACTGGTGTGCGTTCCAGGCGTACACGATCGCGGGCCGGACTACGGCTGGAATACCAGGTCGTGCTGGTACCAGCTGCCCGGCTTCCCGTCGAGGTCGTCCGGTTCGGCCGGGCCGACCCGGACGAACCCGGCTTTGGTCAGCACCTTCTGGGACGCGGCGTTCCCGTGGGCGGTGGCCGCCCGCAGTGTGCGCAGCCCGTGCCGCGACGCCCCCAGCCGGCACAGCTCCCGAACGGTCGCGGTCGCCACGCCACGGCCGGTGACCTGCTGCGCGACCCGGTAGCCGAGTTCCGCGGTGTGATCCTCGATGTCGGCCAGGTTGAACCTGCCCAGTACCGAGCCGTCCTCGGCGGCGAGCACGTAGCAGGCGCAGGTGCCGGCCTCCTGCTCGGCCAGCAAGGCGTTGTAGCGGTCGGTGAACTGGCCGAAGAAGTCGTCGCCGCGGTCAGAGACCCGGGCAGCGAAGGAGGCGCGGTTCGCCAGCTCGAAGGCCAGGACCGCCGTGGCATGACCGGCATGCAGCTGCTTCAGCGCGGGCACCGCCCGACTCTACCCAGACGGTGCACCGAGGCCACCTGGGTTTCCGCCAGTGGCGGACAGCCCCAATGCCAGGGCAGGGCACATGACGATCCACGTGTGAACAGACATCGGAACAGCGGTCCCGGGCGCGGGGTGTGAGAGTCCGGCAGTACCCGGCTTTCGCCGTACGGCGGGGAACAACGGTCCGCCCGGCGGTCCTGGCGCCGCTGCCGGTGTCCGGCCGCGGGCCTCCCGTCGGTGCGTGTGCCGGCGGTTGCCTGTGCGTGGGGGAAGGGCGGGGCGCCGGTGGGAATGCCTCTGGGGACCGGTGCGGCCCTGGATCAGAACTGCTTCGAGCAGGTCCCGCCCGCCTTGGCCCTGCGCTGGAACGGGTTCCGGGCGTTGGCCCTGCGCGAGGACGAGTCCCGGAGGCGACGGCGTGGCGTTACGTGCACGAGACCGCCGAGGGGCCTGGCTGTCGGGCGTCGGGCCTGCACGGGGCCCCGGCGGGCCTGGGCGGGGACAACACCGTCATGGTGGACGGCACTCCCCTCACTTCCGACCGCCTGGCGGCGGGCATTCGTACTCTTCGTTGAAACACCGCGGGCACGGGACGAACGTGCGGGCCGCCGCCCGCCCGGACGGCGCTCCGCTTACCCGGAAGCGGCGTGGGGCGAACGGGGAGGGCGGGGCTGCGACGGTGCCTGCGGGAGCCGGGAGCCGTCGCAGCCCAACGGGTTGTGCGGTGCCGGGTGGTGTGTCAGGCGGTGTGGAGTTGCAGACCGTAGCGGTTCAGGATGGGGTTGATGGGCTGGTAGAAGGACTGGCCTCCGCTGGTGCAGTTGCCGGATCCGCCCGAGGTGACGCCCTGTGCTTGGTCACCGCTGGTGTATGAGCCGCCGGAGTCGCCACCCTCGACGCACACACTGGTCTGCGTCATCGAGTACACCGCGCCCTGGGCGTAGTTGACGGTGACGTTTTTCCCCTGCACCACGCCGCAGTGCCAGTGCGTGGTGGAGCCGGAGCGGCAGATCGAGGCGCCGACGGGTGCCTCGTTCGAACCGCGGACCAACTGATCGGGGACCTGCCCCCAGCCGGGGACGACGGGTACGGTCCACCAGCCGCTGCCGACGCTGACCCAGGCGTAGTCGTTGCCCGGAAACGTGGAGCCCTGGAAGTTGCCGACGTAGGAGTGGTCCCAGCCGTACACCGCGGATCCGGTGCTGCCGCAGTGGCCTGCCGTGACGAAGCCGCCGTAGGCGGAGAACCCGATGGAACAACGGACGTTCCCGGTGTAGTACGGATCGCCTCCGACCGTGCCCGCCGCCATGGTCCGCGGAGTCCCAGCCTCTTCACGGACGGTGACCGGGCCCGCTTTGCCGGCGCGCGAGAGGAAGGCCCGGACGTCTTTGCCGGCGCGCTGTGCGGCGTTGACGTTGACGACGACGCGGTTGGTGCGCTCGTCGACCTGCCAGCCGTTGATTCCGCGGGGTGCCGGGTACCCGTCGATCCTCTTCTTCGCTGTGTTCAGCTCTCGGAGGGAATGTCGCACGAGGTGGGGCGTGGCGCCGGCCTCTCGGACTGCTGCTGCCTTCGCCTTGTTGGTGACGGCCACGGTCAGGGTGCCGCTGCGGGGGTCGAACCACGAGCCGCCGTAGGCGGACCCGGCGAGGCGTTTGACCCGGGACCCAGTGGCCGTGGCCTTCTTTTCCGCGGCCAGCCGCTTCACGGCCTGGGACTTGGTCAGGCCAAGGTCATGCTGCATCGCGGCGAGCATGTCGGCGGATGCGGGGGCTTCCGACGTAGGGGATCGCACCGGAGTCGCCGAGGCGGTGTTCATACCGGCGGAGACCAGGGCACCAAGGAGCAGCAGGGCGAGTCCGGCGCGGGCCGCCAAAACCTTTCTCACAACGTCGGCCTTTCTGCGGGGGGTGCCAAAGGCGTACGGGCCATCGGTGAGAGCGCTCTCAAATCAGTTCCGGCGTAGCCTGACCGAGATGGAATGGCAGGTGCATGCCAGTGAGTGTTTCCCAACCCGCAGATTGAGCAGGAAAGTTGGGCTGAAAGGCGGGTAAAGCCCTTGGTGAAAGGGTTTTCGACCCAAAATCCGTCCCCACCCGAGGCCTCGTGTGCTCGTCTGCCCGTCCGGTGTCGAGGTGCCCGGCCCCGCCCTGTGCTTCCCGTCCGCCGAGCTCCGTCGGGAGTCCGGTACTCGCCGGCGCGCCTGAGTGCCGGCCGGCAGGCTCTGCTCGCACCTCGAGCACGGAAGGACACGGAACCAACGGAGCCCCTCGGCCGCCGGTGTGACGGGTGGGATCACCACGCCGACGACCGAGGGGTTCTGCCGCGTCGCCACCCGCGCTGAACAGCTCATTTCATCCCTGCAGCACGGGATGGAAAAGGTCCGAGGAGGCCGGGCCGGCAGTTACGGAATCAAAAATTCCAGCTCGGGCCGGTCCCACGCCACCACGGGTGGGTTCGCGCGGGCGGTTCCGGTAAACAGCGCGCCCACGCTGCGGTAAAAACCCTCAGCCGGAGGATGCGACACCACCCGGACGCGGACCAGCCCCGCCGCGCGCGCCTCGGACTGCATGTGCTCGACGAGCAGACGCCCGATTCCGCGGCCCTGCGTCCCATCCTCGACGAAGAGCAGGTCGAGCTCCGGCGGCACGAGGACCAGCGAGTAGAAACCGAGCACCCGGCCCGCTGGATCATCGGTGTCGACGGCCACGAAGACTTGGTGGGCTTCGATGTAGTCGGGCCCGACGCGGTAGGCCGCGACCATCGCTGCGTACTGGCCCTCGTAGGCACGCGAGCCGCGCACGAGTCGCGTGAGCCGCTTGGCGTCCCGGGCGACGGCCCGCCGTATGACGATCTCACCACGCCCGGGCGTCGTACTCGACTGCATATGGAGCATGTTACGCACCCGTGAAGAGAGCTCACACTGGACGCGGAGGGCGGGGCGGCCCCCCGCCATGACCGCCCCGGGGCGGATCACCGCAAGCTGCTGGTCATGGATGAGCAGGGTGCCGGGCGTTGGCGCATTGGCTGACCGGCGTGGGACGGTCCTCGTGGAGTTCGTACCGGGGAGGGGGCCGCTCGTGTCGTCCGGGTCGTCCGTGCCGCTGTCGTACCGGGGACCGGTCACCCCGCCCCTGCCCGACGGGCGCCATGCGCTCCGGCTCCTTACCGACCCCGTGGACGAGGAACTGGTGTGCTGGTCGTGCAACACCCCGGGGAACCGCTCCACCGTGCGCGGCTTCCGGCTGGCACCGGCCGCGCCGGACCTGTTGCCCGTACTCGGATCCGGTGAGCAGGCCACGGAACGCCAGGCGCTGACGGCCGACGATCCGCGGCCGCTGTCCGCCCTGCTCACGTCACCCCTGGTCACGGTGCTCGTCGCCTCGGGCCCGCGGGCCCCGCTGATCGTCCCGGCCGGTGAGCTGTGGCGGGTGCCGTGGGGCGCGCTTCCCCTGGGAGGCGGCCGACTCCTGGGCGAGGCCGCACGGTTCGTGGTCTGTCCGTCGTTGACGATCCAGCGGCAGTTGGCCACCCGGGCGGGCGTCAACCGTTTCCAGCCGGACGCGGAGGAACCCTACGGGCCGCTGCGTGTCGTCCCGGGTGTCGAGACCCGGCAGGCGCGGCGTCTGGCCGGGCTGCGGGCCGGGCGGGCCCGCGGCGCCGTGGTCCTGGCCCTGACCGCGCTGGAGGAGGTGGGGGATGGCAACGTCCTGTACCCGACGAAAGGCGCACTGCGGGCGAGGACCACCGCGGAGTAGGCCCGCGGGACGTGTGGGGGAGTCACGTGCCGGGCGACGCGTTCTGGGGAACCGCACCGGACGCGATGTCGTACCCCGTGCAACACTCCTTGCCATGCTCGGCGTCATCGATCTCCCCACCTACCTCGCAGGCCTCGCCCTGATCGTCCTGCTGTCCGGCCCCAACTCGCTGTACGTGCTGTCCGTGGCCGCCCGCCGCGGCGTCCGGGCGGGATACACCGCCGCCGCCGGGGTGTGGTGCGGGGACACCGTGCTGATGACCCTCTCCGCCGCCGGAGTCGCCTCGCTGCTGCAGGCGAACGCGGTGCTGTTCGGGATCGTGAAGTACGCCGGAGCCGGGTATCTGGCCTGGCTGGCGGTCGGCATGCTGCGGGCCGCGTGGGGGATGTGGCGGACCCGGCGGGAGCCGGCCGTCGCGGACGCCGCGCCCGCCACGCCCACTGCGGTCACCGAGGAGCGGCCGTTCCGCCGTGCCCTCGTCGTCAGCCTCTTCAACCCCAAGGCGATCCTGTTCTTCGTCGCCTTCTTCGTGCAGTTCGTGGACCCCGGTTACGCCTATCCGGCCCTGTCCTTCGTCGTCCTCGGAGCCTTCGCGCAGCTGGCCAGCTTCCTCTACCTCAGCGCACTGATATTCGGCGGCACCCGCCTCGCCGCCGCCTTCCGCCGCCGCAAGCGGCTGTCGGCGACGGCCACCTTGGCGGCCGGCGCGCTGTTCCTCGGGTTCGCGGTGAAGCTCTCACTGGCCGGCGCGTGACACTTCGCTGGGACAGGACCGACAAGGTGAGGTCCGATTCCGGGCGCGGGCGCGTCCTGGCCGCTCGCGTGCGGCGGAGCCGGGGACTTGATCCAGCCACAGCAGGCACCGTGCCTCCTGCTCCGGGGCGGTGAGGCCGGCACGGACCGCTGCCCAGGACCGTTGGTCCCGGGGCGGAGGCACCTTCTTGCCCGGTGTGCGGTGCACGATCCGGCCGGTCGTCGCGGGCGCGTCCGACATGACCACACCGCGATCGAGTCTTCCCGGAAGGGCGCGGACTTCGGCACGGCCGCCGGCTTCTTCCTCCCCACGGCTGCCTTCCCTTCGTTCAATGCCACGGACCACGTCCCCTCACGTCCGGCCCGGCGTCGTCCGATTCGGCGACGCCGGGCCGCGGCATCGCCGGGAGCCGGCAGGAGCGCCGCGCCCGGTCGGCGGCCACCAGCCGTCCCGGACCTGCCCCCAACCGCTTCTCCCGACCAAGAGACCCATTCCGGCCTGCGATCATCACGATTCGTGATCGGGGTCAGAGTGGATTGCGTCTTGGCCGGTCCCGGGCCCGGTGCTGGACTGGACTCCACGACGGCCTCCCGGCTCATCACCACGGGGACCGTACGTCATGGGTACCACCTCGATCCCCGGAGAACGCGATGCCTCTCATCCACGTCCAGCAGACCCCCGGAAAGACGGCCGAGCAGAAGGCCGAGCTGGTCCGCGAGCTGACCGACGCCTACGTCAAGGCGACCGGCAGCAAGCCGGAGAGCGTCTGGGTCACCGTGCAGGAGATCGCCACCGATAGCTGGTCCATCGCCGGCGAGACGCTCGCCGCCCGCGCCGCCAAGCGCTGACCGCGGCGGCCCGTCCCTCGCCGCAGGGGGCGACGGGCCGGCCGCCAAGCCGCCGTTTCCGGACCGAACACTCCCCTCTCCGTCCGGAAACGGCTTCCCCGCCGGGGGCGTGCCGGCCGCGTCCCCGCACCCGGGCAGGGGCCGGTGGACCGCCGTGGGCGCCCCCCGCCACCGTCGCTCGTGCGCCCAGCCCGCCGTCGGCCGGTTCACCGGTCGGTACGGCGTGGCATCCGCAACCCGGCCGGTCCGCCTCCTCACCGTGCGCCGCCCCCGGCCGGCGCCCGCCGCGGCCGACGCCGGGCTCGTGGACCAGCACGTGGCGGCGGGAACGCACCGGGCCCGACCGCGGACCGGCACGACGACGCCCGCTCACGGGTGCCGCGTGCCGGCCGGGTGAGTCCCCCACCGACCCGTCCTTGACCGAGGAAGTTGCCACGTGCCATGAAGACCGCATCGACACGCACGCCCTACGCGGTGCTGCTCGCCGTACTGTGCTCACTGAACGCGGGCGGGCTGTTCGCCTCCGACATCAACCTGCCGGGCGTTCCGGCCACCGCGCACGCCTTCGGCACCCCGGTCGCGTCCGTGCAGTGGACGTTCAGCGCGTTCATGATCGGCATCGCCGTCTCGCAGGCCGTCTACGGCCCCATCTCGGACGCCTACGGCCGCAAGCGCGTCATCGTCTCCGGGCTCGGCCTGTTCGTCCTCGCCTCGCTGGTGTGCGCCGCGGCACCGACGGTCGAGGTCTTCGGCGCCGGACGGCTCCTCCAGGCGCTGGGCGCCGGCTCGGGCATGGTGCTGGGCCGGGCGGTGATCAGCGACCTCTACGAGGAGAAGGAGGCCGCCCGGATGTTCGCCACCGTCATGCCGATCGTCGGTGTCTCCCCGTCCGTCGCCCCGCTGGTCGGCGGCTACCTGACCACCTACGTCTCCTGGCGCGCGCCGTTCGTGGTCACTGCGCTGACCGGACTGGCGACCCTCGTGGTGATGGCCACCTCGATCCCCGAGAGCCTGCCGCCGGAGCGGCGCAGCAAGCACCTGGGCGCCACGCTCAGGGGCTACCCGAAGCTGCTGACCCGCCCGCTGTTCTGGGCCTACACCGTCAACCTGATGGTGGCGTACGGAGGTTACTTCGGCTACTTGGCGGCCTCCCCCCTGGTGTTCGAGAAGATGGGGCTGGCCACCGAGACCACCAGCTACTGCTACATCACCGTCTCCGTCGCCTACGTCGCGGGCAACCTCACCTCGCGCACCCTGGTCCGCACCCGGTCCGTCAACCAACTGCTGTGGACGGGCCACGGGTTCTTCCTCGTCGGTGCCCTGATGATGCTCGGACTCGGCCTGAGCGGGGCCGGTACCCCCTGGGGCCTGCTGGTGCTGGTCTTCATGCCGGTCATGACGTTCGGCAACGGCTTCCTGCTGCCGTTGTCGATGAGCGCGGGCGTGACGACGTTCCGCGCGACGGCCGGCTCGGCCTCGGGCCTGATGGGCGCGCTCCAGCTCCTGGCCGCCTCACTGGGCATCTTCCTTTCCAGCCGGCTGCCGGCGGGGGACCTGTTCGCCCTCGGCTGGTTCGTCCTGGCCGCCGCGCTGCTGGGCGTCTGCGCCTTCGCCCTGTTCCTGTCCCTGGCCCGCCGGCAGGCAGCCGCCGTGCCCGTGGACACCACCGCACTTCGCGTCGGCAAGGCCCGGGCCGTCGAATTGGAGGGAGCCGCCACGGAGTAAGGCCGTGGGAGCGGCGGCAGCGGGCCCGCCCGGATTACGGGTGCCGCTGCCGGGTGTGCGAGGATTCCTCCCGCGGAGCGGTTCCGACGGTGAACATTCCACTTTTCAACAGGGGTGGACACGTCTTTCTTTCGCAGGAACCGCCCGCTCTGGGGATTGGGGGATCCTGTGGAACTGCGCCAGGTTCAGTACTTCGTCGCCGTCGCCGAGGAGTTGCATTTCGGCAGGGCGGCTGAGCGGCTGCACATCGGCCAGCCCGCCGTCAGCCAGCAGGTGCGCCGGCTGGAACGGGAGCTGCGGACCCAGCTCTTCGACCGTTCCGGCCGCACCATCGCCCTCACCGCGGCCGGCCGGGCGCTCCTGCCCGAGGGCCACGAACTGCTGAAGGCCCTCGATTCCTTCGTCGTCAAGGCCCAACGGCTGGCCGAACGGAACGAGGCCACCATCCGCGTGGGGATCAGCTCCGCGCTGGGGCAGCGGCTGGACGACTTCCTGGACGCGGTGCCCGACTCCGGCGCCGGCTCCGGCACCCGCTTCGAATTCCAGACGCTCGATGCCCACAACCGCCTGGAGGAGGTGCGGGCCGGGCGGCTGGACGCGGCGTTCGTCCGGGGTGTCGAAAGCGCTCCGGGACTGCGTCTCCTGACGCTCTGGTACGACCCCCTGGTGGCCGCGCTCCCGGCCGCGCACCCCCTGGCCGGACGGGGGAGTCTGCACCTCAGCGACCTCGCGGCCGTGCCGCTGCGGATCGCGCCCCGCACCGAGAACCCGGTGCTCTTCGACGCCGTTCTCGCAGCCTGCCGGAAGGCGGGTTTCGAGCCCGCTTTCGGGCCGCCCTTCACCAGGCTCCAGGACACCCTCGCCGAGATCGGCGCGAGCGCCGACGGCTGGACGCTGATGTACCCGACGGCCGCCGACACGGTGTCCTCGCGCCGCATCGCGCTGCTCCCGCTGGACGGGGAGCCCATCACCATGCGGATGTTCCTCGCGCTGCGGGACAACGCCGACCCGGTGCGCCTGGAACTGCTCACCGCAACGGCCAGACGGGTGCGCCGGAAGGTCGCGGGAGAGGGCCGGCGGCGATCGGCCTGACCGAAGCCGTGTCCCGGCCCCCGCCGACGCACAGGTGCTCGGCCCGGCCGGCGCGGCCGAACTCCTCCATCCGCCGTGACCATTCGGCTGCCCGACGGTCAACTGCCGCCGGTCCCTTCCCGGCGCCGGCGACTGCACCACTTGTCGCACGGCTGGTTGTGAATGGCGTCCGTCGGACTCGCCCTTGTCCGGCGTGCTCGTGACGGTGGCGCTTCCCGGTGCCGTCGCACCGGAGAGTTCGGGGTCACCGGTCGTTCGCCCCTCCGGCCGCTGGGGCGACGACGGGGCGGACCCGGACACCGGGCCCGCCCCGGGCGGAGGAACGCGGTCCGCCGCCGTCTCACACGCGGAGCATCCCCAGGGGCGCGTCGCGCAGGATCTCGGTGACCCTCGCTTCGCCCAGGCCCGCCTGTGCGAACCAGTTCCGGCTGCTCACCATCCACTCCCCGATGTCCATCTGGGAGGTCTGCCCCAGGTCGGAGCTGTAGACGACCCGCGGGACACGGGCGAGGACGGCGGCGAAGTCGTCCCAGCCCTGGTAGCCCAGCAGGTGCGTCAGCGCGGTCTGCTCGGTGTAGACCTGTTCCGCCGTCGCGATGTCGAGGAGGTCGGAGCAGGTCAGACCGGTCATCGGGTTGGCCGGCTGGTTGAGCATCAGGCGGGGGACGTCGAGCTTCACCGCTTCCTCGACCAGCAGGCGCACCTCGCGTCCGTCGGCGTGGCCGGTGGAGACCACGATCGGCAGGTCGCGGGCCATGTGCAGGATCTCCCGCACCTCGGCGCGCAGCGTGCCGTCCCCGGTGGTGACGGTGAGCGGACGCAGACCGCCCCGGGCCAGCAGCGGGTGGGCCGGGGTGCGTGCAAGACGGCTCTTGTGGGTGCGGCCGGTCGCCGTCGGCAGATGGACGATGAGGCGCAGACCGCTGTCGTCCCCGTGCTGGATGACCGCCTGCTCCACCGCCCGGGGGTCCAGGCCGCCCGCGATGTCGTTGAGCACGATCGACCCCGAGACGGGCCGGCCCTGCCGACGGGCCTCCCACGCCTGCGCCGCGGTGGATCCCAGGTGGTTCTTCAGCACCACCCATCCGCCGAGTTCGGCGTAGCGGGCGCCGGCCGAGGCCGCGGTGTGCCGTCGTACGTAGGCGTCCGGGCCGACGTGGTAGTGGACGTCGACGAAGGCGGCCTGCTCGGCGGTGGCCGTGGGCCGTACGTCAGTGAGCGTCATCGTGCCCCTCCTCCCACGGGCGCGCGTAGCCGAAGCGGGCCCGGGCGTCGTCCAGCCGGGCGCCGTCCAGGGCGGCCTCCCGGATGCGCCGTTCCGTACGCTCCACCGCTTCCGCCCGGCGGACGACCTCGTCGACCAGGCCGGCGGGGATGCGCAGCGCACCGTTGTCGTCCGCGAAGACCAGGTCGCCGGGGGCGACGGCGGTGCCGGCGATGTCCAGGGCGACACCGGTGCGGTCCAGCACCACCCGGTTCTTGCCGCTGACCATGGTGACGGCGGTGCTGAAGAGCGGGTACCCGGTCTCGCGGGTCTCCCGCACGTCGCGCACGGAGCCGTGCACCACGGTGCCCGCGACCTCCCGGCGCAGTGCCACGGAGGTGAGCAGGGATCCCCAGTTGGTGCACGCCGCGGTGCCGCCGTTGTCGACGACCACCACGGAACCGGGCGGTACGTCGTCCAGGTAGTTGGCGGCGTTGCGGAACGTGCCGTCGTCCTCGACGGGCCGGTAGCGCACGGTGAACGCCGGACCGAACGCCACGGCTCCGGGAGTGCGTGCCGCGATGCCCGGCAGCACGCACGGCGCCGCCCGCAGACTGTCGACCGCGTCCGAGAGGGCCGCGGTGTCCAGCCGTGCCAGACGCGCGCGCAGGGTGCCGCCCAGGAAGGGGACGGCGGGTGCGGTGGTCATGCGGTCTCCTCCGTAAGGCGGCGGACGATGGTCCAGGCGGCGAAGTGACCGGCGTACCCGGCGACTTCCGGTCCCCGGTTGGGGACGGTCAGCTCACGGGTGTGCTCCTGTGCCCGGTCGCCGACGCCGCACAGCAGACGGACGGTGCCGGTGCGGCGCTCCGGGCTGCCGCCGTCCCAGGTCGCGTCGAGGGTCACGGGGATCCGGCCGGACTCCGTTCCGGTCCGCGCCGTCTGCCGTTCCGCGGCAAGCTCCGCCGTGAACCGGCCGCCGGTGACGCGGTCGTCCACGTCGAGGGCGAGGCCGCGGTCGTCGAGCAGGACGGCCAGCTCCTGGACGGCGGTGCGTTCCCGGCTGGTGACCACCCACGTCCCCAGCGCCTCGTCGAGCCGCTTGGCGAGTTCCGCGGCGCTGTCGGGAGGGCAGTCGATCCGGACGTCCACGTAGGGGTAGTGCCAGCGGTACGCGGGCTTGACGTTCAGCCCGAGGTCCTGCACGAGGGCGTCCACCGCGGCCGCGGCGTCCGCCTCGATGACGCCGAGGGTACGGCGGAACACCGTGGTGACCGCCTCCGGCTCGGGAAGGTGACCGAGGCCGTCGCGCAGTACGGTGTCGAGCATCGGCAGGCACTCGCGCGGCGGGCCGGGGAGCATCACGACCGTGGTGCCCTGCAGATCGATGCGGCAGCCCCAGGCGGTTCCGTTGGAGTTGGGCAGCAGGTCCGCGCCGCGGGGAACAGTGCCTGGCGGCGGTTGTCCTCGTGGACGGCGACCCGGAAACGGGTGAGCCGTTCGACGACGGCCTGCCAGGCACTCTCCCGGTGCTCCAGCGGGAGGCCGAGGGCGCGGGCGACTCCGGCCCGGGTCACGTCGTCCGAAGTGGGACCGAGACCGCCGATGACGACGACCACGTCGTCCCGGCCGACGGAGGCGCGCACGGCGTCCGCGATCGCGGCCTCGTCGTCGCCGACGGTATGCCGGATCCGGACCGGTACACCGCGGGCGGCGAGCCTGCGGGAGGCCTCGCCCGCGTTGGTGTCCTCCAGTGCGGCCCGCAGCAGCTCGTCCCCGACCGTGACGACGGCGCCGCTGTGGGCGCGCGGTACGGCACGGCAGGCGTCCAGGACGGACGCGGCGCACTCCGCGGTGGTCGCGGTGCCGCCGAGGTCGTACGTCACCCGGTCACGGCGGCGCGTGACGTGCGACACCGCGCTGCGCACCTCGCCCGCGGCCTCGCCGAACCCGAGGTGCTCCAGCAGCAGTCCGATGGTGAGGAAGGCGGCGAGCGGGTTGGCGCGGCCGGTGCCGGCGAGGGCCGGAGCGCTGCCGTGCACCGGTTCGAAGTAGTTGCCGTTCTCCCCGATGTTGGCGCTGGGGGCGAGGCCGAGCCCGCCCATCACCCCGCCGCCGAGGTCGGACAGGATGTCGCCGAACATGTTCTCGGCGACGACGACGCCGAAGCGCTCGGGGCGCCGGGTCATCCACAGTGCTACGGCGTCCACGTTGAGGATCTCGTACTCGATCTCCGGGTACTCCGCGGCGATCTCCTCCAGCCGCCCGCGGGCGAACGCGCTGCTGTGCCGCAGGACGTTCGGCTTGTCGGCGAAGGTGACCCGGTGGTGCGCGTGGGCGCGGGCGTGCTCGAAGGCGAAGCGCAGGATGCGGTCGAGGCCGTGCCCGGTGAGCATCCGCACGCTGGCCGTGGTGGCGTCGCGGCCGCTGCGGCGGGCGTTGGGATGGCCGGCGACGAGTGGCCACAGCTCCTCGGGCACCCGGTCCCAGTCGAGGCCCGCGTAGAGGCCTTCGGTGTTCTCCCGCACGACGCAGAAGCGGTACGGCGTACCGCCGAGGTGGTTCTCGACCGGCCGCAGGTTGGCGAACAGGTCCAGGCGCTGGCGGAGCTGGATGATCGGGGACACGTAGGCGGGGGCCCGCTCGCGCAGGCCCGGCCCGAGGTCGGCCAGGGCCTCGCGCCCCGGCTTGCTGGTGGTGGCGCCGAGGAGCACGGCGTCGCTGCGGCCGATCAGGTCCCAGGTACGCCGGGGCACCGGATCGCCTTCGGTACGCCAGCACTCCCATCCGATGTCCCCGTGTTCCAGGGTGACGGGCAGACCCAGTGCGTCGATCACCGGGAGGGCCGCATCGAGTACTTCGGGGCCGATGCCATCGCCTGGAAGCACTGCGACGGTCTTACTTGTCATGGGTCCTCTTCGTTAGCGGTGGTTCCAGGAACGCGGCGACGGCCCGCCGGGTGGCTTCCGGCTGGTCGGCGTGGGGGCGCATGCCCGCCTGCGGGACGCCGACGCACTCGTGTCCGGGGCCGGCGGCGAGGTGGTGGCGCCGGACGAGGTTCGACTGGGTGCCGTAGACGTGCAGCAGCCTCCCGGGGAAGGCCTCCACGCGGTGGCGGGCGTCGGCGTGGCGCAGTAGGCGCAGCCCGGTGGCCAGTCGCCATCCGGACAGCGGGTCGTCCACGAGGTGGTGGAGGTCTCCGGACGCCGGGCCGGCTCCCGCCGGACCGCGCACCACGTCGTGGAGCAGGCGCAGGGCCGCCGCCGTGCCGTGTGTCGCCACGGTGGCGGCGATGCGTTCCAGCGTGGCGTCGAGCAGATCGTCGGCCACCGTCGGGCTGGAGAGCAGGACGACGTCGGCCCGGCGGGTCCACGGGTGGGCGAGGAGGTGCTGGACGACGGCGCCGCCCAGGGCGTTGCCCACGAGCAGATCGGGTTCCTCGGCGCGGAGGATCTCCGCCCACCGGCCGGCGAGCGCCGCCAGGTCGTCGCCGTCCCGCAGCAGGGACAGGGTGTCGTACACCGTCACCCGGTGGCCGGTCGATGTCAGCGCCCCCACGACGGGTTCGAGGAAGGCGCCGCGGTCCCACTGGGCCATGACGGGGGCGAGCACCGACGCGGTGCGCGGTGCCCGGTCGTCGCCCAGACTCACGGCGACCGCCGGTGCCGGCGCGGTGGTCCGCGCCGGCACCGGTGTCGCGAGGTGCGAGGTCACGCCGCGACCGCCCTGGAGGTGAGCTCGCGTGCGGCGCTGAAGGCGGCGCCGATGTGGTCCGCGGGCAGCTTGCCCCGCTCCTCCACGGAGAGGTCGAAGTGACCGAGGACCAGGTCGGGCAGCGGCAGTGAGGGCTTGGCCTCGGCGATCTCGGACTCCATGCGGTGGGCGAGGGTGAGGATCCGGCCGAGGTCGTAGCGGTCGGCCCGGCCGGTGCGCCCCAGGTAGGCCAGCCACTGCTCGGTGATGAGGTTGCCGGGGCCCTTGCCCATGCCGAGGACCGACGAGTCGATCCAGGTGGCGCCGGCCTCGACCGCGGCGATGGAGTTGGCCAGGGCCAGCCCCAGGTTGTTGTGCGCGTGCAGGCCGGTGGCGGAGTCGGTGACCGAGCGCACCAGGGTGACCAGCCGCGACACCTCGTCCGGCAGCAGGCTGCCGTTGGAGTCCGCCAGGTAGATCACGTCCGCGCCCGCGTCCTCGGACAGCGTGGCGAGTTCCACGAGCCGCCGGCGGTCGAGCTGGCTGACGCGCGTGATGTTCACGGTGGTGGTGAAGCCGGTGTCCGCCGCCTTGCGGAGCATGGCCAGCCCCGGTTCGGGCGCCTTGGACGGCAGGCAGAACCGCACCAGTCGCACGCCCGCCTCGAACATCGCGGTGAGGTCGTCGTCCTCGATGTTCCTCGGGTGCAGGATCATGCAGATCCGCTCGGGAGGTATGACCGAGGCCACGGCCCGTATGTAGTCGTCGGCGCCGGCTCCCGTCAGTCCTACGCCCGGCTTGGGCTTGAAGGAACCCTTGCGGTATCCGATCTCGACCCACTCGACACCGGCCGCGGCGCTCTCACGGGCGTGGTGCAGGGCGTACTCCAGCGAGAAGTCGAAGTTGTTCCTGTACCCCCCGTCCCGCAGCGTCACATCAAGATTGGTGACCATGTCTCCTCCGTTGGGTGTCCGAGGTGGCGGCTGCGAGGGTGAGGGGTGCTCGGCATTGAGCACTCGGTCGCGAGCGATGGATTGCACCGTGGAACCGCGACGGAAAACCGGTGTCCTTCCGGTACTGACACATAGCGGCGATGTCCCCCGTGCCTCGTCGCCTTTGTTTGTGCTTCAACAGGCCCGTATGACACATCGGCAGATTCTCACGTGGAACAACTGCCGGACGGACCCTGATCTCTCCGGGTGCAGCGCTCATGCAAGGACGTTGCCGGCTGCGACTCCGGAAGGTGAAGTGAACGCTATCGTCGTTGGCCTGAGCGGTGCAAGACGCGCTTGTTTACGACCACGTGAAATCGAATTCCCCGCATTGGAGCCCGACATGAATAGTCGAATGTTCAACTGCTCCGTGCGCTCGGGAGCATTCCGCCGAGAATGACGACGCGGGTGTCCCGCAGGTCGGGCAGCGGTTCGCTTCGACCCGTGGCCGTACGGCCGACACGACTGTGACCAGCGTCTCGTACCGCTGGAAGGGTGACGTCACCCCCGGTGTGCCACGCGCGCCCAGGACGGGCGGGGCCGTGGCCTCGGCCCAGGAACCCGCAAGGTACTTTCGGCCGCCGAGTGTCCGGAATGCAATGCAGGTGTTTTCCCGTGCCGGCCGCAGGTGTTCGGAAACCGGCGGCTCGAGGAGTTCGGCCGCCCGCGGAATAACCCGCCCCCCAGCCTGTCCGGCGTCCGGCCGCTCGGTGAACCTCCCGCAATGCAACTTCCTGGTCGCGGTCGCGGCGTGTTCGGTCTTCCGCAACTCCATCCGATCCCCCCGTGTGTCCCCGTCTGACGCGAAAACGCCCGCGCGGCGTCGAGGTCCGTCCCTCGACGCGCAGGAGCTGCTGTCGCGAAAGCGATCCTCTCATCATGCACCGCATTTGCGGCAGGAATTTACCATCCATATACGTCGGGCCGTCCGGCGAGGCTCCGGGCATCCGGTCCCGGGCCGGCACGGGGGATTCCTGGCCCGGAACCGGCGGACGAGGCGCGCCGCTGTCCGTGGTGCGCTCCGCCACTCCCAAGTCCAGCATCCGAACGCGAGCCGTCCAAGACCCAATCCGTTCCGGTACCCATCATGATCGGTGATGAGCCGAGCCCGCGGCGGTGCCGGCCGGCCCGCTCGTGCCGGGGAAGGGTCCCACGCCGCACGATCGCGCCGTGCCCGCCGCGCAACGTCGATCCGCACGCCACCGACCCCGGTCTCCGGCGCCGATCGATCAGCGGGCGGCGAGGAGGCCCGTCGGACCGTGCGGCACGCTGGCGCCGTCGGTGGCGACACTGCGCGTCCTGTGCTCGACGGGATCCGTCCTCGTCCGGGCAGGAGAGCCGATGCCCAGCTCGATCTCCAGGCCCAGGGCCGTGGAACAGCGTCGTTCCGCGATCGCTCCCCACGGCCGGGTGAAGATCGGTGCGCCCAGCCCGAGGTCCGAAGCCCGGGCGGCCTCAACGAGATACCGGGACTCGTCCGTGGTGGGCGGGACGAAGTCGACGCCGGAGTCCGGTCGGGCGGTGTCGCGGGCGCAGGATCCCGCCGGGAACAGGCCGACGACGTCTTCGCGGCCCTTGACCACCGCGCCGAGATGACCTGTTGCTCCACCAACTGGAACGACGTCACCGGGTCGCCCGTGGCAGCCCGATCACAGAACCACCGCCCCCGGCCCACGGGCCGGCTTCGACCCACCCCACCGTGTTCGGAACAACGAAGCCGACCAGCTCGGGCGACGGTGCCAACCGGAGTACTAGTCGACGTTCACCGGGCCGTCGCCCGGCTTCCTGTCGTCGCCCGGGCCCAGCCGGAGCGGGGCCTTGTCCTTGCGCTCCCCGGAGTCCTGGCCGCCGAGGTTCTGCCGGACGGAATCGAGGATCGTCAGGCCCTGGGACACCAGACCGGCGGCGATCTCACCGAGGCCGTCCGCGCCGTTCAGGACGTTGACATTGGCACCGGCCAGGCCGCCGGCGGCCTCCTTCACGATCTGCGGGAGCTGGTCGATCAGCATGCGGTCCAGCGCCACCCGGTCGTACGAGGCGGCCGCCTCGGCCTGGATCTTCATCCGCTGCGCCTCGGCGGCGGCGACGATCCTGACCCGCTCGGCCTCGGCCTCGGCGGGCTTCACGACCTCGGCCACGAGCTGCTGCTGGCGCAGCTCGGCCTGGCGCTGGGCCAGCTCCGTCTGAGCGGCGAGCACCTCCTGCTGGGCATGGGCCTGGGCGAGCGGTCCGGCCTGTGCGGCCTCCGCCTGGGCGCGGTCCACCTCGGCCGAGTACTCGGCCTTGACGATGGCGGTCTGCCGGGCGTACTCGGCCTGCTTGCGGGCCGCCGCCTGCTCCGCCTCGACCGCGGCCTGGGTGGCCTGTGCCTGGGCTATCTGCGCCTGCCGCTGGATGGCCGCCTTGTGCGGCGCGGACATCGCGTCGATGTAGCCGGTGTCGCCGTCGTCGATCGACTGGATCTGCAGGGAGTCCACGATCAGGCCGATCTTGGCCATCTCCGTCTTCGAGGTGTCCAGGACCTCGGCCGCGAGCTTCTGCCGCTCGGTGACGATCTCCTCGACCGTCATCGAACCGATGATCGCCCGCAGGTGTCCCGCGAAGATCCGGCCGGTGAGCACGGACATCTGGTCCTGGTCGGAGAGGAACCGCTGACCGGCGTTGATGATGCTCTCGTGGTCGTTGCCGACCTTGAAGGCGATGACCGCGCGGACGTGCAGCGCGATGCCCTGGCGGGTCACGCAGTTCTCGGTGACCTCCGACTCGCACATCGACAACGTGAGGAAGCGGACCTTCCTGAAGACCGGCAGCACGAACTTGCCGTGCCCCGTCACCACTCGGAACGGCGCGCCCCCCAGTCCCCGCCTGCCCCCCGAGATCAACATCGCCTCGTCGGGAGCGGGAACGCGGTATCCGAACATGCTTGACTCCTCAGCCTGCGCCGACGGTACCCCCGTCGAGCGTGTCCAATGGATCCACCCACTCGATGACGCCGACTTCGCGGCATCCCCGTGATTCGATCACGAGGACCGTCGTGCCCACCGGCAGGGGCTCCTCCGACCAGGCGAGGAAGGTCTCGGAACCGCCGCGTACCCGTACCAGCGCCTCACCGGGGCCCGTGGAACCGCGCGTTCCGATGAGCAGCCTGCCCGTGCGGCCGATCACGGCCTCGTCCTTCGGCATCACCGGCCGTCCTCCTCGTCCTGGCCCCAGGATCCAGACGATAGACCAGGAGGACCGGCGGCCCGGTGCGGGAGCCCGGTGCTCCGCCCGCCCGGCCGCCACGGGGACTGCAGGGAGCGGAAGGGGGCGCCCTGGACGAGGCGAGTCGTCCCTCGTCCAGGGGACCCACCGGTGGCTGCCTCCGGCTGCTCCGTCCACCCTCACGCCGCGGCGTGGTCTCACGGCGGGGACCACCCGCCGCCGCGCCGTCGTGCCGACCGGCACAGGTCCACGCCGTCCCCTCGAGAGGAGGTACCCGTGCCCTCGGCCCCCACCGAAGCCCTCATCCGCACCACGTCCGGTGCCGACCGGTCCGGGGCCCGTCCGACGACGCGTCGCGCACCAAGCTGCCGGAGGTCCACCATGGTCGGCGGTGACAAGAAGAACCTGGCCGGCGAGGTGAGTGAGTTCCCGCGCACCCGGCGGGACATGATCACCCCGGGGCAGGCCGGGCCGCCCGTCACCGCAGTCGGTCGAATGCCCGGTCGGCGTCGGCCACGGCCTCGGGGTGGACGTCGCGGGCGGTCCGACCGTCGGCGATCCTCTGCCAGTTGGTCCGGGCGAGCACCCGTTGGACGGCGAGTACCTGGGCGGCTCGCAGTCGTGCCTGGACGCCTTCGCCGAGGGCGTCCGCCAGTGCCTCCTCGTCCTGGAGCTGGTACCGCGTGAGCCGTCCCGCCAGGCTCGGCGTGGTGAACACCAGCCGATGGAACGCCACCACCTCCGGATGATCGTTGAGGCCGGTGACGGGGTCGTACCGGTCGAGGCCGGCCCGGAAGTGCCGGTGCAGCGCCGTCACCGGCTTGATGCCGGGCCCGCGGTCGCGTACGACGCGTGCTGCTTCGCCCTGGTGGTCCGCGAACCGGTGCAGCACCAGGTCTTCCTTGGTGGGGAAGTACCGGAAGAGGGTCGGCTTGGAGATCTCGGCCGCCGCGGCGATGTCGTTGACCGAGACGCGGTCGAAGCCGCGCTCGAGGAACAGTGAGACGGCCGCGTCACCGATGGCGTCGCGCGTCCGTTCCTTCTTGCGGGCCCGCAGACCCGTCGGCTCACTCATCCGACCACCGTAACATTTATAACTGAGTTGCTTTTTTAACCGAGTAACGTTTCCCTGGGCGGGTGAATCACACACACATTCCTCCCGTGCTCGTAACCGGGGCGACGGGCCGGGTCGGCCGTGTCGTCATCGACCGGCTCCTCGATGCGGGCGTGCCGGTCCGTGCCCTCACCCATCGCTCCGAGGCGGCGGCGACGCTGCCGGCGAAGGTCGAGGTCTTCACCGGCGACCTCACTGTGCCCGGGACGCTCGACCCCGCATTGAACGGCGCCGGGGCGGTCTTCCTCGTCTGGACCGCCCCGCCTCGGACCGCCGCGGCGGTCGTCGATCGACTGGCGGCCAATGTGCGGCGGGTCGTCTTCCTCTCCTCCCCGCACCAGACGCCGCACCCCTTCTTCCAGCAGCCCAACCCCATGGCGGTGCTACACGCCGACATCGAGCGGCTCATCGCGGCCACCGGACTCGAGTCGACGATCATCCGGCCGGGGATGCTCGCGTCGAACTCGCTGGCCTGGTGGGCGCCCGCGATCCGGGCCGGCGAGGTCGTCCGGTGGCCTCACGGCGCTGCCGAGACGGCACCGGTCGACGACCGCGACGTCGCAGCCGTCGCGGCGCGCATGCTCCACCAGGACGGATGCGTCGGGGGCGACCACGTCCTCACGGGCCCCGAATCGCTGACCCAGGCTGCGCAGGTGGGCGTCATCGGCGACGTCCTGGGTCGCCGGATCGCCTTCGAGGAGATGACGCCGGACGAGTTCCGGAGCCTGTCGGAGGGTGCGGCGCCCGGCCCGGTCGTCGACATGCTGCTCGCCGCGTGGAGCGCGGCGGTCGGACAGCCCGCGTACGTCACCACTGCGGTGGCCGACATCCTCGAAACGGCGCCGCGAACGTTTCGCCGGTGGGCCGCCGACCACGCCACCGCGTTCACGGAGGGTTCGTGACCCCGTCGACCGCGACCTGCGCTCCCGGCCGCGGCCCTCAGTCCGCCGTCGTCCCGGCCCCGTCTTCGGGACGTGCCGGGCGCGTGCGCGTGAGGCTCGGACGGGCCGGGGCGTTGAACCTCCTTCCTCACCCTGGTTGCCAAGCGGTCCCACTGGGGTGGGTGGCGGCGACGGTCCGGCCGTTCCGGTTGGTGTTGCGGTGGGCTCGCGGAGGACCCGCCGTCGCTTGAGGTGGGGGAGGACTCGTTCTCGTGGTGCCGGCAGCCGGGTGTGGTCGGCAAGCCGTGGTCACTGAGTGTGATCCGTCTGCTTTCCCGCTGACGGCCGTGGCGAGAACGACGGCGGCGGGGCTGTCCGGTGAGTTTCCGGGTGACCCCGCCTGTGGGTGCCACTCGGGCCGGGACGGCGGCGGTCGCCGGCCCGGCCCCTGCCGCGCCACGGGCGGCGAGGCGACGCTCGGCATCCGGCGCCGCGGCCGCGCCGGTGCCGGCGGCAGTGATGGCCCGCCGGCAGGTGCGGTCGACGACGTCGCGCATCTCGCTCACGCCGTCGTCTCCGGCTCGGCCGGGGCGATCTCGGCGATCAGGCCCTGGACGAGGCCCTTGATCTCGTCGCGGATCGGGCGGACGGCCTCGACGCCCCGGCCGGCCGGGTCCTCGAGCTTCCAGTCGAGGTAGCGCTTGCCGGGGAAGACGGGGCAGGTGTCGCCGCAGCCCATGGTGATGCAGACGTCCGACTCGCGGACCGCATCGATGGTGAGGATCTTCGGCGTCTCCTGGGAGATGTCGATGCCCACCTCGGCCATGGCCTCGACGGCGGCCGGATTGACCCGGTCACCGGGGTGGGAGCCGGCGGAGCGGACCTCGACGCGGTCTCCGGCCAGGTGGGTCAGCCAGGCGGCGGCCATCTGGGAGCGGCCGGCGTTGTGGACGCAGACGAACAGGACGGACGGCTTGTCGGCCATGGTGGTCGTTCTCTCTCGTCGCACGGCGGACCCCCCGCCAATGACATCACCTCCCGCTGATATCAGCGGGAGGTGATGTGACAGTATCAGTGCATGCTGACTTCAGTCGATCCTGATGTGATCCGGGTGCTGGGCGATCCGCTCCGCCTGAAGATCGTGACCCTGCTGGCGTGCGAGACGCTCTGCACGACGCACCTGGTCGAGGAGACCGGAGCCAGGCAGACCAACCTGTCCAACCACATGAAGGTGCTGCGCGAGGCCGGGATCGTGGAGACCGAGCCGTGCGGCCGTTTCACCTACTACAAGCTCAAGCCCGAGGTCTTGACCGGGATCTCCCAGCAGTTCGCCGAGCTCGCCGCCTCTGCCCGCACCGCCGCCGAGAACAAGAGGGCCTGCCCGTGACCCCCACCGAGCCCACCACCGCCCGCTCCCAGGGCGCCGGCCCGGCCGGGGACGACTCGATCGTCAAGAAGCTCTCCACCCTCGACCGCTACCTCGCGGTGTGGATCGTGCTGGCCATGGCCGTCGGACTGGGACTGGGCCGGGTCGTCCCGGGCATGAACGACGCGCTCGCGAAGATCGAGATCGGCGGGATCTCCCTGCCGATCGCGCTCGGCCTGCTGGTCATGATGTACCCGGTCCTCGCCAAGGTCCGCTACGACAAGCTCGACCGCGTGACCGGCGACAAGAAGTTGATGGTCTCCTCGCTGGTCATCAACTGGATCGTCGGGCCGGCGGTGATGTTCGCGCTGGCGTGGATCTTCCTGCCGGACCTGCCCGAGTACCGCACCGGACTGATCGTCGTCGGCCTGGCCCGCTGCATCGCCATGGTCATCGTCTGGAACGACCTCGCGTGCGGAGACCGCGAGGCCGCTGCTGTGCTCGTCGCGCTGAACTCGGTGTTCCAGGTCCTCGCGTTCGGCCTGCTGGGCTGGTTCTACCTCGACCTGCTGCCGCGCTGGATGAATCTCGGCGACGGCCAGGGGCTGGACGTGTCCGTGCGGCACATCGCACTGAACGTCGCCGTCTTCCTCGGCATCCCGCTGCTGGCCGGCTTCCTCACCCGCCGCATCGGCGAGCAGAAGCTCGGCCGTACCGACTACGAGGCGAAATTCCTGCCGAGGATCGGCCCGTGGGCGCTGTACGGGCTGCTGTTCACGATCGTCGTCCTCTTCGCCCTGCAGGGTAAGACCATCACCTCCCGGCCGCTGGACGTCGTGCGGATCGCGCTGCCGCTGCTGGTCTACTTCGCGGTCATGTTCTTCGGCGCCTTCCTCCTCGGCAAGGGACTCGGCCTGGCCTACGACCGCACCGCGACCCTCGCCCTCACCGCGGCGGGCAACAACTTCGAGCTGGCCATCGCGGTCGCCATCGCCACCTTCGGTATCACCTCCGGCCAGGCCCTGTCCGGCGTCGTCGGACCGCTCATCGAAGTGCCGGTCCTCATCGGCCTGGTGCACGTCGCGCTCGCCTGGCGAAAGGAGTTCGCCCCTGGCGCGGTGACGACGGCCCCGTGACGCAGCATGCGGATGTGGTGGTGGTCGACGGCGGCCAGGCAGGACTCGCCGTCGGCCACCACCTGCGCCGCCAGGGCCTCGACTCCGCGATCCTGGACGCCGATCCGGCGCCGGGCGGGTCCTGACAGCACATGTGGCACTCCCCGCACCTGTTCTCCCCGGCCGAGCACTCCTCACTGCCTGGCCGGGTCATGCCCGCCCAGGTGAGCGAGACCTACCCCGGCGCCGGGCACGTGGTGGACTGCCTCACCGGCTACGAGAAGCGCTACGGCCTGTCCGTCCGGCACGACGCCCGCGTGCACGCCGTACGTCGCGGCGGCGACCGCCTGCTGATCGAAGCGGACACCGGCCCCTGAAGGTCGCTTCGGGAGGCACCTCGCGCGGGAGGGCTTGATCGATGTCAGCGGGTTTTGATGTCGCTCAAGCGTTTGGGAGTGATGTCGTCGTCCGCGGTGTGCACGGCGAGCGGGCCGCCTGACGGCCTTCGGGGTCAGTGGTGGGCGTGGACGACCGCGTGACCCTTCCCCCGGCCGATCATCCACTTGTTGACCGGGGTGGTGAGCAGGAAGGCCACGGCGAAGCCGCCCAGGAGCGAGGTCCAGAACAGGTGGTCGGACAGGTGGGCGTCCATGGCTCCGGGAACCAGGGCGATGATGCCGTTGTCGACGAGTTCCATCACGGCAACGGAGACCGTGTCGGCGGCGAGCGTGACCTTGATGGCGGTCTTGAAGTCCAGGCCGGCGCGGCGGACGGTGAAGAACGTGAAGGAGTAGCCGAACACGAACGCCAGGACGATGGCCAGGGCCATGGTGGGCACGTTGCCCCACATCAGGGCGGTGCCGATGACCATGCCGAGAATCTCGCCGATGGCGCAGCCGGTCAGGCAGTGCAGCGTGGCCTTCGCCGCCGTCGACCACGAGGCACCGGCGGGGCCGCGGTGTGCGGCCCGGCCGTGAAGGTCGGCGTGGTCGTGCACGGTGCCGGAGTGATGCGTGCTGTGGTTCATGGCCGTCTCCCCATTCCCGTCCAGTGTGGTCCGTCATCGGGCCCCGCACCCGTGAACCGTATACCCCCTGGGGGTATTCCGGGGTTCCGGAACCTGAACGAAGTGCCGCGCAGCGCCAGGTTCACGGCGGGGGCGGGCCGTCCGGGTCCGCCCCCGCCGTGGGAAGGGTCCGCTCTTGTCGAGGAGCCGGCTCATGGCGCCCCCGGCGGGCACGGTCCCGCCCCGGGACGTCAGTCGTTCCGAGAGGGTTTCGATCTCCGGGGCCTGGGCCTTCTTGACGTCCGCCGCCGGCGCCCTCACCTTCTCGGACTGGGCACGGCCGGGCGCCGGCCGGTTCGGCTGGCTCCGGGACTCCGGATCGATGCGCCGTTCCGCTTCGGAAGGGTCCAGCGGGGCCAGGTGCTGGTCGAGGCGGTCCGAAAGCTTCCTGATGTCGTGGGTGCGCAGACGCTTGTCCCACTGGCCGGGGCCGAGGTCCTCTTCTCCTGCACGGCCCCCGCGCGGCGCGCGCGGGGCGGCCTTGCGGATCAGCCGCTTCAGCGACAGCTCGACGCTGTGCCGGTAGTCGGAGGGGATCGGCAGGGGCGGCAGGTCGTCCGGGCCGTGGGCGATCCAGTGGCGGGCGGCGGTCTGGGCCACTCGCAGACGGCCGCCCGCGAGGGCGAGGTCGTCCCCGCGGACACCTCCCCGGACGGCGATCTCGGCATCGGCCCAGCGGGGCGGGGTCGGGGCAGGCCCAACCGGTCTTCTGATTCCTCCGTCCCGTCAGGGTGGCAACCGCCCGCCTCGTCCACCACCGCTTTTGGCGACTGCCCACCGCCGCGGCGTCCCCGGGTGTCGCGGCTCGAGTCCGGATGTGTCATGCCGTGGCCGAGGCACCTGCCAGCAGTTGGCCCATGGCGGCCAGCACGGACGGCTCGACGCGGTAGTACACCCAGGTGCCGCGCCGCTCGGAGGTGAGCAGCCCGGCCTCCTTGAGCTTCTTCAGGTGGTGGGAGACGGTGGGCTGGGAGACGCCGACGTCGGAGATGTCGCACACGCACGCCTCGCCGCCCTCGTGTGAGGCCACGGCGGAGAACAACCGCAGGCGGACCGGGTCCCCGAGCGCCTTGAACATCCGCGCGGCGGTCTCGGCCTCCTGGGCGGTCATCGGGCGTTCGGCCAGCGGCGGGCAGCACGGCGCCGCGCCCTGACCGTCGGCCGGCTCGAGAAGCGGCAGCACCTTCGCATTCGACATGCGTCTATGTTGACACGCGTCGAACCAGTGCGGGGGTCCGTCACCGGCGCGAGATGGGCGGTCGGGTGCTGGGCGGCGCGGTCCGCGTCCCGGCCCACACCGCGCGGCGGGTTCGACGGCAGGCTGCGCTCGCGGAGACGCCGCCGGTGCGGCGGACCCCGGTGATGCGACTGCCGGTGCGGATTCCGGCGCCCAGCCGGCCGGCGTGGGCGGTGAGGTGGGCGACGACCTCGTCGCGGTGCGGGGAGCGGTGCCCCGGGCAGGGAGCTGTACCGGGCGGGCGAAAGGAGCGTGAGGCTGTCGTAGTGGCGCGGCCGTGACCCGGCCGGGCGGCCGGACGCTTCCAGAGCGGCCGACCGCACCCCGTGCCGCGGCGGCGCCCCGGGGGTGGTGGGTCCGGACCGACCACCGCCGATGACGGTGACGTCGACGTGCTCCGTCGACAAACCCCCCGGTTTCGATAAATGTCTATGTTGACGCTTATCAATACAGATGTCATGGTGGGGCGCGCAAGCCATCGACGGATGTCGAAACACGCAAGGAGTCGCCGTGAACGCGCCCGCCACCGCCGAGCTGCCCGTTGTCGTGATCGGGGCCGGCCCCGTCGGCCTGGCCGCCGCCGCCCACCTGATCGACCGGGGCGTCGAGCCCCTGGTCCTGGAAGCCGGCTCCACCGCTGGCGCCGCGGTGCGCGAGTGGTCGCACGTGCGCCTGTTCTCCACCTGGGGCGAAGTCGTCGACCCGGCCGCCGGAAAACTCCTCGCCCCCGCCGGCTGGACACGCCCCGACCCGGCCACCTACCCCTCCGGCGGCGACTGGGTCGACCTCTACCTGCAGCCGCTCGCCGACATCCTCGGCGACCGCGTCCGTCTCGGCGCGACGGTCACCGGTGTCTCCCGGGCCGGCCGGGACCGCATCGTGGACGCCGACCGCGAGCAGCAGCCGTTCGTCGTGCACGTCGCCCACGCCGACGGCCGCGAGGAGCGCGTCTTCGCCCGCGCCGTCATCGACGCCTCCGGTACCTGGGCCACGCCCAGCCCGGCCGGCGGCAGCGGCCTCCCGGCGCTCGGCGAGAAGGCCGCCGCAGACCGAATCACCTACCGCGTCCCGGACCTGAAGGACCCCGCTGTCCGCGCCCGGTACGCGGGCAAGCACACCGCCGTGATCGGCTCCGGTGCCTCCGCCCTCACCGCCCTCGCCGACCTCGCCAACTCCGACAACGGCGCGGGAACGAAGGGCGTGTGGATCCTGAGGCGGGGCATCTCGGGCTCCACCTTCGGCGGCGGTGAAGCCGACCGGCTCCCCGCCCGCGGCGCCCTGGGCCTGGCGGCAAAGGCCGCCGTCGACGCCGGCCACGCGGACGCGGTCACCGGGTTTCGCACCGAGGCAATCGAGCGGGCGGACGACGGCCGTCTGATCCTGGTCGGCGAGGACGGGCACCGTCTGGACGCGGTCGAGGAGGTGGTCGTGCTGACCGGCTTCCGCCCCGACCTGTCCTTCCTGGACGAGCTGCGCCTGGGCCTGGACGAGCGACTCCAGGCGCCCGCCGCGCTCGCGCCGCTGATCGACCCCAACCAGCACTCCTGCGGCACCGTCTCCCCGCACGGCCACCGCGAGCTCTCCCACCCGGAGACGGGTGTGTACCTGGTCGGCATGAAGTCCTACGGCCGCGCCCCGACCTTCCTTGCGATGACCGGCTACGAGCAGGTCCGCTCGATCGCCGCCGCCATCGCCGGGGACCTCGAGTCCGCCGACCGCGCGGAACTCACCCTGCCCGAGACCGGAGTCTGCGGCGGCGCCGGAGTGTTCGACACCCCGTGACGGCTGCCAGCGCCTGCAATGCGGTGGTGCCGCCCGCCAGGCATGCGGTGGCGAGGAGTGCACCGGCGCCCAGGCCGGCGTTGCGCAGGGCGCGGTCCCCTGCGGGGGCGGCGTCGCGTTCCCGGCCGTGGGCGACCGTGGTCACGAGGGCGGCGTGGGCGGCCGGCCATGCCTGGTTGCCGATGCCGAGGAAGAGCGCCGCTGCCGCACGAGCCGGCGGTAGTGCTTGAAGTGCTGTCGGCGCGGCCACGTGTCCAGGTCGATCGGGGCAGGAGCGTCCATCCGCTCATCATGCCGGCCGTCGAGCTTCGGCCCGGAACGGTTGCCGGGACCGCCGGGCGCTGTCACGTCGGCTGGCGGGGTGGAGTGCTCTTCGGGTTGATCATGCCGGGAGGGGGCGTCCGTGGGAAGCACGTCGCCGTCGTACAGGGGCACCGGTAGCCGGTCGAGGTGTTCTCCCACTGCGTGTGGCTGCACCGCCGATTCCCGCTCGGCTTCCGTGAGGTCGAGGAGTCCGTGCTCCAGCGCGGTGTCATCGTCTCCTACGAGACCGTCCGCCGCTGGTGCGCCAAGTGCGGCCAGGCCTACCCGAACGGATTACGCCGTCACCGGCCCCGGACCGGCGGCAAGTGGCACCTGAACGAGGTCTTCATCAGGATCAACGGTGGGCTGGAGTACTTGTGGCGGGTCGCCGGCCAGGACGGCAACGTGCTCGGGATCCTCGGCAGAGCCGACGGGACAAGGCCGCTGGCGGGTCGAGACGTCGAGCACCTCCTTCAACGGTACGGGAGCCTCGTGCGTCGCGGTCCCTCGTCCCCTGCAACACCGTCACCCGTTCAGTAACCACACTGAAAAAGCTCACCAACGGGCTATCGGGGACAATTCCGACGCCGTAATCACGCCGGTCACGACAAGGTCGGCTCGCTACGGGCCGGCGGTCACGGGACGGCCTTTCGAGCAAAAAGCGCAGCAACCGGATGAATGGAGGCCGACTGGCGGTTCGGGGGAAAAATCTGGCGCCGATGAAGTGGTCGACCGGACGGTTCGTGTCCTGTGGGGGAGGATGGCGACCTTGGCGCAAAAGTGCTGCGCAACCATCGTGAGCCACCTGTAACTTGATCAAGGGCAATCGCTCGGCGTATGTGCCGAGCGGTTTGCCTCACGTTGGCAGCGACGGGGATGACTACCGTATAGAATCCGGGACGGCCTGACGTTTCCACGTACTGAAAATCCAAGGCCTCGAAGACTTTCGAGTGATCACACCCAACCGGATGAAATTCCGTCCCGGCGTGAACCTCTCGGAGGCGGGACCGTAGGCATTGAAAATAGCAGAAGAGTGGCTACTCGTCACCGGTCGATGCTCCACCCTGGGTGTGCCGGCCTGGTCGATGTGCCGGTCAGGCTTTATCCTGCATTGTCGGATCGCATCCCCTTGGAGGCGGAAATTTACAGGTCGACCGCCCTGTTTTCTGCTTCGATCGAGCGCTCCCGCCTCTTCGGGGGTTCCTGCAACTATGGTTTCCGCTGCACGTTCACTCCCCTGTACGGCTTTACCCGGATGGTTCGGCTTGCTCGAAGTAACCAACGAGGAAGGGCCTTCTTCGGCCGTGGATGCTTGGTTGGAGCGCACCAAGCGATTCCAGCGGGGCGGTCTTGCGTCAACCGGTCCCTCGCTTTCCAGGGTGAAAGTCGATGTTTACCGGGACATCTACGACTGCGCAACTGTCCGGCGAGGCCGCCGGTCGGGTCGTTCGGGTCCGGGATCCAGAAGGCGACTGTACGGCGATGAACCCGCGGGTGCATTCGCCGGCAGAATTCCAGATGTGTAATGAAATGTCACTGATCCATCGCCATTCTTCCCCTGAAACGAAGGGCGACCGCCATGACCGCGTCTGCCGTCAACACCGCTGTGGATACCGAACCCTGGCTCTCCCTCAACGGTCGTGAATTCCACTCCCGCCTCATTCTCGGTATCGAGCAGTACACCGACCCCGCCCTGGTCGCCGACGTCCTGCGGGCCGGCTCGTGCGACGTCTTCATCACCACCTTCGATCTGGAGCAGACCAGGCCGAGCCTGCTGATGTCGGACCTGGACGAGGCGGTGGAGCTTGACGACTACGTGTGGATCGGGACCACGTCCTTCGCCCGCTCCCGGAAGGACGCCCTGCTCACCGCACGCCGACTGCGCGAGTCCTACGGGATCGACATCATGAAGCTCGACGTCCGGCCCTCGGACAACCTGCCGCACAACGCCCAGACGGTCACGGCGGCGGCGGAACTGATGGCGGAGGGGTTCGAGGTCCTGCCGTTCATCCTGCCCGACCCCGCTACGGCCAGCGCGCTGGAGGAGGCCGGCTGTTGCGCCGTACGGATCATGTGTTCGCCCGTGGCCAGCGCCAAGGGTGTGGTGGACGAGCGTGCGGTGCGCGAGACCATGGCTGCCGTGTCCGTCCCGGTGATCCTGGAAGGCGGTCTGGGCACTCCCGCTCAGGTCGTCCGTGCGATGGAACTCGGCGCTGACGCCGTGCTGGTCAACACCGCGGTCGCACAGGCCCCCGAGCCCGCCAGACTCGCTACGTCCATGCGGCTGGCGGTGGAGGCGGGGCGGCTCGCGGCCGACCAGGGCCTGATCGGTCCGTTCGACAAGTAAGTAAGCAAAGAAGCACAACGGAGGTACCACCCGTGCAGTTCTCTGCCGTGCTGTTCGACATGGACGGTGTCCTCGTCGATACCGACCGGGCCATCGCCGACCTGTGGCACCGGTTGGCCTCGGACTCCGGACTGGTACTCAGCGACGGTGACTTGAAGGCCCATGCGTTCGGCTGTGCTCCCGAGCACACCGTGGAGACGCTCTTCGCTCCGCTGACGGAGCAGGACCGGGCCGAGGTGCTGGCACGGGTGCGTGCGGCCGAGCCGGACCTGGCGTGTGAGCCGGTTCCGCACGCCACCGACCTGGTGCGGGCACTGGCCGCCGCGGATGTCCCGCTGGCCCTGGTCACCGGCGCCTCAACGGTCCGTGCCTCACGGGCGCTGGACACACTGGGGCTGGCGGGCCTGTTCGACACCACGGTGACCTGGGGCGAGGCGGCCCGCGGCAAGCCCGCGCCGGACTGCTACCTGCTCGCCGCGCGCCGCCTGGGCCTGCCTGCCGCCGAGTGCCTGGTCTTCGAGGACACCTCCAGCGGGGTGCGAGCAGCCACTGCTGCCGGCGCCACCTGCCTCGGAGTGAGCCGCGGCGATCGGGGAGCCCTGCGTAGCAGCGGCGCCCGCCACGCCGTGCCGGGCTTCGAGGCGGTGTCCTTCCGTGGCAACCCGGCCGGTGCGGTGCTCACCGTGGCGGACGCCGAGGAGTTCTGCCTGCGCTCCACCGCGCACCAGCTTGACCCTGTCGGGGAGCCTGGACGGTCGGGCTCAGCTACCGAGGGCTCGTCACTGCTTTGACCGGGGGATCTCGTTCTGGTCCAGGAAGATCTGGAAGGTGTCCGGCGGTCTCGGCGAAGAGGGTGCCTCGGCCGCTGACCGACCGCTTCCCATCCTGAGTGCCAGGCGATCCCGGTGGCGTGAACGGCAACGACCGTGCGCCCGATGCGGTTGGTGCTGCACCGGGCCTTGCGGAGGATCCGCCATTGCTTGAGGCGCGCGAAGGCGCGTTCGCCCGGTGCTCGCAGCCGGGCGTGGTCCTGGCCGTACTGCTGGTAGTGCTCGGGAAGCCCGTGGTGGCGGTGGTGGGGAGCGCACACAGTGGCACCGGCGCCCTGGTGGGCGCGGTCGGCCAGGACGAGGAGCCGACGGGGCGGGCGGGCTTGGATCACACCGTGTGCGCGGGCTGCGGTCAGGTCGTGGGTGCGGCCGGGCGACGCTCGGCGGGGTGTGTGGGCGCGGTCGAGGGGATACGCGCTGGCGAGGTCGGTGGCCAGCGGCCACAAGGCGTGGCGGGCGGAGTCGCCGACGCTGTCGTTGGCGGCGTGGGCGAGGGCGGCGAGCACGGGGTGGGCGCGGGGCGGGCTGTCGGTGAAGCGGCCGGTGGCCAGCAGGGCGGCGGACTCCATCAGGCAGACGCCGCCGTCGGGGTGCAGACGGGCGAAACGGGCGGGCGCCGGAAGACCGTCCGGCAGTCCGGTTCGGGGTGGCGTGGGCATGGTCGGCCTCCTGCGCGAGTCACAGGCCGGTGACGGCGTTGCAGGATGAGGTAGGCCGCCGCTGAGGGCAGTCCGGCCCCTGGGAAGGCGAGGATCCAGGCGGTGAGGATGGAGCGCACCACCTGCCAGCGTACGGCTGAGGCGCGCCGGGTGGCACCGGCGCCCAGGATGGCGGCGGTGATGGTCTGGGTGGTGGGAAAGGGGGCTTTGAGCAGGAACGCGGTGGTGTAGAGGACGGCTGCGGCTGCGGTCTCGGCGGCGAAGCCGCGCGGAGGACCGAGGTGGACGATGCGCCGGCCCAGGGTGGTGGTGATGCGGCGTCCGCCACTGTGCAGGTGCCGGCCGCAATGGTGACCGGCCACAGCGGCGATTACCCGGACGCGCACGGCGAGTCGTCCTGCCGGCCTGCTGTGACCAGGGCGAGCACGATCACACCCATGGTTTTCCGTGCGTCCTGCAGCCCGTGGCCCAGACCCATGGCAGCGGCGGAGACGGTCTGCGCCATGCGGAAGTGCCGGGTCGTGCGGCGGGGCGTGGCGCGGCGGAACGTCCACAGGATGAGCGCGTGCAGTGTGTAACCGAGGGCGATGCCCACCAGGGGGACAGCAGCATGGGCAGCAGGACCTTGTCCACGGTGCCGGACCATCGCACGGTGGGGGAGGCTCCGGGGGCCGCACCGACCAGTCCGCCGATCAGGGCGTGGGAGGAGGCGGTCGGCAGCCCACGCCACCAGGTGAAGACGCTCCATCCGATTGCGACGATGAGTGCGCACATCACCAGCAGTAGTCCCGAGACCCCCCTCGGATGCGCCGATGATGCCGCTGCCGACTGTTTTGGCGACCTCGGTGCCCCAGGGTCTTTGAGGAGTGATCTTGTGCCCGGATGCGTCAGGTCGGCCCGAGGGCGGTGAGGGGCCGCAGGCGGTCGCGGGCGGTGTGGCGGAGGGCGGCGGCGGTGTTGGTGTGGCCGTCCTGGCGGTGGGCGCCGACGCCGAGGTTGCGCAGGCCGGCCATGACGCGGGGCAGGTGGCGGGTGCGGATTTTCGGGGCGTCCTCGCGGAGGGTGCGGTCGCGGACGTGGTGGAGCTGGTTCTCGGTGTGCCGGTGGCCGCGGGTCCAGGCGGCGGGTGCGCTGCCGGTGGCCGCGCCGGGCGGCAGGCTCGTGACCGGGTGGATCCGCTCGATCGTCGGTTCGCCCGTGCCCAGCTTTCGTCTCCAGCGCACGACTTGGAGGGCCTGGCGGGCGTATGGGTGGTCGAGGTGCGCGAACGCGGCCGACTTCGGACGGCGGATCTTCTCGCGGTGGTGGCCCCGTCCGCGTTCGTAGGGGTCCAGGCGAACGTCTCGCCAGGGCAGGCGCCGGACGCTTTCGTGGAGAGCGGGGTGGTTCCGTTTGGCCGCGGCCAGGTCGTGCGCTTCGCGTTCGTGCGGGTAGGTGGCGTGGTCGTGCTGCGTGTGCAGGGCGTCCGCGGTGACAGCGGCCCCGGTCGGGTCGGTGCCGTCCAGAAGCGGGGCGAAGGCGGGGATCTCGTTGCTCTTGCCGTCGACCTGTCGCTGGGCGAGGGCCTGGCCGCTGCGGGTCATCGCGGCGATCAGGGCAACGGCAAGACACTGCGCGGTGCAAGAGCCGCGCAGTGTCTTGCCGTCGACGCTGATGACCCGTCGTCCTGCGGCCGGGGCCGTGCGTTCCTGAGGGAAGTCGCCGATGGCCCGGTCCGGGGCGTCGCCGTGCGCGGCGGCCAGGACGAGAGGGATGGTCGTGGCGTGGGGCGGCCGGATCAGGCCGGTCAGCGGGTCGGGCCGGAACCCGAGTAGGGCCAGGACGCGCTGCGGCGCATCGGCGACCCACTCTGCGATCGCTGTGACTGGGGCGGCGCCGGCCACAACGGCGGCGGCCGCCGCGGCGAGCAGGGCCGCCCATGGGTGACGGATGCCGCGGCGTCCTCGTGGGTCAGGCACCGCGGCCAGATGATTCCGCAGGTCAGCTGCCGTCTCCACCGGGGAAGGGCCGGAGGTGTCCCCCAGTTGCCGCAGGCACAAGGGCGTGCGGGAAGACGGGGGCGCAGGCATGGACTCGCTTGGTGCTCATACGGACTCGACACCCACATGATCACCAGCGGCCATGCCCGTTCCGCGTCCAGGGTCGCCGCCGGCAGGAGTCGACAAGCCGTCGCATCCGGCACTCAGCAGGCGAACCGCCCACCTCGCGACTTCTCAAAGACCCCGCTCGGTGCCCAGGAAGGCGCCGCAGAAGTTCATCACGGCGGCCATGGCCAGCGCCACGCGGAGAGTGAGGGCTCTGGTGGAAATCGAGGTGGCGATCGTATTCGCGGCGTCGTGAAAGCCGTTGGTGAAGTCGAAGGACAGTCCCACGATGACGATCAGTGCCACCAGAGTGAGCTCCATGGCCGGATCGTCTTTCGCCGCGCAAGGTCAGGCGCCGGGCAGGCTATAGGTGCCTGCGGGCGCTTCTACGGTGCCGCGGAAACGCCGTCGGATCCGCGCACGCCGTCCTCGGCGTCATCACAGCTTTCCGCGCCACGGCGCGGGATCAACAACCTCGGCGACATCGCCGTGTCCGTTGCGTCATCGGCGCGTAGGTTGTCCGCCCGCCTGCTGCGCCGGGCGGACGCCGGTGCTGTCCACACACGGTTGCCCGGCGGGTGGTTGTGCGCATTCGGCGGTCACCTTGCGGGAACACCGGTCGGCGGCTCGGGGGGATCGCCTGGGTGGGCGCCGCGTGTGATGTACAGGAAAGGACGCCGGACGGGCCAGCCGGCAGGAACGTCCTGGAGTCGCCCGGTGCCGCGAGATGCCGCAGACTCCTGTGTAAGGGTCCGCGTACGGCGTACGGCCGCAGAGAGGATGACCGGCATGCTCGAGGTCCCGCTCTGGCTTTGGGGAGCGTTCGCCGCGACGGTGGTGGTGTCGCTGGCGGTGGATCTGCTGGCCCACCGCACCGCGCATGTCATCGGTTTCAGGGAGGCCGCTGCATGGAGCGGCGTGTGGGTGGGGCTGGCTCTGGTCTTCGCCGCCGTGGTCTTCCTGGTCCTCGGCACGACGGCCGGCACCGAGTACACCACCGCGTGGCTGTTGGAGAAGAGCCTGTCGGTGGACAACCTCTTTGTCTTCGCCGTGATCTTCGCCTATTTCAAGGTGCCCCGTGCCTACCAGCACCGTGTGCTGTTCTTCGGCGTGATGGGCGCGCTGGTCTTCCGCGGGATCTTCCTCTCCCTCGGGGTCGCCGTCGTCAGCCGCTTCACCGCAGTGCTGTTCGCGTTCGCCGCGGTCCTCTTCTACAGCGCCTACAAGCTCCTCAAGGACGAAGAGGACAGCTTCGACCCGGGAAAGAGCTTCGCACTGCGGCTGCTCCGCAGGATCGTCCCGGTTCGGGACGAGTACGCGGGCATGCGGTTCTTCGTCAAGGAAGCGGGAAGGCGCGTGGCCACCCCGCTCCTGGCGGTGGTCGCCGCCATCGAGGCGGCCGACCTGATCTTCGCCGTCGACAGCGTGCCTGCCGTGCTCGCCGTCAGCGACGACGCCTTCATCGTGTACACCAGCAACGCGTTCGCCATCCTGGGGCTGCGTGCCCTGTACTTCATGCTCGCGGGCCTGCTGGACCGTTTCCACTACCTGAACAAGGGCCTCGCGGTCATCCTCGCCTTCATCGGCGTCAAACTCATTTTCCAGGCGTCCCACAAGTTGATCAGCCCCGGCATCCCGGAGATCCCCTCACCGGTCAGCCTCGCGGTCATCGTCGTCGTGCTGGCCGCGTCCATCGTCCTCAGCCTGCGGCGGCCCGTGCCGCCGCATCCTGCGCCCGCCGGGGTTGAAGAGGAGGAACCACAACCTAATATTAAAGAATGAACAAAAAGAAGTATGGAGACGGTGGTGGAAGGGAGCTTGCGTGCCCGATCTGCAAGCATCCCGTAGGTGTGACAGTCCAAAGACGCCGAAAGAGCTTCGGGGTCTTCGTTCCCGTGTGGGGACCGGGTTCTTGCCACAACCCCGATTGCCCCGAGTACCTGGTGAAACCGGAACGCAGTTTCCACCGCCGCTGACGCGGCGGCGTCAGCCCCGAGAAGGCAGGCGGCTCGCTGGACAGCGCGCGGGAATCCTTCGGCGTGCCGGATACATCTTTTCCGAGCGGGAGGCGGTGGAGTGCCACGGTGGTGAGCGAACCAGGTAATCCGCCGGCAGCGGGCGATGCCGGTGGCAGCCCGCCACCGCCGGCTGCGGCCGCTGTCGAGCCCCTCGCCTCGCCGGTCTGTTCGCACAATGAGTGGGACCCGCTGGAGGAAATCATTGTCGGACGACTCGACGGGGCGACGATTCCCTCCAGCCATCCGGTGGTGACGTGCAACATTCCGCCGTGGGCGGCGCGGCTGCAGGGGCTTGCCGCCGGCTTCAGGTACCCGCACAAGCTGATCGAGCAGGCGCAGCAGGAGCTGGACCAGTTCATCGCGCTCCTGCGGTCCCTGGACATCACGGTCAGGCGCCCGGACGCGGTGGAGCACAGGCGACCCTTCGGTACCCCCGACTGGTCGTCGCGAGGGTTCTGCAACACCTGCCCACGTGACAGCTTGCTCGTGATCGGCGACGAGATCATCGAAACTCCGATGGCCTGGCCGTGCCGGTACTTCGAGACCCACTCCTACCGCGAAATCCTCAAGGATTATTTCCGGCGTGGAGCGCGCTGGACGGCAGCCCCCAAACCGCAGCTCACCGACGCATTGTTCGAAGCGGATTTTCGCGCCCCCGGAGAAGGTGAGCCCATGCGCTACATCCTCACCGAGTTCGAGCCGGTCTTCGATGCAGCGGATTTCGTGCGCGCCGGACGCGACCTGTTCGTGACCCGGAGCAACGTCACCAACCGCATGGGCATCGACTGGCTCCGACGCCACCTGGGGCCCGGTTACCGCATCCACGAAATCGAGAGCCGCTGCCGCACACCCATGCACATCGACACGACGTTCGTCCCGCTCGCCCCTGGCAAAGTACTGGTGAACCCCGAACACGTCGACGTGGACCGCCTGCCCGCCATCCTGGACTCCTGGGACGTTCTGACCGCCCCCGAACCCACCCCGATCAGCGAACGCCTGCTCAGGATCACGTCGATGTGCGGAAAGTGGCTCAGCATGAACGTCCTCATGATCGACGCCGAACGAGTGATCGCGGAAAGGCATCACACCGGCATGCTGCACGCACTCGAGCGATGGGGATTCGAGCCGATCCCGTGCGATTTCCTGCACTACGCGCCGTTCGGCGGCTCGTTCCACTGCGCGACACTCGATGTCCGGCGTCGCGGCCCCCTGCCCTCGCATGCCGATTGACCGGCCCACCGCGCATGAACGCCACAGGGCCAGCGTGTACTGACCCGTGAGGTCGGGGACGCGGCTGGCGGGTGGGTGGCCTTTGAGCGCGGTGTGTCCGCGGTGGTGATGGTAGGTGTGCAGTCGTTGGGAGAACGCTTCCGGCGCTCGCTTTCCAACGGGTGGGGGCGGGCGTAGGCCCACTCCTGCAGCGGGGTGCGCTCGAAACCTGACCTGCAAGTACACCGGTCGGCTCACGCTGTGAGCGCGCCGGGGTGAGCCCGCAACCGGCTCCGCACCGCCGACCTCGACTGGCCGGTCCCGGCCCGGCGCGCCACATCCGCCGATCGGAGTCTGTCCGGCCGAGGTTGTCGCGTGCCTGGGCTGCGGCGGCTGTGACCGGTGCGCAGTGCGCGGCGTTCCTGGAGTGGGGGCGCCGGACCTGCCCGCCTGCCGTGGTTCCGGCAATGGGGCATCGCTGCCGGTGGCCCCCGCGGCCGTGGGCGAGGTCGGCGACGGCGGCTGGGTCAGGAACCGCGGGGGCGGCGAGCCGACGGAATCAGTGGCGTAGCCGCAATCGGTCTCGCCAGGAAGGGAGGCGCGCGTCGCTCTCGTCCGCGTCCGGGTCCTGTTGAGAAGGAGCGGGCTCCGTGAAGTAGGCGCTGTCCTTGGGCCGCTGTCGGTCTGCGGCCGGGCGGGGGCGTGGGGCCGGCTCCAGGTGGGGGATGTGCTTGGAGCAATGGACGTAGGCCTCGTCGACGGTGAGGTGGACCCACAAATGGGGCTGGCGACCGGGCGCGGTGTCAGTCGGCAGGTGCGGGTACCACGTGCGTAGTTCGCGGTCGGTGTACAGGCGTACGGTGCCATTGACGTGAAGCCCTATGTGATCATGAGTGAAGTCCATGAACAGCATGCCGAGATGGGGGTTTTCGGTCATGTTCCCCGCACTGGCCAGAACACCGTTGCCCCGGTATTCGGGGTAGACCAGAGTGTGGTCGTCGAGGGAGATGCAGAATCCCGGCAGCCCGGAGCGGAAGCTGCTGTCGCAGGCTCCCCGGGAGTCCGCGGTCGACAGGAACACCATGTTCTGCCGGGATATGAACTCCCGCATGGCGGGCGTCAGGTACGGGTGGACCTGGCGGTCATAGAAGTCGGCTGCTCGGTCGGTGGTGCCGAGCTGCTGCTGCAGCAGTCGTTCACCGAGAGAACCGATCGTCTCGGGGCCGTTCACAGCTCGTCGGTCTCCTCTTCGGACGGGGGCGGCCCCAGGGGGGCAGTCAGGACGGGGACGTCCCAGGGGTCATAGTGGATGTGGTGAGGCGGGACACCGTGCCTTCGCAGGGCGTGCACGGCTTCGCCGAGCATCTGCGGCGGGCCGCACAGGTAAGCCTCGTGCCGGTACCAGGGGCCGAATTCCGCCAGTACCTCGGGCAGCGTGCCCTCCAGGCCCACGATGCGCTCGTTGGACACCGCAGCCCGGACGCGAAGCCAGTGGTAGCGCTGGGACATGCGCAGCATGTCATCGAGCCCGTACAGTTCGTCCGCGGTTCTGGCGCCGATGAACAGACTGACTTCCTGGCCGTTGCCGATGCCCTCCCGGGCCGCCTGTTCGATCAGGGCGCGCATCGGAGCGAGGCCGGTGCCGCCGGCCACGAAGAGCAGGTCCCGCTTGGCGGTCGGACGTAGCACCATGTCGCCCTCCGGCGGGCCCAGCCGGACGGGATCTCCTGGACGGGCGTGGTGGACCAGCGCATTACTGACTGCGCCTCCGGGCACGGCACGGATGTGGAAGGTCAGCTGGGAGTTGGGCCGTGGGGCGTGCGCGGGGGAGTAGTGCCGCCACAGTCTCGGTGCCCAAGGCGTCTCGATGCTCACGTACTGGCCGGCCACGAAGGGATACGGCAGTTGTGGCTGGACGGTGATCTCCGCGATTCCCGAGCCACGGTGCACGTGCTCGACGATGTGCGCGTGCCACACGGCCGGCCGGTGACGCGCGTCCTCCTCGGCGGCGCCGGCCATGACGCTCGCGGCAGCGGTGTAGGCCCGGTGCCATGCCGCCGCCGCCTCCGGGCTCCAGGCCGGCCCAGCGTAGTGAGAGAGCGCCTGCAGCAGGCATTCGCCGACGGCCGGGTAGTGCGCGCTCTGCGTGCCGAACTTCCGGTGGCCGCGCCCCAGACGGGAGCAGAACGCCACGAGGTTGGCGGGATCGTCGACCAGTTCCACGATGCGCAGCAGACCACGCACCAGCCGTTCCCGCTGGACGTCGAGTTCGGCCGGGAACAGGTCCCTGACCTGGGGGTAGCGAGCGAAGAGGATGTCGTAGAAGTACACGGCCAGCTCGGCGACGTGAGGCGCGACAACCGCCAGGCTGGCCCGCACCAATGCGACGTCCTCAGCGCTGACAGGAGGCTGTGCGGTTGCGGTGTGCTGGGCCATCGCGGCGGGGACGGGGCCCGGTGGAGCGGTCTCCCCCATCCGTCTGCCGGCCCCGGCGGCCTGTCTGTGTCCCAGGTGTGCTGCATGGATCTGAACCCGCCCGTCACCGTTGATCCCAGGCGTGCCCCGCCGACGCGCCACTGCCGTCAAGACAGAGCCCTTCGTCCAGTTCGGTGATGCGTGCAAGGCACCTCGGCCCAGTCCGCATTGCCCCGGGACGGACTCGCCCGTCCGGTCCGCTCGCTCGTTTCCGCGGAGAGAGGACGACACCCAGCCCGGATGAGCCACCGAAGTCCCGCGGGGCCACCCCTGAGGCCAGGCGAAGCCGACCGGACCCGGTCCGGATCCTGGACGGGTGCCCCGGGAGACGGCTCGTGGCGTGAATCTTACCAAGGTGCGGCTTGGGTGCGACAAGCGTGGTACCAATGCGCTGGCGAGCGCTGTACATGGAACACACGTACCTTTCTCTCACCACGTCGGCGCGCTCGGCAGGAGCAGGGCGACGTCGTCGTCGGGCGCTGGACCGAAGTTGCTGAAGGATCCTGTACGTGTGCGAACAGATTCTTTACGGACAACCTGGCCGCCTGGGACGGGCAACCGTCAGGCGCCTGTCACCCTAGCGTTATCCTCGCGCTTTCATGAAGCGAGCTGTCCGACAGGCGGTCAGACAGGAGAAAAGCGCCTCTGAGCAGCGAGAACGAGGATTGCCGAAGTCCTTGTTCCCGCCCCTGCGGAGGCGCTTTCCAAGCGGAGCAGCCCACCGGGTCCCACCTGCGTGTCCGTGTCCGGGACCACGGCCGAGCCGTGGTCCCGCAGGCCGGTTCGGTCCTGCTGGTCGAGACGGCCCGCAAGATCGGCCTTGACCGGGCCGTCTCCGCGGCACTCGCCCCCTGGCACAAGCCGCGGGCCGTCCACGATCCGGGCGAGGTCCTCCTGGACCTCGCGCTGGCGGTCGCGCTCGGCCCGGTGCCCATCCGACGCGGCACCCGGGCCGCCAACATGCCCATTATCAGCCACGGAAGGCGAAACGGTGCACCGACTCCTCCGGCGGACCGTCATGCAAGATCGAGGCTGGTGAACCGCGACCGGCAGCACCGGGTCCTCCAAGGACAGGCCCCACGGCCGAGCCCTGCGGACCGTGTCCGCACCCTTGCGTCGCAGCGCGGTCACCAGGTGTGCTGGCTGCCCATCCGCATCGCTCCCTGAAACGTAGGCCACCGGTTCGGCGGATCGGGAGACCGGACGATACCGGCACCGCGAACTCGGCAGCCACGGAGTTTTCGCACCCTGGTCGGCTCCATGACCGGTAATTACGGGACAGCCCCCGGGCAAGCGCTGATTCGGAGCACATGCTCGGCCGAAGGCCGCTTCCGTGCAAGGCAGTCACCGAACCTGGTGCCCGACAGACCGGGTGCCTCAGTCGGGACCGGTCAGGGAGGACTGCACCTGAGGATGGTCGACGAGCCAGTCCTGGAGTTCCCGGTGACGGAACTGGTAGGCCATGCCAGAGATGCGCAGAAGTCCCGTTTGGTAGGCCTGGTGGAGGAAAGTGCCGAGTCTCCAGGGGAGTCGGCCTCTGGGGCAACACAGGAACACCAGATAGCGGCGGCCGGCGCCCCCTTGCAGGTACATGCCCCACGTCAGCCCAACCGCCAGCCCGCCCGTTACGCCGCTCGTCGGCCCGAGTGTTGTCCCGAACGTCAGTCCGCCCGTCAGTGCAGCCCCCAGCATGATCATCAATCCGAATTGGAGATCGTCTCTGACGGGGTGGCGGGGGTCGGTGGGCGGCGCGATGCTGGTACGCGAGGCGGTGTTTGCCGCGGAATCGGTCAGCCCCAGCATCAGTCCGCTCGTTACAGCGCCGGCCAGCCCCAAGGCGAGCGCGCCCGCCAGCCCGAACCTCACCGTGCCCGCCAGCCCGCTCGTCAGTGCACCCGCCAGCCCGAGGTCGGCGGGATCCCGGAGGCAGGCGAGGGTGTCGGGGTGACGTTGCTCGTAGACGGTGACGGCCAGGTTGAGCCGCCACGGGGTGTCCAAGGAGTGGGCCAGGATGCTGTCGGGATCTGTGGCCAGGGTGTTGTAGACGGGTTGCCAGCGCCGGGGATTGGTGGTGCGGGCGGTGAGGTAGGCGTTGGCCTGGTTGTGATCGACGGGGTCGATTTGGACGCGGGCGGCCTCGCGCAGGCGTACGTCCACGGCTGCCAGATCCGTGTACTGCGCGGTGCGGCAGGTCAGGATGACCGGCGCGCTGCTGAGGGCGTTCTGGTAGGCGTTGAGCTGGTCCATGACCCGGGCGGCGCGGCGGCGGCCGACGGGGGTGCCGTCGGGGTCCATCTCGTCCAGGCCGTCCATGACGGGCAGGATCCGATGCTGGTCGACCAGGGCGCGGGCATCGGCGGGGGTGATGCCCCGGGCACGGAAGCGTTCGCTGATTTGCTCGGCGATCCACCAGCGCAGCGGTTGCACGGTGTCCCAGCTGGTGAGTGAGAGACGGACCGGGACTGGATCGGTGTTCGTGCGGGCAGGGTCGGCCAGGACGGCGAGTAGCAGGTGCAGGGCGAGCAGAGTTTTGCCGGCACCGGGTTCGCCGGTGATGACCAGTCGGGTGGGCTGCAACCGCCGGTAGTAGCGCAGTACATCGCTGAGACGACCCTGGGGCTCGGCGCCGGACGCGTTGTTGGCCGGGTCCGGATGGTAACGGAACGCCAGATCGATACGGTGGCCGCCCAGGCCGAGCAGCTGCTGAACTTGGTCCGTCTCGGAAGCGAGGACCGCCGCCGCCAGGACTCTGGCCTTCGCGTCCAGGTCCGAGGCCGCCTCATCGCGGTCGCCGCGGTAGGCGAACCAGGCCAAGACGGTGCCGGGCGCGGTGAGCACTACCCCCATGAGGGTGACGGCCATGGACGCCGCATGGAAGTGTTTGGACAGCCACAGTGCCAGCGTCAGGCTCGTGATCAGCGTCCCAAGAAAGATCAGACCCACGCGGCGCGTACGAGATCTCACCATGGGGGGCATCCTCCCCACACCATGCTGCCCGGTCAGGCACTCACTCCGACTGCCACCGGACCGTGACGATCCGGAGACAAGTCACGTCGATGAAGGAGCCGGTCCTTCAGGAGTCGTCGAGGACTGCCGCGTCATCGGGTGACAGTCGGGGTTCATGCAGCGACTGCTGGGTGAGGGGGCCATGGGGGTTTCGTACTCGACGGGTGTCAATTGGGCCGGACGCGCTGCGCCGCAGGCCTGGTGACACACGGCACCCGGACGAGGTCTTCATCAAAACCCATGGAGAACAGAAGTACCTGTGGCGGGCCGTCGACCAGGACGGCGACGTCCTGGACATCCTCGTGCAGGACCGCCGGGGCAAGGCCGCGGCCAGGTGATTTCCGCGCAGGCTGATGAAGAGGGCCGGTGCGGTGCCGCGAGTGGTCGTCACCGGCAAGCCCGTTCCTACGGCGCGGCCCACCGCGAGGGCATGTCTTCGTCGAGCACCGGCAGTCGAGGTACCGAACAACCGGCGGAGAACAGCCACCAGCCAACGAGGCAGCGTGGACGGGCGATGAAAGGCCGGGCGCTCCGTGGGCGCAGCACAGCGGTCTCCATCCGCGTCCAGTGGAATCTCACCCCACTTCCGGCCCGCCGCCTGGTGCCCGCACCCGAATGTCGAGCCGGGACGACCAGCCGCTTCGCGATCGGGGAGTAGATCAACGGCGTCACCAGCCCGGCCACCGGGCCGTGAGCGCACAGCCGGGACCCGGCTCCACCACGCCCCGGCACACCGTCGGCCCACACACGCCCGACAACGTGACAATGCCGTCCCGCCGCTTCTGTACGGGGCCGGGAGGTGCGGGAAGAAGGTACCGGGCGCGCCGGGGACGGGAGGGACGCGGTCACAGCCACGTGTGGACCACGGCGGCGGCCTCGTCGAAGCCGACGCGTTCGGTCAGCTGCCGTTCCGCGGGGATGTACGAGTGGCGGAACAGGTCGTAGACACCGCTGGAGCCGACCGACAGCAGGTCCTTGACCGGCGCGTTCAGCACCGACTTCACGTACTGTTCGGACACCCCGCCCTGGCTGAAGACGTCGGCGGCGTACAGGGTGCGGACCTTCGCGCCGGCGCGTGCGAAGAACATGGGCGTGCCCGCGATCATGCCCCCGGTGTCGATGCCCGCCACGAGGTCGGCTTCGGACGGCTGGCCGTGCCGCCGTAGCAGATCGGTCCAGCCGTCCCTCAGCCGGGTGGTGTAGACGAGGGAGCCGGGGCCCACCAGGGGCTTGACGCCGGCGTGGAGCAGGACGCTCACGCAGAGCGCCACGGACGGGATGATCTCCTCACGTCGCAGGTGGTCGCAGAGGGCCGCGCGCTCCAGCGGCACCCTGAGATCGCGGAACCGGGCGTCGGCGGGTACGAGGTCCGGTCCCTCGACGTACATCCTGAGCAGTTGCCGCCGGCCGGGGCGCCGGCGCCAGAAGAAGTGCGTGCCCTTGCCGGCGGCCTCGTCCCAGGCGACCGTGATGCCGCGGAAGGCGTCCAGGACCCGGCCGCGGAAGGAGGCGTCGAGGAGCGCGGCGGAGAGGGCGTTGTCCTCCGGGAGCAGGTCGAGCAGGCACTCACGCGTGACGTCCTCCATCGTGGCGTACAGCAGCTCGGGGAGTCGCGGTCGCAGCGCGGGTGAGAACAGCAGCGGCCAGGTCGCCCGTAGGGCGACGGCGAGCTGGTCGCGGTGCCGGTGGGTGTGCGCGTGGTCGAGGCCGTTCAGGGTGGCCTGGTACCCGGTGAGGAACTCCTGCTCGTCGGGGCCGAAACGGCTCCAGCGCTTGAGGGCGCGCAGCCGCTCCACGAAGTCGAACGGCCGCACGGGAGCGTAGTACATCGCGTCCCGGTGTTCCTTGGCGGCGAAGTACGCGACCGTTTCCCCCCGGTACCGGAAGCCGCCGCGCATGTAGTGGTTGCCGGGGGCCACGTTGCTGCACGACAGCGTGATGACGGGGCGCCGGGGGCCCGCTCCGGTCAGGCGGTCCGCGTTCGCGATGATGTTCGTGCCCAGCAGCAGCGGGTGGTTGAGCAACTGGTGGTGGTCGACGATGTTCACGGCCCGCACGTCGGCGGCGGTAACCGGGTTGGCCGGCGCGGCCGGGCCGAACGCCTGGGCCAGGACGCGGCCGACCGCCGCCGCGAACCGTCCCTGCCGCGCGGCGTGCACCGGGTCGACGTGTGCCGGGTGCAGTTCGGCCGCGTACTCGCCCAGGCTCGCCCCGATCTCGAAGTACGGTGCCATGCTCGGCACGTACCGCCGGATCTGCCCGACGATCTCGTCGAGGCTCGCCCGTACCTGCTTCTCGTCCATGTCCGCCTTCGTCATGCGGAGGCACGGGCCCGGGCGGCGGCGACCATCGCCTGACCGACCGAAACGCCCCCGTCGTTCGTGGGGATCCGGCTGTGGGTGTGCACCCGCAGGCCGGCCCCGGTCAGTTCCTGCTCACACCGGATCAGCAAGTGCTGGTTCAGGAAGACGCCGCCGCTGAGGACGACGTCCCGGATCCCGCTGTCCCGGGACAGGCGGAGACACACCTCGACCACCGCGTGCACCACGCTCTCGTGGAAGGTGCGGCTCACCTGTGCCGCGCTCAGTCTACGGTCGCCCACGTCCGCCAGAAGGCCTTCCAGCCACGGTCGGTGGTCGACGACGAGCCGGTCGTCCTCCTCCCGCAGACGCAGCGGCCACGGGGCCGCCGAGCTGTGGTCCCAGGCGATCAGCTGCTCGAGTTCGATGGCTGCCTGGCCCTCGTACCCGACCTCCTCGCAGACGCCGAGCAACGCCGCGTAGGCGTCGAACAGGCGGCCCATGCTGGACGTCTCGGGAGCGTTGATGCCGCGCTCGGTCATCTTCACCAGCACCTCGACCTCGAAGGGGTCGCGACGGCTCAGCAGGTCGAGCCCGAGGTCCGCCATGTCAGCGCCGAAGTGCTGGGCCAGCAGGGCGATCGCGACCCGGGCGGGTTCCCGCACGGCCCTGTCGCCACCGGGCAGCCGGAAACGGGCCAGGTGCCCCCGTCGTTCGAAGCCCCGGTAGTCGCCGATGAGGAACTCGCCTCCCCAGACGGTCCCGTCCAGGCCGTATCCGGTGCCGTCGAAGATGACACCCAGGACGGGTCTGTCCAGCCCGTTGTCCGCCATGCACGATGCCATGTGGGCGTGGTGGTGCTGGACGGCGACGGTGTCCACGGCGCAGGAGCGGGCGTAGCGCGTGCTGTGGAAGTCGGGGTGCAGGTCGTGCGCGACGTACGCCGGCGTGACGCCGAAGATGTCCCGCAGGTGGTCGATGGTGTCCGCGAAGAAGCGCTGGTTGCCCGGTGACTTCAGGTCGCCGATGTGCTGGCTGGGGTACAGGGAGTCGCCACTGCCGAGGCAGACGGTGTTCTTCAGTTCGGCGCCCACCGCGAGCACGGGGGGCAGCGGGAACGGCGCGGGGACGGGGTCGGGGGCGTAGCCCCGGGCCCGGCGGATGAAGGTGACCTTGGGCTCGGTCGTGCTGTGCACGACGCGCGCGATGGAGTCGTCGACGCGCATGTGGACGTCCCTGTCGTGGACGAGGAAGGCGTCGGCGAGGCCCCGCAGCGCGCCCAGTGCCTCCTCCTCGGTACGGGCCATGGGCTCGTCGGGGGCGTTGGCGCTGGTCGCGATGAGGACGGGCGCGACGGCGTCGAGGAGGAGGTGCTGCAGCGGTGTGGCCGGCAGCATGAAGCCGAGGGTCGGCGAGCCGGGGGCGACGTCCGGGGACAGCATCGTGTCCGGACGGGCCCTGAGCAGCACGATGGGGCGTCCGGGCGACTCCAGCAGCCGACGTTCCTCGTCGTTCAGCACGGCGTGGCGGGTGACGGTCGAGGCGTCCCGCGCGAGGAGGGCGAAGGGCTTGGCGCTGCGTTCCTTGCGGGCGCGCAGCTCGGTCACGACGGCCGCCTGGGACGGGTCGGCCATCAGCTGGTAGCCGCCCAGGGCCTTCACCGCGAGGATGCGTCCGTCCCGGAGCATCGCCGCCGCGGCGGTTACGGGATCCTCGCCGGACGCGGTGCCGTCCGGCAGCAGCAGGCGGACCCGTGGTCCGCACGTCCAGCAGGCGTTGGGCTGGGCGTGGAAGCGGCGGTCGGCGGGGTCCTCGTACTCGGCGCGGCACCGGGCGCACATGGTGAACGGAGCCATGGTGGTCCGGGGACGGTCGTAGGGGAGGCCGTGGATGATGCTGTAGCGCGGTCCGCAGTTGGTGCAGTTGATCAGCGGGTAGCGGTGGCGGGGGTCGCCCGGGTCGAACAGTTCCCGGACGCAGTCGCCGCAGACGTGGCTGTCCGGAGTGACCAGGGCTCCCGTGGCGCCGTCCGAGCGACTGTGCCGGATGGTGAAGGAGGCGGTCCAGTCGCCCACCGGTTCCTCGGAGAGCAGCGCGCACGAGTCGATGCGCGCCAGTTCGGGCAGGTGCTCGGGCAGGCTCTCCGTGAACCGTTCCGCCGCCCGCCGCGGCCCCTCGACCAGGATGGTGACGCCGCGGGTGTCGTTGAGCACCCAGCCGCCCAGCATCAGCCGGGTGGCCAGGCGGTACACGTACGGTCGGAAGCCGACTCCCTGTACGAACCCGGTCACCCGGAGGGTCCGGCGCACACCCGCGGCCATCAGCACAGCCTCGGCAACTGGGCGCCGTACAGCAGGTCCACGGGACGGACCCTGCCGTCCGTGCCGGTCATGGCCACGGTCCCCGGCTCTCCGGCGACGACCTCCCCCACGACCGCGGCCCGTGCGCACGGCGGGTGGGACCGCAGTGCCGCCAGTGCCGCGTCCGCGCGGTCCGCCGCCACGACCAGGCAGAGGTTGCCCTCGTTGGCGAGGTACATCACGTCGACGCCGAGCATGTCGGCGGCCATGGCCGTCTCCGGCCGCACCGGCAGGGCCGGTTCGTCCAGGAGGAGGGAGACCGACGACGCCTGGGCGAACTCGTTGACGACCGTTCCGAGACCGCCCCGGGTGATGTCGCGCACGCAGCGCACGCCGTCGCCGCACGCGTCGAGCACGTCGGCGACGACGTGGCTGAGCACCGCGCAGTCGCTGTGCACGCGCTGCTCGAAGCCCAGGCCCTCCCTGAGGGAGAGGATGTGGATGCTGTGGTCTCCGAGGTGGCCGGTGACGATGACGCGGTCGCCCCACCGCAGGTTCCGGCTGGACAGCACGAAGGGACGTTCGAGCAGTCCGACACCGGTGGTGTTCAGGAAGATCCCGTCGGCCTCCCCGCGCCGGACGACCTTCGTGTCGCCGGCGACGATCTTCACGTCCGCAGCCCGGGCGGTGTCCCTGACGGACCGCAGGATGCGGCGGAAGTCGTCGAGGGGGAAGCCTTCCTCCAGGACGACGGCGAGGGTGAGGAACAGCGGCCGGGCACCGCTGACCGCGAGGTCGTTGACCGTGCCGGCGACCGCGATCTTGCCGATGTCGCCGTTGCCGAAGAAGACGGGGTCCACGACGAACGAGTCGGTGGTCATGGCTATCCGGGTCCCGGACAGTTCCAGCAGGGCGCTGTCCTCCATTTGTCCGACGTAGGTGTCGCCGAGGATCGCGGCGATCGTGTCCGTGATGAGTTCCTGACTCATCCCGCCGCCGGCTCCGTGGTCCAGGAGCACCTTCTCTGTCACGCGCGTGGCCTCTCCGCTCGGCGTGGGGATGGGGTCAGGCAGGGGTACCGACGCGCTCCGGCATGGCCTTTTCCAGCAGGGCGTCCCACCACACCCGCATCACCTCGATGGCGTCCAGGGCTCCCCGGCGGACCCGCTCGCGGTCGATGGCCTCGCCCTCGGGGAACTCCTGGCCGCTCTGGTCGAGGTCGACGAAGGCGGCGAGGCCGTCCTTGTGCCCCTGCTCGATGCCGTCGTCGAGGTGGATGTCGTGGAACCGCTTGATGAGGCTGCCCTCGTAGGCGTGGCCGCGGCGCTCGCTGATCTCGCGGCAGATCTCGAAGAAGGTCTCGTGTTCGAAGATCGCCGCGGTCTCGGTCGCGTAGAGGGCGCCGAGGGAGCGGGACGGGTCCGGTGAGCACAGGTCCGCCACGTCGGACAGGAACGCCGTGGTCGCCGGGAACTCCACGCGCCGGTCCATGTCGGTCCCGACGTCGAGCATGCCCTGCTTGTACATCGGGGCGTGGCCGTCCTCCTCGTCCACGTTGCGCTGCAGTTCGGCGGACACCCCGTGTTCGGCGAGCTTCTTGGTGCACTCCACGGCGGTCAGGAGGAGGTCCTTGTTGGCGAAGGAGAACTGGTAGTGCTCCATGACCAGCCATTCCAGGGTTTCCGTGTCGAGGCTGGAAAGACTGTCGAGGATCTTGGTCTTCACCGCGCTGGTGAACGCGTCGTTCACGGCGTCGATCTGGGCTGACAGACGCTCGGACATGCTGCACCTCTGGTGGATTGAGGGAAGGGCACGGGATCGCGCCCCGATGAGCCCGCCGAGTCCGGCAGTTGGGCGCGACAGCACAGAAGTCGTGCGAGCCGAGGCGAGACTAGTCATACGCATGACCGTGCCGCAAGGGTCGGATTGCTCCTGTTCTCCCACGGCACTTCATGCGTTACAGTCGGGCTCGCTCATACGCATGACCAGCAAGCGTCCCGGGCGCCGGCAATGGGCGGGCGCCCCTTCTCCACGGGCGGAAGTGAGCATGTCCCGATACGCGATCCTGACCAATGACCTGCAGCGCGATCTGGTCGACAAGAACCCGCAGCGCAAGGCGAACGTGGAGCGGATGACTCCGCATTTCGTCCGGTTCCTGGCGGAGCTGCGCGAGCTGCACGTGCCGGTCATCCACCTGCAACTCGTCTACGACGTGGGTGACAAGAAGGTCGAACTGCACGACGGTCGGATTCCGGTGCTCCGGGGCACGGAAGGGGCGGAGCTGCTGCCTGAGTTCGTGCACCCCTCCGACGTTGTCATGGAGAAGAAGAAGGACAGTGGCTTCTTTGAGACAAAGTTGCACGAGTTCCTTCAGGAGCACGGCGTCGACACGGTGATCATCACCGGCATGCAGGCCCAGGTGTGCATCCAGACGACCGCCGCCGACGCCCACTTCCGCGGCTACAACGTGGTCGTCCCGTCCGACGGTGTCGTCTCCACCCGGGACGAGGACCGGGCGCGGGCCCTGGAATGGCTCGCCTCCTACTGCGCCGTGATCCTTCCCATGGCCGATGTGGTCACCCGTGTCCGGGAGGGCGCGGGCTTCGACTTCTCCGTGCCCGCCCTGCCGTAGCCGACCGTGTTCCCGAGGGAGTTGACCGCGTGATGGACAGCATCGGCCGCCCCGGCGCACGGATCTGGAACGGACTCGCCCTGCCGGCCGGCGCGGCGGGGAACCCGGACGTGGTGGTGGTGGGCGTGCCCTTCGAGGGCGGTGCGGGAGGTGCGGGTGGCGCGTCCCTGGGGCCGGCGCGCGTGCGCGAGCTGTCGGTGCGGCTGAAGACCACCGACCGCCGCGGCCGGGACGCCTCCCACCTGGACCTGCTCGACCTCGGCGACGTGGAGACCTGGCGTTTCGACCTCCCTCGCAGCATCGAACAGGTGGGCAAGACCTACCGGTCGCTGTTCGACGAGGTGTCCGTCCCCGTGCTGACCTTCGGCGGCGACCACTCGGTGACCTATCCGATCGTCCGTTCCGCAGCGCGCGGGCGCGACCTCGGACTGGTCTGGTTCGACGCCCACCCGGACCTCCTGGACGGCTATCAGGGGTCGCACCTCTCGCACGGGTCCCCGCTGCGCCGGATCATCACGGACGGCGCCGTCGATCCCGCGAACGTACTGCTCGTGGGGACGCGCGCCTATGACCCGGGCGAAGTGGAGTTCATCCGCGAACACGGGATCGGCGAGGTGTCGGCGGCCGCCTTCACGGACGACCCGGCCGCCGCCACCGCGGCGTACCGCCGCCGTCTCGAGGACATCGCCGGTCGGGTCGACGCGTTCTACGTCACGGTGGACATCGACGTCATGGACGCCTCCTGCGTGCCCGGCACCGGTACCCCGGTGGCCGGCGGCATCGGCAGCGGGCAGTTGCTCGGTCTGCTGGAGGCGCTTCCCGAGCCGGTCCTCGCCTACGACGTGGTCGAGTTCGCGCCGGCCCACGACGTCGGCGGTATGACCGGCCATGCGGTCCTGGCCCTCACCACGGCGGTCCTGGCCCGGATCGCGGCCGCCCGCGGCTGACCTGTGTGCGCGCACCGACCCGACATCCGCTCATCCCTTCGCTGAGGAGCCTCGCCTTGGACGTCGTGACGGCCGTCCTGACCCGTCGCAGCATTCACACGCTCCGCGACCCCGCCCCGTCGGACCGGGAGTTCACCTACCTCCTCAAGTGCGCCGCCGCGGCACCTGACCACGGCAGATTGCGTCCCTGGCGCTGGGTGCTGCTGCGGGACGCGGAGCTGGAGGCGCTCGGTGCGCGTCTGGCCGCCGACGCGGAGCCCGGGGAACGGGCCCGCGTCGCACAGGGGGCCAGGCGGGCACCACTGAAGGCGGTGCTCATCTTCTGCCCCCTGACGGACCACAAGGTCCCCGAGTGGGAACAACTGGCCGCGGCCAGCTCCGTCGCGTACGGCTTGATGTTGCTCCTACACGCTCGGGGTTTCGGCAGCATGTGGCGCACCGGACGGCTGTGCCGGAGCCCGGCGGCGCGTGACCTGCTGGGCGTCGGTCCGGCAGAACGGCTGCTGGGCGCTTTGGACATCGGGACGTCCGACTCCTCGGAGCGGCCCGTGCGCCGGAGCGTCGGGGACGTCGCCGACCGCGTGCGGCGCCTGGGCCCGCTCGCGGTGACGGGCCCGGTCGCCTGAGCCGGTGAGCCCGGACCGGTTCGGCCCCGCAGTCCGTGACGCCGTCCGCATCCCGGTCACCCAGCACGGAGGAGAACACCGATCATGCGTTCGCGGACAGGGGATTCACCCGGCGCGGCGGACACCGCGCCGGGTGCGCGGAACGGCCGCGGACGGGCCGGCCGGATGCTGGGCTGGCTCCCGGACTCGCGGGCGGGGAGGGCCTTCCTGCTCGTCGCGTTCGTCGACGCGTTCGGGAAGGGGTTCTTCCTCGCCGGGTCGACCCTCTTCTACACCCAGGTGGTCGGGCTGAGCGCCTCTCAGGTGGGGCTCGGACTGTCCGCGGCGGCACTGCTGGGTGTGTTCTGCGCCATTCCCATCGGCTGGCTCGCCGACCGGATCGGGGACAGCCGTACGCTGATCCTGTTGCAGGTGTGGCGCGGCTGCGGCTTCCTGGTGTACCCGTTCGTGACGGACTTCGGGACGTTCCTCGCGGTCGCCTGCCTGATCGGCACGGTCGAGCAGGCGGTCGGACCGATCATCCAGTCCGTCGCGGGCACGACGGCCGGGGAACGATCGCTGGTGCGGGCCATGGCCGTGATCGCGGCCGTGCGCAACGTGGGGTACACGCTGTCCGCCGTCATCGCCACCGCGGTCATCTCACTGGCCGGCACGCACACCTACGTCAGCTTCGTCCTCGCCAACGCCGCGGCCCTGTTCGGCAGCGCCGCGCTGCTGACCCGCCTGCGGACCGAGGCACGGTCCCCGTCCTCCGCCGGGCGCTCCCGGCCGGGCCTGCCGCTGCTGGTACCGCTGAGGGACCCGCGCTTCCTCCTGCTGTCGCTGGCCAACGGGGTCCTGTACCTGCACGTGCCGATCCTGTCGGTGGCGCTTCCCCTGTGGATCGTCAGCCGCACCGACGCGCCGCGCGGCGTGGTCGGCATCGCCCTGGCGGTGAACACGATACTGGCGGTCGTCCTGCAGGTGCGGCTGAGCAAGGGCGGCGAGAGCGCGACCGGAGCGGGCCGCAAGCAGCGCGCCGCGGGAGTGGCACTGGCCGTGTTCAGCGTGCTCACGGCCGTCACCGCCTCGATGGACGCCCGTGGGGCGGCGGCACTGCTGCTGCTCGCGGCCGTACCGCTCACCCTCGGGGAGCTGTGGCAGTCGGCCGGGGGCTGGGGCATCTCGTACAGCCTCGCGCCCGAGGCGCAGCGCACCTACTACCTGAGTGTCTACCAGCTCGGCGCCACGGTCCTCACCGTGGCCGGCCCGGCAGTGCTGTCCACCCTCGTCGTGGGCACGGGCGCGGCGGGCTGGTTCGCCCTCGCCGTCGTCTTCCTGCTGGTCGGCCTGTCCGTCCCCTTCCTCGCCCGCGCACCCGAGCGGGGAACGGACGGCGACCTCGCGTCCGCCGACTGACTGCCGCCCCGGTCCCGCCCCTCCTTCCACGAAGGGAATCCTCGTGCACGACACCACGGTGTACCGCGGTACCTCACCCGGACGGCGTCCGTGTCCCCGGTCCGGCCACGGCCGTGTCCGCGCACGCCGGCGCGGTGGGCCGCACCGGCCGCCCCTGGTGTGAGGGCGCCATGACACTTCCGCACGGCTGCCCCGACGACGAGCCGGAGTGGGCGCCGACCGCGCTGGCGGTCTTCGACATGGACGGCACCCTGCTGCCGGGCACCACGGCCTGCCGGCAGATCGCGCTCGTGGCCGAGGACCCGCTCGTGGTGGAACGCCTGGAGGGCGACTACCGCGACGGCCTCATCGACAGCACCGAGTTCGCCCGCCGCGCCCTGGCCTCGTGGGCACACGCCGGCCCCGGCCTGTACCGGCGGGCGTTCGACGCCTGCCCCAAGATCGGCGGAGTGGAGCGGACCCTCGCCTGGCTACGGGCCCGCTCGGTCGTCACGTGCCTGATCACCATGGCCCCCCGCCCGTTCGCGGAGTGCTTCACCGGCTTCGACCACGTGTTCGCCTCCTCGTACCCGGACGACATCCTCAATCCCGAGGACAAGCCGGAGGTGGTGCGCCGGCTGCAGCGACGGCTCGGGATCGACGGGATGCGGACGATCGCCTTCGGCGACTCCGACTCCGACATCCCGCTCTTCCGCGCCCTGACGCGGACCGTGGCGGTCAACGCCACCCCGAACCTGGCGGCCATGGCGGCCCGCCGCTACGACGGCGACGACCTCTGGGAGGCGTTGCGCACCCTGTACGCCCTGCGGGAGCGGCAGCCGTGACGCCCGCCCGCGTCATCGTCGGCGTCTGCCGCGCCTTCGAAGCCGACTTCCCCGGTCAGGCGCGCATCGTCGCGGGGGCCCTGCACCGGGCCGGCTGGGAGGTGGCAGTCCACCGTGACCTCGAGAGCCGGTTCCCGGACGGGGAGCTGCGGGTGGACCTGCCGGACGATCCCGCCGGCCGGACCGTGCTGCTCTGCCAGTCCACGACCGGCGACCACGGCCTCTCCGACCTGTCGCTCATGAGCCTGCTGGCGACCGCCCGGTGCTACCGGGAGCACGGCGCGGGCCGGGTCGTCGCCCTGCTGCCGCACCTGGCGTACGCCCGGCACGACCGGCACGTGCCGGGCCAGCGCAGGCCCGTCATGGCCGGCCTGCTCGCCGACCTCGCGACCGCCGCGGGACTCGGGGACATCGTGACCCTCGGGTCGGGCGCGCAGGACCTCGTGCGCGACCTGTTCGCCGGGGGCCGCACCCGGCTGACGTTCCTGCCCGTGCGCGACCTCCACCTGGGCATGCTCCGTGGCCTGGCCGGTCCGCGGACCGTCCTCGTCGCCCCCGACCGGGGCGCCGCCGCGCACGCCGGGGCGCTCGCCGCGGCACTGGGCCGCCCCGTATTGGTGGCCGACAAGCACCGCACCGGACCCGAACACGTGGACGTCGCCCTCCGGCTGGCACACGACGCCGACGAGGTGCGGCCAGCCGGCGGTGAGCGGGCCGGTCACGGTCCGTACGGGTCGGCCGGGACCGGGCCGGTGGAGTCCCGGACCACCAGCCGCGCCGGCAGTTCGACGGGAGCGACGCTGTTGCCGTTGCGCAGCTCGATGAACATCTCCATGCCGCGGCGGCCGAGGTCGCCGAGCGGAAGCCGCACCGTGGTCAGGGAGGGCACGACCAGGGGCGCGAAGGGCAGGTCGTCGAAGCCGACCACGGACAGGTCCCGGCCGACGGCGAGTCCCGCGGTCCGGGCCGCGACGTAGACCCCCATGGCCATGGTGTCGTCGTCGCAGATGACGGCGGTCGGCCGCCCGGGGGACGACAGCACGGCCGTCATGCGGTCCTTGACCTCCCCCAGGAGGAGGGGGGAGACGACACGCGTCCCCTCCACCCCGGGGTGGCCGAGCACGCACTGGTCGAAGGCCCTGGCGCGCTGGGCGAACGTCCAGGCGGGGCGTTCCGCCCGCAGGTGCGCGATGCGGCGGTGGCCCAGGGAGACCAGGTGGGCCAGGGCGTCCGCCATGCCCTGGCCGACGTCCATGCAGACGGTCGGTGCCCGCGGGACCGAGGCGTCGTCGAGGACGACCAGCGGAAGTCCCCTGGACAGATCGGCGACGGCATCGGCGGGCATCGAACAGGCGATGACTCCGTCGATCGCCTGTTTCGGAGCGGGAAAGGGCCCGTACCCGTCCTCCGCCGCCAAGGGGAAGACCACGACGCCCATGCCGCTCGCCGTGCCGACCGTGGCTATTCCGGTGTACACGTCTGCGAAGGCGGAATTGCCCAGTGTCGGAGTGACCAGGAGGACAGTTCCGGTGGCGCCGAGGCGCAGGCTGCGGGCGGCCTGGTTGACCCGGTACCCGAGGGTTTCGGCGGCGAGCGTCACGCGCCGGGCGGTTTCCTCGCGGATCCTGCCCTCCCACTTGCCGTTCAGGACGAGCGAAACCGTCGACTGCGACACCTGCGCCATGCGCGCCACGTCGTTGGCCGTGGCGGCACGGGACGGCGAACGGTATGCACTCATCCTGGTACCGACCCCTTGCGGTGACTGGGCCCCCGGCGCCGGAGCACGAGTGGTCGCAGCGAGGCGGAGCGCTCGGACATTTCACACCAGTGCTGCTGAACCATTTCCAATGACACGGGTGCCTGGAGGCGCGGAGGACGAATGCGTTCCAGGCGCGCCCCGCCGGTTCGCACGTCACCGGCGAAGAACGCGTCGATGATCCCTCCCGTCACAATGGCGCGTCAAGTCTCGGCTTTCGTGCACCGGGTACGGCCGGAGTTCCGCTCCGGACGCCAACGGAGGTAATGCACCGGTATTCCTACGACTCGGTGGGAAACGCGGCGACGACGCTCGCGCCGGGGAAATGGCGCGCACCGGAAACGGCGACGAAGACCCGGGGCGGGGAAGGTACCGGGTCCCGCCCGCCCGGTCCGGCGGGGGCGCCCGGTCCGGGGGAGGGCGCGCAGGCGGGCGGCCAGGTGGGGGCGGCGCCCTCCATCAGGGTGCCGGCGACGGCCTCCAGTGTGCGGGCGGTCCAGGGCCCCGGGTGTGTGCCCTGGGCCAGGGGCACTCCGTTCAAGGTGACCACCACCGCCGCCGCCAACGTCAATGACGTCACCCGGACCCTGGCCCTGGTCGACGGCATCCCGCCCGTGGCCGGCAACCCCGGCAACCCCGGCAACCCCGGCAACCCTGGCAACCCTGGCAATCCCGGCAGGCCGCGATGCCGGCCCGACGCCGTGCCCGGCGACGAGAGGTACGGCTCCAGCTCCAACCGCCGTGGACTGCGCAAACGCCGGATCCTGCCGGTGATCTCCCGCAAAGGCGCCCCGGACATCCGGGGCCCGGGCAAGCTCCGCTACGGCGTCGGGCAGGCCTTCTCGCTCCTCCTTCGTCGTGGTCACGTGCACCTTGGCCGGAGCACAGGATCAGACGAAGGCCGCTCCCATGTCCGGCGAACCCCCAGGTGGGCGACCCAGTACGAGACACCGTTCGAGGCCGAAAGGAGAAGAACAAGCTCAGCAGTCGGCCGGCGCGACGGCGTCGATCCGGCTCAGGAGCGCCTGCCGGGACGCGTGAGGCAGGAAGGAGGCGCGGACGCTGTTACGGGCCAGTTCTGTCAACGTTCCCCGGTCGAGGCCCACACCCTCGGCGGTCGCCGTGTACGTGTCGGCCAGGCCGCTCCCGAAGTACGCGGGATCGTCCGAGTGGAGCGAGACGTTGAGCCCGGCCGCCAGCATCCTCGGCAACGGGTGCTCGGACAAAGACGGGACCGTCCGCAGGCGCACGTTGGAGATCGGGCACACGGTCAGCGGAGTTCCGGCAGCTGCGACCTCGCGCACCAGATCCTCGTCGTCGAGGATCGTGATGCCATGGTCGACACGGTCCACGCCCAGCAGTTCGACGGCCTGGCGCACGTAGTCGGCCGGGCCCTCCTCGCCGGCGTGAACACAGGTCTTGAACCCCTGCCGTCGCAGTTCGGCGAAATACCGGACGAACTTCTCCGGCGGGTTGCCCACCTCCGCCCCTCCCATGCCGAAGCCGGCAATCCGGTCCGCCCAGGGCCCGACGCTGTCCAGCAGGGCGAAGGCGTCGTCGTCTGTGCGGTGCCGGTGGGCACTGACCAGGAGCGACGCGCTGATCCCGGTCCGCGCGCCGGCGTCCGCGACCGCGTCCAGGATGCCCTCGAGCTGGACACCGACCGGGATACCGCGTTCGATGAAGGTCTGCGGACCGAAGAAGAGCTCGGCGTGCGCGACCCCGTCCTGGTGAGCACGGTCGAGGTAGGCGGTGGTCAACTCGTAGAAGTCTCGCTGATCGCACAGCACCTGGCAGCCAGCGAAGTACAGGTCGAGGAAGGACCCGAGGTCGCGGAACCGGTACGCCTCCCGCAGCTGCTCCGCCGTCTCCCACGGCACCGCAACCTCGTTGCGCCGGGCGAGTTCCAACAGGAAGTCGGGCTCCAGACACCCTTCGAGGTGGACATGGAGTTCAGCTTTCGGCAGGCCCCGGCAGAACTGCCACAACGGCATACGCTGAGATTCGATGTCCCTGGTCCTGTTCACTCGGGTCGCCGGTCCCGCAGGAGAACGGCGGCGCTACCCCACCTGGAAGATGGTAACCACCACGCTCCGCGGATATGGGAGTCGGGCTTCCCCGCGCCGCACCCGACCCCGACGGCACACCGCCGGGCCACCGCGTGGCTGGAGCTGGCCCTGACCGCCATCGACCTACTCGCCTGGACCCAGACCCTTCTCCCGGACGCCGAGTTGGCCACCGCCGAGCCGAAGAAACTCCGCTACCGACTCCTCCACGCAGCAGCCCGCCTCACCCGCGGAGGCCGCCGCCTCCACCTGCGGATCTCCGCCACCCGGCCCTGGCGCCACGAACCGACCAGGGCCTTCACCCGCCTCGCGGCCCTACCCCGACCAGCCACCTGACAGACGCCACCGCCCCTGACCGCCACGGCCCGAGGAACCCTGGAGCACCCGACCCAGCGTCGCGTTGTGTCGTCCGTGTCTTGCGTGAGATCGGCTTTCACGTCGCTCCGCTTCAGATCTGGCTGTGCAGCATTCGCAGCAGGCGGTCGAGGACACGTCCTCCACTGGCGCGAAGCCCGTCGTGCTCGTACTCGTTGGTCGCCCACAGCCGTAGGCCCCTGATGGTCTCGGCGGTCTGCAGCGAGTAAGCGGCATCGACGTACATGTCGTCGAGGTAGACGGCGGCGGCCACGGGGACGTCGTTCGCGGCCAACCGCTGAGAATCGTAGAGGTCGGGCCAGTCCTCGCGGGCGAACAGCATCTCGGCGGGCCCGCGCAGGGGCGCGAGACAGGGTTGGTCGAAGTGGCACGGGTAGGTCATCTCGCCGGTGAACAGCATCGGGTCGTCCCCGGCCAACGCCGTGCGCGCGTCGAACTGGGGGAACTGGCCGCGCACGCGCTGAGCCGCCCAGTTCGTCGCGCCGGTGCCGCTCTGGGCATAGGTGAGTTCGTGCATGAGCGGGTTCAGCGGCAGTTGGGCGTAGCTGAGGAAAGCCGCGGCGCGGGCGAGGAAGCTGTCGGACAGCTCCGCTCCGGCCCAGGTGTCTTCGAGCAGGTAGTGCAGCACGTCCGCGCCGTCGCCCATGCCGAGCATCATCCCGAGCGACTGGAAGGCCTCGACGGTGAGCAAGGATCCGTCCGGCATTGGTGCCGGGCGCTCGATCAGGTGTGCGGCGATGCGGCGGACCGAGGCGGCGTCCTGCGGGTACCGGCGATAGTACGCGGTGTTCTTGCGGTGCACGCGCGGATAGGTGGCACGGTAGACCTCGTCGGCGGTGACGCGCAAACCGGGAAGACCGCCGGTGATTATTGCCTCGCGCAGGCCCTCGGGCGCGAACGAGAGGTATGTGACGGTGCACATGCCGCCGAAGCTCTGGCCGAGCACCGACCACGGTTCGTCGGTCAGTTCGCGCCTGATCAGTTCGGCGTCGCGGACAATGGCGTCGGCGCGGAAATGGGTGAGGTAGTCGGCCTGCGCGGCGGGCTCGCCACGGACCGGGAGCGTTTGGCGGGTGATCGGGCTGGAGCGGCCCGTGCCGCGCTGGTCGAGCAGTAGGACGCGGTAGTCGTCGAGTGCGCGGTCCAGCCAGGAGTCCCGGCCGACCGGCCGCGGCGACCGCATGCCGGGGCCGCCTTGCAAAAACAGCAGCCAGGGAAGCCGCTCGCGCTCGCGTCCGGTGGCCACGACCTCGCGAGCGTAGATCTCGATGTGCTCGCCATCCGGCCGATCATGGTCTAGGGGGACGGAGAAGAAATGATCGGTCAGCGTGACACCGGGCATGGAAGGCTCCTTTGCGGCAATGGAGTGATCTTGATACGGGTGCTGCTTCGGCGTGCGTTAAACACCGCCGCGACGTCAAGCGCGCCTCGGCTGTGCGAGGATGCTGATGGCGTTGGCCGCGATGATCGCCGCGATGCTCAACCAGGCGGCCACGTCGAGCTTCTGTCCCAGAACGAGCGCACCAACGGCTGCGGCGAGCACCGGGTTGACGCTCATGAACAATCCGAACGCCTCTGCGGGAACGCGGCGCAGCGTGAACAGGTCCGCGAGGAACGGCAGGGCGGAGGATAGCAATCCGGCCGCAACAGCTGCACCGAGCGCCCCGGCGGAAGGCGTGTGGTGTACCGCGACGCCGGCTCCGATGGGCAGGAAGACCAAGGCGGACAGCACCGCTGCGGCGGCCGTGCCCTGTGCCCCGGGGATGCGCTGCCCGATGGAACGATTGAGAAGGATGTAAGCGGCCCAACCGGCAGCGGCGAGCAAACCGAGCCCCATGCCGAGGTAATCGGCGGTAGGACGCGGGCGCATCAGTGCGACGACTCCCGCCACGGCGAGTACGGCGCAGCCCAGGTCCACGCGTCTGCGCGAGCCGGACAGCGCGATCGTGAGGGGGCCGAGGAACTCCAGGGTCACCGCCAGGCCGAGACCGATCCGGTCGATCGCGGTGTAGAGCGACAGGTTCGTCACACCGAAGTCGGCCGCGAGCAACAGCACCAGCCCCCACTGGCGCCGCGTGAAGGACCGAAGGCGGGGCCGACCGAGGATGAGCAGCACCGCCGCCGCGACGTACTGGCGGGCCGCGACGACGCCGACCGGGCCGAGCAGCGGGAAGGCCAGTGACCCGATCGCGGCGCCGAGCTGGGTCGAAAGGCCGCTGGCGAGCATCATGCAGACCCCGGCTATGGGCACGGCGCCCCGCTTCGTGGGCAGGACGGCGCGGTCTGTTGGGCGAGCGGGGGTTGCTTGCATGCATCGATCCTGCGCCGCGCCGGACCGTGCGCAAAATGCATGGAGCCCGCCCACTATACGATTCGGTTATGGATGTCGAGCTGCGTCAGTTGCGCTGCCTCACCGCGATCGTGGACGAGGGCACGTTCACCGACGCCGCGATCGCTCTGGGTGTCTCACAGCCTGCGGTCTCCCGCACACTTTCGGCGCTCGAGAAGCGTCTCGGCGTACGGCTGCTGCGACGTACGTCCCGCGAAATTTCGCCGACTGCGATCGGACTACGCGTCGTGGCGCACGCCCGGCGCGTGCTGACCGAGGTCGACAACCTGGTACAGGAAGCCACATCGGGCCACGTCGAACTGCGTATCGGCCACGCCTGGTCGGCACTCGGCCGACTCACACCCACCTTTCAACACCGGTGGCTGGAATCGCACCCGGAAACGCGACTGCACCTGCTTCGCAACAACTCCCCGAGCGCCGGCCTGGCCGAGGGCACCGCGGACCTTGCGGTCGTGCGCAGGCCGCTGGAGGACCGCCGCTTCGAGGGCGCCATCGTGGGTCTGGAAACACGCTGGTGCGCGATGGCCGCCTCCGACCCCCTGGCGCGGCGCCGCTCGGTGCGTCTGGCCGATCTCAGCAGCCGCGTCCTGCTCGTTGACCAGCGCACCGGGTCGACCACTGCGGAATTGTGGCCCGCGGACGCGCGCCCGGTGACACAGGAGAGCCGCGAGATCGACGACTGGCTCACGATCATCGCCACCGGCCGCTGCGTGGGGGTTACCGCGCAGTCCGTCGTTGACCAATATCCACGGCCCGGCATCGTCTACCTGCCGGTACGCGACGCCGAACCGATCGCCGTACGACTGGTCTGGTGGCGCGACGACCCCCACCCGGCCACCCGTACCGTACTCGAGCTTCTTACCGAGCTTTACCGCACATGACGGGACTGTAAGACGTTCGGGTCTGTTCCGTAGTCGTTGGTGACGGTGAGTGCTTGCCTGTGATCATTGAGCGTGCATGATGCGAACGCGCTCGTAGGAACGGTGTTTTCGGGGTTGTCGGCGTTGGTCATCGAGGATGTGGCGGACGGTGGCGAGATGGTCCGGGTTACGGCTCGGACCCGGGATGTTCCCGTTCCCTGTCCGGTGTGCGGGGTGGTGACGGGGAGGGTCCACGGGTATCACGGCCGGACGGTGCGGGATGTGCCGGTCGACGATCGGCAGGTCGTGGTCCGGGTGAGGATACGACGGCTGGTCTGTCCGGCCCTGCGCTGCAGGCGGCAGACCTTCCGAGAGCAGGTCCCCGGGCTTTTGGGGCGCCGTCAGCGCCGCACCACAGGTCTGACCAGCCAGCTCTTTGACCTGGTCAAGAAGTTGTGCGGCCGGGCGTCCGCCCGACTCGCCCGATCGCTGGCCGTGCCCGTGTCGTACGCCTCCGCCCTGCGGCTGCTGCGGCGGCTGCCTGTGCCGGCGGTGCGGATCCCGCGGGTGACCGGGGTCGACGACTTCGCCCTGCGGCGCCGGCACAGCTACGCCACGATCATCATCAACGCCGGGACCGGCCAGCGGATCGGGGTACTGCCCGGCCGTGAAGCCGCCACTCTGGAAGCCTGGCTGCGCGGACATTCGGGCATCGAGGCCGTGTGCAGGGACGGATCGGCCACCTACGCCGAGGCGGTCCGCCGAGCCCTGCCCGACGCGGTCCAGATCAGCGACCGCCGGCACCTGTGGCACAACCTCGCCGAGGCCGTCCGCAAAGAAGTCGCCGCGCACAGCACCTGCTGGGCGAAAGCGGGTCCACCCGCGGCCGGGGGAGACAGGCCGCCGCCACCCGCGAGCGCTGGCAGCAGGTCCATGCCCTGCGCGAGCGTGGAGTCGGACTTCTGGAGTGTGCACGGCGCCTCAACCTCGCCTTGAACACCGTCAAGCGCTACGACCGTGTCGCCGAGCCCGAGCGCCTCATCCGCGCCCCCAAGCACCGGCCCACCCTCGTGGATCCCTACCGCGATCATCTGCGCAAACGCCGACTGGAGAACCCGGCCGTCCTCCTCACCCATCTCCTCCGGGAGACCAGGGAGCTGGGCTACACCGGCAGCTCGAACCTGCTGGTCCGCTACATCAACCAGGGCCGTGTTGAGGCCGACCGGCCCGCCCTCTCGCCCCGGCGCCTGGCCCGCTACCGGCTCACCCGCCCCGACCGCCTCAAGGACCACCAGCGCGAACGTACCGAGGCCGCCCGCACTGCCTGCCACGGGATGACCGCTCTGGCCGACCCCATCCACCACTTCGCCGTGCTGCTGGATCCCGGCGACGGCAATGCCGCCCTGCTGAGCACCTGGACCACCTCGGCCCAGGCCGAGGACCTGCCCCACCTGCATGCCTTCACCCGGGGCCTCGAGAAGGACCACGCCGCAGCCGACGCCGCCCTCACCCTGCCGCACCACAACGGCGGCACCGAAGACGTGAACGACAAAACCAAGCTGATCAAGCGCCAGATGTACGGCCGCGCGAGCTTCCCCCTCCTCCGCCACCGCATCCTCCTGGGCCGACCACACCCTCCGTCACCACCGACTACGGAACAGACCCAGGCGTTCGGTGTAACTCCCGAGCATGGAAGATGCATCGACGACCAGTGAGAGCGTGTCCGGATCCGAGGATGTCGAGGAACCCGGAGATGCCGAGCCGGTAGTTGAGGGTGACCAGGACGACGCCGTCGCGGGCGAAGGCGGAACCGTCGTACCGCGTCGACCCGGCGACGAATCCGCCGCCGTGGACGAACACCATGACGGGCGGGTTGCTGTCACCGACAGCGGGCTGGAAGACGTTGACGGTGAGGTAGCCCTCGCCGCGGCTCCAGCCGGCGCCGAGGTAGGGGGCCATGTCGATGCTGCCGGGATTGCGCTCGGGCTGCGGAGCGCTGGGGCCGGGCGCGGTGGCATCCCGTACGCCGTCCCAGGGGTCGTGCGGCTGCGGCGGGGCGAACCGGCCGGCGCCCAGCGGAGGAGCGGCGTAGGGGATGTTCAGGAAGGTGGCGGTGCCCTCGTCCTGGCGGAGACCACGGACGGTTCCCTGTGCGGTGGGGACGACGGGTCGGGTTGGTTGCTCACAGCGATGCCTTTCCGTGGGTATCAGCCCTGCTCGGAGTAAGGGGCGAAGGGCGCCCAGCCCTTGATGTCGAACGTGTCGCCGTTACGCGTGATTTCGGCGGCGCCATGGCCACCCAGGTGCGCGGGGATCAGGAGCGCGTTGTTGTCGGCCGCCCAGCCCAGCACCTTGCGGCGGGTGGCGCGGGCGCCCGCGGGGTCCTCGCAGAAGCAGCTGTTGGCGTCCGGCTCGACGATCTGCACCGGGTTGTGCAGCATGTCACCGACGAACACCGCGCGGTCCGTCCCGGAGCTGAGGGTCAGCACGGAGGAGCCGGGGGTGTGCCCGGGGGCCGCGTCCAGGCGCAGGTTGGCGTCGATCCGGTGGCTGTTCCCCCACAGCAGCGTCTGGCCGGCCTCGTGCACCGGGGCCACGCTGTCCTCGAAGACGTTCTGGTTGCCGCGGCCGAGCACCGACTGGTGGCCGTTCGCCGGGTTCCAGAAGTCGAAGTCGTCCTTCGGCATCAGATACGTGGCGTTGGGGAACGTGGGAACCCACTGCCGCCCCTCCAGGTACGTGTTCCAGCCGACGTGGTCGACGTGGAGATGCGTGTTGATCACGATGTCCACGTCCTCGGGCTGGACGCCTGCCCGGGCGAGGTTGGCCAGGAAGTCCGTCTCCAGGTGGCTCCAGACCGGCGCGTACGGGCGCTCCTTGTGGTTACCCACACCGGTGTCGACGAGGATGGTCTTGCCCCCGCTGCGCAGCAGCCAGGTCTGGATCGCGGAATTCACGATGTTGGTCTCGGAGTCCAGGAAATGCGGGGCCAGCCAGTGGACTCCGTCCTTCCAGACTTCCTGCGAGCTTTCCGGGAAGAAGGCGTGGGGATCCATTCCGACGGGCCCGTAGTATTCCCAGACGCGGGTGATGGAGACGTTGCCGAGCATGATCTGTTCCATGGGGCTTCCCTGAGGATTCGGAGGCATTACCGGAACGGTAGGAGGGGCCCGGCGGGCGCGGTATCCGTCAGGTGACTGCACCTGCACGTACGGCTCTGAGCAGGGGCGTTTCCTCTTGTAGGCCCGGCGAAAGGCGAGGCGGCTGTCCGTTCCGAATTCTTTTCCCGGATACCTCGCGGACGAGCACATGACTATCTCGCCGCGTTCACGAGACGGCAGACGCATCCGTGTGCCCGCTTGTCGGCCGTGTCGAGTGCGGTGGCCGTCCCCGCCTTTCACGTCAGCGGCTTTGATGCCTGTCGATCAGCGAAATGCAACGGCGTGCGGTCACCCCGCGATGCGTTCTGGCGGGGTGTCAGCCGACTTGGGCACCTTCGCACTGGTCCTCAAGATCGGCGCAGCGCACCGCGGCAGCCGGGGCCGGCCCGTGCGGCGACGGGATATCGACGTTCTCGGACGGAACCATGGTGGTACGGCCGGGGCCCGAGACGAGCAGGTCCAAGGCTCGCACAAGCGCGGTCAGGGCGCACCGAGACGATCGACGTGCAGCAGGCGATACTTCGGCGACGGCCGGCTGCGGCTCACACGCCGCTCCTCCGAGAGCAGGGACAGTGCCCTGACGACTCCGGGGCGTGCCGTGTGCGAGGAGATTCCCGGTCGATGGCCGGTGGCGCGGATCAGGTGGGCCACGGTCTCGTGCGCACGGTCGGCCGTGGCGGTGAGGCGGGGGCGCACTCCGAGACACGGCCCGCCGGGAGGCGCTCGGCCGTGGCGGCCGGGATCCGTGCGTGGTACCCGCCGGCCTCAAGAAGTTCCAGCAGGTGGCGGACGTGGTGACGTCGGCCGCGCAGCGGACTGAGCGGATGGGTGAGAGTCAGACAGGCCTTGCGGAGGGACTCCAGCGCCTGGTTCGAGGTCGTGTGCCGCGCGCGCCCAGCTCGTCGGGGTTTCCGCGTCCCTGCTTCCTGACGCAATAGCCCGAAGGAGGCGGTCGGGTGCTGTCACGTTGGTTGACCGGGTGGGATGGTCTTCGGGTGGTCATGATGGAGGGGGTCCGCCCGTGGACGGTGCGCCGTCGGACAGGGGGCATCGGTACCCGGTCGAGGTGATCTCGCACTGCGTGTGGCTGTACGTCCGCTTCCCGCTCGGTTTCCGCGAGGCCGGGGAGCTGATGCTGGAGCGCGGCGTGATCGTCCCGTACGAGACCGTCCGGTGCTGGTGCCGGGAGTTCGCTCGGCAGTACGCCAACGGCCTGCGCCGCCGGCCGTCCCGGCCCGGTGGCAAGTGGCATCCGGACGAGGTCTTCATCAAGACCAACGGTGGGCGGAAATACCTGTGGCGGGCCGCCGGCCGGGACGGGATGGTGCTGGACATCCTGGTGCAGAGCCGCCGGGACACGGCTGCGGCCGAGCGCTTCTTGCGCACGCTGCCGACGAAGACGGGCGAGGTGGCGCGGGTGATCGTCACGGACAGGCCCCGCTCCTGCGGCGCGGCCCACCGAGAGGTCATGCCCTCCGCCGAGCGCCGTTGCCACAAGAGCCTGAACAGCCGGGCCGAGAACAGTCACCAGCCCACGCGGCAACGCGAACGGGCGGTGAAAGGCTTGTGCAGCGTGGGCGCCGCGCAGCGGTTCCTGTCCGCGTTCAGCGGCATCCCGCCCCGCTTCCGGCCCCGCCGCCACCTGATGACCGGCATCCAACAAAGGAGCAGACCGGGCGTCGTGCGTCCGGCAGGCGGCCACATCCGGGCGCTCGAAATCCTGCCGGCAGAAGAGGCGGCACTCGTAGGTGAGCTACCGGATTCGCCCGTTGAACGTTCGGACAGCCATCGGTCGGCTGTTGCTACTCGGCCGCAATGCAACGTCGGCAGATCGCCGATATCACCGGTCGCGCGTCGCTGACCAGCTCGTCGGCCCTTGTGTTCAGGCTCGGACGAGCCTCGGGCAACTCGAGCACCAGAAGCGCTAAAACTCTGGCAAAGGGGTCTGGGGCGACGGCCGGGCCTCATGCCATCGTGCCTGCCATGTCGACCGATCACCTCACACAGAACCGGCCCGCGGGCCGCACCCGTCACGCGGCGAGCAAGGTGCCGGAGGTGACCGTCTACTTCTGGATCATCAAGGTACTCACGACCGGCATGGGCGAGACGGCCTCCGACTGGCTCGCCCACCTGCTCGGCCCGATCCCCGCCGTCGGCCTCGGAGGTATCGCCCTGGTGGCCGCTCTAGCGGTGCAGTTCGCCGTCCGCCGGTACGTGGCCTGGATATACTGGACGGCGATCGTCATGGTCAGCGTGTTCGGCACGATGGCCGCCGACGTCCTGCACGTCGGCCTCGGTGTGCCGTACACGCTCTCGACCCCGGTCTTCATGGCCGCGCTGGCCGCCGTCTTCGCCCTCTGGTACCGCAGCGAACGCACCCTGTCCATCCACAGCATCCACACCCGGCGCCGCGAGACGTTCTACTGGGCCACCGTGCTGGCCACGTTCGCGCTGGGCACCGCCGCGGGCGACCTCACCGCCACGATCGGCCTCGGCTACCTGGGCTCCGCAGTCATGTACGCCGCCGCCATCGCCGTTCCGGCCGCCGCTCACCGGTGGGGGAACTTGAACGCGGTAGCCGCCTTCTGGGCCGCGTACGTCATCACCCGCCCGCTCGGCGCCTCCGTCGCAGACTGGATGGCCGTCGGCCGCGACAGGGGTGGACTCGACTTGGGGCTCGGACCGGTCACGCTGTCCTGGACGGTGGCCATCCTCGGCTTCGTCGGCTACCTGGCCGCCTCCCGCAAGGACGTCCAACGCGACATCGCACAGCGATGCGCCGGTAGCGCCTAGTTCTGGCCGGGAAGGTTCGCCGGGGCGGTGGTCGCTTCGTCGGTCTTGGAGCCAGCCGTGCACTCCCCTTTTGAGCGGCGGTAGCAGTCCCGAAGAAAATGGATCGCCTTGGGGACAGCGCTCACGTTGGCTGGGCAGCATGGCTGAACTGCGCACCGACCGCCTCGTGCTCCGTCGATGGCAAGACTCCGACCTTGAACCGTGGGCGGCGATGAATGCTGATCCCGAGGTTCGGGAGCACTTGGGCGGCCTGCTCACCCGTGAACAGAGCGATGCCTCCGTGGCGCAGTTCCAGGCCGAGTTCGACCAGCGAGGCTACGGATGGTGGGCGGTTCAATTGCAGGCCACGGGCGAGTTCATCGGCTTCGCGGGCTTGGACCAAGTGGACGATGGCACGCCGTTCACGGGGGTTGAGATCGGTTGGAGGCTCGCTCGCTCGGCCTGGGGCCAGGGTTACGCCACCGAGGCCGCCCTGGCTGGTCTGGCCTTCGGCTTCGAAACGCTTGAACTCCCCGAGATCCTTGCAGTGACGACTGCTGCAAACCTCCGTTCCCAAGCAGTGATGCGCCGGATCGGCATGACCCGCGATCCGGCTGATGATTTCGACGACCCCACCGCGCCCGAAGGGCCACTGCGTCCGAACGTGCTGTACCGAATCGCGCGTGGTGTGAGGATCTGACGCTCTCGGCTCGGTCGCTTGGTCAGGCTGCGGCGGTGAGCGGGCGTCCGCCCCAGCGGATGCCCTTCTCGCTGCGGATGCGGGCGCGTTCGCGACGCTGCGCCGTGAGTCGGATCACACGGCCGTGCACTTTCCGCGGGTAGGCGGCGGGTTTGCGGAGGGATCAGCGGGTGAAGGGCCGGCCGAGCTTGATCGGGCGGGTGGTGGCCGTCTGGACGACGAAGTCCTCGTCGTCAGGATCGAGCAGACGGGGACGGCCTCCCGCCCAGCGAGGGTCCAGGCAGGTCAGGCCGATCTCGTTGAACCGGTGGATCACGTCGCGGACGGTGTCCTCGTCGGCCTGGACCAGCCTCGCGATCACCGGGACCCGGTTTCCGCCAGCTGAGGCCAGCGGCATCATCGCGCGCCGGTAGTGCACCGAGCCGGTGCTGCCCCGGCGCACGATCTGCTGCAGCTTCTGCCTCTCCTGGTCGGTCAACCTGCGCACACGGACAGGCTCAGCCACCACACCCCCAACAGGAGGAGCGGGCTGACGATGCGTTCGAGGAGGGCGGGCGGGGCGCCGGCCACCAGAGGTGGTCCATCGGCGGTGACCGTCAAGTGGATTGGTAGGGCACGAGCGGGTTGACCTCGACGAGGACGGCGTCCTCACGAACCGGCACTTCCCACAGGCGTACGAGGACGTCGACGGTCTGCGGTGGCGGCCCGGCCGTCCCGGCGATCTCGGCGGCCCTCGCCGGGATGACGTCGCCGGCCGGGTCGATGTGGATAAGAACGACGGCTTCCGGCCGGTTGGCGGCGAGCCCGGCGCCGCCCGCCTTGTCGCGGCTCCCGGCCTTCACCTGGGCTTTCACCACGACACAGTCGCCCAGCCCACGAGGGATCTCGTGCGCTTCCTCGGACGAGTCGGCGGCCTCGGCTCCCGGCACCAAGGTGCCGTGTTCCTCGGAAAGTTCCCTTGCCTGACGTTCGGACAGGTCCATCTGGGCCCCCCTCTGCAAAGTCGTCTCGAGGCCGAACTCCGATGACCGAAAGTGCCGCACGCCCCCTGGACACCACCCACCGGATGCGGGATAACGAGCTTCATACAGTATTCGTCGACTGTATGCAATTTACCGTGAGAGTGTTCCAGCCCCCTACGAAGGGACAGGGCTTCGCCATGCCCGACAACACCCAGAACGTCATTTCCGGTGGTCATCTCGTTGCCAAAGCGCTGAAGGCCGAGGGGGTCGACCGCATCTACACGCTGTGCGGCGGCCACATCATCGACATCTACGACGGCTGCGTCGACGAGGGCATAGAAGTCGTCGACGTCCGCCACGAGCAGGTCGCCGCCCATGCCGCCGACGGCTACGCGCGCATCACCGGCAAGCCCGGCTGCGCGGTCGTCACCGCCGGCCCCGGCACCACCGACGCCGTCACCGGGGTCGCCAACGCCTTCCGAGCGGAGTCCCCGATGCTGCTGATCGGCGGCCAGGGGGCCCTCACCCAGCACAAGATGGGATCCCTGCAGGACCTGCCGCATGTCGACATGATGACCCCGATCACCAAGTTCGCGGCGACCGTGCCGGACACGGCCCGCGCGGCGGACATGGTGTCCATGGCGTTCCGCGAGTGCTACCACGGCGCGCCCGGCCCCTCCTTCCTGGAGATCCCCCGCGACGTCCTCGACGCCAAGATCCCGGCGGCCAACGCGCGCGTACCGAAGCCCGGCGCCTATCGCGCCTCCACCCGCTCGACCGGTGACCCCGGGGCCATCGAAAAGCTCGCCGACCTGCTGGTGCGCGCAGAGAAACCGGCCATCCTGCTGGGCAGCCAGGTGTGGACGACCCGGGGCACCGAGGCGGCCGTCGGGCTCGTCCGCGCCCTCAACATCCCCGCCTACATGAACGGTGCCGGCCGCGGCACCCTGCCGCCCGGCGACCCGCACCACTTCCAGCTGTCGCGCCGATACGCCTTCTCCAACGCCGACGTCGTCGTCATCGTCGGAACCCCGTTCGACTTCCGCATGGGCTACGGCAAGCGGCTCCCCCCGGGCACGACCGTCGTGCAGATCGACCTCGACTACCGGACCGTCGGCAAGAACCGCGACATCGACCTGGGGATCGTCGGCGACGCCGGCCTGGTACTGAAGTCGGTGACGGAGGCCGCCTCCGGGCGCATAAACGGCGGGGCGTCCCGGCGCAAGGAGTGGCTCGACGAACTGCGGGCCGCGGAGCAGACCGCCGTCGAGAAGCGGCTGCCCAGCCTGAGGTCCGACGCCTCACCGATCCACCCGTACCGACTGGTCAGCGAGATCAACGACTTCCTGACCGAGGACTCCATCTACATCGGCGACGGCGGCGACATCGTCACCTTTTCCGGGCAGGTCGTACAGCCCAAGTCGCCCGGGCACTGGATGGACCCTGGCCCGCTGGGCACCCTCGGCGTCGGCGTCCCCTTCGTTCTCGCGGCCAAGCAGGCACGGCCCGACAAGGAGGTGGTGGCCCTCTTCGGCGACGGCGCCTTCTCCCTCACCGGCTGGGACTTCGAGACCCTCGTCCGCTACGACCTCCCGTTCGTCGGCATCGTCGGCAACAACTCCTCCATGAACCAGATCCGCTACGGCCAGGCCGCCAAGTACGGCCAGGAACGCGAGCGGGTCGGCAACACCCTCGGCGACGTCCACTACGACAAGTTCGCCCAGATGCTGGGCGGTTACGGCGAGGAGGTCCGCGACCCCGCCGACATCGGCCCCGCGCTCCGACGCGCGCGCGAGTCGGGCAAACCGTCGCTGATCAACGTCTGGGTCGACCCGGACGCGTACGCCCCCGGAACCATGAACCAGACGATGTACAAGTGAGGTGGCTCCCATGACCGGCACGCCGACCAAGGCTCTCGAAGGCATCCGCGTCCTGGACATGACGCACGTCCAGTCCGGCCCCTCCGCGACCCAACTCCTCGCCTGGCTCGGCGCGGACGTCGTCAAGCTGGAGGCGCCGACCGGTGACATCACGCGCAAGCAGCTGCGCGACCTACCGGACGTCGACTCCCTCTACTTCACGATGCTCAACTGCAACAAGCGGAGCATCACCCTCAACACCAAGACCGAGCGCGGCAAGGAGATCCTCACCGAGCTGATCCGGCGCTCCGACGTCATGGTCGAGAACTTCGGGCCGGGCGCGATCGACCGTATGGGCTTCACCTGGAACCACATCCAGGAGATCAACCCGCGGATCGTCTACGCCTCCATCAAGGGGTTCGGGGACGGGCCGTACACCGACTTCAAGGCGTACGAGGTCGTCGCTCAGGCCATGGGCGGGGCGATGGCGACCACTGGTTTCGAGGACGGGCCGCCGCTGGCGACGGGGGCCCAGATCGGGGACTCAGGCACGGGCATCCACGCCGTGGCGGGGATCCTCGCGGCGCTGTACCAGCGGGAGAACACCGGACGCGGTCAGCGGGTCAACGTGGCCATGCAGCACGCCGTGCTCAACCTCTGCCGGGTGAAGCTGCGCGACCAGCAGCGCCTGGCACACGGCCCGCTCGCCGAATACCCCAACGACGACTTCGGCGACGAGGTTCCCAGGTCCGGAAACGCGTCCGGCGGCGGCCAGCCCGGCTGGGCGGTCAAGTGCGCGCCGGGCGGCCCCAACGACTACGTGTACGTCATCGTGCAGCCGGTCGGCTGGAAGCCGATCAGCGAGCTCATCGGCCGGCCCGAGCTGGCGGAGGACCCCGAGTGGGCCACTCCCGAGGCCCGCCTGCCCAAGCTCAACAAGATGTTCCAGCTGATCGAGGAGTGGTCCTCGGCCCTTCCCAAGTGGGAGGTGCTGGAGAGGCTCAACACCCACAACATCCCGTGCGGGCCGATCCTGTCCACGAAGGAGATCATCGAGGACCGGTCGCTGGTCGCCAACGAGATGGTCGTCACCGTGCCGCACCCCGAGCGCGGCGAGTTCGTGACCGTGGGCAGCCCGCTCAAGCTCTCCGACTCCCCCGTGGACGTGACCAGCTCACCCCTGCTGGGCGAGCACAACGAGGAAATCTACGTCGGCGAGCTCGGGCTCGACGACGAGGAACTGCGCCTGCTCAAGTCGAACGGAGTGATCTGACGTGACGGCAGAAGACCACGCCCTGAGGGTGCGCGCGCTGCTCGACTCCGTGCGGGCCGAGGGACGCAGCGCGCTCACCGCACCGGAGGGCAAGGTGATCGCCGACGCGTACGGGATCGCCGTACCCGGTGAGGAACTGGCGATCGACGTCGACGAGGCGGTGGCGTACGCGGCACGCTTCGACGGGCCGGTCGTGATGAAGATCGTCTCTCCGGACATCCTGCACAAGACCGACGCCGGCGGGGTGATCGTCGGGGTCGAGGGCGCGACGGACGTACGGGCCGCGTTCCACAAGATCATCGAGGACGTGCGCGCGTACGACGCGACGGCCCGTATCGAGGGCGTCCAGGTCCAGGAACTGCTGCCGAAGGGGCAGGAGGTCATCGTCGGCGCGGTGACGGACGCGACGTTCGGGAAGGTCGTGGCGTTCGGGCTCGGCGGGGTGCTGGTCGAGGTCCTCAAGGACGTCACGTTCCGGCTGGCACCCGTAAGCGCCGACGAGGCGCTGTCCATGCTGGACTCGATCCGGTCGGCGGAAATCCTGCGCGGGGTGCGCGGCGCGCCGGCCGTGGACCGGTGGGCGATCGCCGAGCAGATCCGGCGGGTGTCCCACCTCGTCGCGGACTTCCCGGAGATCGCGGAGGTGGACCTCAACCCGGTGATCGCGACGCCTCGGGGCGCGGTCGCTGCCGACATCCGCGTGATCCTCGCCGAGAAGCAGCCGCCTGTCCGGCGCACCTACACGCGCGACGAGATCCTCATCTCCATGCGCCGCCTGATGCAGCCGAGTTCGGTCGCGGTGATCGGTGCCTCCAACGAGCAGGGGAAGATCGGCAACTCGGTGATGCGCAACCTCGTCGACGGCGGTTTCGCCGGGGAGATCCTTCCGGTGAACCCCAAGGCCGATGGCGTTCTGGGCCGGAAGGCGTACAAGAGCGTCACCGACGTTCCCGGTGAGGTGGACGTGGCGGTCTTCGCGATCCCCGCCAAGTTCGTGGCCTCGGCGCTGGAAGAGGTGGGACGCAAGAAGATCCCGAACGCCGTACTCATCCCCTCCGGGTTCGCGGAGACCGGTGAACACGCCCTCCAGGCGGAGATCGTGGCGATCGCCGAACGGCACGGTATCCGGCTGCTGGGACCGAACATCTACGGTTACTACTCGACGTGGCAGGACCTGTGCGCCACGTTCTGCACGCCGTACGACGTCAAGGGCGGGGTGGCGCTGACCTCGCAGTCCGGCGGCATCGGGATGGCCATCCTGGGCTTCGCACGGACCACGAAGACGGGCGTGTCGGCGATCGTCGGCCTCGGCAACAAGTCCGACCTGGACGAGGACGACCTGCTGACCTGGTTCGGCGAGGACCCGAACACCCAGTGCATCGCGATGCACCTGGAGGACCTCAAGGACGGGCGCGCCTTCGTGGAAGCCGCGCGGGCAACCGTACCGAAGAAGCCGGTGGTCGTCCTCAAGGCGGGCCGTACGGCGGCGGGTGCCAAGGCCGCCGGGTCACACACCGGGGCTCTGGCGGGCGACGACGCCGTGTACGACGACATACTGAAGCAGGCCGGTGTCATCCGGGCGCCGGGATTGAACGACATGCTGGAGTACGCGCGCGGGTTGCCCGTGCTGCCCGCCCCCCGGGGCGACAACGTCGTGATCATCACCGGGGCCGGCGGCAGCGGCGTACTGCTCTCCGACGCGGTCACGGACAACGGCCTCACCCTGATGGAGATCCCGCCGGACCTGGACGAGGCGTTCCGGAAGTTCATTCCACCCTTCGGGGCAGCGGGCAACCCGGTGGACATCACGGGGGGCGAGCCGCCGTCGACGTACGAGGCGACGATCCGGCTGGGCCTGGAGGACCCGCGCATCCACGCGCTCGTCCTCGGCTACTGGCACACCATCGTCACCCCCCCGATGGTCTTCGCAGAGCTCACCGCGCGCGTGGTGGCCGAGTTCCAGGAGCGGGGCATCGAAAAGCCCGTGGTGGCGTCGCTCGCGGGCGACGTCGAGGTCGAGGAAGCGTGCCAGTACCTCTACGAGCGAGGGATCGTGGCGTACCCGTACACGACCGAGAAACCGGTCGCGGTGCTCGGTGCGAAGTATCGCTGGGCGCGGGCGGCTGGGCTCCTGTGAGGTCCGGGACGCGCACGGCGTCGGCCGGGGGTCCGGGGGCTGCCCCCCGGGTGCAGCACAGCCCGCTGGGCGCGGGCGGCGGGGCTGTTGGAGGCGGTTCATGAGCTGACCCGGTGCGGGCCGGCCGACGGTGCGCGTCGGCCGGCCCCGGGACCCGTGCGCACACGAAGGGCATGGGACAGGAGACGCCGGCCTTCGGCGAGAACAACAACGCTTCCCACCACGGCATGGTCTACAGCTCGAAGCTGATGTCGGGGCTCGTGGGCCCCGGGTCCAGCTCCATCGTGCTCGGCGCCTGGGACCACGGGGGGCGTTCGCCCTGGCTGGATCCACCGGCCTGGCCGCCACGGTCCTGGCCCTCTTCCCGAAGGCCCCGGCAGGCCCCACCCCCGTCGCCCCATCGTCCCCAATTCGCACCCGCTCGGCGAGGAAATGGTGTGATATGACGGCAGATCCCTACGCAGTCAACAGCACGTCGGCACATCCCGAGACCGCGAACCATCCCTACCGTGAAGTGACCGACGCGCGCGGCCGCGTCTACCGGGTCGGCGAGACCGACCGGGACATCCTCGGCCACTCCCGCAAACTTATGGTGTATCTGCCGTGGATCGCCATGATGGCCATCAGCGTCTTCGAATACGCGTACGGCTCGGCGGAGGACACCCTGTCCCACGCGCACGGCTGGGCGCAGAGCAACACCTTCTGGATTCTCAGCGTCTGGGTCTTCTCCCAGGCCGGCATCGCCTTCCCGGCCGGCTGGCTGCGGGAGAAGGGCATCCTGACGGCCCGCAAGGCGATGTACGCCGGTTCCCTCATGTGCGTGGTCGGGTTCCTGGCCCTGTCGCACCTGGGCAACGTGTGGCTCGCGATCCTCGGGTTCGGCGTCGTCGGCGGTGTCGGCGCCGGGCTGGTCTACGCGACCTGCATCAACATGGTCGGCAAGTGGTTCCCCGAACGACGCGGCGCCAAAATCGGCTTCGTCAACGGTGGGTTCGCGTACGGGTCGCTGCCGTTCATCTTCCTCTTCAACTACGGCTTCGACACCGCCGACTACCACTGGGTGCTGGACCTCATCGGCTGCTACATCGTGATCGTGGTCTTCGGCTGCGCGTTCTTCTTCAAGGACCCGCCGAAGAACTGGTGGCCCGCGGACATCGACCCGCTGACGGTCGCCGGCGTCAGGAAGAACGCCACGAGCCTCTCCAAGAACCCCCCGGCGGTACGGCAGTACACGCCGAAGGAGGCCATCAGGACGGGCATGCTGCCGCTGATGTGGCTGTCCGTCGTGCTGACCGCCGGCGTGTCGATCTTCGGGATCTCCTTCCAGGTCGACTTCGCCAAGGAGGTCGGCTTCGGCCCGCTGGTCGCGGCGTCGTCGATGGGTGTCATGGCGGTCATCAACGGCGTCGGCCGCGGGGTGATGGGCTGGCTGTCCGACAAGTGGGGCCGCAAGCCCACCCTCGTGTTCGTGATCGTCGTCCTGGGCCTGGCCCAGTTCGGCGTGATCTGGGCCGGGGACGTCAGGAGCCAATGGCTGTTCCTGGTGTTCGCGTTCCTCTCCGGCTTCGGCGGCGGCGCCTTCTACCCGCTGTTCGCGGCGCTCACGCCGGACTACTTCGGGGAGAACTTCAACGCCACCAACTACGGGTTGGTGTACAGCGGCAAGCTGATCAGCGGACTCTTCGGCGGCGGCCTGGGTTCCATGGTCGTCACGGCCTGGGGCTACAACGGGGCGTACGCGCTGGCCGGCGGCGTGTCGATGGTGGCGGCGACGACCGCGCTGCTGCTGCGACAGCCGGGACGGACCTCCGGGGTCACCGTAGCCGCCGAACCTCAGCCCACCGACTGACTGCCGGGCACACGAGAGGTCCTTCCCGTCCTCGGGGGAGGACCTCTCCTGCGTCCGGCGGCTCCAGGCCGGCACTTCTCCCGCAACGAGTGCGGGTGGGCACTCGAACGGCGGACGAAGGTGAGGAACCCGGTGGGGTTATCGCGCTCGGCGTGCCGGTGATGCCTGGTGGCCGTCGGGCTCACACACGAGGAGACCCGCGCCGAGTTGAAGGCCGTGATGCCGGAGCCGTACGTCGACGCGTTCTTCTTCCTCGACGGCGCCCTGGACGAGTCGCAGGTGCTGCCGACGGTCCAGGAGGTCACGGCCGGCCGCTCCGCACGTTCGCCGAGTGGGCCCGGGCGCGCTCGGACGCCTTCTGGTCAACGGTCCCCGGCCGGGCTACGACCGCTGGCGCGCGTGGTACGAGCGGCGCGTGTGCTCGGTGTGCTCCCGCATCAGGTCGGTCGCGCGCCGCTCGTCCTGCTCGGCGATCGCGTCGATCAGCTCCCGGTGTTCGACCCAGGACTGGTTGCCGCGCTGCCGGGCGACCGGCGTGTAGTACCAGCGCACCCGCCGGTCGACCTGGGCAGCGAGCTCCGCGAGGACCGCGTTGCCCGCGAGCTCCATGATCTTGGTGTGAAAACGGGCGTTCATGGCGACCGCGCCGTCCACGTCGTCCGTGGTGACGGCCTTCTCGCCCTCCGCGCACAGCTCCTCCAGCGCGGCGACGCCCGCGCTGCCCGCGTTCACGGCGGCGAGACGGGCGGCCTCGGCCTCCAACAGGGTGCGTACGGTGAGGAGCTGGTCGGCCTCCTCTTCCGTGGGCTCGTGCACGAACGCACCCTGGGCGGGCCGCAGGTCGACCCAACCCTCGGTGTTCAGCCGCTGCAGCGCCTCACGCACCGGCTGCCGGGAGACCCCGAGGTGTCCGGCGAGTTCGCTCTCTACGAGGTGCTGGCCGGGCTGGAGGGCGCGCGTGGTGATGAGTTCCAGCAGCGCCTCGTAGACACGGTCTCGCAGCGGACCGGGCCGTTCGAGCCTGGGTACTGCTCCCTGCGGCAGTCCTGTCGACAGCATCGCGGTCCCCCTCCTCGACGGGCCGTGCGCCGTAGCCGTGAAGCCACTGCCACCGGGCACCCGGTAACGTCAAGTATGAATTGTCTTTCGTCTACAGTCTACGGCCCGCAAGGACCAGAGATACAGCGGGTCGGCCTCGTCACATCACGCCGCACCGGCCCGCTCAGGGCCGGCGCACGACCTGCCCGGCGTACCACAGGTCCCCCCGAACCCGAAGAGCAGCACCGGATCCCCGGTGACGATCGTTCCCTGCTGAGCACAGCCGCACCTCCCCGCGCAGGCTCGCCCGGACGCTGCTGACCAGGCCCGACAACCTCAGGAGCGAGCAATGCGAACTCCCGTCCAAACTCACCGCCGCCTGCCCCGAGACGCCCAGCCGGCAGCGGCCATCAAACACTTCGCCCCGCCCCTTGCGCCTCACGCCGACAACGGCGACGCACTCACGCACCGGGCCACCCCGGTCCGCAGCGCCGACCTGCCCCACCCCCGCTCCTTCACCCAAGGCCTGGACCAGGACCCGGAGGCTGTGATCGCCGCACTCACCCTTCCGTACAGCAACGGCCCCACCGAGGACGTCAACACCAAGACCAAGCGGATCGCACACCCGATGCACGGACGAGCAGGCTCCCCCTCGCCGCCCCATCCCCCTCGGACTGGAGCACGCGCCGTCACCACCGAAAGTGAGACAGGGCCGCTCGATCGACGGACCTGTTCACGAAGTTCGGCGTCGCCCGGGCCTGTCGCAGTGCACTGACCATCGCCGACATCGGCATCGCCCGGCTCCGCAACCTGGCCCTCACCGGATAACTCACACCCCATACGGGACAACCTCCAGGGTCCGACGCAGGATGTCCACCGGGAAGCCCGACAGGGCTGCGAGCCGGTCGAGATGGGATTGGGGGAACACGAGGGACCGCCCGGAAAGGCCTCCGACGGTCTCCGGCGGGCAACCGATCCGCCTCCGATGACCTCGCACCGGCAATCGGTGTCGACACCGGCACGGGGCTCACGGCGCCCGACAGGTGTGGTCACAAGGCGGAGGAGGCACTGGCCATGTACATGTGAGGGCCCGCCTTCGGCTTCTGGGCAACCCAACTCCGCGAGCGTGCCAGGGCGTACCCGAGGGATTCCGGGCCGGCTGGAGCGCTTGGCCGAGGTACCCGATCCCCGTGCCACTCGTGCGGCGTGAGGGGCAGACGCTCCCTGACGGTGTCGGGGACGGTGACACCAGTGGGGTAAGCGCCGAGGGCGAGCCGAGTCAGAGCTGGACGAGGTGCGCGCCGCCGTCGATCTGCACGACCGTGCCGGTCACCGACTCGTTCGTGGCGAGGAACGCGATCGCCTCGCCGATCTCCTGCGCGGTCGAGACGTGCCGGACCGGCAGGGCGGCTTCCGCGGCGGCGAACCGCTCAGTGCGCGCCTGCTCAGGCATGAAGTCCCACCAGGGTGTGTCGACGAGCCGGGGTGCGACGGCGTTGATCCGGCGTGGGGCGAGTTCGACGGCGAGCGGCCTGACGAGCGCCTCGACCGCGGCGTTGACGGCGCCGATCGCGGCGGTGCCCGGCGCCGCGGCATGTGCGGTGGACCCGCTCGTCAGGGTGATCGAGGCGCGCTCGGCCAGGTGCGGCAGCGCTGCCTGCATCACGGCGAGCATCGCGATGACCTTCTTGTCGGACCCCTGGCGCACCGCGTCGAGATCGAGTTCGGCGAGCGGCCCCATGCTCGTGGCGCTGGGGATGGTCAGCACCAGGACGTCGATGGGCGCGAGGCTTGCCGCGAGCTCGGTGACGGCGGACTTGCCGCCGCCGTCGACGCGGTGGGCGACCAGTTCAGGCGCGATGTCGGCGATGGAGTCCACCCGCGCGGCGCTGCGGCCGGCCACGTGCACGCTTTGACCGCGCGCGGCGAGCAGGCGGGCCGCTGCCCGAACTTGCCACACCACCGCCGCACCGTCTCATGGGAGACGGTCACACCGCGCTCGAGCATCAATTCCTCGACCTCGAGGAGCGACAGCGGGAAGCGGTGGTACAGCCACACGCAAGGGGAGATGACCCCGACCGGGTACCGGTGCCCCTTGCACGATGGCGACGCATTCTCCACGAGCGACGCCCTCCTACAGCATGATCAACTCGAAAATCATCCCACCTCTTTCAGTCAACGTGGCAACACCTGCGGGCGAGGCTGGGCGTCAGGACGACGACCCGCCCGACACCCGTCACGGCCACGGATCGGGCCGGCTCATGGTGGGACCGGATCGAGCCGCTGGTGCCGGCCGATCCGGTCCGTGGACGGAGGTGGGCCAACCACCGTCAGTTGATGATTTCGGCGCGCTCGTCCACACGGATCGCGGCCAGCCGGTCTCGCCACATCTGGAGCGCTTCGGGTGTCAGTCGCGTCCAGTCGGTGACCTCGCCGACGATCCGGAGCGGTTCCCTGCTGCGGTAGGAGCGGGTGGGATTGCCGGGGAATTTCCTGTCGGTGACGTTCGGATCGTTCTCGAACTCCCCGGTCGGTTCGACGACGTATACGCGCGGAGTCCTGTGGCCGGAGGCGAGTTCGGCGGCGAGTCCCGCGCCGTCGCGCAACGCGGTGAAGTAGATGTGGTTCATCACGACTTCGGGCCGGTAGTTGGAACGGAAACCGGCGGTGAGGTGATCTCCGATTCGCAGATCGGCCTTTGTGCCGTGAAAGAAAGGGCCTTCGTCCAACACCTCGTCCATCGTTACAGGTTATCCCACCAAGGTGTCATGACGACAAGCTTTCCAGGACGGCTGGGACGTCACGAGTAGGCGCGGTCCGCCAAGGCCGGGACTGTAAATCGTTCGGCTCTGGCCCGTAGTCGGTGGTAGCGCTGGGTGTTCGTCGGGGCAGGAGGATGCGATGGCGGAGGAGGTCGGATCCGGCGCGTCCGTGTATCTGTCTCATGATCCTTTTAGTGCGGGTGTTGATGCCTTCGGTGCGGCCGTTGTGGTAGGGCAGGGTGAGGCCGGTGTTCACGGCGGCCCGGTCGGTTTCGAGGCCGTTGGTGAAGCTGCGCAGGTGGGGCAGGCCGACGGCGCGGGCGGCTGTGATCCACTCGGTGAGTTTCGCGTCGCTGCCCTCGACCGGTTTGAGCGGGGCGGCGAAGCCGCCTACGAGATCCGCGAGTTGAGTCGTCTCCGGGCAGGCCGTGGTGGTCTTCTCCAGCAGGGCCGTTTCCTTCGGGCGCAGGTTTTCGGGGTCGGTGAGCAGGAGACGGCTGGCGTGGCGCGGGGTGGTGACGGGGCGGTCGCCTTCGGCGCGGCCCTGGTTGAGGTAGCGGACCAGGAGGTTCGCGCTGGCGGTGTGGCCCAGCTCCCGGATTTCCTCGCGGAGGTGGGTGACCGCACCGGCCGGTTCCTCGGCACGGCGGCGCCGTGGGTACTCGCGGTAGGGGTCGACGAGTGTGGGCCGGTAGTTCGGAGCGATGCGCAGTGCCTGGGGTTCGGGCATGCGGGCGTGGCGTTTGACGGTGTGCGGGGCCATGCCGAGGCGGCGGGAGCGGTCGAGGAGTCCGACGCCCTGGCCGAGGAGGCCGTGGATCTTGTTCCAGCGTTCGCGGGTGGTCTGCTCCCGTACTTGGCCGGGGCGGGCGGGGTTGATGGTGGCCCAGCAGCCGGCGTGCGCGCGGACCTCGAGCTGTACTTTGCCGCGGAGGTCGTGCCAGAGGTGCCATCGGTCGCTGACCTGCACCGTGTCGGGCAAGGCGCGACGGATGGCCTCGGCGTAAGTCGCCGAGCCGTCCCGGCGCACGGCCGCGACACCGGGATGCTCGCACGGCCAGGTCTCCGGGGTGGCCCTCTCGCGGCCGGGCAGGACTTCGACGCGTCCGCCGGTTTCGGCATCCGTAACGGCCGTGGCGTAGCGGTGGTGGCGGCGCAGAGCGAAACCGTCCACACCGGTCACCCGCGGGACCGCCTGCTGCGGCAGCGGCAGGCGCCGCAGTCGGTGCGGCGCGGTGCTGCGGGACACGGGCACGGCCAGCAGACCGGTGAGGCGTGCAGCTGCCCGGCCGCACCACTCCCGCGCCACCTGGGATATCTGCCACACGAGGCGCACGGTGCGTCGCTGATGACGCTCCAGCAGCCCGGGAATCCGCTCGCGGAAGGTCTGCCGCCGGCGGCCCAGGACCGGACAGACCAGCCGCCGTACCCGCAGGTGGACGACGACCGGGCGGCCGTCGACCGGCACGTCCGTCACCGTCCGGCGGTCATACCCGTGCACCTTCACCGTCGCAGTCCCGCACACCGGACACGGCACCGCCGCATCCCGAGTGCGAGCCGTGATCACCACCGCATCACCGCCGTCCCACAACCCCTGGACATGGGCAGAAATGCTGTCGGTGATCCGGCGAGCAGTCAGTTCGGCGCCTGGTTCCGTTTGCGGTCGGCCGGAGCCTGCTACCGGCGAGGCGGCTGCGCTAGACGCGGGCCGTGTCCGGGTGCAGGCCCGTCGCGTTGGTAACGCACGCGTTGGTGCGTCCCGGTGCCGCATGCGGGACGACCTGCGCGTATACCCGGATCCGGTGCGCGGTAAGCCCTAAGCGGTACAAAGCCGTTGACTGGTTGGGCGGAACGCAGCGAACGGCGACGCGCGGCATGCTGTCACCTTGCTGTCACCTTCGGCCCCAGCCCTCTCTACGGCACCACACGCCTATAGAATCTGGAAAAGCTGATCACAGAAAGTGGAGGCACGACATGAAGAAGCACCCCTTCATTGCCATGGCCATGACGGCGGGACTCTTCGCCGGATCGGCTGCTCTGGCACAGCCGGCTGCGGCGTCGGCGTCGGACTGCTCCGGGTACGAGAACGTCCGGACCCTCCCGGCACGTGCGGGACAGACGGAGGTGCCCTTCCAGTACCTCATAGCCCTGAAGCCTGGCCCGATCGAGGTCTGCCTCGACGGCCCGGACGGCACCGACTACGGCCTGGTCCTGGACCAGATGGTCTCGGGCGGAACGAAGACCGTCGCTACCGCGACGGGCGGCGGAGCCGACAAAACGCTCTCGTACACGGGGCCGATCAGCGCCTATCAGGTCAAGATCCTCGCCGACACCGCAGGCACCTACACCGTGGGCGTCAACCTTCCCTGAAACAAATCGAGAACCGCACTGACGCCTGCTACTGCCATACAGCGAGGTCGAGTTCGGCACCGCAGGTGAGCACCCGCTCGGCCCAGGGCTGGCAGCCTTGGGCCGTTCCTCTTGACGGGACACGCCCGTTGCCCGCTGGGCAGGGACCGCAACAGACTTCCGACGACCGTCCAGCATCAGTCCGCGCAGACAGCGGCCGCCCTTGGCCCGCTGGTCGTTGCGCGGCAACGAGGCAGACAACGACAAGCACCAGCTCAGGACACAAAACGCTGCTGGAGTACTGGACGGGAACTCTCCATGCCCGCAAGAACTGGCGGGAGGCGGCGTTCTCGTCCGCCCCCATGGTCCGCCCGTTCTGGCGGACGGTCGAATCGTGCCGCCGTCTCCGCGAATTCTGTACCGATGCCCTTCTGAGCTGCGGCCCACAAAGCCGCCCAGCATGCTGTACGCCAGACGGCTCCAAGTCCTACTCGGTGGACGCTGCCGCTGTGCCGGAAGGCTGGACGTGTTGCGCGGGTGTTCTGGTCCCGGGAGGTTGTGGGCGGTGACAGGGCTCAGAGCTGATCGATCTGAAATGGGTGAGGGCCTTCTGGCCTGGTGTGGATTGCGACGTCCGCACCACCAACGGAAAGGCCATCGTGCCCCACCGTAATGCACCTCTGGCCGACGAGTAAGTCCGAAGTCCGCGGGCGCATGAAGCGAGGGTCGCGTTGATCCGTTCGTGGCGGCAGACCTTGAGACCCTCGCGACAGCACTGTGCGTGAGGACCGATGACTCTCTGGCAGGAACGCGGCGATGGGGCCGTCCACCAAGGCCGACGGATGCCGAGCCGTTGACGCTCGCGGTCGTGCGGGCCGTCCTCGGCTCCGCCTCCGAGACCCGCTGGCCACGGTTCGCCCACCGCCACCCGGCCGCTGAGTCCCCCTACCCGCCCGGGCAGCCCGGCCACAACAAGCGCCCGCGGGCCGCGAACCCGCTGATCAGCCGGTTCATCCGCACCCTGGCCCGGGACACCGACCTGTGGCACGACGACGTACGGACCGTGCACTCCACCCCGGTGGAGTGCGCCCGCTCCCGGCCCACCGTCAAACGCCCCGCCCTGGCCGGCGGGGCCGGATACGGCCACCGCCCCTCGCCCTCCCGCTTCTTCCGGGGCCTGCGCCCGCACCTGCTCCGCACACCCGGCGGTCTGCCGATCGCCTGGGCACTGGCCCACCCCGGGGCCGGTGAACGCGAGGTCCTGGCCGACGTGCCCACAGACGACCAGGACCTGTTGACCACGCACCCCGGGCAGACGATCGTCGGCGACGAGGGGTACCTCTCCGAGCACCTGGACACGTTCACGAGCGAACACGGCCTGGTCCTGCTGCGGCCGAACTGCCGCAACCGCAGGGCCCGGCCAGGCGAGCACCTGCTCAAGCCGATCCGGCAGCTCATCCCGCGTCGGTGAGCCTCAACTGCGCTCCGGGGTGCGGCCGTTCCTTGCGGATGATCAGTCGCATGCCTTTGGGGCGGCCGTGAAGGACGCCGCCGGTGAGTTCGGCGACCCAGGCCCCGTCACGGATCTCTCCGTCCGCCTCGACTGCCGGCGTCCAGGCCGATGCCGGAACCTGCAGAACATGCTGGTGGATCGCCTCGGTGATCACCATCCCGACCGAGTAGGACAGCCACCGTCCCCGCTGGGCGAGCCAGTCAGCAAGTCCTATCGTTGCGGGTCAAGAGCACTTTCTGCGTTTCTGATCAGCCTGCGGACAGGCCACCTCCTGAAAGCGCGAGGCTAGGAGCGCAGGAAGCCCCGTCGGGGCAGGGTGACCAAAAAGGTCCCCTGCCCCGACGGGGCTCGGTCGGCCGGGCGGCGGGTTGCCGACGCCTGGCAGAGGCCGGTGCCGTGTGCGGCGCCCCCGGCTCAGCCGAAGTTCACGTCGCTGCACCACATGTAGGCCTGGTCGAGGTGCGAGGCCTGCCAGATCACGAACAGGATGTGGTGTCCGCTGTAGCCGGAGGTCTGGACGGGGAACGTGATGTCCTGCGCCGGGGCGAAGCGGCCGGTCTGCGTGATGAAGTCGAGGTTGCCCCAGCCCAGGGTCTGGGTCTTGGGGTCGAAGCCTTGCTTGCTGACGTAGACCTTGAAGTAGTCGGCACCGTGGGACGCCTGGTCGTACAGGTGGACCGAGAAGTTGTTGCCGACGGTGGTGGTCTTCCACTGCCCGGGCTTGTTCAGGCTGGCGTTCCTCGAGAGGTTGTTGCTGCAGAGCGTCCCGTCAGGGGTCCGCGCCTGGAACTGGCCACCGAGGCCGTCGCGGAGCGCGCTCATCCAGTTCCACATGGTGTCGGGGTTGGCCTGGAAGGCCTGCCAACACATGGGGTCTTCGGTCTGCATGGCCGGGTTCGTGTGGTTGCTGCCCCACGTCTTCCAGCACTGGTACGCGCGGGAGGCGGGGTCGACGACGGTGCCGTGAGCCTGGGCAGGGGCCGACCAGGTCAGTGCGCCGACAGCCACGGCGAACAGCATGACGAGCGCCTGGAGAGGCCGGCGGAGGGGCGACCTCGAACGCCCGGTTAACGGAATCCGTTTGCGCATGTGGGGGAACTCCTTCCAGTTGCAAGGCTGTTGTGGGAGCGCTCCCAACGGTACGTCTGCTGAGTCAAATGTCAATGAAACAAACGGAGTTGATTACGAAGGTGGGCGGTGAGCAGGATCTGCCGTGAGCCGGCAGGCAGGCCGTTCCCGGGACCGGAGACCACGTCACCCCGCCTTGACCTGCTAGTCAGCCACTCCCGCGCAGCGGGGGAACCTCAATTCACATGATCACCGGGGCCGTACCTGTACCGCGCCCCCCTCTGCCCGAACAGGACGTCCGACGCGACTCCCAACCGGTCCGAGGATCCGGACGAACCCCGATCATGCAGCGAACCCTGTCACGGAAGCTGAGCGGGAACCGGAAGTACAGCCATGCACAGGGGAAGATCACCTCGGCAGGGGACCGGTGTCCCCTGCGCGACGCCGACGCACTGCCCACGGATGATCCCCCTCCCACCGTGATCAACCCGAAGATCATCCCACCCGGTCAATCAACGTGGCAGTGCCGATCTCGGAGCTGACCAGTCTGCTCGCACCTGGCGACAGCCGCCGGTGAATGTGCGGTGCTGCCGTGGCCGGAGCGTATCCGCGTCCGCGTCTCCACCGGTCCGATGCGGGGCGTGGCTAGGACTGGGGGCACTTGCTATAATCCACGAGTTGGCCTTCGACGCCCCAGTTGGGTGCGCGCGAAGGCTTTTTTCATGGGTTCTGACACATCTGCCTCCGGCACTCCTCCCACCACCTACCGTGACCTGCTCCGCAACCGTGAATTCGTCGGCCTGTACGCCAGCTTCACACTGACGGTCGCTGCGAGCACCTTGTCGGGCTTCGCGCTCGGCACGCTGGTCAACCAGCAGACCAAGTCCCCGTTCCTGACCGCTGTGAGCATGTACGGCGCCACCTTCGCGACGGTACTCGGTGCGCTGACGCTGATGTCGGTCGCGGACGGAAGCCGTCCTCGCCGGACCCTCGTCGCGCTCCAGTGCGTCTCGCTCGTAGGTGTTGCCGCACAGGCGGTTCCAGGGCTGCCGCTCGCCGCCCGGTTCGGTCTGCTCCTTGTACTGGGGTTCTTCCAGTCCCTGGGAACGGGCGCACGGATGGGGCTGCTCGCCGAGGTGGTGCCGACCTCCGCCTATGCACTGGCACGTTCGCTGATGAACATCACCTCGGGAGGCATGGCCATCCTCGGCTACGCCATCGGCGCCGTACTGCTGCGGTACCTGAGCCCACAAGAGGTCTTCGTCGTCGCGACAGCCTTGATCGGCGGTGGATTGATCATTGTGGCGGTGATGGTCCGGGAACACTCGATCCGTCTGACCCGTCGTCCTGGACTGCGCCAGACCTGGACGACGAACATCGAGCTTTTCTCCCACGCCGGCCAACGCGCGCTGATGCTGAACCTATGGGTCCCCAACGGTCTGATCGTTGGCTGCGAGGCCCTGTTCATCTCCTACGCCCCCCATCACGCCGGCGTCTTCCTGGCCACCGGATCGGCAGGCATGCTCCTCGGTGACCTTGCGGTCGGGAGGCTGTTCACCGCCGAGCAGCGGCGCCGTTATGCATTCGCCCTGCGACTGCTGCTCGCCGTCCCTTACCTGCTGTTCGCCATCCACCCGCCCGTGCTGGTGGCGACAGCCGCGGTGCTCATCGCCAGTGCCGGCTTCGCTGCCACCCTGCCGCTCCAGGAGCAGCTTCTGGAGCTGACCCCTGATCCGGTCCGTGGCCAGGTCCAGGGAGTTGAGTCCGCCGGCCGGATGACGTGGCAAGGTATCGGAGCCGCGATCGCTGGCGGCATTGCCCAGCACTTCACTTCTGGCACGGCCATCACCCTTGTGGCCGCCGTCTCCATCGCCATCACCGTCTTCTCCCGGCCCTTCGTGGTCCGCGCCCGAGCCGTCCGCGTCCAGGCGGCCAACGCATAGGTTCCCACGACGGTGCGAGCGGCGGGCGCGGCCAGGCGCGACCGCCGCGTCTCGCTACCCGTCGACAGCGTCCGGGGCACGGAGGGGCCGCATTCCGCCCGGCAGGTCGGGGTCTGTACGGTCTTCGGCTCTGTCTCACATTCGGTGGTGACGGAGAGTTGTGAGGGTCGTTGACCTTTGTGTGAAGGACGTCAACGAACTTGTACGGATGATGTTTTCGGGTCTGTTCCCGCTGGTCATCGGGGATGTGCTGACGAGGGTGAGCGGATCGTGGTGCGGACGCGGACTCCGGAAGGCACCGCGATCTGTCCGGTGTGCGGGGTGTCGACGAGGCGGGTGCACGGCTACCACTAGCGGACGGTGGCCGACGTGCCGGTGGACGACCGCCGGGTGGTGGTCCGTGTGCGGGTGCGGCGCCTGGTGTGTCCCACACGCGGCTGCCGGCAGACCTTCCGTGAGCAGATGCCCGGGGTGCTGGAGCGATACCAGCGCCGCACGGCCCGTCTGACCAGGCAGGTCAAGGCCGTGGTCAAAGAGTTAGCGGACCGGGCTGGATCGCGTCCGCTGGCGATACTCGCGGTGGGCCTGTCGCGTCACACGGCCCCCTGCGCACCCTGCTACGCATCCCGTTGCCCACCGCGCGGGTGCCCCGCGTGATCGGCGTCGACGACTTCGCCCTGCGCCGGCGGCCCCGCTATGCCACCGTGGGGCGCTGTCACGTTGTTGGGTGGGTAAGTGTCTGATGCTGCGTCGCGGCGTGGTGGAGCCCGGTTCCGGGTTGTGCTCAGGCCGTTACGGCGAGGCCGACGACGCCGGTGAACTGGTCCCAGATGGCGAAGCGGACGGTCATCTCGGCGCGGTAGTCGTGTGCGGGCATCAGGTGGCGGCGGGGACGGAAGTGGGGTGGGATGCCGCTGAACGCGGCCAGGAACCGCTGGGCTGCGTCCACGCTGCGGCAAGCCTTTCATCGCGCGTTCGCGCTGCCTGGTGGGCTGGTGGCTGTTCTCCGCCCGGTTGTTGGGGTACTTCGGCTGCCGGTGCTCGACGGAAGGCATGACCTCGCGGCGGGCGGCGCCGTAGGAGGGGAGCTTGCCGGTGACGATCGCCCGCGGCACCGTACGGGTCTTCTTCGGCAGGCGGCGCAGGAAGCGCCCGGCCGCGGCCTTGTCCCGTCGGCTCCGCACGAGGATGTCCAGGACGTTGCCGTCCTGGTCGACGGCCCGCCACAGGTACTTCAATTCACCGTTGATCGTGATGAAGACCTCGTCCAGGTGCCATGTGTCACCAGGCCGGGGCTGCCGGCGGCGCAGCGCGCCTGCGTACCGCTGCCCGAACCTGGCGCACCAGCGGCGCACCGTCTCATAGGAGACCACGATCCCGCGCCCGGCCATCAGCTCCTCCACCTCGCGCAACGACAGCGGGAAACGGAAGTACAGCCGCACACAGGGGGAGATGACCTCGACCGGGTACCGGTGACCCTGGTACGACAGCGACGTGCTCCCCACGAACAACCCCTCCCAGCCTGGTCAGCCAGAAGATCATCCCGCCCGCCAGCCAACGTGACAGCGCCCGCCCACCTCATCGAGGCCGATGGCGGCGAAGCCCTCACCCTCACCTGCGACGTCACCGGCGAAGAAGACGCCCAGGCCGCGGTCGATCGGAGCGTCGAACGCTTCGGAAGCCTGGACGCGGCCTTCAACATCGCCGGCGTCGAGCAGCCCGTCCAGTCGGCCGCCGACACCGCCAAGGACGACTGGGACCGCATCCTGGGCGTCAGCCTCACCGGCGCGTTCCTGTGTACCCGGGCTCAGCTCCGGCAGATGCTCCGGCAGGACGGCGGCGGCGCCATCGTCAACGTCTCCTCCGGCGCCGGGGTCAAGGGCTTCAAGGGGCAGGCCGCCTACGCCGCCGCCAAGCACGGGGTCATCGGCTCCACCCGCTCCGCCGCCCTCGACCACGCCGTCGTCGGCATCCGCACCAACGCCGTCTGCCCCGGCATCATCGACACCGGGATGATCCGCCGTTTCGGCGATACCCGCCCAGGGGGCCACGAAGGACTCATCGCCGACGAACCCGTCGGCCGCCTCGGCAAACCGGAAGAGATCGCCTCCGCCGTGCTCTGGCTGTACTCCGACGACGCCGCCTTCACCACCGGCCCCGCCCTCGTCGTCGGCGGCCAGACCACCTGACCCCCTCGATCCCTTCCTGGATCTTCGGCCGCTCGCTGCCGAGGCACTCGACCGGGTGGTCGCCGAGAAGTCCGAGCTCGCCGAACTCTGGGACGGGACACCCAGTGGCCCACAGTGGCGGCAAAGCATCAGCCGGCTTCGCGCCGTCCTCGCTCCCGCGTTTGCCTGCACCCGCAGGGTGGGTGCGCAGGCGGTGGCACAGCCGGGTCCGGGAGCCGGGGCGCATGGCGATCAGCCCGGCCACGGACAGGCGTCCCGAGTGTCGCCCGCTGATGATCACGACCGGGGTGCGGCCGCGTCGGCCCCAGGTGCGTCCCCGGGGCGGCTTCCGGGTGATCCCTGCCTCGTCCTCGAAGCAGATGTAGCCCCCGCGGGCCGCCCTCGCTCCTCCACCTCCGCCCAGGTCGCCTTCCACCCGGTGACGGCCTGCTCGTCGCGCTCGGCGACCCGCCGCGCGGGGACCTGCGGGCTGAAGCCGAGCCGGTGCATCAGTCGGGCGGCACCCGAGACGCTGTAGGGGACGTGGAACTTCCTGCCGATCAGCGTGGCCACCCGAGCGGCGGTCCACACCTGATCCTCCACCCAGCCGTGCGCGGCGGGTCCTGGAAGACGTACTGGATCACGCCCCGGCGGCGCAGGGCGCGCCACTGGCGGGGGCCGTACGCGCTGACCTGTTCGTCGCCGACGGTGATCGACCCGGCGGAGGCGCGCACCAGGCCGAGCGCGGCGCGGGCGAGGGTGAACTTGCCCGAGCCGGTCTCGCCGATGATGCCGACGGTCTCCCCAGGGGCGACGCTCAGGGAGACGTCGGTCAGGGCGCTGCGCCGCCGTCGGCGCGGTCCGTAGTGCACGGACAGGCCCTCGATGCGCAGGACCGGCTCGGTGGCCCGCGGTGCCGGCTCGTCGCTCATGCGTCCTCCTTCGGTGCGAGGAACTTTTCCAGGCCGTACTGCTCGTGCTCGGCGATCAGCAGGCGGGTGTACTCGTGCTGCGGGTCGTGCAGGACCTGCCGGGCCGAACCCTGTTCGACGACCTCGTCCCGGCACAGGACGAGGACCTCGTCGCAGAGCTGGGCGACGACGGCCAGGTCGTGGGAGACCACGACGAGGGCGAGACCGGTCTGCTCGCGCAGGTCGGCCAGCAGGTCGAGGATCTCGGCCTGGACGGTGACGTCGAGCGCGGTGGTGGCCTCGTCGGCGATCAGGATCCGCGGGCCGGCGGCGATCGCGACCGCGAGGAGCACCCGCTGGAGCATGCCTCCGGACAGCTCGTAGGTGTACTGGCCGTACACCAGCTCGGGGTCCCGCAGGTGCATGGCGCGCAGCAGTTCGACCGCCTGTCGGCGGGCCTCGCGCCGCTTGACCCCCTTCTTGACGCGGATGACCTCGGCGACCTGCGCGCCCACGCGGAGGGAGGGGTTGAGGTAGGAGGCCGGGTCCTGGAAGACCGCGCTGATGGTGGTGCCGCGCAGGGCCGTCCACCGGGCGGGGGAGAGGCCGGCGATGTCGTGGCCGTCGATCTCGATGGAACCGCCGGTGATCTCGAAGTGGGCGGGGAGGATGCCCAGGGCGGCCCGGCAGGTGAGGGTCTTGCCGCTGCCGGACTCGCCGACGATGCCGACGGTCCGGCCGGGGGTGAGCGCGAAGCTCACGCCGTGGACGATCTCCCGGCCGCCGACCCGGTCGCTGATGCGTACGTCGCGCACGGCCAGCACCGGCGCCTCGGCGGAGGCCGTCTCCCCGGTCTCCTCGGCCCGGGCGGGCAGCTTCTCGGACAGAGCGGTCATCACGCACCTCCGGCGGGAGCGGGGTCGGCCTTGTCGAACCGGTTGGCGCGGGCCTTGCGGTGGTTGACCAGTGCGCGGCCGGCCTCGCCCGAGATGTCGCGGATGGCGTCGGCGAGGAGGTTGCAGGCCCAGACGGTGATCATGATCAGGAGGGCGGGGTGAGGGGCGCCCACGGCCGGTGGCTGAGGTAGCCGAGGTCCGAGGCGAGCAGACCGCCCCAGGTGGGAGCGGGCGGCTGCACGCCGATCCCGAGGAACGTCAGGCTGGAGACGATCACGAAGCCGACCCCGATGGTCTGGGCGAGCGCGACCGCGATGGGCGGGAGCACCTTGACCCAGACGTGACGGCGGACGACCCAGCCGATGGAGGCCCCGGAGATGATCGCGGCCTCGACGTACTGCGAGCGGGCCACCGACAGGGTGGCGGCGCGGGACACCCGGTAGAACAGCGGGGACACCAGCGCCCCGGTGACGAGCATGGCCTGGGTGAGGCCGTTGCCGAGCAGGGCGATGACCGCGACGGCGAACAGCAGGAAGGGAAGGGCGACCAGGGTGTCGGCCAGCCGCAGGGTGATCCATTCGAAGGTCCGGCCGAGGTGGACCGACAGGATACCCGGGACGGTGCCCACCACCAGTGCGGTCAAGGCGACTTCGAGGGAGCCGAGGACACTGATCCGGGAGCCGTCCAGGAGCCGGCTCAGGACGTCCCGGCCCAGGTAGTCGGTGCCCAGCCAGTGGGCGCCGGAGGCGGCGGCGAGGGTGTTGCCGCTGGTGGCCAGCGGATCCCGGGGAGCCAGCAGCGGGCCGAGGACGGCGAGGAGGGTGATCACGGCGAGAACGACCACGGCGATCCGGCCGGAGGGCAGGGCGAGTACACGGCGCAGCACGGTTCACACTCCCCGCTGGGACGCGGGCGTCACGCGCGCCAGCACCAGGTTGACGACCAGGTTGAACAGGACGACCAGGACGATCGACGCGACGAGCACTCCCTGGACGGCGGGTACGTCACCGGCCTGTGCGGAGTCGTTGGCGAACCGACCGAATCCCTGGAGGCCGAAGATCCACTCCGTGACGACGGAGGCGCCGACGAGGGAGGGGAACTTCAGGCCGAGGGTGGCGAGCGCCGGACCGAGGCCGTTGCGCAGGACGTGGCCGAAGAAGATCCGGCGCCCGCTCAGGCCCCGTACCACCGCGCCCGTCACGTAGTTCTCGCGATAGGCCGCGACGAGGCTGGAGCGCAGCTGACGGGCCACGTCGGCCACCACGTCGAAGCTCAACGCGACGGCCGGCAGGGTGATGTGGGCGAGCCAGGGGCCGAGCCCCTGCTCCGCCGGGACGTATCCGGCGGAGGGGAAGAGGTGCAGTCCCACCGCGAAGACCGCGACCAACACGATGCCGACGACGAAGGCCGGCATCACCGAGATCACCGTGACGAGTCCGGTGACGGCGCGGTCCACCCACGTGGTGCGGCGCAGCGCCGCGAGCGTGCCGAGGGCGAAGCCCGCGGTCACGCCGACGAGCAGGGCGAAGACCGCCACCGACAGGCTCACGCCGAGGCCGAGGCCGATGAGGGTGGAGATGTCGGCGCCGTTGGTCCAGCTCGTTCCGAGCCGTCCGTGCAGGACGCCGTCGAACCAGTCGCCGTACTGCACGAGGAAGGACCGGTTCAGACCCCACTCGGCCTCGATGCGGGCGATGGCCTCGGGTGTCGCCTCCTCGCCCAGCTGGATCCGTGCCGGGCTGAGCCCGCTCAGCGACCGCAGCGCGAACGTCACGAACGTCGCGATCAGGAAGACGGGCACGAAGATCGCGGCCGACCGGGCGAGGGTGACCAGGATGCGGCCGAGTGCGTGCCGCGTCCTGGCCGCGGCGGCCGTACGACGGACGTCGGGTGTGGCAGGTGCCTCTGCCGTCGTCATGGGTTGCCCCCTCTCAGTGGTGGACGGGATGTCAGTTGCCGCCGATGGTCACGCCGGTCCAGTCGATGTGGGCCGGGTTCTTCGGCAGGCCGGAGACGGACTTGCTCTTGGCGATGAGGTTCGGCTGGGAGTAGGTGAAGATCAGTGCCTTGCTCTTCAGGCCGGCCCGGGTCGCAGCCTGGAGCACCTTGGCGTAGTCCGGCGAGTCCAGCGGGGTCTGGCATACCTTGGCGAGGTCGGGCACCGCCTCGCCCGTGGCGTTGGTACGAGTCAACGACGCGTACACCAGGGCGAGTTCGCGGAACTGGGCGCCGCTGCCACTGACCACCGGGTCCCAGTGGGTGGGGAAGTAGGAGGACGTCCACTTCAGGGTGGCGTTGCCGCTCGCGGAGGCGGCGTCGCCGCCGCAGGCGCTGAGGGCGGGGACGAGCACGGTCGCGAGGGTGGCTCCCAGGGCCGCGGCGCGCAGTCGGCCGGGTCGCAGGTGCAGTCCGGGGCGCTGGGGTGTGAGTCGTCCGGGCATCTCGGTTCTTTCTTCGAGGGAGCCGACCCGCGGCAGGACCGCGGGTTCGGGCAGGGGCGGTTCCCTCCGCGGGGCATGCCGGCGCATTCCTGGGCCGGGCATGCCGGGGAGGCGGGCGGTGGGCCCGGGCATGCCGCGCTCAGGGCATGAGGCGTCGGCGGTCACGCGGGGGAGTGCCGGGAGGCATGGGGAAGGGAGGCGACGAAGCGCGAAGGGGGCGGCGCGAGGTGACGGCTGCCGGGCGGGTGGGTGACGGGAAGCCGGTGCCGGCGGAAGCGGTCAGGTGCCTGTGGGCCGGGGCGGCGGGCGGTCAGCGACAGAGAGCGCTGCAGGTGCGCCGCAGGTCCACGTAGCGGCACACCACACCGGGGTGCGTCGTAAGCATGGTGCACATCCTGGGGGCAAGCGATCCGCTGCTGTCAATGGACACCATTTGGTGTCTCATACGGCGGGACGGCTCCTGACCGCTGGTCAGCGGCCCGTCAGGGCCCGGTGGGAGTGCCGCGGCCGGTGACCGGGTGGGTCGCGGCCTCCTCGGGGTGCAGCCACAGGGGGCCGTTGCCGGTCTCGACCCGGACGGCGGCGACGGGCGGCCAGGCGCCGTGCGTCAGGAGCGTGCGCTCCGGATCGGTCAGACTCCGGTACCGCTCCAGCGCGGTGGCCGGATCCAGTGTCACGGGGGCCGACAACAGCCCCGGCCCGGACGCTTCCAGTGCCGAGGTGTAGTCCTCGTAGGACCGCCAGCCGGGCACCGCGCGCACACCGGCGGACGAGTGGACCAGCAGCGTGGGCAGCGCGTAGCGGTACCCGCCGTCGGCGGTCTCCTTGGCGGCGCCGGGATGCGGGGACCCGCCGGGCGCGGACAGCACCTCGCGGACCGGGCGCCGCGCCTCGGCACGGTCGGCGCGCACCCGGTCGCGCACGGCGGCCGACGCCGCGTCGGCCGCCAGCCGCTCCAGGTCCAGGCCCGGCAGACCCCACGCGGCCGACAGCGCGAGCGCGGGGGTGTCGGCCGGTTCCCCGAGGACGAAGACGGTCTCCCGCAGCCGCCGCAGGACCCGCTCGGCAACCTCGCGGCCCTGCAGTTCGGCGGCCTTGGCGACGAGCGAGGACGGCCACGAACTCGCCGCCACCCGGCTGAGTCGACCGGCCCGCGGCGCGTGCGTGTGGCCGCTGATGTCCTTGACGTATCGGGAGTACCAGGCCGTCTCCGCGGCCGGATCGGGTGCCGGGTCGTCGTCCTCGTCGAACAGCACGCAGTACACGCGGCGCCAGCGGACGCGGCCGGACAGGGCCGCGCGCAACCCGCGCAGCACCGGCTCCGCTCCCCAGGACCAGGGGCACAGCGGGTCGGTGTACTCCACCACCTCGACCGACACTCCGTCTGCCGCGACCGTCACGCCGCTCCCTTCCGGCTCAACTCCCGCCCGCCGTGTCGGGCAGCAGCGAGGTGAGGCTGATCCCGCGCAGGAGCGCGGCGGCGTCCGCCTCGATCCGGCGCCACACCCCGGGCAGCCCGGAGGCGGGACCGGGGTAGTCGAGACCGGTCAGCGGCTCGCCCCGCAGGGTGATCAATTCACCGTCCACGGCATGGGCCACGTCGAGGAGCGTGATCTGTTCGGCGGGCCGGCCGAGCCAGTACCCGCCCTCGCAGCCGCGCTGGCTGCGCACCAGGCCGGCCTTCCGTAGTTCGCCCACCACGGACTTCAGGAAGCGGAACGGGATCTGTTGCGAGGAGGCGATGGCCTCGCACGTCAGAGGGCGGTCGGGTTCGCGGGCGAGCTCCAACAGGGCCCGCGTGGCGTAGTCCGCCTTCGCGGAAATATGCATGCGCACATGATGCCCGACAAGCTGCCTCCGGCGAGGGTCTCCACAGGTCCTGCTCGAACATTGCGGAAACATTACCGCAGGTGAAGCGCAATGGACACCTCTTGACATCCTTTTCCGGGCGGCTCTAGCGTCCCCACCATGAGCAAGCCGTTGACAACCCCGGGTGAGGGATTCCACCCGCACCTGCACCCCACCGACGGGCAGCCGGTGGCACCCCTGCGCACGCGCCTGCACCACATCCGCGCCGACGCGCTCGACGGCGACACCGCCCAGACCGGAGGCATGCGCCGCTTCGCCGCGGTCAGCGGCACCACGGTGGGGTCCGAGAAGCTCTGGATGGGCCAGACGCACGTGGCTCCCGCCACCTCCTCCTCCGACCACCACCACGGTGAGTCCGAGACCGCCATCTACGTCGTCAGTGGGCACCCCGAGTTCGTCTTCCTCGACGACTCCGGCACCCGGCCGGAGGAGGTCCGGCTGCGGACCTCCCCGGGCGACTACATCTTCGTGCCCCCGTTCGTCCCGCACCGCGAGGAGAACCCCGACCCCGCCGAGGAAGCTGTGGTCGTCATCGCCCGCAGCACGCAGGAGGCGATCGTGGTCAACCTGCCGCAGCTGCACGCCCTGCGGTCACCGCAGTCCTGACGCGGGTCACCCGCGCGGGCCGCCGGCCGCCGCGCCGGCCGGCGGCGTCCGTGTCCGCCGACCGGCAGCGCCGGAGGCGTGACGACGAGCCTCGGAGCGGGTGGAGGCGGGCCTTGAGCGGGCAGCCGCATCGCCTGCGGGGTCGGCCACGACATGCCGCTGCCCGAACTTTCCGCACCAGCGGTGGACCGTCCCGTAGGAGACGACGATCCCGCGCTCGAGCAGGAGCTCCTCGACCTCGCGCGACGACAGCGGGAAGCGGTGGTACAGCCACCCACAGGGGGAGACGACCTCGACCGGGTACCGGTGACCCTGGTACGACAGCGACGCGCTCCCCACGGACGCCCCTTCCCAGGTTGATCAACCCGAAGGTCATCCCACGGGGCAGCCAACGTGACAGCGCCCACCCGCCCGTCGGCGTCCGGTGCCCGACCTGCAGCTGACTTCCAGACGTGGCTGCGCACTTCGGCCCAAGCCGCGCCGATCGCGGTCAGCGCCTTCCCACCGGCGGTGGCGAGGGTGTCGGTCAGGCGGGAGACCGTCGGGTTGGAGGCCACCGGTCCGAACACGGCCGGCTCGGACCGCAGCAGTGCGACGTCGGCGAAGCCGTCTCCGCCGAGCGCGACCGCCGCATCAAGATCCATGACAGGTGGTTCCCGAGGAAGCGGATGAGCCCGCCATGAACGCTGACAACGGTGCGCAGTCACCGTCTCTGATCGCAGTGCCGCTCAACCGTAGGAACGTCGATGCGGTGCACACGGGTGAGTGCTGGGCTGCGGCCAGGAGTGGCCGGTGCCGTCCGGCGACCCGGCAGCAGGCGGTCGAGGCGCTGCGCCAGCAGGTCCCCGTGTGCGTCCGCCGCCGACCCGACACGGCTCTCAGCATCTTGGGCTGAGCCCCTGCGGCCTCGCGTTCCGCCGCCGACCGCCGCCGGATGCCCCAGGTGATGTCTGCAGGGGGCTCCGTCCTGTGATGGCCCCGCCGGGGTCGTCCAGCAAGGTGATCTGGAAAGTGGCGTGAGCTCTCCGCCGGAAGGTCCCCGGCCAGCAGTCGGCTCGGCGTCGTGCGGGGCGTCCGATCGGACGCCCCGCACGACGCCGGTCGGTTCACGGTCGCGGGTCAGCCGGCGGTCACCGTGAAGCTCTGTGCGGCCGAGCCGTCGCACGTGCGCTGTGCGAGTTGCGCACTGTTCGTGGCGGCGGTCGCCGCAGTCAGACACTTGCCGCTGTGGCGGGCGGTGAAGTGGTAGCGTCCGGCGGCTTCTTTCACGGGGAGCCACTGCTGGTTCTGGCCGCCTCCGTACGCCCACAGTTGCAGCGGTGCGTTGTCGGCGCTCGACACATCGGTCACGTCGATGACTTGCTGCGGATTCGGGCGCACGCCGATGCGTCGGTATCCGCTGTCGGCCGCGGCGAGCTGGAACTGCTGGGCCTGGGTGCCGTTGCAGGTGTACTGCTGGATCGCGGTGCCGTTGACGGTGGCGGCGGCGCGGGCGTCGACGCAGGTGCCGTTGCCGACGTTCTTCAGGGAGTACCAGGACGCCTCGGAGAGCGTGTCGTCCGGTGGGGTGGCGCCGTCGGCGCCGCCGAGCCACTTGAGCCCGTCCAGCAGGAAGCGGTTCTGCGTCGCGCTGGCGAACGTCGACGACGTGCGGGTGTTCGTGTCGTAGTTCATCGCGTTGTGGCCGAAGTTCGCGTACAGCATCTTGTACTTCGTGTTGGTCCACAAGATCGGGTAGTAGCCGCTGTACCAGGACTGGTTGGGGTCGGTGCCCAGCGGGAAGCTGCTGGGGTCGACCGAGGCGAGGATTTTGATGTCCGGGTTCTGCCGCAGGTCGTTGGACCAGCTGTACCACTCGCTGACCGACGACGTGAAAGTGGCGGGCAGGTTCACAGTGGACGGGTGCGTCCGGTCCTCGACCTTCAGGGTCGCGGACGTCGGGCCCCAGGTGTTGGACTTGAAGTTGCCGCTGCCCAGGAACTGGTTGTGGTACCACGACCAGCTCGCCGCGTCCGTGGTGAAGGCGGAGACGTGGAAGCCCATCCAGGCTCCGCCGCCGCGCATGTACTGCTCGAATCCGGCGCGCTGGGCGGCGGTCTGCGGCAGGTCATCGAGGAACAGGACGACCTGGTAGGCGTTGACGCCGCCGTTGGCGAGGAGATTCCAGTCGTTGCTGGCGGTGTAGGTGAAGCCGTTCGCGGCCGCCTGCCGGGGCAGCCAGTCGTTGGCCTCCTTCTCGAAGTCGATGTGTGCCGCATCCCATGTGCCGCTGTAGAGGCCGAGCACTTTGAAGGGGATCGCCGCGGTGCCGGCGTGTGCGGCGGGTGGTGCGGCGAGCCCGAGGAGGGCCGCGAGCAGGAGGAGGATCCGCAGGGCGGTGCGGGCGGATCCGGATCTGGTGGTGTGCGTCGGGTGCATCTGCCGATCGGTCCCTTCGCCCCGGTGTACGGGTAGGTGGTGAGGTAGGCGACGTTGTCGGTGATGACTGCGGGGTGGGTGCTGGAGTAGCGGTAGCTGCCCGGTCCCCACGCCTCGTGGCTGGTGACGGAGTCGGCGAAACACGAGAGTCTCCTATGGGGAGCCGTACACGGGGCCGTCGGGGCCGTCAGCCGGTGTACTTGGCGAAGATGCCGGTGAACTGCCAGGCGCTCTGGGCCACACCCGAGCAGGTGTCGTCGTTCGGGTAGCCGCCGGCGCAGGGCCGGTCGCGGTTGGCCGACCAGAACGTGAGGCGCGCGAGGTGGTGCTGCTGCGCGTAGCCGAGGATGGTCTGGAAGTCGGCCGGGGTGACGGTCTCGTTGACGTCGGTGATCCCGTTCATGGACGAGATGCCCATGCTCCGGTACGCCTGGTCGTCGCTGTAGCCGTAGGCGCTCTTGAGGGCGTTCTTGAGGCCCTCGGCCGCCTTGGTCGTCAGCGTCCCCATGTTCTGGCCCGCGCCGCCGAAGTCGAACGGCATGATCGTCCAACTGTCCACGGCCAGACCGGAGTTCGCGGATCGGTTGATCAGGCTGGTGTCGGGCCCGGACTGGCCGGTGCCGATGGTGACGTACACCTTCAGGCCCGGGTTGGCGGCCTTGACGGCCTTGAGCGCGTCGACCGTGCGCTGCTGCACGGTCCCATTGCTGTAGGCGTCGGCCTCCAGGTCGATGTCGATGGCCTTGAGCCCGTAGGCGTCGATGACCTTCTGGTACGCGTCGGCGAGCGCGGAGGCGCTGGTACAGGAGCTCTCCAGCTTGTTGCCGCTGTAGCCGCCGAAGGAGGGGATGACGTCGCCGCCGTTCGCCCGGATGGTGCTGACGGTCTGCTGGTCGACGCCGCCGGTGAGCGGGCGGCCGCCGTCCCACTGCGGGTTGCAGGTGCCGTTGCTGAGGACGAAGGCGAGGGTGAACCACTTGACGCCGGTGGCGTTCATGATGGTGACCGGGTCGGGCGGGTTGCCCCAGCCGTTGTAGAGATAGGGTGCGACGGCCATCGGGGCGGCGGCAGGGGGCGTGCCGCCGCCGGTCGGCGCGGTCCATTTCTGGTTGGCGGCGCCGGTGCAGCTCCAGATCTGGATGGGAGTGCCGTTCGCAGAAGTGTTGCCGGTGACGTCGGCGCACTTGCCGGACTGCTGGCCGACGAGGTCACGGGCCGCGGTGGCGGTCCATTTCTGGTTGGTGCTGCCGGTACAGTCCCATATCTGGAGTCTGGCTCCGTTGGTGGTCGCATTGCCGGTGACGTCGAGGCACTTGCCGAGTGCGCGGATCGTGCCGTCGGTGCCGACGGTCCACTGCTGGGCACTGGTGCCGTTGCAGTCGTAGAGCTGGACGGCCGTGCCGTTGACGGAGTTGGCTCCCGCCACGTCGAGGCACTTGCCGCCGAGTCCGGTGATGGTGCCGGTGGCCGCGGCGGCGGGGACCGCGGCGAGTGCGCTCGCCGATCCCGTGAGCAACGCGGTGGCGAGGATGGCCCGCAGAGTGGCCTTGCGGGCGAAGGCGGGCCTGGGCAGGGGGGTCGTGGGGAGCATGGGGTTCACAGCCCTTCAGGAAAGGCCATCAGTGGGGGTTATTGGCGTTCACATATATGAACATCAGGTGTATTCATGAAGCTGCAGCGAACAGGAACCTAAAGGTCTACGCCAAAGCGGTCAAGAGGTGAAGTCGAGGTGACCGTCAACGAAGGTGCGTCCGCGAGGACTTGAACACAGCAAAGTCCCTGGTGGGCCTCCCGGGGGAGGCAACACTACTTAATTCAAGGTGTGCTAAAAAGGGGGCTGCCGCAGTGATCACCCTGGTGACGGGCAGGCAGCGAGTCGGCATCCACCAGGCACTGGCCGGCCGGGCGCTGACGGTCTGGGCGAACCACCGCAGTGTCCACTTCTCCTCGACGGGCATCTCGTCACCACGGTCCCGTCCCGGCTCCGGCCGGAGGACATCGCCTACCTGACCATGCGCTACGGCGCCCGCCCGGCCGGTCCCGAACCCGCACCGCAGGCCCTGCCCAGGGCCCGTGGCGGCACGGCCATCCTTGCCGCCGGCGAACCCGTCGAGGCCGAGCGCAAGGTCCACCGAGACGGGATCGTCTGCCTGGCCGGAGGCCGCCACCAGGTTGGATTCGCCCTCGCCGGACGCACGATCACCCTCCGTCTCGACGGACACCTCATGCACGCCATCGCCGAGAACGTCCTGATGGGAACATGGCCCTGCCCCGTTCCGACCGACCGTCTGGGGCGGGTCGACGGGGCTCGGACGGCGACGTCCCCGCTGCCGCCTCCGCCCCTGCCTGCTGGTGCCGTCCGGGCCCAGCGCAAGGTGCATGCGAGCGGCCGCTTCATGATCAACGGCCAGTTCATCGAGCTCGGCCCGCGCCATGCGGGAAGGATCGTCACCATCGTCATCGAGGACACCCACTACCGGATCCTGCACGGAGAGGACGAACTCGCTGTCAGGCCCCGCAAGAACCTCGGACCGATCACCAGGCTCTAAGTCAAAGGCACGAGAACCCAGAAGAACCGTCAAGGATCTCCTGACGACAAACCGTCAAGGAAGTCCTGAGACCTCACATCGAGACGAGCGGGGACCTGTAGCCCAACGGGGAGTTCCCCGCTTGATGAGAGGGTTGCTGTGGCCGAAGCGTGGCGATTCATCAATCGACCGGTTCGCACCGACGCACGCCGTAATCACCACGCGCTGGTCGCTGCGGCCGGTGAAGTCTTCGCCGCGCAAGGTCCCGAGGCACCCCTCGACGTGGTCGCGCGACGTGCAGGCGTCGGCAACGCGACGCTGTATCGGCCATTTTCCGACGAGACGGGACCTCATCGTCGCGGTGTGTGTCGACGAGGTTGAGACGCTTTGCGTACTCGGCGAAAGCCTCCGGAGGCGTTGCCGCCCGCACGATGCGCTGATCGAAAGAACCAACGGGGAGCGGCGGTACCTGTGGCGGGCCGCCGACGCCGGCGGCAACGTCCTGGACGTCCTCGTGCAGAGCCGCCGGGACGCCGCCGCGGCCGGGCGTTTCCTCCGCCGCCTGAGGAAGAAGACGCATGCGGTCCCGCGAGTGGTCGTCACCGACAAGCTCCGCTCCCACGGCACCGCCCACCGCGAGGTCATGCCCTGTGTGGAGCACCGCTCACCCAAGGGCCTGAACAACCGGGCGGAGAACAGCCACCAGCCCACAAGGCAGCGTGAACGGGCGATGAAGGGCCTGGCGCTCGGCGGGCGCCGCCCAGAGGTTCCTGCCCGCGTTCAGCGGTATCCCGCCCCACTTCCGGCCCCGCCGCCACCTGATGAGCGCGTACGGCTACCGAGCCGAGACGGCCACCCGCTTCGCCACCCGGGGCCAGATCACCAGCACTGCCGGCCGGCCCGCCACGGTCTGAACACAGAACCGGACCGCAAGCCCACCACACCCCCGGCACGCCGACGGACACCGACCTACCCAACAGCGTGACAGCGCCTCGTCGTGGCGTGTGCGGTGGGCTGCTGGCTGTCAACTGCCAGCGGGCTTCACACCGAACATCAGGGTGTGGCGTGGGGCGTCGTATTGGACCGTGTCATTGTGCTCCAGCAGATCTTTCAGCACGTCGGCGTCGTCGGCGTCGACCGTGAGAACTTCTTCCCCGGCGCCTTCGTCCAAGACCAGTTGCAAGGTGAAGGTGCCGTGCTGGCCGGGCTCTCCGGCCACCCAGCTGAACTGGTAATGGTTGACTTGGCGCACTTTGATGGCGGCGTCTGTCAGGGGCTGCTCGACCTGTGTCATGAGGACCGACTCCTTTTCTGTTCCTGTGTTGAGTGCCCGCGCCGTCCCGGCCACCTGAAGTCCGCTGTCCGAGGGCAGCGCCTCGAGGTCGCGGGGCGGGCCGTCCGGTAGCCGCTGGCCTGCCGGACCCCTCTTCAAGTTCGCCGAGCGGCAGTGCACGGGCGACGCAGGCTCGGCTACCTGTCGCGCCGGTCTTCGTCGACGCCTTCGGTGTCGACCTGCTCCTTGCGGACCTGGCCGCGTACCGTCTCCTCGTCCGTCTGTTCCTCAGTCGTCATGCGCACCCGCTCCACCGGCACCGTCTCGGTCCCTGTCACAGGGCGTTCCTCGTGCAGGATGACCTCGTGCTCGGCCTCGCTGATGTCGGGTCCGGACAGGGCGGCATCGCGGTTCTCGTCCGTGATCGGCTCGCGTTCGATGCGGACCTCTTCCCGGCGTACCGGCACGGTCTGCTGCACCTCTTCGGTGACGACGTACTTGCGTAGCCGCGCCCGGCCGACCTCCCGGCGCTCGGTGCCGACGTGCATGCGTTCCTCCGAGCGCGTCATGGCGTCATCGCCGCTGACACCGGTGTCCGCGGAGCGGGGCATATCAGTCGTCTCGCTGGTGTCGGTGTGGGCCCAGCCGCCCTCGCGGGGCTGGTTGGCCTGCTGCCAGGCCGCGTCCCAGTCGATGCCGTAGTGCTCGTACAGGCGGTGTTCCTCGTCTTCGGAGAGGTGGCCACCTGCGTCGACGTCGACGTTGGGTGCGTCCTTGACCGTGTTCTTGGGGTAGGGGACCTCCAGGTGGTCCTCCACGAGGGAGGCGTCGTGGATCGGCACGAAGGACTCGCTGGTGCCGAACAGGCCAGTTTTGACACTGACCCACTCGGGCTGACCGGTGGCGTCGTCGAGGAAGACGTGTTTGGCGTCGCCGATCTTGTTGCCGTCCGTGTCGTAGATCGGGTGGTCGAGCACAGTCGGGATCTGCTCCTGGGTGATCACAGTCTGCTCACTCTCTTCCTGTATGCGGCTCGCTCTATTTCCGGCTCACCATCTCAAAGGGTGTGAAACAGGAAAAAAGCTGTTTAATCGGAGACAACAAGTGCGTTCCGGAGGCAGCTCTCACTCCGGGCTGGACCAGGTGGCGTCCATCTCGCCAGGCTCGTACACGCGTTTGGTGGCAGGTGGTGGGGCTACTCGCACCTGCAAGCCCGCGTCGCAGCGAGGAACAGCGCCGACGGGACCGCGCAGAGCCGACGACAAGGGGTTGGTCGCGATGACCGTCGCGACACAGCAGGGCGGCGGGGGCGGTTCCAGCGGCCTCTACGACGTTTTGGAACTCATTCTCGACCGCGGGCTGGTGATCGACGCATACGTGCGGGTGTCCCTTATCGGCATCGAGATACTCACGATCGACATACGGATCGTGGTGGCCAGCATCGACACCTACCTTCGCTTCGCCGAGGCGTGCAACCGCCTCGACCTGGAAGCGGAGCCGCGCAAGCTGGCCGGGCTTACCGGGCTCACGGGGCAAGCGACTGAGCCCGGCGGGCGCGGCAAGACCAAGGGAGCCCCGTCCGGCGCCGCCGAGACAATCTCCGGCGCCTTCCAGCAGGCACGTGACGATGGCGGCGAACGTCAGGCCGAGCGGCCCGCCGCGCGCGGCAGAGGGGAATGAGGGATGAGCACCTACGTCTACGGGATCACCCGCACCTCCCACCCCTCCCTCCGCGAGAACCCGGACGGGCACTGTCACGTCGGCTGCCCGATGGAATGATCTTCGGATTGATCAACCTGGGAAGGGGTGTCCGTGGGGAGCGCGTCACCGTCGTACCAGGGTCACCGGTAGCCGGTCGAGGCCATCTCCCCCTGTGGGCGGCTGTACCACCGCTTCCCGCTGTCGGAGCAATTGTCAAAAGTTGTGGATCAGTAGCTGTTCACACGGTCTCGTGGTTCAGATGGATGAGCCCTTCGATGGAGGCCAGGCGGGCCTGCAGGGCGGGTTCCGCAACCGGCGTGGTGGTGAGCAGCAGCACTTGGGCCGCCGAGTGTCGCGGAGCGTAGCGGTCGTCCTCACCGTCGTCGCCGGGGATCGGGTTGGGCTGGATCTCGATCCGCCTGTTGGGGCTGCCGGCGAGGTGGTGGATGCCCCGGTAAGCGCTGTCGCGCTCGGTGAGGACCAGCCCCAGGCGGTCGCTGACGAGCCGGACCAGCTCGCCGACGGTGTGGGTGCTGGTGCCGTAGGTGTGGTGGTCGGTCATGGTGCACCAAACCCCATGCCGCAGCGATGGCGGGACGCTCGACCAGTTGGCCGCGTTCGAAGCGGGCCCCGGCACGGACGAGTGCGACGAGATGTGGGGCGTTCACGGCCCGCCACCGCTGCTGGGCGGACTCGACCAGCTTGAAGACCATGGCCAGGGCCGCGGTCACCGGTCCTGCTCGGTGACCTATCGATCAATCACACGGGAAGGTACGTCCTCCCCGAACTGATCCACCGGTCCTGAGCATTGCTCTCGCCGGCCGGCTTCGAGATCTGCGCCGGCACCGCCCACGCCACAGCCGTCATCGACCTGCTCGCCGACCGCGCACCCGACCTGCTGCGTGTCCTGCGCGAGGCCGACCCCGACTACGTCCTGCTGGACGGCACCCTCGCGGAATGCGACCGGGCCGGCGACAGCCGGGCCGACTACTCCCACAGACATCGCCGCCACGGGATGAACGTGCAGGTGGTGACCGGCCCTACGGGAGGGCTTCGGTACCACCGTGCAGCAGGCGGGCCGGTCCACCGCCGACGGCAAGGGCATGTGGCGGGACTCGGTCCTCGAGGACCTGGTCCGGTACGACGACGGCTTCCGCACGGGCCTGATCGGTACCCCCGAGCAGAGTGCCGAGTGCATCGTCGCCCACCGCAGGCTCGGCGTCGACCTCCCTCTCCTCGGTTTCCCGCACCACTGCACGAGGAGGTCGCGTACTTTGGCAAGCGCGTCCTGCCGCTCGTACCCGAACTGCAAGCACGGCCTCCCGGCGCGCCCCGCTCCGTCCCCGCGCATGCCTGACTCCGCATTCCTCTCCCCGCGTCACACTCCACACCGCTCCATACAGCGAAAGAGGTCACCCGCATGAGCATCACCCCGCCCACCGCCTGGCAGACCCGCCCCGCCCCAACGACCGCCCAGGACTGGATCGCACGCGCCGCCGAGGTAGCGGCGGTCCTCGCCACCGACGCCGTCGCACGCGACCGCGCCGGCGCCACCCCGTACGCCGAGGTGCAGCTCCTCAAAAACTCCAGCCTGGTCACCCTGCTCGGCCCGACCGAACACGGCGGCGGGGGCCAGGACTGGTCCACCGCCTACCGCGTCGTCCGCGAGGTCGCCAAGGCCGACGGCTCCATCGGCCAACTGCTCGGCTACCACTACCTGTGGAACTGGGCCGCCCGTCTGGTCGGCACCCGCGAGCAGTGGGAGCACGTCGAGGCCGAGGCCGCGCGCAACCGCTGGTTCTTCGGCGGGGCCGTCAACCCGCGCGACAACGACGTCGTCGTCACCGAGGACGGCGACGACCTGGTCTTCACCGGCCGCAAGACCTTCTCCACCGGCAGCAAGGTTTCCGACGTCACCGTCCTCGAAGGTGTGCTGGACGGCACCGACCAGCACGTCTTCGCGATCGTGCCGTCCGACAGCGAGGGCCTGACCTTCCACGACGACTGGGACAACATCGGCCAGCGGCTCACAGAGAGCGGGAGTGTCACCATCGACGGTGTCCGCACCCCGTGGTCCTCGGCGGCGGGCTACGTCGACAAGCAGTTCAAGCCGCGCACCTACAACACCCTCAACGTGCCCACCATCCAGCTCGTCTTCGTCAACTTATACCTCGGCATCGCCGGAGGCGCGCTGGAGACGGCGGCCACCTACACACGGAGCAAGACCCGGCCCTGGCTGCACGGCGGTTACAAGCGCGCGGTCGACGAGCCGTACGTCATCGATACCTACGGTGACCTCACCGCGAAGCTCTGGGCGGCCGAGGCGCTCGCCGACGCCGTCGCCGCCGAGGGACAGAAGCTGCACGACGACCCCGATGCGGTCACCGAGCAGGACCGCGGCGTCTTCGAGGTGCGTGTGGCGGCCGTCAAGGCCCGCGCCACCGACGTCGCCCTGGACACCACCAGCCGCATCTTCGAGGTGGCCGGCGCCCGTTCCACCACCACCGCCGAGGGCCTGGACCGCTTCTGGCGCAACGTCCGCACCCACACCCTGCACGACCCCGTGGCCTACAAGCGCCGCGAGGTCGGCCGCTGGGTCCTCGAAGGTGCACTGCCCGAACCCACCTGGTACTCCTGAGGGCACTGTCACGTTGATCGACCGGGGGATGATCTTCGGGTTGTGACCACGGTGGGAGGGGGGATCGTCGGTGGGCAGTGCGTCGGCGTCGTACAGGGGGCACCGGTACCCGGCCGGGGTGATCTCCCCCTGTGTGCGGCCGTACTTCCGGTTCCCGCTCAGTTTCCGTGAGGTGGAGGAGCTTGATGCTCCTGCGCGGTGTGACCGTCTGCTGTGAGACGGTCCGGCGGTGGTGCGCCACGTTCGGCCAGGCCTGCGCGAACGGACTGTGCCGCCGGCCCCGGTCCGGCGGCACATGGCATCTGGACGAGGTCTTCATCAAGATCAACGGCGCGCTGAAGTACCTGTGGCGGGCTGCCGACCAGGATGGCAACGTGCTGGACGTCCTCGCGGTGGGCCGGCGGGACAAGGCCGCGGCCCGGCGTTTCCTCCGCCACCTGATGGATGAGGACCCGCGTGGCGCCGCCGGTGGTGGTCACGGACAAGCCGTGCTCCTGCGGTGCCGCCCACCGCGAGGTCACGCCCTCGCGGTGGGCACCGCTCCCACAAGGGATTGGACAACCGGGCCGAGGACAGTCATCAGCCCACGCGCAGTGCGGACACGCGATGAAGGGCTTGCGCAGCGTGGGTGCCGCGCAGCGGTTCCCGTCCGCGTTCAGCGGCATCCCGCCCCACTTCCGGCCCCGCCGCCACCTGATGAGGGCCTCCGGCCACCGAGCCGGGACGACCGTCCGCTTCGCCATCTGGGAGCAGATCACCAGCACTGCCGGCTCGCCCACCACGGCCTGAAGACCCACCCGGCCCCAGGGCCCACCACGCCCCGACGCGCCGCCAGGCAGTCACGCATCCAACGACGTGACAGTGCCCTCCGCCTCGATCCGGTGCTGGGCACCACCCGCGCAGGCCTGGACGCACTCCGTCGCCACATGACCGGCAGCGTCGAAACCACCCTCAACGCCCTCGCCGAATGGCTCGCCGAAGAACGCTGGGACCGCGAAGCTGTGCGGGACCAGTGATCTGTGACGTTCCGCAATGGGTGACTCGACGCTCAGCCCTGGACGCCAGTACCCGACAGGATGCCTTCGACCACGTCGCGGAGGTGTGAGCGGGCGGTGATGCCCAGCTTGGGGAACACCCGGTAGAGGTGCGAACCGACCGTGCGCGGTGAGAGGAACAGCTTTTCCCCGATCTCACGATTCGTCAGGCCGCGGGCCGCCAGCTGGACGATCTGCTGCTGCTGGGGGCTGAGTTCGGCGAAGGCGCTGGGCACGACGTCGCCGGCCTTGATGCCGGCGGCGCGCAGTTCCGCCTGTGCCCGCTCGGCCCACGGCCGCGCGCCCAGCCGCTGGAAGGTCTCCAGGGCGGCACTCAGCAGCGGACGGGCCTCGGCGATACGGCGCTGCCGCCGCAGCCATTCCCCGTAGTCAAGCTGTGTCTGCGCCCGTTCGAACGGCCACTGCTCACCTGCGGGCTCCTCGAGCGCCGCCCGGAAGAACGGCTCCGCGTGCTCGGGATCCGCCAGCAGGGCGCGGCCCCGGTCGATCAGTGTGCTCACGCGTGCCGACATGCCTGTGCCGAGGCGCCGCGCCGATCGTTCCAGCAGCTTTGCGGCGTGCTCCTGCTGCCCTCGGCGGACGGCTGCCGCCGCCAGCTCGGCCAGGACGGTGTAGGAGACGTGGTAATGGACCGGGTCACCGTCGTCGGTGAACGCGGAGCGGAACCGGGTGTACGCGGTGTCATGGTCGCCCTCGGCCACGGCCGCCATCCCCAGGGCCCGACGGGCGAAGACCGCGACGGAGCGGCTCTCCAGCGGATCGACGAGAGCCAGGGCTCGCCCGGCGAGCCGACGCGCGGTGGCCGGGTCGCCGAGCAGGCCGACCACGGTGGCGTCGAGTGCCTGAGCACACGCCTCGGCGTGGTCGAGTCCGGCCGACGACGCCATGGCCGAGATGTCGGCCGCCACCGAGCGGGCCTCGGCCCATCGTCCCTGCTCCAGGCGGGTCCAGCCGACCGCGCATCCCAGTCCGTCCGGGAGCGATCCACGGGCCTGCCACTGGTCGAATGCCTCGTCGAAGGTCCTGGCGGCGAGGGTGGTCCGGTCAAGCAGCCAGGCGACGATGGCCAGCGCGGTCAGGCGACTGGCGTCGCCCTTGGCCGCGGCGATGAGCCCGGGCAGCAGCGGCGCGAGGGAGGCTCCTGCGCTGCTGGGGTCGGAGACGGCACGTACCCAGGCGTGCAGGGCCGCTCCGGCGGCACCGCCGGGCATGCGGGAGAGCAGGCTCTGGATCTGTCGCTGTTGGGACTCCTCTCCCGAGTAGTAACGGACCACCGCCGCCGCGGCCAGCGCGTCGAGTACGAGGGGCGACCGGGCGTCCGCCGCCTCGTCGGCGACACGCATGAGCAGGGCGAAGGCTGCTGTGTGATGGGGGCCCAGGGACATGAGCTGTCCGGTGGCCAGCGTGGCTTTGCCCAGCAGCGCCTGGTCGTCGGTGCACTCGCGGACTGCGGCGGCCAGGTGTTCCACCCAGCCGAGTTGACCGGTGAAGACGGCGGTGGCAGCGGCTTCGGTCAGAAGGCGTGCCCGGTCCTCGCGGCGCGGGCTGAGCTCCGCGGCGCGCTCCTGGGCCGCGGCAGCGGCCGCGAAGCCACCGCGGCGCCGGGCCCGGTCGGCCGTCTGCTGCAGGGCGGCCGACACGTCCTGGTCGGGGCGTACGGTCGCGGCGGCGAGGTGCCAGGCGCGGCGGTCGGGCTCCTCGCGCAGCAACTCCGCGAGAGCGAGGTGGGCCCGGCGGCGTTCCTCGAACGACGCGGCATGGTAGACGGCGGAGCGGACGAGCGGGTGCCGGAAGGAGATCCCGGATCCGTCCTGGCGTACGAGACCGGCCCGGTCCGCGGGGACCCATGCCTTGTCGTCCGCTTCGGGAAGTCCCACGGCCGCCGCCTGAGCGTCCGCCGCGTCGGCGGCCGCGAGCAGCAGCAGGATGCGGCGGGTCGGTTCCGGCAGGTCCGCCGCGTGCCCCGCGAAGATCCGCTCCAGTCGGTCGGTGACCGGCAGCGGGCCCTCCACGCCGCTGCCCTCGGGGCGCCGGATGGCGGTGGCCTGGGCGAGTTCCACCAGGGCCAGCGGGTTGCCGGCCGCCTCCTCGAGGATTCGCACCCGGGTCCGGCCGGTGGGCGGCGCAGGCTGCAGGTCCAGCAGCCGGTTGGCCGCCTCAGCCTCCAGCGGGCCGAGTTCGAGGCGCTCGTATCCCTTGTCGAATCCAGGCAGTGCGGCCGCGGTGCGGACTCCGACCAACAGTGTGACAGGCTCGCAATCCATGCGTCGCGCCACGAAGGAGAGAACGTCCAGTGATCCGCGGTCGATCCACTGGGCGTCGTCGACCACGACCAGCAGCGGGGCGGTTTCCGCCAGGGCCGACAACAAGGTCAGAACCGCCAGACCGACGAGCATCGCGTCGGGAGTCTCCGCCCACTCCTCGAGCCCCAGGACGGCGCGGAGTGCGGAGCGCTGCCGCGACGGCAGGCCCTCCGCTTCACCGAGTACCGGGCGCAGCATCTGATGAAGACCGGCGAATCCGAGGTGCGCCTCGGATTCGCTCCCCACCGCCCGCAGCACTCGGCCACCCGCACCCCGTGCTCCATCGGCCGCGAGGTCGAGCAGCGTGCTCTTTCCGGCACCGGGGTCACCCGTGACGACCAAGACGTCGCTGTGGGACCGGTCAGCGCCCACACGCTGGATGATTTCTGCGGTCTCGGTTTCTCGGCCCACCACCGCCAGACCGGAATTCCGCATCGAGGACTGGTCCCCACGGGCCCTTCCATCGTTTTCCACGGATGCTCCAAGGAATCGAGATGCTCCCAGACACTAGCCTCGACCTTTCGTGACGGTCTGCCGGTGGAGTTGGCGGACCGTTTCGCGCTCTGTGTCTGATGGTGGGCGGGTTGGGGGCCGGCTGGTCGCGTCGGGTGTGCGTCGGGTTCCACGGCTCCGGTGGGCTGGTGCTGCTCGCAGGGACGGGAAGATGCTGCTCAGCCGGGGTCCGGGAGGGCGTGGAGCCGGTCCAGGGCATCGGCGATCACGTCGGCCCAGGACCAGTGCCTGGCGAGGCGGAGGCGGTGGTGGCCGGTGGTGATGAGCTGGGCGGCGGTAGGGAAGAGCCGAAGCCGCAGGCGGCGGGGCTCCCGGAGTCGGGCTGGGCCGGTCAGGGCGAGCAGGGGCATCCAGGCGAGCAGGTCAAGGGCGATCTGGACGATCTCCAGCCGGATCTGGTTCTGCGCGGTGTCGTGGAGGGGGAGGTCACGCAGGCCGGTGGCGCGGGCGGCGCGGATGCGGTCCTCGGCCCGGGCCCGCCGCCGGTGGCGCAGTTCGAGGGCGGCGAGTGCCTCACCGGCCGTGTTGGTGGCGCAGCATGTCAAGTGCATGCCGTCGGCGTCGGTGAAGCGCAACTGGGCGCCGGGGTGCGGCCGTTCCCTGCGCATGATCAGCCGCAGGCTCTTCGGCCAGTCGGCCAGTCGGCCAGCCGGTCGCCGGCGAGTTCGGCGATCCAGGCGCCGTGGCGGATGTCGCCGTCGGGTTCGACGGCCGGCGTCCAGGCCGAGGCCGGGACCTTCAGGACGGCCTGGTGGAGGGCGTCGGTGATGGTCATCCCGACCGAGTACGACAGCCACCGTCCGCGCTGGGCGAGCCAGGCGACGAAGTCGTGGGTGCCGCCGCCGGAGTCGGTGCGGATCAGCGCCTGACGGCCGCGCCGCAACCGCTTCGGCAGCTGGGTCAGGGCCAGTTTCGTGGCCTCGATGTGGTCCGCGGCGGTGTTGGAGCCAGCGTTGCCGGGCCGCCACAGGCCCACGACCGGCTCTCCGGACCCGCCGCGGCCGTGGCCGACGAATCCCATCAGCGGGTGGTGCCCGAACGTCTTCTTCCAGGTCGCGGCTGCGTCCTGCTTTTCGCAGCGCGCCACGACGAGGACCCCGTCGATGTCCACGATCACCTGCCCGCCCGCGTCCGGCGCCGCGGCACCGGCCTGCGAGACCACCGCCCGGCCGCCGCCCTCGACACGGACACGCGGGTAGGACCCGATACGCTTCCCCACCTGGAAAGTGCCTCCGGCGGTGGCGGGAACAAGGACCTCAGCAATCCTCATTCTCACTGCTCAGAGGCACTTTCTGCTTTCCTGACCACCAGGCGGACAGTCCGCCTGGTGAAAGTACGAAGCCAGGCGTCGACCTCGCGCTGGGCGAGCACGATGCCGTCGCCGCGCAGCGCGGAGATCAGGTGGACACGGCGGCCATCGGTGCGGATGGCGCCGCGCAGGGATTTGCCGTCCACCGCGACCGCCGCCCGCACCGGGCAGGACGGCGGGTGTTCGTCCTGCCCAGCGGCGCGGGAAGCGTCCGCGCGGGCGGTGAGCCAGCCGCCGATCGCCGCGTCGAGCGCGTCGCCGTCGATGCGCCGCAGTACCCGGCGCACGGTCGCCTCGCCGGGTGCACGATACGACCGGTCCGGATCGTGGGGCGCGGCCCCGCAGTGAAGAAGGAGCCGGTCGGGGGCATCGGCAGCCCACTCGGCGATCGCGGTCAGGGACTTCGTTCCGGCCAGGACCGAGCAGGCGGCCAGGGCCAGGATGTACGACAGCGAGTGGCGCCGGCCCCGGAGCCGGCGCGGGTCGGGCAGGCGTCGCAGCCGGTCCAGCAGGTCAGGCAGTTGGCAGTTCGTCGGAGCGGGCCGGACCGGAACCAGCGAGTTGGCTCAGTCCGGCGGGGACGGGCGATGCTGACGCAGCAGACACGGTCTTCCGTTGTGGTGATCAGGGAACTCGACACCCCATGATCATCGGGAGCCGTGCCTGCGCGTGTACCTGCCGGCCCACCACGGCCGAGGTGGGGCATCAGGACCATACCGGCTATGTCGGGCCAACCGCGAGAACGGCGAAGCCCTGACTGGACCCGGCAATCGTGACCACGCGACACTTCGACAACGGGGCCCCTTGCTCCTCGCTGGACTCGACATCCGCGAGCTACCAAGAGGCCCTTCTTCCACGCATCCGCACCGGCCGACTCACCCGGGCCAGGCCCCTGTTCGAACCCCACCGGCCACCCGAGCGGATAGAGAACAGCCAGTCAGAATTTGGCATCTCGCCATCATCGAGCTTCAACCAACCCGAAGGTCAACATCGACGTGGGGCGCCACCAACGCCATGGCCAACAACAACTAGGAAGACCGGGCGTCGGCGGTGCCAGCGCCGGTACTGGTGAGGCCCATCTGCCGCAAGCCCGCATTGTAGGTGCTGTAGGCGGTGCCGTGGGCCTCGGAGTCGCTCACCAGGAGTAAGGCGAGTTCTTCCCAGGAGGCGCCGTGGTGGCGGTGGGCGACGGTCAGGTGTCGCACGCGTCGGGTTAACTCGTTGGCGAGGGCGGCGGTGTGGCGGAGCAGCTTGGCTCGCTGGGCCTTGGGCAGGGTCGCCAGGTCGTAGTAGTCCTGCAGGCCGAGGACGGTCAGGGCGGCTTCCAGGTGTCCGCTCTCGACGGCCTGGGCGATGTAGCTCTGGGGGTCGTCGGTCCGGGTCCAGGTGAGCGTGGTGACTTTGGGAGTGCGATTGACGGAAACGGTCATGGGTCCTCCTGAGATCTGCTGTGCGTTTTCCGCACGCCCTTACTGAGCGCTTTCCGCACATCTGCAGTCAACCCGCTTTGGAGAAGTTTTATGCGTTCATGTTCGTGAGGCTATGACGTCATTACGTCTGTGTTGCAATGTGCGCGGCGTCGCGGTGCGACCGAAAAGATTGAAACCAGGAGAGGTAAAGAGCGCTCCATTATGCTGACTACACAGAGAGAATGCAGTGCTACTTTGAGGGAAGGAGAGGGAAAGCGGAGCGACGCCATCGGCGACAGGGCGGTTGCAAGTTCCGGGGTCGTGCGGCTGGTCGGGTTGTGACCCGGGGCTTCGTCGTTCTCGCGATCGGCCGGAAAGGCGCTGAGCGTTTTCGGCGTTGCCTCTCCAGGGTGAGGACGGCTTTGGCGATGACCGTCATGTGGTTGGGGCTGCGGCGGGCTCTGCGGAGGATGCGCCAGGACTTCAGGCTCGCGACGCTTCGTTCGACTGGCGCCCGCGCCGCCGACAGGGCCCGGTTGATCGTCCGCTGAGTCGCGGTGAGGTCCTGGTGCGGGAGTCGTCTGATCGGCGTGGTCACCCAAGGAAGGGCCGGCCCCGATGTAGGCGCGGTCGGCGAGAACGGGAACGCCCTGGCGTTCGCAGATTTGGATGACACGGTGGGCGCGGGCCGCTGTCAGGTCGTGGGTGCGGCCGGGCAGTGCCGGCGAGATCCACCGCAGTCTGCCCGCAGAGTCGGCCATGACCTGCAGGTTCACGCCGTGGCGGCGGTGCTTGTGGGAGAAGTCGGTCCGGCTGTCGCCGACGCGGTCGCACTCGGCGAGTGTGCCGTCGGGCAGGACGTGCTCGGGATCGATCTCCCGCAGGGCCCGCAGCAGGCCGGGCGCCCGCCGGAAGAGGTGGTCGACAACGGCGGTGACGTAGGCGTGGGCGGTGCCGACGGATATGCCGAACCCGGCGGCGATCTGCGCGAGCGTGTCGTGCCGGCGAAGATGGACCAGGCCGACGAGAGCACGCTGGTGGGGCGGGAGTTTGCGGCAGCGGTCACCCTCACGGGTGACGGTGAGCATGGTGGCCCACTCGACCAGGGCGTGAGGCAGGTCGGGTGCGGCAGGATAGGGAACCGACGAGGCTCCTGCGCTGATGAGTTGAGACGTCGAACACCTTTCTCAACGGCACAGGAGCCTGGTGCGTTGCGGGACACCAACCCGTCACCCGATCAGTGGCCACTCCGAAAGAGCTCACCGTCACGTCGTTGGATGCGTGACTGCCTGGCGGCGCGTCGGGGCGTGGTGGGCCCTGGGGCCGGGTGGGTCTTCAGGCCGTGGTGGGCGAGCCGGCGCCACCGGCCAGCCCGCCACGGCCTGAACACAGGCCCGAACCGCGGGTCGCCATGCCCCGACACACCATCACACACGTGCACACCCAACAACGTGACAGCACCTGCCTCAGGCCGCTGAGCGGGTGCTCAGCCGCCTTCGACGATGCTCCACAGCATCGCGTGGAACTTCGCGTGTTCGGAGGCGGGAATCGTGGCCAGGCGGCGGCTGATCGCTGTTTCGCGGGCTACGGCGACCCGTTCCTTCACCTCGACGCCTTTCTCCGTCGCCTCGGGGATGCGCACTCGACGGTCGCGGGCAGAGAGCCGACGAACGATCAGTCCGTCCCTCTCCAGGCGATCGAGGATCGACACCATCGTGGTCTTGTCGATGCCGAGTTCAGTGGCGATCTGCAGTTGCGTCCGCGCCGGGCCGTCAGCGATCAACGCGAGAACGAGCCAGTGGCGCAGATCGGACAGTCCCGCCTCGCGGGCGACCCCGTTGAAGGCGTCGCCCAGGGCTGCCGCAGCTCGATGGGCCAGCCAGACCAGATCGGCACTCGCGGCACCTGCGGGCACCGTGCCCGGCGGCTGCACCGGACCTCCCTGTTCCTTCTTCGAAGACATCTTCGGAGCGTACCATCTACACCACACCCATCCTGGCAAATATTAAACGAGTCAAGATGATCCGAGTCCATACGATATGGTGAAGGTCAATCGCGATTACTGGAGGATCGAAGTGACCACTGGCTTGGAAGCCCGCGTACGCCGACTGGAGGACCGCGTTCTCATCGTGGAGCAGGTCATCAAGTACGCCATGGGCGTGGACCGGCGCGACTGGCAGATGTTCGCCGACTGCTTCACGGACCCCGTCTACGTCGACCACTCCGAGCAGGGTTTGCCGGCAGGTCCGTTCGCTCGTGCCGATTTCGTCGCCGTAGCCAGCCAGGTACTCAACGGCTTCACGAAGACACAGCACATCAGCCCCAACCACGTGATCGAGTTCGACGGGAACGATTCGGACCGCGCGGTCTGCCACTCCTACATGTACGCACAGCACCTGCTCGAAGGCCCCGAAGGCGGCGACTCCTACCTTCTGCGGGGCACCTACACGAACCACATGCTCCGCACCCCCGATGGATGGAGGATCGAGCGCAACATTCAGCACGTCGGTTGGTCCGACGGCAACGGCAATGCCGTCGCCGAGGCGGCGACCCGCACCACAGCGGCGCAGCAGGCGTAGCGCCCCTGAAAGCGATGCCAGAGCCCTGTCACTTTGGCTGACCGGTGCCGCCCAGCGGTTCCTGTCCGCGTTCAGCGGCATCCCGCCCCACTCCCGGCCCCGCCCTCATCTGATCCCCGCATCCGACTACCGCGCCAAGACGACCGTCCGCCTCGCCATCTGGGACCAGGCCACCGGCACCACCGGCCTGCCCGCAACACTCTGACCCAGAGCCGGCACCTGGCCCCACCACACCCCAGCACGCCGTCAGGCGCCCACGCATCCGCGCCGTGAAGACTTCCTGCGGTTCGACGGCGTCCACGAGACCGATCAGCGGGGTGCGCACCACCGCGTGCTCGTGATCCGGATGCGTGGGCGCACGCGAGGGCAGGACGACCTGACCCACGGTGGCCGCTTCTTCCAGGCGCTCGAGGATGCCGTCACCGACGATCCCTCCCAGCGTGCCGCAGGCACGCTGGACGTCCGACAGCAGCCCGTCGACGGCCGCGGCCAGGTCGGCGGCGAACTCAGCCGGAGTCCTGGCTCCTTGATCCGTGGTGATGCCGCTCGCCGGAACCAGCAGGTTCTGTGGAGTCGTGCACATCTGCCCGCTGTACAGGGACAGAGAGACGGAGAGATTCCGCAGCAGCCCCTTGTAGTCGTCGGTGGAGTCCAGCACCACCGAGTTGATGCCGGCCCCCTCCGTGTAAACGTGGGCCTGCCGGGCGTCGTCCTCCAACCAGGTGCCGAACTCGGTGGAACCGGTGAAGTCCACGAGCCGGACATCGGGGTGGGTAGCCGGCCTGGAAGGCCATGAGGAAAGGCTGTCCGGTGGTGTGCTGGACGGCGTGCGCGATCTCGAAGCTGGTTGCGTTGAGCCTGACCAGGATCTCCGCAGCCACACCGGCGCGGGTGTCGGGGTTCGCCTCGCGCCATGCGATGCCCGCCGCCTTGGCCGCCTGGATGGCGTCCTCGGGCGAGACGTGCGGATAGCGCGTACCGAGGGGGAAGCCGTACGGCGATACCTCAAGCGGGCTCCGCACGCCGACGGACAGGTGATCGCGGACCACGACGGGGTGCTGGTTGACCGCGCACTCGCAGAGGGAGGACACCCCGCCCTGGAAGGAAGACCTGCGGCCACTGTCCGCTGGTGGCCTTCGTCGACTACGGCGCGGCCGGCACGGGGGAGTCGGCGGCCGCGCCGTTCCGGCCGGGCAATGCCGACTCCCACACCGTCGCCGAGCATGCCTGGCCCAGCTGCCCAAGCGCACCGGCGCGGGCGCCGCACGCTGATCCGCACCGATTCGGCCAGCGGTACTCACGGCTTCCTCAACTGGCGCTCCCAGCACGGCCGGTGACTGTCGTACTCGGTGGGGATGACCATACCGAGTCCATCCACCAGGCCGTCCTGGCCGTCCCCGCCTCCGCATGGACGGCCACGATCAAGCCGGAGGACACCGTACGGAAGGGGCCTGCCTCGGCGGCCGAGCTGACCGATAGTCCGCTTACTGATCTTTTCGTAAGTTCGGTGGGTGTGGTGGGTGGATGGTCAGGTCGGTGTGGGCGAGGAAGGACCATGGCAGTTGCTGGTTATGGTTGATGCGGTGGATGCCTTGTTCGGTGGCGTCGGCGAGGTTGGCGAGTTCGCGCTTCTTGAGCGACGACCACAGCAGCTCTACCGGGTTCAGTTCGGGTGCGCAGTCGGGTAATCGCTCGATAGCGAGCCGGTCTTGTTGCGCGACCCAGGCTCGCATGGCCCGGCTCCAACGGGCGGACAGGCCACTCCGGACCAGGATCACCCTGTCTCCGCGGTAGAACGCCTTGACCGCTTCGAGGACCTCGATGAGGGCAGTGGTGTCGTAGGCGCCGGGCTTGAGATGGAAACACAGCCGGGGATCGCGGTCGGGGTCGGTGGAGTGGTAGCCCAGGGCGGCGGCCATCGAGGCACGCTTCCGGTTCAGTCGGTGCCGCAGAAGCGGCGTGCGGCCTCGAGGTGTGTAGGTACGGCGGACCTGGGGACAGGAGAAAGACGCCTGATTCGTCGAGGAACACGACCAGGCACGTGTGTTCACCGTCCCTTTTTTGGATGCGTGGCCACCCGTGCGCGATCCAGCGGGCGATCTCGGACTCGTCCCGCTCCACCGCCCGCCGCCCGGCCCGCTGCAGACTCCCCCAGCCGGCCGGTCAGCAGACGCCACACCGACGCCCGCGACAGCGACACCCCCCGTCACCCGCTCGACCACCACGCCGACCCGTTCCAAGGTCCACGGGTCGGCCTCGAAACCATGGGCCCGGACTCTGCTCCAACGCGGTCCGAACCGTCTCGACCTGGGCGTCATCCAGCTTGGGCGAGCGGCCGGTGGCCGCATGACGACGCAGAGCCGAAGCGCCACCCTTCTCCCACATGCGCCCCCACCGCCCGCGCGATCTCCGCATGCGAGGCGTCCTCCTCAAACAACTCGACCGCCCGCACACGGCGCGCCTCCGCCGACTGCGGCCGCGACAAGGGAGGAATAGAGGAACCAACCACAGAGGACGAGGGCCGATAAGCCACCCCGACACCCTCCCACCCACGAGGTCACCACACCCACCGAAGTTACGAAAAGATCAGTAAGGTTCTGGAGTTGACTGCGCTCGGCTTCGGCCGGGTGTCGCGCACCACGGTGCAGCGGATGCGACTTACCTGTCGCAAGCAGGGCATGTGGGCGCTGCTCGACCACCGCATCACCCGCGCCTCCAGCCCCACCGGGCGGGCCGCCTCCTCGTACACCAAAAAGCCCCTCCGGGCGTCAGTCGTACTCCTCAATCCCGCTTCGACGAGACCGCTTTCGCCTCCAGCCACATGTTGGTCGACCGTCCAAGACGCTGCGATACACTACTGATACGTATTTCGATCTCACGGAGGAAAGCGGACTGTATGTCTCGCATGGCGGCGAAGGACCGACGGGAAGAGCTGATCGCAGCGGCGTTCCGAGTCATGGTCCGCGACGGAGTTACAAAAGCGACAACGCGCGCAATCGTCAATGAAGCGAAAATGCCCTTGGGTGTTTTCCATTACTGCTTCAAATCTCGAGAAGAACTCCTTCAGGAGGTCCTTGCCCGCTTCACGGACAGGAGCACCGAAGCGGCACGGAAGGCCTTCCAGGAGGGCGGCGACCTGAGCACAAGGATTTCCAAAAGTCTGGGGGCTTTCTGGGACGGCGTGGAACTTTTCCCGGGAGAGCACCAAGTGAGCTATGAGCTCACGCATTACGCCTTGCGGCAGGCTGGATTCGAGGAGTTGGCTCGCCAGCAATATCAGAGTTACTTGGAAGCCCATCAGGGGCTCCTTGCAGAAGCCGCCAAGAACGAGGGGATCCGTTGGACTGTTCCTGTTCAGGTCCTCGCACGCTATCTCAACGCGGTATTGGACGGTCTCACACTGTGCTGGCTGGTCGACCGCAACAGTGAGGACAGCCGAGAGGTTCTCCGTCTGACCGGCGAACATCTGCTGACCTTCGTCGGCAAGAAGGAGTAGCTGCAGGCTCAGGGTTCTCGGGTGGCGGCGCGCTCCGGTTCGCACCACTACCGGTGAGCGCCGCCGCTTCGGTACCGGCCGCGGCGGCCCACTTCGCCGAACACGGGCAGGAATTGGCCGGTGGTGTGCAGCCGGTATTTCAGTCGAACAGGTCGGGCTGTTCCGCGGTGATCTGGTCCCACAGCGGCCGGAACTGGAACCAGCCGGGCAGCGCGCCGGAGATCTGCGCACGGACCGTCCGCGCCGCGTCGGCGTCGATGACCTTGGGCGTTCCGGCGGCCATGGCCAGGAGTTGGGCCTGACAGGAGCGTTCCATGGTGATGAAGTACCAGACGGCTTCGGCGACAGACGCGCCGACCGTGAGCAGTCCGTGGTTCTGCAGGACAACGGCCTTGCCACTACCCAGAGCCAGACCGATGCGCCGGCCTTCCTCGGTGTCGTTGACCACGCCCCGGTAGTCGGAGTAGACGCCGTGGTCCTCGAAGAACGCACAGGCGTCCTGGGTGATGGGTTCCAGGCGGACGCCGAGGCTGGAGAATGCCTTGCCGTGGAGGGAGTGGGTGTGTGCGGCCGCGACCACGTCCGGCCTGGCGCGGTGCACCTCGGAGTGGATGCAGAACGCGGCGTTGTTGACGGGGCGCTTGCCTTCCAGGAGCCTGCCGTTGTGGTCGACGAGGATCAGGTCCGAGACGCGTATCTGGCTGAACGACATGCCGAAGGGATTGACCCAGAAGGCTGAGGGGTTCTCGGGGTCGCGGGCCGTGATGTGCCCGGCCACGCCCTCGGAGAATCCGAAGCGAGCGAAAAGCCGGAAGGCCGCGGCGAGTTCCTGCTTTCGGACCCGGCGTTCCTCCTCGATGCTCAGGTCGTGGCGCGGCAGCGGCAGGTGGACGCCTTCGGGCATGGCGCCGATGGAGGCGTGCGGTGGTGCGGCGGGGGTCACGGTCATGGGTGCGGTCCTCTCGTGATGCGATGGCCGGGCGATGCGCGCTACTTGTTGCGATGACCTCGGCGGGTGCCGTACATGACGTCCACCAGGCGCAGGATGAACCGGTAGGCCGAGGGGTTATACGGGATCATGTGCATGTCCCGGCGCAGCGGGAACCGGTTGGCGCTGATCGCCTGGAGCTTGGTGTACTTGCGGATGCCTTCGGCGCCATGGCGGACGCCGAGACCGGAATTCTTCCAACCGCCCATGGGCAGGCCGAGGGCCATGTAGTTGGTCTGGGCGTCGTTGATGGTGACGCAGCCGGCCTCGAGTCGCTCCGCCAGACGGCGAGCGTGCTTGATGTTCGATCCGATGATCGAGGCCTGGAGCCCGTAGGAGCTGTCGTTGACCAGGCGGACGGCCTCCTCCACGTCGGCGACCTTCATCACCGGCAAGGTGGGACCGAAGGTCTCCTCGCGCATGCACTTCATCGTGTGGTCGACGTCGACGAGCAATGTGGGCTCGAAGAACCGGCCGGGTCCCGGCGTGGTGTGGCCTCCCGCGAGGATGCGTGCACCCTTGCTTACGGCGTCGTTGACATGGTCTTCGACGGTGGACAGTTGGGGAGGGAAGGTCACGGCTCCCACGTCGACGCTGCCCAAACCGGCCGGTTTGCCCGAGGTGACCTGCTGGAAACGTTCGCGCAGCAGGTCGACGTACGCGTCGTAGACGGGCTCCTCTACGTATACGCGCTCCACCGAGGTACACATCTGGCCCCCGTTGGACAGGGCCCCCTGGATCGTGACGCTCACGGCCCGTTCCAGGGGGGCGTCGGCGAGGACGATGAGGGCGTCCTTGCCGCCGAGCTCCAGTGAGCAGGGGATGAGTCGCTCGCCCGCCCTCGCCGCGACCAGCCGGCCCGTCTTCGTCGATCCGGTGAACATCACGAAGTCTGCGGTGTCCACCAGCGCCTGGCCCGTGGCGCCCGCGCCGGTGACGACCTGGAAGACATTCCCGGGCCAGCCGCACTCGCGGGCCATCCTCTCCATGAGCAGCGCGGTCAACGGCGTGTGCTCGGACGGCTTGAGAACGACCGCGTTGCCGGCGGCCAGGGCCGGTATGACGTCCCCGAACGTATTGAGCAGCGGATTGTTCCACGGACCGATCACCCCGACCACTCCGAGCGGCACCCGGCGGGTGTACATGCTTCGTCCGAGGACGAACGGTGACGAGGAGCGGATCTTCGTCTGCGCAAGGAGCCGCTGCGCCTGCCTCGCCCAGTAGGCGAAGGCACTGGCGCAGTAGACGATCTCGGCGATCGCGTCCTCCTGCGCCTTGCCGTTCTCCTCGACGATGCAGTCGGTGATCTCTTGCCGGTGGGAGAGCAACCATCGACGAGCGCGCGCGAAGAAGTCCGCACGTGACCGGACGTCCAGTTCTGCCCAGCCCGGCTGTGCCTGCCGGGCCCGGCCGATCGCCTGCGCCACCTCTTGTGCCGTCGCGTCGGGGACGTGGCCGACCACCGCCCCGGTGGCCGGATTGTCCACCGCGATGCGTGCACCTGCCGGGGTGCCGTCTGCTTTGAGGGTCTGGGCCACCGAAACTCCCGTCGGAACGTTGACTTCTCTTGGTCCAGGATGAGACGGTCGCTCGTACAAGTCAAGCGTCTTGTACAAGTGTCCAAGTCATGGTTGCGGTGGATGAAGAGCCTCCGTCAGCCGGTCGCTTAGGGAGTGGCTGAATGCAAAGGGCGGCAGTGCTCGCGTTGAGCGGCCTCGGTGTTCCGGAGTCCCTGCGCTGGCACGAGGGAGCTTTGTGGTTCTCCGATCTGGCGCACGGCACGGTGCATCGCTGGGACGGCAGGGGGGAGCCGGAGACGGTCTTGAAGGTTCCGGGCCGGGCCGGCGGGCTCGGCTGGCTTCCCGACGGCCGTCTGCTCGTGGCGTCCATGGACGAGGGCCGCGTGTACCGGCTGGAAGCGGACAACGCGTTGGTCGAGCACGCCGACCTGCGCCACCTCGTCGGCGGTCCGGTCAACGACATGCTCGTCGACCTTCAAGGGCGGGCGTATGTCGGAAACTTCGGTTTCGACTACCACGCCTTCTCGCGTAAGCATCCGAACTCTTTGCTCTACGCACCTCCCGGGCCTCCGAAGGCCCCGATCGCATGTCTGGCTCCGGACGGGAGTCTGCTCGGTCTGACGGAGCCGCTGCTGTTTCCCAACGGCACTCTCCTCACGGCCGACGGCACGGCCTTGGTGGTGGCCGAAACGCTGGCTATGCGGCTCACTCGCCTTTCCGTCAACGCCGACGGCACGCTTGCAGACCCACGGCCCTGGGCCGCGCTGATCTCACCGATCCTGTGGCGCCTGGTGAACCATCCGGGGCTGCCCGGACGCATCACCCGCAGGATTTCCGCACTCCTGGATCATCCCTCCCTAGCCAAGCGTTCCGCGGCACCCGTCGCACCGGACGGCATCGCGTGGGACATCGACGGCGAGACGATCTGGGTGGCGAACGCCCTGCGTGGCGAATGCGTGCGCGTGGCGGAGGGCGGCCGGGTCCTCAACCGAGTGGCGACGAGCCAGCACACCCTCAGCTGCCTGGTGGCCGGGCACGACGGCCGCACTCTTTTCGCTGCCACGGTGCCGACGGACGATCCCGTCCGCGCCGCCGCCCTCAACGGCGGCCGCATCGAAATGTTGCGGCTGTGACGCATCCATTGACGAACGACGCCGACCTGACGTAGTCGAAGGAGTTTGTGGCCATGGGCCCAGTAATCGAGCAGGAGAAGGTCGTCCTCGTGACCGGCGCGGCCAACGGCATCGGGGCCGCCGTCGCGGAACTCGCCATCACGCGCAGCCATCGGGTGGTGCTGAGCGACGTCGACGAAGTGGCTGTTCTCGACCGCGCCCGCAGCCTGGGCCCCCGGGCTGCGGCCTGCGTGCTGGACATTCGCAGTTCCGAAGGCTGGGCCAGGGCCTTCGAGGCTGCGGAAGCCGCCTTCGGCGGCGTCGACGTACTGGTCAACAACGCAGGCATCACCCACACCGGAGTCGCACGCGACCTCCGGCCCCAACAGCACCGTGACATCGTCGAGGTGAACCTACTCGGCACCATCACCGGTGTCTGCACGGCGCTCGAGCGGATGACCGCACAGGGCCACGGTCACATCATCAACGTCTGCAGCATGACCTCGTTCCTGCCACTGCCTGGCTACGCCACCTACTGCGCCACGAAGTACGGTCTGCGGGCCTTTCACCACAGCGTCGCCATCGAGGAGCGCAACGGGCCACTGGACTTCACCATCATCCATCCGCCGTCCACCCGGACGGGCATGCTCGACCAGGAAATGGCCGACCCGTCCTGCGCCATCTCCTTCGCGGAGAGGTCCTACGCCCCGCAGGAGATCGCCCGGGCCGTCGTCGACGCCATCGTCACCAAACCGGTCGAGGTGGTCTTCCCGCCCCTGGCAGGCCGGGTCCAGAGGGTCGCCGGTGTCTTCCCCCGGCTGATGCGCCGTGTCATCCCCATCGCCGAAGCCAGGGGACGGCGGCAGCGGGAGCGCCTCCTGCCCCAGCCGGGGACGGACCGATGAGGACCACCGGCGCCGTCGGCCGATCCGTCTGACCTCCCGAGACCATCGCCCCACCCGATCACCGCCATTACGGCCGGTGATGTGAATTCCCCAGAAAGGATACGGATGTGAGTACGCACCTGGCGTCCCGGCCGGACGTGAAGAAGGCCGCCTCCGCCGGTGCCGGCCCGAGCGAGGTCCGGATGGCACAGCTGAACCGAGCGACGGAGCATCTCGATCCACCCTTCGCCGTGGTGGACCTCGACGCCTTCGACACCAACGCTGCGGATTTGGCCCGCCGGGCGGCGGGCCAGGCGACCATCCGCCTGGCCAGCAAATCGGTCCGCAGCCGTACGCTGATCCGCCGGGCCGTCCGGCAGCAGGGATACCAGGGCATTCTCGCCTTCACCCTGCCCGAGGCGCTGTGGCTGGTCGAGGAGCACCCGGACGTGGTCGTCGGATACCCGACGACGGACCGCACCGCGCTCAAACGACTCGCAGCAGACGAGCGGTCGGCCTCCCGCATCACCCTCATGATTGATTCCACCAGTCAACTGGACTTCATCGACGAGGTGGTGGGCACCTCCCGGCCCGCCATCCGCGTCTGCATCGATCTGGACGCCTCACTGGAACTAGCCGGCGGCCGCCTCCACCTGGGCCCGTACCGCTCCCCGGTGCATACCCCACGGCAAGCGGCGGCACTCGCCCGCGCCATCCAGGACCGCGCCGGATTCCACCTGGCCGGGGTCATGTCCTACGAGGGCCAGATCGCCGGACTCGGCGACAACCAGCCCGGCCCCCTCCTCAAACGAGCCGCGATCCGCACCATGCAGCGGCTCTCCGCCAATGAGCTGGCCGACCGGCGGGCCGCCGCCGTCGCCGCCGTCGAAGCCGTCGCACCACTGGAGTTCGTCAACGGCGGTGGCACGGGCTCCATCGAGCAGACCGCCGCCGAACATGTCATCACCGAAATCGGCGCCGGATCAGGCCTGTACGGGCCGGGCCTGTTCGACTTCTACCGACGCTTCCGTCCCCGGCCCGCCGCCTACTTCGTCATGTCCGTCGTGCGCCGACCGAGTGCCAAGATCGCTACTGTGCTGGGCGGCGGCTGGATCGCATCCGGCCCGCCGGGCCTGGACCGTCAGCCCGTCCTGAGCTGGCCCAGGGGACTGCGGATGAATCCTATGGAAGGCGCGGGAGAAGTCCAGACTCCGGTCCTGGGCACCGCGGCACACGCACTGCGGCTGGGGGATCACGTGTGGTTCCGCCACGCCAAGGCGGGCGAACTGTGCGAACGCACCAATACACTACATCTGGTGTCGGGCACCGAAATCGTCGAGCAGGTCACGACCTACCGCGGCGAAGGTCACGCCTTCCTCTGACCCACCGCTCAAAGCCCCTGCACGTCCCCTCGGAGGCCCGATGTCCACAGAGTTCCACAATCCGGTCCGTGCGTCAGTGGGCACCGCGGGGGCGGATGCCGGCCATGGGCCGACCGAATCCGTCTCGCGCGGATGGACCATCCTGTTCGGCCTGGTGTGGTTCGGCTACTGGATGGCGAATCTCGTCCCTCTCCAACTGCTGCTCCCCCAGCAACTGGAGGCGATAGACCCGTCATCGAAGGTGCACGACTTCGCCGTCGTCAACGCCGTCTCCGGGCTCGTCGCCCTGTTCGCCCTTCCGCTCTGCGGCGCGTTGTGCGACCGCTCCCGCAGCCGCTTCGGCCGCAGACGGCTCTGGCTCACGGCCGGTTCCCTGTCCCTCGCGGCGGGGCTGGCCGTCACCGCCCAACAGACAACCGTGGCGGGAGTGACCGCTGCCTGGGCAGTCAGCATGACCGGACTCAGTGCAGCCACCGCCGGACTGACCGCCATGATCGCCGACCGTGTTCCAGTCAACCAGCGCGGCATGGTATCCAGCGCGATCTACGGACCCCAGGCCCTCGGCGTGGTGGCCGGCATCGCCCTCGTCTCTGCCTTCGGACTCTCCACTTCAAGCGGTTACATCGTCATCGCGGTCCTGCTGATCATCTGCGCGGTGCCGTTCCTGGTGCGCTACCGCGACCCTGTCTACAGCTCAGAGCCCTCCCTGCGCCTGCGTGCGCTACTGGCCCTCGTGGGAAACTCTCTGCGCAGCCGCGAGTTCGCCTGGGCCTTCGGCGGCCGGCTCCTGGTCAACCTGGCGAACTCCCTCGGTGTCTGCTACACCCTGTACTTCCTGACCGACGACCTGAAGGTCCCCGACCCGGCGAGCAGCCTCCTGGCTTGTACCGGCCTGTACCTCGTGGCCGGAATCCTGGCCACCTCCGTCGTCGGCGTGCTCTCCGACCGCCTGGGCAGACGACGGGTCTTCGTCGCGCTGGCGGCACTTCTCCAGGCGGTCGCGGGGTTTCTCCTGGCGGCCTTCCCGAACCTCACCGTGACCCTGGCGGCATCCGCGATCATGGGTGCCGGCTTCGGAGCGTACATGTCCGTCGACCAGGCCCTGATCACCCAGGTCCTGCCCGATGCGGAGAGTCGGGCCCAGGACCTCGGCATCATGAACATCGGCTCAGTGGTCCCGCCCACCCTGGCCCCGCTGATCGCCAGCCTCATCATCACCTCCGACCGTGGCTATCCGGTCCTGTTCGCCCTCGTGGGTGCCACCGCGTCCGTCGGCGTCCTGCTCGTGTACCGCGTACGGTCCGTCCGATAAAGGCGCCCAGGCCCGGGACTGTAAATCGTTCGGTGTAACTCCCGATCATGGAAGCTGCATCGATGACCAGTGAGAACGTGGCCGAGCGGGAGGCTGTCGAGCCGGCAGCGGCTCCGTCGGCGAAGGCCGTGGACGACCAGTTGATCGACGAGCCGGTGAGCCGGGCCCGGGCCCAGGGCCTGCAGCTGACCGGCGAGGGCGACTGCTCCAGCAGCTGACCAAACGGCTTCTGGAGCCCGCCCTGGAGGGCGAGATCACCGACCACCTCGGCTAGGACAAGCACGATCCGGCGGGCAAGGACGGCGGCAACTCCCGCAACGGCACACGCTCCAAGAGGGTGCTGACGGACGTCGGGCCGGTGGAGATCGTTGTGCCCCGTGACCGGGACGGCTCGTTCGAGCCGAAGATCGTCAAGAAGCGAGTGCGTCTAACACGGCCATCATGTCGCTCGATCCCACCGGCAAGGGCCAGGCCCGCTGGACCATGCGCTGGAAGACCGCGCTGAACGCCTTCGACATCACCGTCGACGGCCGCCTGACGGCGGCCCGCCAGTAACCCCGACCAACCTGGTCACACCGTTCGTTTGACAGACCCGGCGGCGACTGGCGCAGACCAGGGGGTGACCGGTCCGGAGGCGGTCGCACGAACTGTCGACAAGCTGCTGAACTCAGGAGAGAGACCGGCCACCTTCCCTGTTCACAGAGTGTGAACCACTCGTGACGGGAACAGGGATCCGCCTTCCGGGAACGAGGACGGGTCCTTCTGTTCCTTGCAGTGGCATTGAGCTTTTCCAAGCTCATGTTCATGCTGGTCAGCGGTCTGTCGAGGGCTGAACGCATCGGTCGGGAGTGCGAGGCCTTGACCAGCAGGTCCGTAGTCGGTTACAGCGTTTCGGGTGCTCCGCCGGGCGTGGCTGGTAGTGCTGCTGGCCAGGTTGGAAAAGGCTCCCTGACTATCCCGACCCCCGGCCCCCGCCCACTGCGCGGGGGCCGGGGGCTGCTGTCATGCCCGACCGCGCAACGTGGGCCCAGGCTGCGGCCACCCCGCTGGACGGCTGGCACTCAGCGGCTCGACCAGGTGGAGCGCATAACGAGCCTCGAGCACCCTCAGCTCTCCGGGCTGGGGCGGAACCCGGCAGCGATCAACTCGTCCAGGTCTTGATCTGAGCGGCGACCTCACGCACCGGGAGTCCGTCCCGAGCGGCGCGGGCCAACGGGAGAACGGTGTCCAGGCCAGAGCTCACCGGCATACCGCACGCGGACAGGTAAGCCGCGGTCACCGTGGCTGCGAAAAGCAGGTTCCGCATTTCCAAGCTCGGATTTCTCGCCAGCTCGCACAGCAGCGCCGCGGCCTTGTGATGGGGTTCGGGGTAGACCTCGTGGTCAAGGATCTCCGCCCGGTGACGTGCTTCCGCCGCGACCGGGACACCGTAGTCGACGACCTGCGGATCTCCCGGAATCTGCTGCGCCACTGCCAGGATCCACCCGAGATCGATGCGGAGGTTCACGCGGCGTCCCTCGGTGCCGTCTGCGCCGGCTTGTCAGGGAGGCCGGGGTAGCGGTCCTCACCGACTTCCGCATCGAATACGTCCGTGTACGCGGCAAGGAACGATGCAGCGCCGGCCATGAAGGCAGCACGGGACTGGTTCACGTCGGCCTCGATCAGATCAGCCACGTACCTCTGCAAGCTCAGGCCGCGGCGCTTGGCCCGGTCCTCGGCTGCTGCCTTGACCTCTTCGTCCAGGCGAATGTTCGTCTGCTTCCCCATACCCCCACTGTAGCTATGTTCCGGTACCAGCACATAGCAGATGAGTAGGATCGGTCCGGGACCTCGGACCTCAAAGGGGGAGATGGGGTCATTGCGGGGACAAGTGCCACCCGCACCGGCCCGCACGGCGAGCTGCTCCTGCTGAAGGACCAGAACCGCCGCTGCTGGAACCGCATGCCCATCGCCCGCGGCATCACGGCACAGCACCGGGCCGGGGCCGTGGCCGCCGGCGCCCCGGGCCCGTATGTTCCCCAGGCGGCCCGGCCACCGCCGCCTGCCACGTGCACGCGTACACCTACGAGGAGACCGACTGGCGCGGCATCGCGCCGCTGCACGGACTGCTCGCCGTCCGCGCCCCGTCACCCGTCGTCGTGCTCAACCGCGCGGTCGCCGTGTCGATGACCGAGGGACCGAGGCAGGGGCTTGCGATCGTCGACGCCCTCGTCGCCGAGTCCGCCTTCGCCGGCCACCACCCGCTGCCCAGCGTCCGCGGCGTCCTGCTCGCTCGGCCCGGGCGTGCGGCGGAGGTGCGCGAGGAGTTCACCCGGGCCGCAGGCCTCGCGCGCAATAAGCGGGAGCGGCAGCTGCTGCTGGGCCGCGCGGCCGTATGCGAGACGCAATCTTCCAGCCCCGAAACCCTGTTCCCATGCGTCTGGGTGGGATCTACAGTTACTCAGCCCCTGCGCGGGGCCTGTGTTCGTGATCCATGGAGGGTCGACCACTTGAGACTGTTCACGCGCCGCCGTGCTGCGGCGCTCGCGACCGCGGCGGCGCTCGCCGCGGTGGGTGCCCTGGCGAGCGCTCCGGGCGCCGCCGCGGACGACGCCGGGCCCTGGCCGGGCACCGAGGGCAAGATCCTCACCGACGGCCCGACGCTGGTCGATCCGGCCACCGGGACAGCCACCCAGGTGGGCACCCACATGGGGAGCTACGCGGCCTGGGCCCCGGACGGCAGCCGGATCGTCTCCGAATGGGGCCCGCTCGCCAGCGAGCGGCCTGACGGCAGCTCGCGCTTCAGCCTGCCCTGGGCGACGGGCGTGCGCTCCAGCGCCGAGCAGAAGGACATCGCCTTCTGGTGGGGCGGCCGGTACGTCGTCTACTCCACCGGCGGCCAGCTCGTCTACGGTCCCTCCGACGCCTCGTGGGCCCCCAAGCCCCTGCTGCCGGCCGCCCAGGAGCCGTCCACCGTCTGCGACGAGGACCCGACGGTCAGCCCGAACGGCCTGGTGGCCTTCTCCCGCCGCATCAACTACGGCTGCTACGACAACGACGGCGTCTGGGTCCACGACTCGTCCGCGAAAACGGTCAAGCGCGTCCTCACCGACGCCGCACAGCCCGCGTTCTCCCCGGACGGCACCAAGCTCGCCTTCGTCCGCAACGTCGGCGGCGGGCTCAGCCAGCTCTTCACCGCGAACGCCGACGGCACCGACGTCGAGCAGATCACCACCGACGGCCGCGGCTACGCGAACCCGTCCTGGTCGCCGACCGGCACCCGGATCATCGTCGACGTCCACACCTCCGGCGACAGCTCCGACGTGCACACCACGGAGTACGTCGACGTGGCCACCGGCGCGACGACCACGGTCCCCGGCACGCCGGAGGGCAGCAACCCGAGCTGGCAGCCGCTGCGCAAGAACTCCGCCGGCCGCGTCTGGGGCTCCGACGTCTACGCCAGCAACATCGCCTCCTCGCGCTGGACGTGGAACACCTACGGCGGCACCAAGGACCCGGGCCTGATGGACGCCAAGGCCGCCGTCCTGATCAACCGAGACGACTCGGCGTACTCGCTCACCGCGCCCGCCCTGGCCGCCAAGAAGCACGGCCCGGTCCTCGGCACCACCAAGAGTGGCCTGACGACCGCGGTGAAGAACGAGTTGAAGCGCACCCTGAAGCCGGGCTCGAACGTCTACCTCATCGGTGGCACGTCCATCCTGACCAGCACGGTCTCCTCGCAGGTCACGTCGCTCGGCTTCACCCCGAAGCGGCTGTCCGGCACCGACCGCTACGCCACCTCGGTCGCCGTCGCCAAGTCGGTGACGAGCAGCCCGAAGTACGTCTTTTTGGCCACCGGCACCGACTACCACTCGGCGCTCGCGGCTGCCTCCGCGGCCGGTGCCGACGGCACGAGCAGCGCGGGCAGCGTCGTGCTCAACAACGGCAACTCGCTGACCTCGTCGGTGAAGTCGTACCTGAACAGCCTGAACCCGAACAACTCCATGATCATCACGGTGGGTTCCTCGGCGAAGTACGCGCTGACGCACACGGCCTTTTCCAACTGGCCGTCGACGTACTCGTACTACCCGATCACGGGCTCGACGAACGAGGCCACCTCGGTCGCCGTCGCCAAGTTCTGGTGGACCGCGCCGAGCACGGCAGCGCTCGCCTACACCAACTCCTGGGGCGGCGGGGTCTCCGCGGGCGCGGCCATGAACGTCTTCGGCCCCGTCCTGTGGACCGCCAAGGACAGCCTTTCCAGCGAGGTCAAGAGCTACCTGCTGCGCGAGTCGGCGAGCACGAACTCGGTGATCGCGTTCGGCGGCACCGGTTCGGTCGCCAAGGCCGCGCTGGACACCGCGGGCGCCGCGATCAGCGCGAGCGCGAGCCAATTCGTGTACCACCCGTACTACGACGGCGTCGTCCCGACGGCCTCCCAGCAGAGCACCTACGCGGCCCGCACCAACGGCGGCCAGCCCGCCACGGTCGCCCGCACCGGCCCGACCGGCGCGGACCCCCACCTGGACTCGCTCAAGACGGTCCAGCACCAGTAGTGCGACTAGTACTCCAGTCTGGTTTCACGATCTGGGTCGGACCCGGCTGGGAACGGGTACGGCCACCGCGTGATCATCGGGTGGTGTGTGGACAGACGAAGATCGTGCGGTGGCCGCGGGCCATGGCGTAGACCCTGCCCGCTGGCGGGTGATGTTCGACCAGGTCACGGCCCGGATCGCGGGTCGGTCCGGCCGAGTTGAACCGAGGGCGGGTGCCCGCGCCTATCTGCTCGGGCTGCTGTCGAAGGCAGAACGGAAGAACTGCTGGCAGTTGGCCGAGCAGGCTGGTCACGTCCGGGCGGGGCCGCTGCAGCGGCTGCTGCGCTACGCCCGCTGGGACACCGATGCCGTCCGTGATGGCCTGCGCGCCGACGTCGTCGAACACCTCGGCACCGACGGCGGGGTGCCGATCGTGGACGAGACCGGCTTCGTGAACAAGGGCCGCGCCTCGGCGGGGTGCAGCGGCGGTACACCGGCACCGCCGGGCGCATCGAGAACGCCCGGGTCGCGGTCTTCCTCCTTCGGCCCCCGAATCCATCAGCGGCCAGGCTGCTGCACTGGTCCACCCGCCCCTGACGTGCCAGCAGCCAACTACACTCCCCACGATGCCTCTGGCCAGGCCAGATAGCGAAACGCTGTTGGAGTATTAGCCGACAAGTCTGCCACTGCTCCGCTGCTGTGTCCCGAGGATGTCGACGATGCCCTGCTCGCGCCCGGTCATCTCGGTGAGCTATCCCGCTACCTTCCGGTCGAGCTCGTGGACGCCGCAGTGGAAGAACATCGGGCCATGGAACAGCGTCGGCGACTGCTGCCGTCCCGGATCGGGGTGTACTTCGTTTTCGCCCTCTGCCTGTTTCCTGTCCTCGGCTACCGGCGCATCTGGAGCAAGCTGGTCTGCGGCCTGGGACGCCTGTGCTCCGTCTCGCCCAGCGAGAAGGCGCTGAGGTGCCTGCGCAGGCGCTTGGGCCCCGGTCCGTTCCAGGCGCTGTTCTCGGTGGTCGCCGGCCCCCTCGCCCAACCGTCCACGCCCGGAGTGTGCTACGGGAGTCGAGATTGGTAAGCGTCGATAATCCTGAGCGCTGTATCGGGTAGTCGGACGCGGTTGACCTTCGCGCTCCGTACAGTGAAATGTGCTGGAGCGCGTACGGAACGTGCTCATAGGATGCGCAGGCACTGCATCGACCACCTGTAGGGGACGTGTTGAGAGAGTTGGCCTGCGTCGCGCCAGAGGTTCGGGATCGGCTCGTCGTTCGGTTCGGCGCTGATGTGCTCGGTTGGTGTGACGGGTTGCCGACCCTCGTCCATGAGCTCGCTGTCCGTTGGCATCTGGATCTTGTTGCGGCGAGCGGCGGAGGCACCTCGCGGGTCTTCCGCTGCCTGCAGCGGAACACTGGTGCCTCGGTGTGGCTGAAGCTCACGCCGGAGCCCTTGATCGCGCGTGAGGAGGCCGAAGCCCTGCGCGCCTGGGCAGATACGCCGTCGGTTGTCACTCTGCTGGCAGTGGACCTCGCAGCCGGGGCTCTGCTGCTGGAGAATGTAGAACCTGGAGTGCCGGTGCGGCAGCTCGTTTGGAATCTGCCCGAGGTCGCGGCCCTGCTGCGAGATCTGCGGGCCTCACCTCCCGGGCCGGGGGAGCACTCGGTACTGCGGCCGCTCTCGCACCGGACCGACTTCCTGTTCGACTTGACTGAACGCAGGTTGGCGGCGGCCCGCGCAAAGGGCCTGGTTGTTGCCCCGACGATGCTTAGCCAGGCCCGGGCGGCGGCCCTGGAGCTTGCAGACAGTGGGCCTGTGGGACTCGTGCATGGTGATCTCCATCCGGGCAACGTGCTGTCTGGTCCGGGCGCCCGCATGGTGGCGATTGATCCGAGGCCGGCGTGGGGCGATCCGGACTTCGACGCTGTGGACTGGGTGCTTGAAGGAGTTGCAGTTCCAGCCATGCTGGAGGAGAGGATCGAGGAACTAGCAGCGCTGGTTCCTGGCCTGTCTCCTCATCGTGTGCTGAATTGGTGCCGGGTCCTGGCCGCCCTCAACGCGGTTCCCAGACTGTGTGCGGGACGGGACGACGCGGAGACCAAGTTCCTCGTGGCCCTGGCCGACGGCTGATCCGCCCGGTGGCTCTCGCAACCGGCTCAAGCGCCTTCATTACCGGCCAGACACCCTCGACGGCTTCATGGCCGGAATCGGCCTGACCCTCGACGACCCAGCTTCACCCTGACAGCCCGAACGGGGCGCCTGACATCGTCAGGCGGATCTTTTTGGTCATCCACGGCCAGCCTTCTTCGCTAAGAACCGGGCCGGTCACAAGGGCGGACATCCGCTTACGTGCGTGATTCCTGCTTGGGCAGTGCCACGCTTCAGGCCTGAAGTGCAAAGTGATGGTTGTGTCACGGCAAAGGCTTCTCTAATCTGCCACCGCCAGGCTGAACAACGGAAACCGGGTGCCCTCTGTGACGAGGACACCCGGCCTGCCTGGTGCGGAACACACCGCGCGGCCAACGGCTTTGGCGGGCAGAAGGCCGCAGCGGCACACAGCCCACGCACCAGTTCCACGGAGGATACCGTGAGTCACCCCAACCGGCTACGCGACGCCATCCACGCCGACGGCACCACCCCTCTGATCGGCGTGTTCGACATGTTCTCCGCGTCCGTCGCGGCGCAGCACTACGACGGGATGTTCGTCTCCGGGTTCGGCTTCGCCGCGTCGCACTACGGCCTGCCCGACATCGGCTTCATTGCCTGGCCTGACATCATCGGCTTCGTCCAGCGCCTGCGCTTGGCCTTCCCAAGGCAACACCTGCTCGTCGACATCGACGACGGCTATGTCGACCCGGAGACCGCCTGCCACGTCGTGCAGAACCTTGAGGCCATCGGTGCCTCCGGCGTCATCCTCGAGGATCAGAAACGGCCCCGGCGCTGCGGCCATGTCGACGGCAAGCAGGTGCTGCCGCTGGAGGAGTACTTGGAGAAGTTGAACCTGGTCCTCCAGGCACGCCGGGAGCTGGTCGTGGTGGCCCGCACCGACGCTACCGAGGAAGACGAAATCCTGCGCCGTGCCAAAGCGCTCGCTGCGACCGACGCCGATGTCGTGCTCGTCGACGGGGTGCGCAGCATCGACTGGATCCACAAGGTGCGGCGCGTCATCGGCGGCAAGCCCTTGCTGTTCAACCAGATAGCCGGCGGTAAGTCACCCCGGCTGTCCTTGGGCGAGCTGACTGAGCTGGGCGTCGACATCGCCATCTACAGCACTCCCTGCCTGTTCGCGGCGCAGACCGCCATCGACCGGGCCCTGACCGAGCTGAAAAACGCCGACGGCCGCCTACCGCAGGCCGGCCCGGACACCGTCGGTGTCGCTGAGTGCCTGGGACTGCTGGAGAAGAACATCAGCCGCCACCACGGGCACGTCCCGGTCTGACCTACGGCTTCCCGGGGGGCCGCGTGTGACCCGCACGCCACACGCGGTCCCCGCCCTCCCGGACTTGGCTCCGCCAGGTCCTTCCCATGCCACCGGCTTCAAGGCGGGAACGCATGCCCCCGACACTCACTGGCGCGCTCCGCGACCTGACGCGCCGCGTCGACTGGTACATCGTTGCGCTGTTCGGCGCCATCGGCATCGCCGCTCTTTTCCCTGCCGAACGGGAGACGGCCGCGGCCGTCTCCTGGCTGACCCGGCTGGCGATCGGCCTGCTGTTCTTCCTCTACGGCGCCCGGCTCTCTCCGCGTGCTGCGCTCGACGGCGCACGGCACTGGCGGCTGCATCTACCCGTTCTGGCGTTGACGTTCGTCGCCTTCCCGCTGCTCGCGCTGGCCGCCGGGCTGATGCCCGACCGGATGCTCGGCGCCGAGTTGACCGCCGGCGTGCTCTTCTTGGCCGTGCTGCCGTCCACGGTCCAGTCCTCGATCGCCTTCACCTCCATGGCCCGCGGCAACGTGGCCGCAGCCCTGTGTTCCGCATCGTTCTCCACGGTGCTGGGCGTGGTGCTCACGCCCGCTCTGGCGGTCGTGCTGATCGGGCGCAGTGAGGACGGAGGCGTCCCCTTCGGGTTGAGCCAACTCAGCGATATCAGTCTGCAGTTGCTGCTGCCGTTCCTCACCGGGCAGGCGGTACGGCGCTGGATCGCGGACTGGCTCGGCCGGCACCGCACCGTGATCGGCCTGTGTGACCGGGGCTCGATCCTGCTGGTCGTCTACGCGGCCTTCAGCCGTGGCATGACCACGGGCATCTGGCAGCGCGTGTCACCGGGACGGCTGGCCGTGCTCAGCGTACTGGTTGCGTTGCTACTGGGCACCGCCCTGCTGCTGGCCGACCGCTGCGCACGGATGCTGCGCCTGCCCCGCGAGGACCGCGTGACCGCAATTTTCTGCGGCGCCACCAAAAGCCTGGCCAGTGGGCTACCCATGGCCTCCGTGCTGTTCCCGGCAAAGGAGGTCGCCATGACGGTGCTGCCCCTGATGCTGTACCACACCCTCCAGTTGGTGGTGTGTGCCGCGCTGGCCCGCCGGCTCAGTCGACGAACACTGCCACCCAGCCCGACCAGCACTCCTACATCCGCGTCGGCTAGAGCTTCGTAACGTTCTCTGCCTGGGGCCCTTGGAACCCTGGATCACGTCGTACTCGACCAGGTCATCCTCGCACAGCTCCTTGAAACCGGTGGACTGAATGGCGGAGAAGTGGACGAACACGTCCGGGCTGCCGTCGTCCGGGGGTCTGTCCTAAGGAGGCCTACTAGTCCTGGGCCGGTGAGCTGGGGGTGGGGCCCGGCTCCTGGACGGGAACGGCGTACACCAGTAGGTTCCGCTGGTAGCCGCCGCGTTCGCGGTCGTACGGGGGTGCGCAGGTGACCAGGGTCAGGACCGGCCGTCCATAACGCCGGAACACCTCCTTGGGGAGGCTGTCCCCGTCGACCACCTCGCGCGCCGTCACCTCGTACCGCATGGTGGGCGCGTCCCGGCGGGCGACGGTGACGGCATCGCCCTTGCGGACGTCATACAGCTTGGCGAAGGCGCCCAGGCGGCCGGTGCGGTCGTCCACGTGGCCGATGAGGACGGCGGATCCGGCCCGCGCGCCCGGCGCGGGGCCGTATCGGTACCAGCCGGCCTGCCGGGCGTTGCCGGGGATCTCCACGGTGCCGTCGTCCTCGACGCCGACGCTCAGGACATGGGCGTCCAGAGAGACCCGTGGGACGCGCAGCGCCGTCGGCTCGGGTACCGGGCCGGGCGGGCTCTCCGCCTCGCCCGGTCCGCCGTCGTTGGCTTCGGAGGAGTGCCCGGCCGTGGGCTCCTGGGCTTGCGGCCGGGCCCCGAAGTTTGACGGCACCGAGTCCCCGGACGGCCACAGCGACCAGACCAGCAGCGCCGCCAGGACGACCGCGGCGGCCGCTACGGCCGCCGCGGAGGATCGCCCGCCCCCGCGCGAGGACCGCATGGGCCGGCCGTCAGTCTCTCCGGCCGTGCAGGCGGCGGGCGGCCAGCAGACCGGCGACCGCGACGGCGCCCGCGGCGCCCCAGGCGAGCCAGGCGGTGGCGGAATCGTTGTCGGCGGCCATCGCACCGCTCTCACCGGCGTTCACACCGTTCGGCGCGGAGTCCATGCCGCTGATCGTCTGTGTCGCCAGCGCGAGGTTCTTGTCCTCGGCGCTACCCCAGGCGTAGACGACCGTGCTCCCGCCCTCGGCCAGATTGAGGTCGGCGGGGCCGATGGCCACGGTGCTGGTCCCGGTCAGGACGACGTCGGCGTTCACCGTGCCGGCGGGCACCTCGAGCGACTTTTCGTTCGGATTGGTCAGACCCTCGATGACCGGCTTGCCGTCCGCGCGGATGTCCACGGCGGGTGCCGCGGCCACGTGCCGGACGGTCAGCCTCGACCGACCGGCCGGGACCTTGGCGGTGTCGTTGACGAACGCGGTGAGCGTGGGGTTGCCCTTCGCGTCGAGATGGGCTGCGAGCGTGGCGTTCGCCCCGGCCGGGACGTCAACCCTCTTTTGGATGGCGGGTTTGCCGTCGGGGCCCTCGCCGTCGGCGAAGATCTCGATGTCGTAGGTGCCACCGTCCAGCGGCCGGGGCTCGGTCACGGTGCCGGGCTTGAAGTCGGGGACCAGTTCGTTCCCGTTGGCGTACACGTCGACGGTGAGGCCGGGAACACCGTGGAAGACGGACACGGATGCCTTGCCGTCCTGTTGCGCCGCAGCGTCCGCGGAGGCGGGAACGGCTACGGCCAGGGACAGCACGCAGGCACTGGCGGTGGCGGCTGCTGTTTTCCTGCTGCGTGTGCTCATCAGCGGAATTCCCTTCGTGGGGGACCCGGGCGCACATCGGGGCCGGCTGCCAGGGGGAGCGGCTTTCGATGCACGCAATGAGGTCGTGGCTCGGATGCCCGGTCGGCCCTTTACCGGCCCCGCACCGGCATCCGTCGGGCTGTCGCTCAGCCAACGCGGTGGGAGCTGCCTGTCGCGGAAAAAGGGGACGGCTCCTGGTGCCCTGAACCGAGCCCAGCACGTCGAGCCCGGCCGGTGCGCGGCAGACGCTCTTCATCGAGCGACTGTTCCCGCTACGCCTGATCCACTGTGCATGCCCTTTAGGTGTTTCGCCACTTGCATCCCCTTATGCCGCGCATGCCTCAAGCGGGAACGGCGCACCGACCTGGTCGGCCCCAGCTGGATCGGGTGGTGGTGAGGACGGCTATTCGTCGGGGGTGAGTGGTCGGCAGCGACCCGTCCTGCTGGACTGACTGTGCGGTGTCGGTCGACGGATAGGCTCCTGGCATGGACATCCGTGTGGAGATCACCCGGGCGGCGAGTCAAGAGCTCGTCGACGCCTTCAGCAGGTTGCTTCCGCAGTTGTCTTCGACCGCCAAGCCCCTCGACTACGAAGCGCTCGACCGGATGGTGACCTGTGATGCCAACACAGTGCTCGTCGCACGAACGCCTGACGCGATCATCGGCACCCTGACGCTGGTGCTGTTGCCCTTGCCGTCCGGCTTGCGGGCCCGCGTCGAAGACGTGGTCGTTGACAGCGCGGCGCGAGGCCAGGGAGTCGCGGGCCTTCTCACCCAGGCGGCCCTGCGGCTCGCCCGGGAAGCCGGTGCCCGGACGGTTGATCTCACCTCCCGACCGGATCGTGCGGCGGCGAACCGGCTGTATGAGCGTCTCGGCTTCCAGGTCAGGCAGTCCACGGTCTACCGCTTCGCGATCGACGCGTAGGCCAGATAGTCGGTGCCGGCTCGTTCCGCGTAGCGCATCGCCGTGGCGACGCTGATGCCCAGGGCGTCCGCGAGGACGGAGGGCGGGGCCTCGCGGACCATCTGCAGCCAGGCGCGCGACCGGGCAGCCAGGGGCCGACCCGAGCGTACCCGCCGCACCCCGGCCTCCGGGCCTGGGGCCGGGGGAGTGGGAGATACCCCGCGTGCCGTTGCAGTACGAACGGGCCGTCCTCACCGGCGCTGCGGTCCGCGAGAAGCCGCGCTCCACCGTCGCCACACGCGGCCGGGCGTACGACGTCGCCCGTCACCAGCAGGCGGCGATACCCGAGCAGCTGCTCGCGCGCGAGGCGGCCGACCCCGAGCACGACGACCAGGAGCCGGAGCCCGGCCGACACGAGGCGGTTTTCTCGAACAGTGCTACGCCGGCGAGGCTGCCCCGACGAAGCCTTGACCAAGGGGCGTGTCCTGCGGGTTACCGCTTCTGCTGGGACGGTGCCGGCTCGGCGGTGTGTGTGGGCGGTCATGTCGAGCAGGAGCATGGCGTCGTGGTCGGGTGTGCCGGGTTCGGCGGTGTAGACGCCAAGACGGTGACCGGGGGCGCCTTCGAGGGTCATGCCCTGGAAGGCGAGGGTGATCTTGCCGACCTGGGGATGCTGGAAGGTCTTGGTGGCGATCTTGCGGCCGGTGACGTCGTAGCGGTCCCAGAGCTTGGCGAAGTCGGGGCTCTTCAGGAGCAGCTCGCCGACGAGCTGGGTGAGGTCGGGGGCGTCGGGGTCGGTGCCGGCAAGGGCGCGCAGGCGGGCGACGCAGTGGCGGATCTGGTTGTCCCAGTCGGGGAGGACCTCGCGGGCGGCGGGGTGGAGGAAAAGGTAGCGGCCGAGGTTGCGCTGGGTGGCGGGCCATTCCTCGATGCCCGCGTACAGGGCGAGACCGCCGGGGTTGTGCGCGAGGACGTCCATGCTGCGGCTGACGACGTAGGCCGGGTTCGGGCGCACGGTTTCCAGCAGCGGTTTCAGGTGCGGGCGCACGGTGCGGCTGGGAGCGGAGGTGGTCTGGGGTGCGTATCGGGCAGCGCGGACGGCGAGGTCGCGCAGGTGCTGGTGCTCGGCGTCGTCGAGCTGCAGGGCGCGGGCGAGCGCATCGATCACGGCGGGGCTGGGGCGGGTTTCCTTGCCGCGCTCCAGGCGGGTGTAGTAATCGATGCTGACCCCGGCGAGCGTGGCCAGCTCCTCGCGGCGCAGACCGGGGGCGCGGCGCACGCCGGGACCGGGGGTGAGCCCGGCCGACTGGGGGCTGGTCTGGGTACGGCGGGCGCGCAGGAAGCGCGCCAGCTCGTCGTCGCTGTTGTGCTGCTCGGGGGCCATAGCGCCAGTTTCTCTCCACCTTCGGTGGGACATGCGCAGCGAGAGGGGTCCTCCAGGCCGGCCCCGACGGGTACCCGGGGGCGGACGCTGCCTACCGGGAGAAGTACGGGCACTACACGAGCATCGTCGAGCACGTCCTGAGCGACCGGGCCCGCGTTTCCCCCTGCGCCTCGAACCGCGCTGACGCCCCTGAGTGCAGAGCTACCGACAGTTACGAAAGGCGAGATCTTCCATGCGTGCCACCTTCATGTACGGCCCCGGTGATGTCCGCGTCGAGAACGTTCCCGACCCGCGGATCGTCGAGCCCACGGACGCGATCGTCCGGATCACCCTGGCCTGCGTCTGCGGCTCCGACCTGCACCCCTACCACTCGATGGACACCACCGGCGAGGGCGTCCCGATGGGCCACGAGTTCCTCGGCATTGTCGAGGAGACCGGCTCCGGGGTCCGCGGTCTCAAGCGCGGTGACTTCGTCGTCTCCCCGTTCGCGTTCGCCGACAACACCTGCGCGATCTGCCGGGACGGCTTCCACACCGCCTGCCCGCGCGGCGGCTGGTACGGCGCCGGCGGCGTCGGGGGCGCCCAGGCAGAGGCCATCGGCATCGCCCTGATCGGCACCCGCGACGGCACCGTCTACGAGGCCCACCCGGGTGAGACGGTGACCTGCCCGCCGGGCGAGGAGCACTGGCACGGCGCCACCGAGGACCGTTTCATGCAGCACCTCGCCCTGTGGGATGCCACCGCCCCCGACGACGACCGGCCGGAGACCGCCTGGCTGGAGCACATCACCGAAGAGCAGTACGACGCCCCGCGCGCCCGCGCCCACTGACCCCGCACCCCCGAAGGGGGACTCGCACATGGCCGAGACAATGATCGCCCTGTTCGGCGGCACCGGACCCGACTGGACCACCCGCCAGATCCCCCTGCCCCGACCGGGCCCCGGGCAGATCGTGGTGCGCGCCCGCGCGGTCGCCCTGAACAATGCCGACACCGCCATGCTCGCCGCCGCTGATCCCACCTCCGGCGGTACCGGCAAGGAGTATCAGGCAGGCTACGAGTTCGCCGGCTAGGTCACCACCGTCGGCGACGGAGTGGACACCCCGTGGCCGGGGACCGGGCGATGGGCACGACGCCAGGCAGCTTCGCCCAGTACGTCCTGGCCGACCACCGTCACGTCCTGCCCATCCCCGGAAAGCTCGGCTACGACGTGGCATGCGCGCTGCCCACAGGGCTGCTTACCGAACACGGCGCCCTCATGACCGCCCGATTCCAGGCGGGATAGTCGGTGCTGATCACCGGGGGAGCTTCCAGCATCGGCTTGATCGGCGTCCAGATCGCCAAGACAACGGGTGCCAGGCAGGTCGTTGCCACCACTCGCAACGCCGCCAAGCGTGACCTGCTCACAGGGGTCGGTGCCAACACCGTCGTGATCACCGGCGAGCAGGACCTCGCCCGGGCGGTAATGGACGCCACCGGCGGTGACGGTGTCGATGTCGTCCTTGACCATGTAGGCGGCGAGACCTTCACCGCCTGCCTTGCCGCTGCCCGCACCGACGGGACGGTGATCAACATTGGCCGCCTCGACAAGGCCCGATCCACCATCGACCTCGACGCCCTGTCCTACCGTCACCTGCACGTTGCCGAAGTCTCCTTCGGCTTCACCCGGCCCGCGGAACTCGGCGCGGTCATCGCAGCGGCCGGCGAGGATCCGCTGGTCGCCGTCGCCGGCGGCCGGGTACGGCCACTGATCGACGCGGTCCTGTCTTTTGATACCGCCGCCCAGGGCGCCCAACGGCTCCGCTCCCATCAGGCACACGGAAAGATCATCCTCACCGTCCCCTGAGAGCGCCGTCCAAGCCACGGACTCGACAGGCTGCAACCGGTGTGGAACCAGAACGCGGCACGTGACTACGGTGCCGTGCGCGCCTTCTGCACGGTGTCCAGTGGGGTCGCCGGAGCGGCGCCCGGTTAGGTCGGCTGCGAGTGTGAGCCGGTGATGGACCAGCCGCCGGGCTGTTGGTCGAAGTCGATGGTGGAGCGCATCCGCCAGGTTCCCCGCGAGCCGGCGGTCGTGACCTCCACGAGGGCCTCGACGGACAGCACCGCGGTGCGGTCGCGGACGTCGGCCGAGAGGTCCAGGTCCTGGATGCGGGGCGTTGTCACGTTGTTAAGTTGCGCCTGTTTGCTGGTGCGTCGGGGTGTGGTGGAGCACGGTCCTGGGCGGGTGTCGGGCCGTGGTGGTCCGGTCGGCGGCGCTGGTGAGTACCTGCTTAGCACTTCCAGTGCTGGTCGCTCAGTTGCCTGTCGCAGGTGGCTGGTTGAGATCGTGTGATCCGCGCGGCGTCCTAGAGTTCATGTTCATGGCGATCACGTCGGGAAGGTCAGCGCTATGGCTCGACCAGCGGTTTGTTCTGCTCGCTTCAGCTCGGACCATCTCGGTTCTGGGCAATGGGTTCGCTCGGGTGGCCTTGGCCTTCTCCGTGCTGGCCCTTCCCGGCGCCAGCCCCGGGAAGCTGTCGTTGGTACTCGCCTGCCAATCGCTGCCCCAATTGGTGTTCATCCTGCTCGGGGGTGTGATCGCTGACAGGATGTCACGGTCTCGCCTCATGGCCATTGCCGACGGTGTCGGGGCATTCGCCTATGCGGGCTTGGCGGCAATGACCCTGGCCAGGTATGCACCCTTGGCTCTGATGTGCGCGCTGGCGGTAGTGGCGGGCCTGGCGACCGCACTTTTCGCACCGGCCATGGATGGTGTCGTGCCGCTCGTGGTCCCCGCGGACCGATTGCAGCAGGCCAACGGTCTCCTGCGGATGAGCACGAACGCGTGCCTCTTTCTCGGGCTAGCGCTGTCGGGCGTGGTCGTCGCCTGGGTCGGTGCGGGTTGGGCATTGGCACTGAATGCGATCTCTTTCGTGGTCAGTGCGGTGCTGACGGGACGGCTGCGGTTGCCCGCCAGACCGGTAGAGGCGTCCTCCGTGTGGACAGACCTGCGTGCCGGCTGGCAGGAGTTCACCTCGCGGCAGTGGCTGTGGGTGGTGGTCGCCCAGTGCACGGCCGTAGTCGCCGTTTTCAGCGCGACCCTCGGAGTTCTCGGCCCGTTGGAAGCCCAACAGCATCTGGGTGGGGCCAGGTCGTGGTCGATCATCGTGGCCGCCCAAGCTCTGGGAGCCATTGCCGGAGCCGGACTGGCTGCGCGGGTCCGGGTCACCCGACCGATCCTGCTTGCGGTTCTAGCCACGTTCCCGGCAGCGCTGCCCATGGTCTTCCTGAGTATCTCGGCACCGGTCTGGCTGATCGCCGCCGCCACCTTCTGCGCTGGTGTGGCCAGCGACGTCTTCAACGTGCTGTGGGCCAGCACTTTGCAACGCGAAGTTCCAGAACAGGTACTTTCTCGCGTCAGTTCCTACGACTTGTTCGGATCCCTGGCCTTCGCCCCGCTTGGCCTACTCGCCGCTGGTCCCGTTGCTCAAGCTGTCGGTTCGGGCACAGCTCTGGCCGGCTGCGCAATTGTGGTCGTACTTGCCACTCTTGCAGCCTTGGCGTCTCCCCAAGTCCGGGCACTTCGACGCTCTACCTCCCCGCTTCAGGAATCCGTAGCTACAAGCGATCAGACCGGCGAAGAAGTCGCCCGCTGATTCCTGCCCGCCTGAGGAACCGTGCGCTTGAGACACCCGTGCAGGTCACATAACGCCGTCCAGCGCGGTCGCGTCCGGCAATTGCGCGGCCCGGTCCCAATCTCAGGAAACACCGGCAGCATCCCGGTGCCGCACCTGGAGCGCAGCACCACCCGGCCCGAATCGACGGAAACTAGTGGTGCTTGGTCAGGTGCGTTCGGTGGTGGCGTGTCCGTTTGATGGGGTGTGTCGTTGACCGGATGTGCTGGGTGGGGAGTTGGCCGCGGTCCGGAGTGATCTGGAGGACTTCGCGGCGGAGATGTTCGAGCCGTTCGCGCGGGCGGATCAGCGCCGGTGGGGCCAGGTGTATCTGCGGGGCCTGCTGCCGGACGGGCGGCGCAAGTCGGTGGAACCGATGGCCGCCCGACGGGGAGAGGACGGCAACCGGCAGGCCCTGGCCCACTTCATCACGACCGGTCCGTGGGAGGCGGCGCACGTGCGTGCCCGTCCGGCCTGGCGGATGCAGCAGGTGATCAAACCGACCGCGCTGATCGTGGACGACACCGGCTTCCTCAGGGACGGGGACGCCTCGGCGTGCGTGGCCAGGCAGTGCACCGGCACCGCGGGCAAGGTCACCAACTGCCAGGCCGGGGTGTCGCTGCACCTGGCCTCCGACGCGGCGTCGGCGGCCGTCGACTGGCGCCTGCTCCCGCCCGAGAGCTGGGACCCCGCTTCGCCGAAGGCCGATCCGGCCAAGGTGACCCGCCGCGCCCCGTGCGGCATCCCCGAACAGTCAGCACCTGGCCCGGCTGCGCCTGGCTGGCCTGGTCACCACCCGCAAAGACGGCCGCCGCGTCATCTGTGACCTGCGCCACGGTCATCTGCGCCGCTTGGTGGAGGAGACGATGAGCGTCGCTGACCACCAGCTCGGCCACCTGCCACCTCACGACTGAGATCGCCGCGGGGGATGCGGGCGTTCGAGCGCTACCCGAAGAGCGCGGACGCGGAGGGCATTTGACTGCCGCCGTTAGCCGCAGCCGGGCGCTCCTGATCGAGGGTGCGGCGCTCGGGCTGTGAGGTTCAGCGGCTCGTGACCGGCGGCGCCTGATGCCGCCGCTCGGTGCGGGCTCGGCCGCGAGTGCGCGGCGTCAGGCGGGGTGTCGGTCCGTCGTGGCGGGCTCGGGCGGGCCGGCTAGGACGTCGCGGACGCCGAGGCGCAGGTGTTCGACGTGATAGAGGGCCTGGTCGAGGAGTTCGGCGACGTGGTTGTCATAGAGGGCGTAGACGATTGAGCGCCCGTGCCGCTCGCCGGTGACCAGTCCGAGGTTGCGCAGCAGACGGAGCTGGTGGGAGCAGGCGGAGGCTTCCATGCCGACGGCCTCCGCGAGGTCGCTCACCGAACAGGCGCCTTCCTGGAGTCGGGCCAGGATGTAGAGCCGCGAGGGCGTCGCGAGGGCCTGGAGGGTGGCGGCGACGTCGGCGGCGCCGACGGCGTCGAGGCGCTCTCGGGTGGTGACGCTGCTGGCGGTGTCGGTTCCGTGGCCCATGCGGTCATCATACCCATTACACCTGAAGACCTGTTCAGGCGTTCCTGTATGGTGAGTGTGTATCCCCGTCGCCCGTGAAGGGTTGTTCTGTCATGTCTTCTGTCCTGGATCAGCGGCCCGCGCCGGCTGCGGCCGGTCCGCGGCCGGCTCCGCCACGGCGGCGTACCCGAGTGCTGGCGCTGCCGGAGGCCCGGTGGGCGCTGGCCGCGCTGGTCCTGTTCCTGGTCGCCCTCCCGCTCAACCTGCTCGGCGCCCCGGCGTGGGCGTGGGGTCCGCTGTTCGCCGCCACCTACATCACAGGCGGCTGGGAGCCCGGTTGGGAGGGCCTGAAGGCCCTGCAGGCCAAGACCTTGGACGTGGATCTGCTGATGGTGGTGGCCGCGCTCGGCGCCGCGGCCGTCGGGCAGGTCCTGGACGGGGCGCTGCTGATCGTCATCTTCGCGACCTCCGGGGCCCTGGAGGCGGTGGCGACCGCCCGTACGGCGGACTCCGTGCGGGGGCTACTCGATCTCGCGCCGACGACGGCGGCCCGGCTGCTGCCCGGAGGCGGCGAGAAGACGGTCGCCGCCGAGGACCTGACGGTCGGGGACATCATCCTGGTGCGGCCCGGCGAGCGGGTCGGCGCCGATGGTCAGGTACTGGACGGGGCGAGCGACGTCGACCAGGCCACCATCACCGGCGAGCCCCTGCCCGTGGCCAAGCGGACCGGGGACGAGGTGTTCGCCGGCACCGTGAACGGCACCGGCGCCCTGCGCGTGCGCGTCGAGCGGGATCCGGCCGACTCGGTGATCGCCCGGATCGTGAAGATGGTCGGGGAAGCATCCGAGACCAAGGCCCCCACCCAGCTGTTCATCGAGAAGATCGAGCAGCGGTACTCGATCTGCATGGTCATCGCGACCCTCGCCGTCTTCGCGGTCCCGCTCGCCTTCGGCTCCGCGCTCCAGCCCGCCCTGCTGCGCGCGATGACGTTCATGATCGTGGCCTCTCCGTGCGCGGTCGTGCTGTCCACGATGCCGCCGCTGCTCTCCGCCATCGCCAACGCCGGCCGCCACGGTGTCCTGGCCAAGTCCGCAGTCGTGATGGAGCGCCTGGGCCAGGTCGACGCGGTCGCCCTGGACAAGACCGGCACCCTGACCGAGGGCACGCCCCGCGTCACCGAGATCCGGCCCCTGCCCGCTTCTGGCCTGGACGAGGACGGTCTGCTCGCGCTGGCGGCCGCGGCCGAGCTCCCCAGCGAGCACCCGCTCGCCCGAGCTGTCGTCGACGCCGTCCGCGAACGCCGCCTGTCGCTTCCCGAGGCGCTCAACTTCACCTCCGCCCCCGGGCAGGGCGTGAGCGCCAGCGTCGAGGGCCGTACCGTCCAGGTCGGGTCGCCCACCCGCCTTCCGGCCACCACCGGTCCCGCGTCCGCGGCCGTGGCGGAGCTGGAGGAGACCGGGCAGACCGCGGTCCTCGTCCTGCGCGACGGCAGCCCGGTCGGGGTGATCGGCATCGCCGACCGGCTGCGGCCGGACGCCGCCGCCACCGTGACGGCCCTGACCGAGCTGACCGGCCGCACCCCGGTCCTGCTGACCGGCGACAACGAACGCGCGGCCCGCCACCTGGCCGCCCAGGTCGGCATCACCGACGTCCGCGCCGGAGTGCTCCCGCAGGACAAGGTCGCCGCCGTGCAGGAGCGGGAGGGCCAGGGCCGCAAAGTGCTGGTGGTCGGCGACGGCGTCAACGACGCCCCTGCGCTGGCCGCCGCGCACACCGGCATCGCCATGGGCAAGGCGGGCTCCGACCTCGCCCTGGAGACCGCCGACGCCGTCGTGGTCCGTGACGAACTCGCCACCATCCCCACCGTCGTCGCCCTCTCCCGCAGCGCACGCCGCCTCGTCGTCCAGAACCTCGTCATCGCCGGCGTCTTCATCACCGCCCTGGTGGCCTGGGACCTCCTCGCCACCCTCCCGCTGCCGCTCGGCGTCGCCGGACACGAGGGCTCCACCGTCATCGTCGGCCTCAACGGCCTGCGCCTGCTGCGCGAAACCGCCTGGAAGAACCCCGTCCGACGAGGTGCCGCATGAGCAAACGCTCCCGCCGCGCCGCTTCCGCACCGGGCGCCGGGGCGGGAGCGGCCCGGCCCACGGTCACGGTGTGCCGCGGCTGCTGCTGCGGCACACCGAAGGTCCCCGGCCTCGACCATGCCGCCCAACTCCGTGACCTGAGAGGGGCCTTGGACGGCACCGCGACCGTTCGGGTCACCGACTGCCTCGACGCCTGCGAGCGCGCCAACGTCGTTGTCGTCCAGCCCTCCGCCACCGGGCGCCGGGCCGGCGGCCGGCCCGTCTGGCTCGGCCTGGTCAACGACCGCGACGCCACCGCCGACATCGCCGCCTGGGTCGAAAGCGGCGGCCCCGGCATCGCCGAGCCGCCCGGCATCCTCGACCTCTACGCCTTCAGCCCCTCGCGCCGGGTACGCGCCGAGCTCGACGAGTAGGACGTGTCGCCGGGCACGAGGAGCGGGGCGTCCGGCGTGGGAGCCCCGCTCCTCGCCGCGCGGGGTCAGGTTCGACGCCGCCGGGTGAGGTCGGGGACTGCCGAATGGGCGGCCAACTACCCGCGCAGGCTCGCGTTGGCCTCCTTCAGCTGGTGGTTCTCGACCTCCAGGACTTGGACGATCCGGGCCATGAACTGAAGTTGAGTGCGCAGGTCGTCCCGTTCGGCGCGGACTCGGGCCAGGTCCTGCTGCTGCTTGGCCGCGCGGTCCCGGACTCCGACTCCGGGAGGGGCGCGCGGGCTTTGACGAGGGCGTTAGAAGAGGCCCTTGAGCCCGGTGTGCTTGGGGGTGAGCTTGTTGCGCCGCAGGCCGGCTTCTGCGGCCAGTGAGACGACGGTCAGTTTGCCGTCGGAGTGCAGCGGGGCGCCGATGAGCAGGCGCACCATGGCGTCGGTGATGGATCGCACCTCCGCGGCGTCCCTGGAGTCCGCGTCGTGGGCGCTGGCGAGGGCCGTGCCGACGAACTGGGCCAGGGCAGCCTCGCCGACCGGTCGGGGCCGGGGCCGTCGGGCGTGCTCATCGCGGTTCCTCGGGGTCTGCTGCGTCCGGCTGCTGTGCGTCGTGACGGCGGATGATCTCGGTGAGGTGGGCCCGGCGCTGCTGTGCGCGGGCCGCGATGGGGTAGGGGTCGAGGCCGGCCTCGGCGGCGGCGTCGATCCGGGTGACCTCGGCCCGTAGGGCGGTGATCTGGCTGTCGATACGGCTGATGTTCGCGCACGCCGACTGGCAACGGGAGTGGTCCGGGGCGCTTCGGCCGCCGTCGCGCGCCCGGTCGCGGTCCGGGTCGCACAGCGTGGTGAACGCGTCGTGATTGCAGGTCAGGAAAAATTTCGGGTCTTCGTAGACCTGGAGGCGCGGGCTGTCGACCAGCGTGCGCAGCTCGCGTTTGCCGAGGTGGGTCCCGGCGTATCGGTCGGAGAACTCCGCGGCCGCGGCGCGGTGGCGGTCGGCGGCCGGTCCGCTGACCGTCTGGCCGGCGGCGATGCGCTCGCCGGCCTCGGTGAGCGTCTCGGCCAGGGCCAGACCCTTGTCCTGGTCCAGGACCTCAAGCATGTCGGCCTTGGAACGGCCGGCGTACGACTCCGACATGGCGGTGGCCGCGTGGCCGTACTGCACCGCGAGGACGATCCGGCGCACAGTTCGACTTTGGCCGGCTGTCCCGTCGGCCGACGTTCGCGACGGGCCTTTCTCCAGGCCGTCAACGTCGGCTCGATCAGGGCCCATCGGGTGTCGGACAGGTCGCTGGGGTACGGCTTGCGCTCGCTCACGGCGCAGCGTGATCATGAATGCGACGAAGGGGCGAGTTCCGCTGGAACTCGGGCGATTCCATGGTGTTTTCAAATCAGACGGGTTTTCGGGTAGGAAGCCGCACGAGACGGACGGTCGAGTGCTCAGCCCTGCGGAGTGCGAATAGTTCCTACCTGACGAAGACATCCAAAGCAAGATGTTGACAAAACTCGCATACCGAAAATCCTATATGAACGTCAACTGAGGGTGCAGAATCGGCGGTTGTCTTCCTGTGGGTGCGGGTGCGGGTGCAGTCCAGGCCGGTACTGAAGGCGGCGATCTGCTCGTCCAGGTGCTTGGCCAGCGCGCTGACCTGTGACTTCGACAACTGGGTGACGCCGGGGGACTCAGCGGGCTTCTCCACTCGGCGGGTGGAGACCCCGAGCAGGTAGGCGGTGGCGACCACGCTGACGAGGGCCTGCTCGGCGCGGCGGCGACGCTCGAGGAGCCAGTGCGGGAAGCAGCTGCCGGACCGGAGCTTGGGAATGGCCAGCTCGACCGTGCCCGCCCGGGTGTCCCGCTCGCGCGGGCGGTAGCCGTTGCGATGGTTGGCGCGCTCGCCGCTGACCCGCCCGTATTCGGCGTTGCAGAGAGCGTCGGCCTCGGCGGACATGAGGGCGTCAGCGAACGTCTTGACCATCGCGCGCAGCAGATCGGGACTCGCCGCGGCGAGGTTCTCCTCGGCGAGGGCGTGCAGGGGCAGACTGTCGGATGCGGTCATCGTGCTGATCTCCTTCAAAGACTTGGTGGTCTTGAAAGGTCAGACGGTGGCCGTTCCCATATCCGGGCACTCACTCCGACGCCGGACCGAACGCCCGGATCAGGCGGGAGCCCGTACACCACCTGCCAGGACGCGACCAGGTGCCGCCAGGCGCACCCGCTGGTGAGGAGGCAAGACCGGTCCGGCGTACTGGCGTGGCCGCCAAAGCTGAGCGGGGAGGACGGCGCGCTGTGTAGCCCGTGCGGCTTGGGACCGACGGCAGCGCCCCGTGCGGCTTCAGCGCACGACAGTGTTCGGTCAGTGCCCGTGGAACTGCGGCGTCGTCTTGCCCAGGAAGGAGCTGACCCCGGTGGAGAAGTCCTCGGTGTGGGCGGTGAATCCGCTGGCGATGCTTTCGAGGATGGCTGACGGTGCGCCTTGGGCGGTGGCGTCGACCAGTTGCTTGGCCACCTGCTGGGCGATCGGCGCGCTGCCGAGCAGGTCGGTGACGTACTGGTCGATCTGGTCGTTCAGCTTCTGGTCGTCGGCGACGGTGTTCACCAGCCCCCAGGTACCCGCGGTGGCCGCGTCGATCTGGCGGCGGGTGAGGATGAGTTCCTTGGCCCGTGAGGCTCCGACCAGCGCGGTGAGTCGTTCGGTGCCGCCCCACCCGGGGATCGTGCCCAGGCCGACCTCGGGCAGGCTGAATCGGGCCTTGGTGTCGGCGATGCGCAGGTCGCAGGCGAGGGCGAGTTCGAGGCCGCCGCCGGCCGCGAGGCCGTCGACGACGGCGATGGTGGGCTGGGGCAAGCGGGCGAGACGGTTGAAGACGCGGTGCCCGATGCTGATCCAGCGCCGCCACATGTCGGCGGGGGAGAGCTGGGAGAAGGCGGCGATGTCGGCGCCGACGCAGAACGCCTTCGAACCGCTGGTCCGCACGAGCACCACTCGGGCCTTGGAGGCGGCGACGGTGTCGAGGTGCTCTTCCAGATCGGCGAGCATCTGCAGGGTCAGTGCGTTGAGTTTCGCGGGCCGGTCGATCAGCACGGTGGTGACCAGGCCGTCATGGCTGTGGCTGACGGTGACGGCGCCGGGGGCGCCGGTGGGGGCCGCGCTGATCATCAGGAGGCCTTCTGCGAGTGCGGGTCGGCGGTGAGGGCCGCGATCCGGGTGTGGGGGGCGACAGGGAGCAGGGTCAGCCCGAGCGGGCTGTGGGCGAACAGAGTGGAGTCCATGGTGGTGAGGTCGTCGCTGACGTGCAGCGGGAACTCCGAGCGGGCCAGGACGTCGTGCTCGAGGTCGACACCCGGGGCGAGTTCGGTGACGGTCAGGCCTTCGGGCCGCAGCCGCAGAACGGCGCGCTCGGTGACGTAGGTGACCTTCTGGCCGTTGGCCAGTGCCCGCTGCCCGGAGAAGGTCGGGGAGGAGACCTTCTTGACGAACTTGGTGTGGGGGCCGTCCTCGCGGATCTGCAGTCCGGAGTCGGTGAGGGCGATGTCGCGGCGACCGGCGGTGAAGGATCCGACGAACACGATCTCGGGGGCTGCCGAGACGATGTCGGCGAAACCGCCGACGCCCGCGGTGACGTGCCGGCGGGCGGCCAGGTGGTGGACGTTGACGGAGCCCTGCTCGTCGATTTCGAGGAAGGAGAGCATCGTGCGGTGGAAACCGCCGCCCTGCAGCAGGGTGAACTGGTCGATGCTCGGCATGATGGCGTCCGGGTTCTGCGCGACTCCGAAGACGAAGTCCAGCAGGGGCACACCGCCGACAGCGCCCTGCTCGATCACCCAGCTGACCGAGCCCGCCAGTCCCTCCTCGACCAAGATGTGCGGCACCAGTGCGGAGACGCCGAAGCCGAGGTTGACGATCTCACCGGAGTGAAGTTCGTGGGCCGCGCGACGGGCGATGACCTTCTCCAGGGAGAACGGGATGGGTTCGAGCTCAGACAGAGGGCGGCGCAGCTGGCCGGAGACGGCCGGGTCGTACCGGGTTTGCGTGGTCTGGAGCTGGTCGGGGGCGAGGACGAGGGCGTCGACGAGGATGCCGGGCACGCGCACGGCCTGGGGGTTCAGACTGCCACCAACGGTGAGCCGCTTGACCTGCGCGATGACGATGCCGCCGTTGTTGTGGGCGGCGTAGGCCAGGTCCAGGGCCCCGAGCGGGGAGGCCTCGTCCTCGAAGGTGAGGTTGCCATGCTCGTCGGCGGTGGTGGCCCGGATGATGGCGACATCGGGGGTGATGGCCTCGAAGTACAGCCATTCCTCACCGTCGAGTTCGGTGCGGCGCACATAGCCGGCGGGGGTGCTGTCGTTCATCCGGCCGCCGGCGATGTCGGGGTCGATGAACGAGCCCATGCCGACCTTGGTGAAGACGCCGGGCTGTTTGGCCGCAGCGGCGCGGTGCATCTGGTAGACGACGCCCGAGGGGAAGTTGTAGGCCTCGACCTCGCCGTTGTCGATCATCTGCCAGATCCGCGGGGGCTCGGCCCGGGAAGGACCGGAGGGGTAGGAGCCGGCCACGACGCGACGGAGCAGACCCGGGCGGGCGATGTGGTCGATCCCCTTGATCCCCGACATGTCGCCGGCCGCGATGGGGTGCAGCGTGGTCAGGTCCCGGGGGGTGGCGGTCTCGGCGAACCGCTCGCCGATGCCGGCCAGGACGGTGTCGGGGCAGTTCAGCCCGGAGGAGGAGTTGACGGTGACGACGTCGCCGTCGGCGATCAGGTCAGCCGCTTGGCGGCCGGTGAGGACAGGGGGGGTGCGCATGGGGTACTCCGTCAGTAGCTATCGGGTTCGTGCAGGTTTCCTGCCCTAGCAGCTTTCGGCCGGCGTCTCTGGGTCAGGCTGCTGACCGGCCCGTTCAGGGATCTGCCGCAGCGCCTCGGCGGCGGCCTGGGCGACGTCGGCCGGGGGAGTGGCCCACCAGCGGTCGCTGAGCACCTCCACCTCGATCATGCCGCCGTAGCCGACCGACCGGGTGAGCTCGACGAACCCGGGCATGTCGATGTGGCCGTCGCCGGGCATGCCGCGGCTGGAGAGCTGGCCCTGGATGGGTAGCACCCAGTCGGCGAGCTGCACCGAGTACAGAGAGTCCGCGGCCCGCTTGAGCAGGTCGGGCAGCGCGATGTCCCACCAGACGTGGTAGGTGTCCACGGTCAGGCCGACCCAGGGGGAGGCGAAGCGTTCGACGAGGTCGACGGCCTCGCCGAGCGAGGTGATCGCGGATCGGTCGGCGGCCATCATCGGGTGCATGGGCTCGATGGCCAGACGTACGCCGGCGCCGCCGGCATGGTCGAGCAGCGCGGCGATGCCGTCGGCGATCTGCGCGCGGGCCCCGGCCTGGTCACGGTCGTGGGCGGGGCCGCAGACCAGGACCAGGCAGTCGGCGCCAAGGGTGTGGGCCTCGTCAATGGCGCGCAGGTTGTCGTCGTGAGTCCGGGCGCGTTGCTCGGCGGTCGGCTGGGGGAACATACCGCCGCGGCATACGCTGGTCACCCGGAGGTCCGCGGTCCTGGCGTGGCGGGCGGCTTGGGCGGCGCCGATGCCGGTGTAGCTGTCGCGCCACAGCCCGATGCCTCCGAAGCCGTGTGCGGCGGCGAGTGCGACCAGCTCGGGCAGGGACGCGGAGCGCACGGTGATCGAGTTGAGGCTGCAGTGGGTCAGGTCCATTGTGATCAGCCGATTCCGTGGGCGGAGAAGTACGCGGCGGCGCGGCGGGCGGTGAAGTCGGGGTCGGTGAAGTAGCCGGTCGCGTCCGCGGCACGGACCAGGTCGCCGAGGTGACCGAGGCTGCGGCCGGTCTCGAAGCCGCCGATCATCCGGAAGTGGTCCTGTGCTCCGTTGAGATAGGACAGCCAGGCGACACCGATCTTGTAGAAGCGGGTCGGGGCGGCGAAGACCAACTGCGACAGAGGCTCGGTGGGCGCGAGAATCTCACGGAAACCGGGTTCGTCGCCGGCGTCGAGGCGGGCCAGGGCTGCGGCGGCATGTCGTCCCACGACGGCGAACGCGCCGAGCAGGGCGTCGCTGTGGTGGTGGCCGTCACCAGCGATCAGGTCGGTGTAGTGGTAGTCGTCTCCGGTGAACAGGTGCACGCCGGCGGGCAGGCGGCGGCGCAGCTCGCCCTCCAGGTCCGCGTCCAGCAGCGACATCTTGATACCGCGGACCGTTCCGGCGTGCGCGGTGATCAGGTCGGTGACCACGTCCATCGCTTTGAGGGGGTCGCTGTGACCCCAGTAGCCGGCGAGTGCGGGGTCGAACATCTCCCCCAGCCAGTGCAGGACAACGGGGCGCGTCGCGTGCTTGAGCACCGCGTCGTAGACGGAGACGTAGTCCTCGGGTCCTGAGGCGGCACGGACCAGGTTCCGGCTGGCCATGAGGACTACTTCTCCGCCGAGACCCTCGATCTCGCTGAGCTGCTCCAGGTAGGCGTCGCGGACCGTGGACAGGTCGTCCGCCTCGGCCGGGAGCTGGTCGGTGGCGATGCCGACGACGACCTTCGCACCGCGGGTGCGAGCCTCGGCGACGGTGCGGCGGGCCAACTCGCGCGCCGCGGGCCAGTCCAGGCCCATCCCCCGCTGGGCGGTGTCCATCGCCTCGGCGACCCCCAGGCCCAGGTCCCACAGCCGGTGTCGTAGGTGCAGCGTGGCGTCCCAGTCGATCTGGTCGGGGCCGCCCGTCGCGTCGGCCCGCAGCGGGTCGGCGACGATGTGGGCGGCGGCGTAGGCCAGCCGACTGGTCGAGGGATCGGCATGCGTCGGCAGTGCCTCGGGCTCACCGAGGATGTGCCGTCCGATGCTCCCGTCAGCGGAGGGCAAAAAGATGATCGACATAAATCTCCAGTAACCGGTTACTTGTACCGACCTCAGTGACGGTATACGGTCCCGGCAACCTCTACAAGGGGTCGACATCTGGACGCTCATACGCGAGTATCCGGTTACTTGACCCGCGTGGGGCCTGCTGATTTCGTCCCTGTAAACGCGCCACGGAAGGTGTGAATCCATGACTTCCAACCCCGATGTCACGCGCCGCACGGCGGACTCGCCCGGCAGCGGAGGCCTGGCCGGCCGCACTGCGGTGGTGACCGGCGGCTCGGGCGGCATCGGCTCGGCCATCGTGCGCGCCCTGGCCCGTCAGGGAGTGACGGTGGCCGTCGCCGACACCGACGAGCAGGCCGAGGCACTGGCCTGCGAGGTCGGCGGATTCGCCGTCGTCGGCGACCTGACCGACCCGGAGATGCCCGGTCGGCTCGTCGACCAGGTGACCGAGCGGACGGGATCGCTCGACATACTGGTCAACGCCGCCGGCATCCAGGTCCGCACGGCCGCGGTCGACATCAGTGCCGAGGACTGGGACCGGCTGGTGTCGATCAACCTGACCGCCGCCTACCGGCTCGTCCAGGCCGCGGCCAAGCCCCTGGCTGCCATCGGCGGCTCGATCGTGAACATCGTGTCGCTCTCGGCCGACCGGGCGGTCCCCGGCATCGTGCCCTACGGCGCGACCAAGGCCGCTTTGCTGCAGCTCACCAAGGGCCTCGCCGTGGAACTCGGGCCTTCGGGCATCCGGGTCAACGCCGTCGCACCGGGCTATGTGACCACGGCCATGACCGCCGCGGTCCTCGACCAGCCCGACTTCCGCGAACGCGTCCTGACCCGTGTTCCGCTGGGCCGCCTCGCCGACGGCGGCGACATCGCCGACGTCGTCGCCTTCCTCGCCTCCGACGCCGCGCGCTACATGACCGGGACCGTGCTCCCCGTCGACGGCGGCTACTCGATCACATGAGTGCCCCGCCCGCACCGGCACACAGCCGCAGCGGCGCGCTGCGTGTGCTCATCGCGCCCGACTCCTTCAAGGGCAGCGCGGACGCAACCGAGGTCGCGGCCGCACTCGCCGAAGGATGGCGCCGCGAACGGGGCGACGACGAGCTGATTGTCCTGCCCCAGGCCGACGGCGGCGAAGGCACCGCCGAGGCAATCAGCGCCGCAGTGCCCGGCGCTGTCTGGTACGACGCAGGGCCTGTCCCGGGTCCGGACGGTGCGCCTGTCGCCGGCCGCTGGCTTCAGCTGCCCGACGGCACCGCGGTCGTCGAACTCGCCCAGATGTGCGGGCTTCCCCTGCTGCGCTCCTCCGACCCCACCGGGGCGACGACCCGGGGACTGGGCGACGTCGTCCGGGCCGCGATCGAAGCCGGCGCAAGAGCGGTGTGCATCACGCTGGGCGGCTCCGCCTCCACCGACGGCGGTGCCGGAGCCCTCACCGGACTGGGTGCCCGGCTGCTCGACCGGCACGGACAGCCGGTGCCCGCCGGCGGTACCGCGCTGGCCCAGCTGCACCGGGTCGACGTCCGCGATCTCGTACCACCCCCGCCCGACGGCGTCGAACTACTCGTCGACACCCGTGCCGTGCTCACCGGGCCGTCCGGGGCCGCGCACGTCTTCGGACCGCAAAAGGGCGCCACACCCGCACAGGTCGCCGAGCTCGACGCCGCCCTGACCCACTACGCCCGTGTCCTCGGCACCGTCCTGCACGCCGATCCCCGCCAACCCGGCAGCGGCGCCGCCGGAGGAAGCGGCTTCGGGCTCGCCGCATGGGGCGGCTGCATCGTCGACGGCGCCACCCGCATCGCCGATCTCACCGGCCTGGCCACCATATTGCCCACCTGCGACGTCGTCGTCACCGGCGAGGGCTGCTACGACCGCACCTCCGCCACCGGCAAGCTGGTCGGGGCTTTGCTGGAACGCGCCGACCGGCACGGTGTGGCCAGTGTGGTCGTCGCGGGACGCCTCGACGCAGCCCCACCCGGTCTCGGCGTCGACCTCAGCCGGCTGGCCGGCTCCGGCCGCGCCGCCATGGACGACCCCACACGGTGGCTCCGCCGGGCCGGCACCGACGCCGCCCGCCGCACCAGCACCGGCCGCAAAGCCGCGAACACCCCGCAGCCGGCATCCGACACGCCTGCTGAACCCCCCGCGCTCGCCGTTCGAACGACCCACGCACAGAGAGATCAATGACGATGACTCAACCCGTTCAGGTCGACGCCCACGACTCACCACCCCATGACCACCAGGTCACCACGACCGACCTTCGCCGGGCCGCCTGGGCCAGCTCGATCGGCAGCGCTTTGGAGTACTACGACTTCGCGCTCTACAGCCTGGCCTCGGCCTTGGTCTTCAGCCCGCTGTTCTTCCCCAGCGCCAACCCCACCACCGGGCTGATCCTCAGTTTCAGCACCTACTTCATCGGCTTCGCAGCCCGCCCCCTGGGCGGCATCATCTTCGGCCGTCTCGGCGACCGCTTGGGCCGCAAATTCGTCCTCATGGCCACGGTGGCCATGATGGGAGCGGCCAGCACACTCATAGGATTCCTGCCCACCTACCACGACAACCCCGACGACTGGTACGGCGGAGCCGGCATCCTCGCACCCATCCTGCTGATCCTCCTGCGCGTCGTGCAGGGCCTGGGCGCGGGAGCAGAAATGGCCGGTGCCTCGATCCTGATGACCGAATACGCCCCACGGCACCGCCGTGGCTTCATCGCCTCCCTGCCCTTCATGGGCGTCCAGATCGGCACTGTGGTCGCCGCAGCGATCTACTTCCTGCTCTACCACGCCGGCAAGGACACCGTCACCACCACGTGGCTGTGGCGCATCCCCTTCCTGGCCAGCATCCTCATCATCGCCGTCGCGATCTGGCTGCGCCTGCGCCTCAAGGAATCCCCCACCTTCCAAAAGCTCGAGGCTCGCGACCAGGTCGCCGAACGTCCGCTGCGCGAGCTGCTCACCCACTCCTGGCCCACCCTGCTGCGCGGCATCGGTCTGCGCATGGCCGAGAACGGCAGCTCCTCGATCTACCAGGCCCTCGCCATCGCCTACGTCACCACCGCCGCCGTCGGCGTCGAAGGACCGATCGGCGCACTGTCCCTGGTCTTCGCCGCCACCCTCGGCGCAGTAGTCGTCCCCATGGCCGGTGCGCTGACCGACAAGTTCGGCCGCGTGCGTGTCTACCGCGCCTTCGCGCTGTTCCAGCTGCTGGCCGCATTCCCGATCTGGTGGGCCCTGAGCAAGGGATCCACCGTGACCACGATCGTCGTCCTCTCCCTGGCACTGGGCATCGGTACCTGGGGCATGTTCGGCTCCCAGAGCGCCTTCATGACCGAGCTGTTCGGCGCGCGCCACCGCTACCTCGGCGTCTCCGTGGCCCGTGAGGTCTCGGCCGTGCTCTCCGGCGGGCTCGCCCCGCTCATCGGCGCCGGCATCATGGCCGCAGTCGTCTCCACCGACGGCGGCTCCTCCGCCGACGGTGCCGGACTCGGCTCCTGGGTGTGGCTCGCCGGCTACACCGCCCTGCTGTGCGCGATCACCGTGGCTACCAGCTTCGTCACGCCCGAACCGGCCGGCCGCGACCTCGACGATCCCCGCGACGCTCTCGCCGCTCAACGCGAGTCGTCATGAGCACCATGACTCACGCACGTCCCCACTTACGAAACAACAGCGCCCCACCGACGCACCAGCCGGTGGGGCGCTGCACCGGCACACGGCCCAGCATCCCGAGGTGAGCGATGTCTCCAGCGAGATACGATTCCGGCGGGGCGGGACAGGCACCCCGCCGGACAGTCAGAGGGAGGCAGCGCGTGACAAGCGGTGCGACGCAGCCCGAGGAGGCGCGCAAACCCACCATCCGCACCGTCGCCGCTGCGGCAGGCGTGTCCACCGCCACCGTCTCACGCGTGATGAGCAACGTCTCCACGGTCAACCCCGAACTGGCCGAGCGTGTACGCCGCGTCGCTGAACAGCTCTCCTACCGGCCTAGCGAAGCCGCACGCAACCTCGCCCTCGGAGCCCTGCGCAACATCGGCGTCCTCATGCCCGACCTCCGCAACGCCTACTTCCACGACATCGTCAAGAGCATGCACGACGTCGCCACCGACTCCGGCTTCCGCATGCTGATCGCCGACCACTCCGGCGATCCCCGCGACGAGTACGCCGCGGCCCTGGACCTGATGGGGCACATCGACGGCCTCGCGCTGCTCTCCTCACGCATCGCATTGCCTGAACTGCGTGCACTCGCCCGCCAGTCCATACCGGTCGTCCTGGTCAACCGAGTCGAGCCCGGTGTCGACCTGCCCATGGTCGGCGTCGACGCCTTCACCGCGATGCTCGAGATCTGCGCCCACCTGGCCGGACTCGGTCACCGCCGGGTCGTCTACCTGTCCGGGTCGGAGCTGTCCTGGATCGACCGGGAGCGCTGGCGCGGCGTGCAAGCCGGCGAGCGCGTCCTCGGCCTTCGCGCGACCCGGGTCGAGTCCGACGGGACCATCGAGACCAGCTATGAGGCCGTCGAGCAGGCCCTTGAGCACAACCCCACCGCGGTGATCTGTTTCAACGACCTCTCTGCCATCGGAGCCATCTCCAAACTCCGTGAGCTCGGACTCGACGTACCCGGCGACATCTCCGTCACCGGTTTCGACGACGTCGTCATCGGACAACACATGCTCCCCGCCCTGACCACCGCCAGCAGCTCCCGGATCGACCTCGGCAGACAGGCGTGGAAACTGCTGCACGCATCTCTGCAAAAGCGCGACCTCAGCGAAACAACCCTCCTGCTCCCAGCGAAACTGGTGGTCCGGCAATCCACCGGCACGGCCAAAACCGGCTCCTGAAGTTTCCCCGTGATCTTGGACATGTGATCGTTGTGCCGCGAGGGTGTGCTGGTGTCGTTGTCCGGTCCCGGCCGGGGTGAGGTAGCCGAAGGTCTTGTGTTTGCGCAGGCGGTGGCGGTTGTGGAAGGTCCCGATGAGGGAGAAGACCTCGGCGCGGGCGGTGGCACGGCCGGGCCGGGTGCCAGTGCCGATCCCTTCCTTGAGCAGGGCCCAGAAGCTTTCCGCGGCGGCGTTGTCGAAGCATGATCCGGTGCGTCCGCAGCTCTGCCGCAGCCCCAGCTTCCCTATTCGGTCACGGAGCTGGGCCGACGTGTACTCACCGCCGCGATCGCTGTGAACCACGCACCCGGGCTCGAGTCCGCTCCGGCCGTGGGTCATGTCGAGCGCGTCGACGACGAGTTCGGCACGGCGATGGTCGGCCATGGCGTAGCCGACGGCTCGCGGGTGGCCAGGTCCGGCCGGCGGGCGAGGGAGAGCCAGCCCTCCGCGGCGGGCCAGGGCTGATTCAAAGTCCTGGTGATCACGAAGCGTTGCTGGTCACGGAGGTGTGACGGGGTGGCCGGTGGGCCGTCACGAAGACAACGAGGCTCCAGTTGACGGGGTGACCTACCAAGTCGCCCTGTATCACCGGAGCCTCGATGTGCCGCCAGTCTGCCACTGTCTGCCTGACCAAGTCGCCCTCGCCGCGCCAGCGTGAACTGCCCGACGTCGCCGAGCGGTTGGCGACACTGCTCGACCTGCGCGACCGCCGTGGCCGTCGGCACTCGCTGGTGTCGGTCCTGCTCACCGCGGCCTGCGCGGTGCTGGCCGGGGCCCGCTCCTACCTGGCCATCGGCCAGTGGGCGCGCAATGCCCCGCAGGACTGTCTCGCCCGTCTCGGCATCCCGTCCCGGGGCCCGCTCGGCATCCGGCGCGCGCCTGCCACATCCACGATCCGCCGTGTGCTCACCCTGGTGTGCCCCGGCGGGCTGGCCGATCTGCTCGGCTCCGCCCCGGTCGGCGCCGAGCAGGTGGCCGTGGACGGCAAGACCGCCCGCGGCTCGCGCACCGACACCGACGACGCCGTTCACCTGCTGTCTGCCCTGACCGGCTCCGGACGCGTGGTCTCCCAGCTCCCGGTGCCGGACAAGACCACCGAGGTCACCGCCCTGCCCGCGCTGCTGGCGCCCTTCGACCTGATCGGCTGCACGGTCACCGCCGACGCGCTGCACACCAGCCGCGAACAGGCCCGCTACCTGGTACAGGAGAAGAAGGCCCATTTCGTGCTCGTGGTCAAGCGCAACCAGCCGCGCCTGCACACCGCGCTGCGCGCCCTGCCGTGGAAGGAATGCACCGCGGTGCGCCACGACCGCGAGCAGGGACACGGCCGGCACGAGACCCGCTCGGTGCGTGCGCTGACCGTCACCGGCCTCGGCCTGGACTTCCCGCACGTCGCGCAGGCCGTGAAGATCCACCGTTACCGCACCGACGTCAAGAGCGGGAAGACCACCCGGCAGACGGTCTATGCGATCACCGACATGACCTCCCGTCAGGCATCCCCGCAGCATCTCGGGCAACTCGCCCGCGCACACTGGGGCATCGAGTCCGTGCACCACGTCAGAGATACAACCTTCGCCGAGGACGCATCCAAGGTCCGCACCGGGCACGGCCCGGCGAACATGGCCACACTGCGGAACCTCGCGGTCAACACGCTCCGCGACGCCGGTCACCGCAGCATCGCCGCCGGGCTACGGCAGGTTTCCTACGCGCCCTTCACTCACCCGCTCGACCTGCTCGGACTCGCTTGACCTGCACCGATACATGATCACCAGGACTTTGAATCAGCCCTGCGCGGCGGGCAGGTGGGTGATGTCTCCGGCCGGCCTGGTCCCGGGGCGCTTCGGCGTGGAAGTCGCGGCCGGTCAGGTCCGGAGCCGGCTTCGCCTTCGCATCCGGCCGGGTCAGCGAACGCCGCCCGTGCCGGGTGACGCCGCGGATGTCGCGCTCACGCATCACGGGGGCGGCGCGCTTGCGGTTCACCCGCCGGCCCGGTCGGCGCAGTTCGGCGTGGATGCGCGGGACACCATGGGTGTGCCGGGAAGCGATGTGCGGCACGGTGATCTCGTGCGCGAGCGTGTCATCGGCGGCCTGCCGGGCACGGCGGGCGGCCTCGCCCTCGCACCGGGCGTAGGAAGAGGAGCGGACGGCCTTCAGCACCCGGCACGGCAGGACGATCGGGTAATTCGCCTTCTCCACGTGGGTCAACCGGTACAGCTCGCTCACCGGCCATTCTCCCTTACGAAGAAGGCCGTCGCTTTTTTCAGGATCTCGATCGTCTGCTGCTGTTCGCGGACCTGGACGTTCACCGTCGGATGGACATCACGCCGTACTCGATGACGATTGCCTCGCGAGGGGGCGAGTGGGCGGACGGGCCGCACCAGGCACCAGAACGGGCTTGTCGCTCCTGAGGGCGTCCACCGCTGACTGTCGGGAAGTTGCGCAGGCTGTGGGGGTGACGGTGGCCAGGGGGTTTTCAGAGCGGCGGCGCGCACCCCCTTGACGCGTGTGCACCGTCCGCGCCCTGTGAACGCCCTCTGGAAAGTCGGGTGGCGTTCCTCGGTAGCGGGCGTGCTCCAACTCCCCTCCTTCTCGGTGTTTTACAGAGACACAGTGCAATGTACCCAGAATATTCGCCCGACTCCTGCTGGAAGTTGGGTACGCCGTCGAGGCGTATGTTGCCTTCTGGGTGAACAGTGCACCCGGCGGCGAGGGAGGTCTTCGCCGCGTGTTGCCTTGTACGAAGGAGCGGACATGGCAGGGTTCATACGCGGGCGCCGACAGTGGCGCCTTGCGGCGGGGACGGCGGTGGTGGGCGCGATCGCGGCGGTCACGCTGGCGCCGGCCTCCGCATCGGCTCAGGAGGATCACCAGTCTACGGCGGCCCACAAGATCGGCCACGTGTGGACGATCATCCTGGAGAACAAGTCTTACGAGGCCACCTTCACCGGCCTGAACCAGAACAGCTACCTCTGGAAGACGCTCCCCTCCTACGGTGAGTTGCTGACCCAGTACTACGGAACCGGGCACTACAGCCTGGACAACTACATCAGCCTCGTGTCGGGACAGGCGCCGACGCCGGACAACCAGAACGACTGTCCGCGGTACAAGGACGTCACGCCCGGCACCCCGGCAGCCGACGGCCAGGTCAACGCCTCCTCGGGCTGTGTGTACCCGTCCTCGGTGAAGACGCTGTTCAACCAGCTCGACTCCAAGAAGATCCCGTGGAAGGTGTACGCCCAGGACATGGGCAACATCCCCAGCCGGGATAACGCCTACCAGTGCGGCATCCCCGGCAACCCGGCCGGCGACGGGGTGCCCGCCCCGGGCGCCGCCACCGCTGCCGACCAGTACGTGCCCAAGCACAACCCGGCGGCCTGGTTCCACTCGCTGACCGACCACCCGAGGGACTGCGCCAACGTCGTTCCGCTGGACGGCCTGCCCGCCAGTGCCGGCCACGCCGCGAAGTCCGGCCTGGCACAGGACCTGAAGAGCGAGAAGACCACACCGCGCTTCTCCTGGATCAGCCCGAACAACTGCTCCGACGCGCACGACGCGACCTGCAAGGGCGACAACCTCTCCGGCGACCCGGACAACCACCAGGGCGGCCTGTACGCCTCGGACAAGTTCCTGGAGAAGGTCATCCCCGAGATCATGGCCTCGCCGGCGTACCAGCACGACGGCATGATCCAGATCGTCTTCGACGAGGCGTTCCCGCCCTACAAGATGTACGGCAACTCCATCGCCGACTACACCGGCAACTCCGACACGTCACTGAACACCCCCACCGACACGGCACAGTCGGTCGTGGCGTGCTGCAACGAGCTGCCCGGTCCGAACACCACCCAGCCCGGCTTCCAGGCGTTCGGACAGGACACCACACCAGGTGGCGGCATCACCGGCGCGGTCTTCCTGTCCCGCTACATCAAGCCCGGTTCCGTCAGCGAGCAGCCCTACAACCACTACTCCTGGCTGCGCAGCATGGAGGACCTGTTCGGCATCCGCCACGGCGGCACGGACGGCCACGGCCACCTCGGCTACGCCGCCGCCGACGGGCTGCGGCCCTTCGGCGCCGACGTCTACAACAACCCCTCGGGCAAGGCCCTGCCCCCGGCGGCGTCGGGCAGCATCGTCTACCCGGCCGTGGCCCGGATCGACGACCCCGAACACCCCATCGTCCACACCAAGCCCTGACCCGGGCACCCGCTCCCGAAGGAAATGACCCGCCGCTGATGACCGCTGTGCGCTCCGCGGCACCACGCCGGGCCGGCAACCGCCGGCCCGGCCCGTGGCGCCCCCGCCCCACCTGTCCCCGGACCATCCTGGCCACGCTCGTCTGCGTCGCCTTCGCCTTGACCGGCTGCAGTTCCCCCAACAGGCCGCAGACCGACGACGCGGCGGACACCGTCCACAAACTGGGCGCCGTCCCCATCCCCAGCCCCCCGACCGCCCAGGCCACCCCCACCGCCGGCGAAAACCACCTGCAACTCGTGGTCATGGGCGACTCCGTACGTGCCGAACTGCCCGGCACCACCGCAGTGGTGACCGCCGGCGGCCCCAGCGAGGAACCGATCGCCAAACCCAGCGGCGTACCCGACCACGCCGTCGGCACCATCACCGTCACCGTCCGCGACGCCACCAGGCCGCTCACCCTGCACACCACCGACTTCAGCTCACGCGACGAGAACGGCACCGCCATCCATCTTGCCGCGCGCGGCCCCGCCACCGTCACCGCCCGCCCCGGACAGGCCGTGACGCTGACCCTGGTCGGCACCTACGAGGCCGGCGCCGCCGAACTCACTTGGCGCCACGCCGGCAAAGCCGTCGCCATCTGGGATTTCAACATCGAACTCGACTGACCGTTACCCCCCGGGCCATCCCGAGCCTGAAGGAGATCTACGCCGACGTTGCGCCGGATCCCGACGTCGATGAGGCGCGGGGGAGGTCCGGCCCGAGTTCCACCCGGGTGACGGCTCGTGGCCGTGTCGCGGTGCACTGCCAGTGGTCGCTGGCTTCGAGATGGACGACAAAACCGGGGCCGGAGGACTGAGAGCCGGGCCCAAGCTCGGCTCAAGCTTGTTGCGGGCAGGCGCCGAGCGCGTCCCCGCGCGTGTGGACCGGGGCCATCCGGCACGGTGGCGGCGTGGAGCTCTCTTGGGCGGAGCATTGCGTTACCCCGGTATCCGAAAAATTCGGTTCCCGAGTACCCGGAGGAGTTCCGGAGGGAGGCCGTCGCGCTGTATCGCGCGGGCGGCGGCAAGCGCGCGTACGCGGCCGTGGCTGCCGAGTTCGGGATCACCGGGGAGACACTGCGCACGTGGGTCCGCAAGGACACTGGGGCGGGCGTGTCGGCCGTCCGGGGCGGAAATGGCCCGGAGAGTCAGGCCGATGAGCTGGCTCGGCTGCGGGCCGAGAGCTCCAGGCTGCCGAAGGCCGAGAAGGAGTGGCAGGTGGAGCGTGAGATCCTGCGCCGGGCGGCCGCCTGTTTCGCCAGGGAGGTGAAGTGAAGACCCGCCGCTGGGACTTCATCTCCGGCCACCGCGCCGGCTTCGGCGTCAAGCGGCTGTGCCGGGTCCTGAAGGTCTCTCGCTCCGGCTACTACCGGCATCGGGCCACCGAAGAGGTCCGCGTCGAACGCCGGGCCCGCGAGGCGGCGGTCGCCGAGATCCGTGCCATCCACCCCGAGCACCGGGGCGCTTACGGCGCCCCGCGGGCCCACGCCGAGCTGAGGGCCCGGGGACGAAGATCGACCGCAAACGCGTCACACGGCTGATGCGCACCCATCAGATCATCGGACGCCGCCCGCGCCGCACCAGGCGAACGACGATCGCGGACAAGACGGCCCCGCCGCCCGCCTCTTCGGCGCCCAGGAGCAGGGTGCCAGCGACGCCCGGTTCCAGGAGATCACAGCCGAAGGACTCAAGGAGGTGTACTTCCAGGACGGCGGCCGCCGCGCCGGAAGCCTGGAAGAGGCCCGGTTCACCGACATCGAACACCTCGAGCTAGACCTGTAGCCACTGCGCCCCGAACAGCACGCGAGCCCTGGATGTGACTGAGGGCTTCACTTGGCGGGTGAGCACTTGGGTGGCGAGGCTGAGCATCGTGCCGCGGTCGGGGAAGGGCTGGGGTGCGGCGGCCGTCAGGTGCCGGCAGGTCTGGCCTTCTCGCGCTCGCGGCGCCCGGCGTTCGGGCCAACGCGCCGTATTTCAGAGGCACTTTGTTGGGGACTGTGCTTTCTTGGTCGTGCGCCGCATCTCCTGGCAACCCACCCACGTTTTAAGGAAGTAGCTCCATGGACTCCGCTCATGGCCCCCGCATCGTGGTCGTCGGCGCCGGACTCGGCGGCCTTGCCCTGGCCCGCGTTCTGCAGCTCCACGGCCGCTCCGTCACCGTCTTCGAATCGGAGGCTTCCACCGGAGCCCGCCTCCAGGGCGGTAGCCTCGACATACACGGCGGCACCGGTCAGGCCGCCCTGCGTGCGGCGGGCCTGCTCGACCGGTTCCACGCCCTGGCCCGCCCCGAAAGCCAGGAGTGGCGCGTGGTGGACCCCGTCACCGCCGCCGCCTTGCCCTTCCCGGGGCTCGTCCACGACGACGACAGCCCGGAGATCGACCGCGGCCAGCTGCGCGGCCTGTTCCTGGAATCCCTCGCCGAGGGCACCGTCCGGTGGGGCTGCAATGTCACCGGTGCCACCCCGCTCGGGGACGGTACCTGGCGCTTACTCCTGGATGACGGCACCACCGAGGACGCCGACCTGGTGGTCGGCGCCGACGGCGCATGGTCGCGCATCCGCCCAGCCCTGTCGGACGCCACGCCCGGCTACACCGGTGTCACCTTCATCGAGACCGGTCTCGGCGACTGCGACACCCGCCACCCCGGCCTCGCACGCATGGTCGGCCACGGCACCCTGCTGGCGACGGCCGACGGCAAAGCCCTGCTCGCCCAGCGCAACAGCACAGGCCACATCCGCGTCTATGCCGCCTTCCGCGCCCCGCGGAACTGGCACGTGGCCGCCGACGTGGAGCCCGACGACACGGCGGCCGTGCGCGCACACCTGCTGAAGATGTTCGATGGCTGGGACGACAACCTGCTCTCTCTCCTGAGGCACCATGACGGCGGGTTCGTACACCGGCCCGTGTTCGTGCTGCCTGTCCCGCACACCTGGGAACACGTCCCTGGCATCACCCTGCTGGGCGACGCCGCGCATCTGATGCCCCCCGTCGGGCTCGGTGCCAACCTCGCCATGCTCGATGGCGCCGACCTGGCCTACGCCCTCATCACCGAATCCAGCATCGACGACGCCGTGCGCGCCTACGAGAACCTCATGCTGCCGCGCTCGGCCCGGGCCGCCCGGGACTGCGCCAAGGCACTCGACGACCTCATTCCCCCGACGGACCGCTGAGCAAGCGCCACCACCACACCGGCCCTGGGCCCAACGCCGCCCGGAGCCGGTACGGGCCCCCGGCTCCGCAAACCGGTCCGTCCCCGAACCGGTCGCCCCAGCAGGTCCGCCCCTATCAGGCACAATCCGCCAACGGGAACGCTCAGCCACCAAGTGAAGCGCCTCAATCACAGCGGCGGACACATCGCCAGCACCCGCCTGCCGCCTACAGGTCGAACTCCAGGTGTTCGACGTCGGTGAACTCCACCTCCAGGCCGTGGGCGCGGCGGCCGCCGTCGCGGAAGTACATCTCGCCGAGGCCTTCGGCGGCGATGGCGCGCAGTTGCTGTTCGGTGGCGCCGGCGCCCTGGGCGTCGAAGAGGCGGGCGGTGTGGTGGGGTGGCAGGGCGATGGTGAGGTGGCGGATGCGGGCGTCGTCGGTGGTGCCGGGTGCGGCGGTGAAGCCGAAGCGGGCGCGGGTGTCGACGATGAGGCCGGTGCTGGTGGCGGTCTGGCGTCGGGCTTGTTCGCGGATGCGGGGTTGCCAGCGGGTGCGGACGGCGTCGGCCAGGCGGGCGGCGAGGTCGGCGCGGGGCCGGCGGATCCGGTCCTTCGCATAGCGCTCGACGGTGCGCTGGGAGACGCCGAGTGCGTCGGCGACCGCGCGGGTGCCCTTGAGCTGCTTGACCAGGTAACGCATCTGCGCGCCCGCGGACTTCGGGATCGGGCGGGTGAACGCCTGCTGCACGGCGCGGTCCAGGCCGTCGAAACGGAAGCCAGCGAGGGCGGTCCTTCAAGATCGGCTGTACGGGGCTGTGGGGGCCGATCACCCGGCCCGGCGGGGGAATATGACACCGGCCCAGGTGATCGGCCGTGAGAGGAGCACTCAGGGCGTGTACGGGGTTGTAGGATCTCGCCGCCCGTGGCGTAGCCCGATGCTGTGACCTGCAGCTTCTTTGGTTGTCCCATGGCTTGGGCAATCAGTTCCGCCTCACCGTCGTGTCATTTCCTCTGTCGGGTCCTCCCGGCCGCAGCGGCCACGCATTTCCCGCTGCGCCTCACCATCAGGGCAGCAGGACGACCTTGCCGAGGTTGGCACGGGCTTCGATGATCTCGTGCGCTCGTGCCGCATCAGCCAGCGGAATTTGGGCGTGGACGACCGGCTGCAACTGTCCGGACATGGTCAGCTTCCACAGCTCCTCGCCATGCTGGTCATAGAGTTCGCGCTGAGTGTTGGCAAACCTCGCCATGGTGAGCCCGGTGATGGTTTTCGATCCTGCCAGGAGGTCGAAGGCGGGAACGGTGCCGCCGCCCGAGTTGAAGAAGACGAGTCGCCCGCCGGGTGCAAGGGTGGAGATGGCGCGTGGGAGTAGATCTCCGCCGACTCCGTCCAGGACGACGTCGACCGGCTTCCCCCAGTGCTCGCTGCCGTAGGTCACGATCTCGTCGGCGCCGAGACCGCGGAGGAACTCCGCCTTGGTGTTCGAGCTCACGGCCGCGACGACCCGTCCAATGCCCTGAAGCTTGGCCAGTTGGACCGCGAGATGTCCCACTCCGCTCGCGGCGCCCGTGATCAGGACCGACTCGCTCGCAAGGGGGCGGGCCGTGGCGAGGGCGGCGAAGGCGACGTGTCCGCTGCGCACCAGCGCGACGGCTTGGACGGCGCTCGCTCCGTCCGGTATGCGGCTCGCCATGAAACCGGGGGCGATTGCCAGTTCGGAGTAGGAACCGCCGCTGAAAGTGAGCGACGTGATGCGGTCGCCGACTTCGAAATCCGTCACGTCCGGGCCGAGTCCGATCACCGTTCCGGCGACCTCGCCTCCAAGGACTCCCGGTAGCGGCGTCCTGCCGTCTTCTCCGCGCACCTTGCGTACGGAGGGAAGGGTCACGCCGATGGCTTCCGTGCGAACCAGCAGTTCCCCAGGGCCGGGCTTGGGAGCCTCCGCGTCTTCGACGCGGAGCACTTCCGGACCGCCGTACTCATGGAAACGGACGCGCTGCATGCAGACCTCCAGGTCATTGGGACCCCCAACGATACTGAAGGGTCGTAGGGGATCCCAATGATTTTCTGGCTAGTGTGGCTCCATGCCCGAGACCACCCGCGCTCCCGCCCGTATTCGCTCCCTCCCCAGCTGGCTCCTGGGTCGTGCCGCAGCTCGGGGGCACCGGCTCGTCGCCGAGGCCCTCGCCCAGGTGGGCATGCGGATGATGCACCATGCCGTCCTGTCGGCCGTCGCCGAACTGGGTCCCGTATCGCAGGCCGAGCTGGGCCGCAGCCTGAGTATCGATCCCAAGGACATGGTCGCGATCCTCAACGACCTCCAGAACGACGGCCTCGTGGCCCGTGCGCCGGACGTCAAGGACCGTCGCAAGAACGCCATCTCCCTTTCGCCGAGCGGAAAACGTCGCCTGCTTCAGACGGAGAAACTGGGCCGTGAGGCGAACGATGAGCTGACCGCCGCCTTGACGCCTGCCGAGCGGACCCAGCTCATGGGTCTCCTCTCGCGGATTGTCCAGCAGGAAGAGCCCCGTGCTGGGACCGCCCCAGGGGGCGAGTAGCAGCTCGTCACGCATGCCTGGGAAGACAGCGAGGCAGCCGTCCCACCCTCAGGCCATGAAGCCTCAGCATCGTGTCCAGATTCTCGGCCGACGCTTCCATCGTCATGTTCCGAAGTCGGACTGTGGCACGGCTGCGGCAACGCTCCTGCCGAACCGGGTCGGCCGCGTTCTGCGGCCGCGTTCGGCGCGCTCGATCAGGGACTGCCCCAGGTCTTTCTCCAGGCGGTTGATCTGGGTCACCGGTGTCGACTGATGAACGCCAAGGGCGCGGGCGGCTTCAGTGACAGTGGGGTAGGGCAGGGCGGCGACGAAGCGTTCGAGTCGCTGTCGGCCGTAGACTCGTTAGAGCGTCACGTAAGACGGCAGGGACGCTGCTGGCTTGCTCGCCGGCGCGGAGGACGGCGTCGTGGCTTGCTCCTCCGCGGGGGCGGAGAGGGATCTTGTGGGTGTGTGCCCAGCGGGCCATGTGCGCGGGGCTCATTCCCTTCTCCTGAGCGAGATCAGGCAGGGTCCGGCGGTGAACGACGTACTGCTCGATCAGCCAGTCGCGGTCGATGGTGCCGCGGCGCTTGTAGTCCTGTGGGCCTTCGCGGAGCGGGATGCCGTACTCCTTGGCGAGGTCGGTCAGCAGTCTGCGGGAGAAGCCGGTGAGGGTGGCGATCTGCTGGAGGGACTCGTGTTCGTCTAGGTAGAGCTGGGTGAAGCGCTCTGCCGGGATACTTTGCCGGGCTTGCTGTCGGATGCGGCCGGTGGCTCTGGCCGTGTTCTTCGTCAGCGGGGGTGCGGGGGCTGGATGTTCGTCGAGGACATGCCGGATAACGTCGACGGTCGTTCCCAGGACCTGGGCGGCATGCTGAACGGGGTGCTGACGTTCTCGGACGAGCTGGTGCAGGCGGGGTAGGCCGACGTGTGCTGGGTCGGGCCCGGGAAGGGAGGGTCCGGTCGGCAAGGTGGTGGGAGGCTGCCAGGTCACGGGCTCGTCGTGGATGTGGCGTGAGGCCAGGAAGTTGAGGGCTTCCTGCTGGAGGGCATGTGCGAGTTCGGGGATCTGAAGCGCGGTGAAGCGCAAGGTCGTCGCCCGGAACTCTGCGCTGTCGAACCCCCCCAGGTCGTCGGGGGCGGACTCGGCAGGCAGGCCGCCGAGACGTTGCAAGAGCTGGCTGCGTGCGATGCGTTCGCGCCGACCGGTCCCTGGCGGTGTTCCGGTGCGGTGGCAGGCCTCCAGCCGGCGGTCATGGGGAAGCCGGCCGGTGTAGTCCAGGAGTCGGCGCAGGCCGTAGTCGATGGGGGTGCCGTTGGCGTCGAGGCGGCCGGCGAGCCGGTCCAGGGCGGTGACGATGTCCGGTCATCGCGGAAGGTCGTCGAGTTCCTGGAGGAGGCATGAGATCTCGATGCCGTCGGTGACGTCGCCGACCGGCCCGGCGGCCTGGTCCAAGGAGGTGCGGCTGTCGGGGATCAGCGGGGCGTCCATACCGGGAGGCAGGACCTGGCGGGTGGTCACGACGTCTTCCCGCCCAGTAGGGCCGGGCGCTCCGTCCCGGGAACACCGTCATCGCAGCACTGCCCGCACGCCAGCCGCAGCCGGTTGGGCTTTTCCGGGAGCCGGATGTCGTAGGGGAGCCGGGCCTTCTCCTTGAAGTCGCGCAGGTCGTAGTCGCACTCCGTGCAGACCAACCCGGCGGAGCGGGCCTGCTTCTTCGACCAGGCGGGCCAGTCCGCCGACAGTGCCAGGTGAGGATGGCCGGGGCGTCGTGGAACAGGGGCCACCGCTCTTTCTGCGCTGAGTGTGTGAGGCCGGGTGCCCTTACGGTGTGGCGATTTCGTTGCGCGGCGGGGCTGCCCGAGGGTGGTGCTGCTTGACACCCCACGCACGCGTGCCGCACGCACGGTCAGAAACGAGCCGGCATTGATCCCACCACGCGCGGACCGACCCGTCGGCGGTTGTGGCACTCACCCGAACTGTCGGCGGAAATCACATTGGAGAAGGGCTGAAGCATGTACGGAGCAGGAAACACACCGGCGGGCTGCAGTAGGGGTACCGCCGTTTTGCCGCCTCGGATGCGGCGCAGGGCACGGGGGGCGTGGGGGCTGGGGGTCCTTGCCGCAGCGATGCTGCTGGGGACGTCGTTGCCGGGAAACGCTGCCGCAGCGCAGGGACAGCCCGCCGCAGCGACACTGGCCACGGCAGCGTTCGACCCGGAGTGCATCCAGCCGGGGAACGCGTGGCTCAACCCGCAGTTCTACTGGCGGAACGTCTTCGGTACCCGGTTGGGAGAGGGCGTGATCCACGAATCGTCGTCACCTAACCCGTTCGGTGGGCGGATCGCGCCGGGGTCGACATTCACGTTCAGGTGGCGTCCGGAGACCACACGCAACCCTGTGGGGTCGCAGTACCACATCCACCGGGTCAATCTGGCTTCTGTCATGGCGGTAGCCGACGTCGAGTGGGTGACAGGGCCGGGCAGTCTCGCCGGGACGACACTGAGCGCCCAGGAGACGCCGCCGCAGAAGCTGGGAGACACCGTGGTGAAGTTCCGGATCAGGCCGGGGACGGAGGGACGGACGGCCACCCTGTCATCGGCCGACCATAGCCTTACGACGAAGTGGTTGTTCGCCAACATCAACAATCTCTGGGAGAACTACGGAAGCATCTCCTTCACGGTCGCCAGCCGCGCCAGCCTCGGCTGCACATCGTCCTCGGTTCTCGGGTAGCGGGAAGACGGGGTGACGCGTCGGTCGGCGTGTCGCCGGCCGACGCGCAGCAGCCGCGGACCGAGCCACTGCTGCCGGATCAGAGCCGATGTACCGCATACAGCGAAGCCGAAGCCCCCGCCCGCCCGGCGGGGGCACACGCGTACGCACGGAAAGTCCCCCGGCCACCCGCCGTTCGGACTGCTTCCCCGGGGAAGGACCATCCCCGCCGGCCTGAAGACCGCCTCCTGCGGGCTGGGACTGCCGGCGCGGGAGATGGGCAGCCGGGACCACAAAGCAGGCCGCGCCGGCGCCTCGATGGTGGTCCAGGGCCAGGGCCGTGCCCGAGCGGAAGGCCGGTGGAACCTGCCTCCCCCGGCTTCCCCGGGTGACGCGACCGCACCCCGGCTGTCAGCGGCGGCCGCCAGGCTGAACGGGCGGACCGTGATGGCGAGCGGCTGCTATGCCGCCGGGTCTACGGCGTCGACCACGAGCATCCCGGCCCGCGGCCCGGCCGGGCACTACGCCGAACTGGTCGGCGGCCCGCTGGATGGCTGCTGCTCGGCATCATCGGCTTCACGCCCGACGGGGCCGGCACCGTCGTCGCGCCGGCCACCGAGCTGGGGCAGTCGGGCACCGGCGGCCGGACCAGGTGCGACGAGCGCCTGTCGAAGACCGTCGCCTTGCACAGTGAAATGCCCCTGCTCGAGCGTCAACTTCGCAGGCAGCTGTTTCACCCCGAGTAAGGGTGAGTGCATAAGGCGCACCGGCGGTATCCGGCCATGACGGGTCGGGCAGGAGAGTACTGAGAGGGGTGTGGGGTGAGAGAGGTGTGCCGACGACGTAGTGCGTGACGCCGCAGCGAGGCCCGACCCGCTGCGGATATCGCAAACCTGCCCGGCGGGGTTGACCGAATGCCTTCGCGCGTCACTTCACGTACCTCTGTAATCACGCTGTGCTACCCGGTGTTTCGGTACCGCCACGGCGCGCAGAGCACGGCTTGTCGGCGGTGCAACCAGCAGCGCCGCACCCGAGGGGAAAAACCATGGCCACGCCTCCCGCTGCTCCGCTTCGTGTCGCCTTGGTCAACGGCGGCTTCGAAGAACCCCCCGTAACCAACTATGAGATTTTGCCGGACGCCTCCCAGACGCAGGCGGCCAAGCGGGTCCCGGGCTGGCGCACCACCGCATCCGACCACATGATCGAGCTGTGGCGTTCGGGCTTCAACGGCGTGCCGGCAGCCGAAGGCTCACAGTTCGCCGAGCTCAACGCCAATCAGGTCTCCACGCTGTACCAGGACCTGCCGACGACGCCTGGTACGAAGCTGTACTGGCGGCTGTATCACCGAGGCCGCCAGGGGGATGACACCATGGTGCTGGACATCGGCGCGCCGGGATCCACGGTGGAGCAGAGGCGCTTCACCGACGGCAACACCGCCTGGGGTTACTACACCGGCACCTACATCGTCCCGGCAGGCCAGACACTGACGCGCTTCGCCTTCCGTTCCGTCTCCGCCGCCGGCGGAAACCGTGCCGTCGGCAACCTCCTGGACGGCATCTTCTTCGGTACCGCTCCCTACGTGGTGCTCGCCAAGACAGCGATTCCGGCGGGACCGCTGGAGGTGGGCGACGTCGTCACCTACCGCATCACCGCCAGAAACGAGGGCGGTGGCGGGGCCGAGAACCTCGTTCTGACCGACGTCGTCCCGGAGGGCACGACGTACCTACCGGGTTCCCTGCACATCGTCGACGGCCCGAACGCCGGAGCGAAGAGCGACGTGAGAGGGGATGATCAGGCGTACTACGACGCCGCGGCGAACAAGGTCGTGTTCCATCTCGGCAACGGCGCTTCCGGCGCGGCAGGGGGCAGCCTCCCCAGCACCGAAACCCAGCCTGCGGGGACCACGGTGGAATACCGGGTCACCATCGATCGGGCCAGCGGCGGCAAGCAGGTCGCCAACACCGCTGACGGCTCCTACGAGAACCGGCTCGGCGATAGGCCGGAGTCACTGACCTCCACCTCCAACGAGCAGGTCACGCAGGTCAAACCGGCTGCCGACCTGTCCGTGGCGAAGGCAGCCGACGAGACAACCGTCACCGTCGGCCAGACGGTGGCCTACCGCATCGCCGTTCACAACGCGGGCCCGAACCGTGCCACCGGCGTCACCGTCACCGACCAGCTTCCCGACAGCCTCACCTTCCTGTCCGCCGACGGCACATCCGGAGACTATGACCCGGCCACCGGGCGGTGGGCGGTGGGCGACCTCGGCGAGGGCGCCACCGCCACGCTCGTGTTGCGGGCCAAGGCCACCAAAGCGGGCCTGATCAGCAACACCGCCACCGCCACCGGCAACGAGAAAGACCCCGACACCACCAACAACACCGACACCGTCACCGTCTGCGTCGAACCGGCCCCCTCCTGCTGCGACCCCTGCTCCGCCGAGAAGTAACCCTGCGGGCACGCTTCGGCCGAGGTCGCGCAGTCGTGCCTGTGCGCTGCCGCCGATGCGTTGCTGAGTCTGCCGCGTGCCCCGCCTGAGCCGGGGGCCTGAAGGCCACGGCCGCAGCCCTGCTCGACGCGATAGACAGCTGCCCCCGGGCCGGGCCCGTCCTGGGTCCGGCCGCGGCGCTGGACGACGAGCCCGCCGCCGCTCCGTACCGCCCGGTGCCGGCGGGAGAGACTGGTGCTGCTGGTCGCGCCCCGGCCGCCGATCCCCCACGACCCGCCGCCGTACCGCGGCAGTCCGCCGCCCGCCCGCGGCCACCTCCGCCGACGGGGCGGGCAGAACGGTGACGACCCCGGGGAACGACTCCGGCTGCGGCAGACGGCCGGACGCATCGCTTCCGCACTTCCGGCTGATCGAGGATCTGCGCGCCCGGACACCCGTGCGGCTCGGGCCGTGTCCCGTCGAGTCCGGCACGTGGGACTCCGTGCTGGCCGCCGAACCGGACCTGCCCGACGTCCTATGGAACGTCTTCGTGCTGGACCAGCCGAAGGCCCATCTGCGCTTCGGGAGCCCGGCGCACGCACTGGCCGCCGCGAAGACACTGCGCAGCGTGGCGCCGGCCGGGACCCACCGGTTCATCGCCGAGGGCGAGATCATCGCCCTGCTGTGCGCTGGCCGAGCCGAGGAGGCGCTCGAGACGGCGGTCCGGTTCGTGCCTCTGACCATTTCGGACGAGATCGCTTTCCTGCTGCACCAGGTCGCTGCCGCGACCGCTGCGGGAAACCCGGCCACGCGCAGCGCCTCGCGACCGGCCTCGCGGCGGTCGTGACCCAGTCGGCCGTGCCCTCCGCGGAACCGGCCACGTTCCTCCGCCGGACCAAGCATCTGGCGGTGCTCCTGGAAACGCTCGACGCGCCGCGCTTCGCACTCGCCGTACACCTGCACGGAATGGACGCGTGCCGCGAACACCCGGACGAGCCGTTGTACCTGGCCTTCACCGAGGGCGCCCTGCGCATGGCGCCGGACCACCAGCACGCGAGCCGGTGGCGGTTCGTGCGGGAGAAGCTTCTCGTCGGCTCGCGGTACGCCGAGGTGGGGGGCAGACGGCGCCCGGGCGACAAGCGCGGGCACCCAGCCGTCCGCGAGCTGATCGCTGCGGTCGAAGCGGCAGCGGTGAGGGTCGGACTACCGGCCCGGGTGACCAAGGACATCTGCGAAGCCCTCGACCACAACCTGCTGCCGAAGAACATTGAAGGCACCCGAGTCAAGTTGAAACGCCTGGTCAAACTCGGCATCCTCACCGAGGTCGACACTGGCAGCTTCGCCAGGAAGCAGTAACCGGCCGAGCCCCGATTGGCTTCGTTCACGTCAAACAGCAGCAGTATGGCCGCCTGTGCTCGTAAGAATGGCGGTCGTGCGGGTGGTGGGGATCAGTGGGCCTTGTCAGCCAGCCCATGGGGTGAGGCTGGTGCGGTCGAACGGGCCACCGTGCGCGGCGGCGTACGTGATGGCGTCGTTGACGGCCTCGAGGCCGAACGACCGGACTCGTTCGGGGGCGAGATCCAGGGTGCCCGAAGCGAGGAGCCGGATGATGCCGACATTGGCTGAGCGCGGGTACATCCACTGCCCGCGCACGGTGATCGAGTTGCGCATGATCCATGGGTACGGGAGTGCGAGGTCGTCGCCACCGAGCATGCCGACGCCGCCCATGAGGACGACGCGGCCGTACTCGCGGACGGTCATGGCCGCCGCGCGCGACACCGAGCTGGGTGCGCTCGGCGGGAGCAAGTCGATCACCATGTCGATCGGACCGTCGGCCGCCGCGTACATCGCCGCGCGGTCGGTGGTCTCGTCTCCGGTCAGCGGGACCGGGCGCAGACGCGGACCGAACCGGTCGGCGAGGAGGTCGAGCGCGGCCTGGTTGCGGCCCGGGGCGACCACGCGGCCCGCTCCCATCGCGAGCGCGACCGCGACCGCGCTGCTGCCGAGATTGCCGGTGGCCCCGCTGACGAGCAGCGTCTCGCCGGCTTCCAGCCCGCCTGCGAGCAGCCCGCCGTAGGAGATGGCGTGCACGGTGAGTGCGGCCCAGCGGGCCGGATCGTCCCCTGCCACGGTGGGCAGCGGGAAGACGTTCTCCGTCGGGACCCGCATGAGCTCGGCGAACGAACCGTCGTGCAGGTACCGGGCGAGCCGCGCGCCGCCCTCGCCGCGCGAACTCCAGCCCTGGAGCGTGATGTCGGGCGTCAGGGCGTCGTCCCGCGAGCGCACCGTCGAGTCGCACCACACCAGGTCGCCGACGCGCAGCCGGGTGGCGTCCGGGCCGACGTGGATGATCCGCCCCACGCCGCCGACACCGGGCACGACAGGAGGGACAAGGGGGTAGTTCCGCTTGCCGCCGAAGACCTCGGCCGCGTACGGCGCCACGCTGGCGGCGAGGACCTCGACCACCACCTCACCACCCCCGGCCTCGGGGTCGGGTACCTCCCGCACCGTGAGCGGGGCGCCGAACTGCGTCAGAACTGCTGCTCGCACCTGATGACCTCCGTGTTCGTCCGTGCTCGTGGGATCGACACTAGGAGCTGGGCGGGTATGCGGGAAGCGATGATCTGGCATCCATGGTATGCGTATGCCGCATGGACATCTCCAGCACGGGACTGCGGGTCCTGCGGCAGATCGCTGAGTCCGGCAGCTTCACCGCGGCAGCTGCCCGACTCGGCTACACGCAGTCGGCCGTCTCACGCCAGGCCGCAGCCCTCGAACGCAGCGTGGGCACCACCCTGTTCGAACGCCGCCCAGACGGGGTACGGCTCACCCCCTCCGGCTTGACCCTGCTGCGGCACGCCCACACGGTCCTGGCCTCGCTCGCAGCGGTCGAGCGTGAGCTCACCGGCACCGTCCCGCGGACCGAACTGGTGCGGCTCGGGGTGTTCCTGAGCGCGGGCGCGGCGATCCTGCCCGTCGCACTCGCACACCTCGCGGCGGCCGACCCGCAAATCACGGTCATCACTAGCGAGGGCACCACGCCCACTCTGATCCGGGCGCTGCGCGCGGGCTCGCTCGACCTCGCCGTGCTGACGTCCCGTCCACCCCACCGGCCCTTCGACGGCGACTCGCCGCGCCTGCACGTCGAAACCGTCGCGGACACCGAACTGGTCGTGGCGGTGCCGTCGACCGGGAAGTTCGCCGGACGCACCACGGTGCACATCGACGAGCTGGTCGACGCCGCGTGGATCGCCACCCCGTCATCGAGCTCCGAGCCGCTGCTCGGCGTCTGGCCCGGCCTGCCCGGACGGCCTCGCGTCATCCACTCCGCGCGCGACTGGCTGACGAAGCTCCAGCTGGTTGCCGGCGGCTTCGGTGTGACGACGGTGCCGTCCCGGCTCTCACCGGTGCTGCCGCCTGGGGTGAGCCTGCTGCGCGTCGACTGCGCACCCCCCGAGATCCGCCGGGTGCTCGTGGCGCGCCTCCCCGGCCACCCCGCCCCGGCGATCACGGCCGTCACCCGAGCGATCACTTCGACCGCCTGAACCGCCGCCAAGGCCGCGCACGATCGCGTGTACCGCTTTCCCCCTCACGGGTGGGCACCGCGGTCACCATCGGCCTGTTCTTCGCGGTACTGGCGATCGGCTTCGCCGTCGTCACGGCCCTGCACGCACTCCTCGCGCCCCGCGGCCGCGCAGAACGGCCGCCGGCAGCCAGCCTTCCGCCGAGGCAAGCGGACTCGTTGCCGGTGGACAGCGTCGCACTGGTCGGGGTTTCGTGTCCGATCTCCTACCAAAATTCCTCAAACCGCCCCCTCAGGCACCAGCGCCGCACGCTCTCGGTCGACGCCGGCGGCAACGTCCTCGACATCCTCGTGCACAACCGCCGCGACCAGGCCGCAGCCAGACGCTTCTTCCGCAGGCTCCTCACAAAGACCCGCACGGTGCCGCGGGTGGTCGTCACTGACACGCTCCGCTCCTGCGCCGCGGCCCACCGCGAGGTCATGCCCTGCGTCGAGCACCGGCAGTCGAAGTACCTGAACAACCGGGCCGAGAACAGCCACCAGCCCACCCGGCAACGCGAACGCGCGATGAAGGGCCTGGCGCTCCGTGGGCACAGCCCAGCGGTTCCTGTCCGCCTCCAGCGGCACCTCACCCCACTTCCGGCCCCGCCGTCATCTGATCCCCGCATCCGACTACCGCGCCGAGACGACCGTCCGCTTCGCCGTCTGGGACCAGGTCACCGACACCGCCGGCCTGCCCGCAACGCTCTGACCCAGAGTCGGCACCCGGGCCAGCCACACCCCAGTACGCCATCAGGCACCCGCGCACCCAACAACGTGCCAGCGTCCTCGGGGGACAGTCCCGACGCCACAAGCTGCATCGCACGCCGCTGCTGCCACGCGAACTGGGCGTTGAACGTCAGACCGACGTGGTTCGTCGGAGTGGAGAACCACCGCCGCCGTTCAACCTCGTACTCGCTGCCGGGCGGCCCCCACCGGGCCAGAGTACGCTGCTCGTCGTCGAGGTCGGCCAGCCGGCCGTCGCGGCCCGTGACATGGCCTGGGCGCCCGTCTTCGGCGCTGTGCCCGGCTCAGAACTCCTATCGCAATGACGTCAGGCGCCTCCAGCAGATGAGCGCGCATCCGAGGGTGAGGAAGGCTTCGTGGATGTCGTCGCGGATCTCCCAGCGGATCCGCAGACGGCGGAACCAGTGCAGGTGGGCGAATGCGCGTTCCACGACCCAGCGTTGGGTGCCGAGTCCGGAGCCGTGTTCGGTGCCGCGTCGGGCGATCAGTGGCTTCACGCCCAGGTCCCGGACGAGCCGGCGGTACTTGTCGTGGTCGTAGCCGCGGTCGCCCAGCACCACGTCCGGGCGGCGTCGGGGCCGGCCTCGCTTGCCCCGCACCGGCGGTATCGCCTCCAGCAGAGGGATCAGCTGGGTGACGTCGTTGCGGTTGCCGCCGGTCAGCGTGGCGGCGAGCGGGATGCCGGTGGCGTCGGTGATCAGGTGGTGCTTGCTGCCGGTTCTGCCCCGGTCAACAGGGCTTCGTCCGGTCTTGGGACCCCCTTTAGCGCGCGGATGTGGGAGCCGTCGACGGCCGCTCGGGAGAAGTCCAGGGCGTTCGCGCTGCGGAGCTTGGCAAGGAGGACCTCGTGCAGTCGGGGCCACACGCCGGCCCCGGTCCACTCGGCCAGGCGTCGCCAGCAGGTCATGCCCGAGCCGAAGCCGAGTTCCTGCGGCAGGTGTTCCCAGGAGATCCCGGTGTGCAGGACGAACAGGATGCCCTGGAACACCAGCCGGTCCGGATGCCGCTTGCGCCCTGGGTGCCGGGCCCGACGCTCGACCTTGGGCAGCGGCGGTTCGATCACCGCCCACAGCTCGTCATCGACTTCCCACGGCTTCGGCCGTGCCACTTCGCACCCCCAGATCATCGCTGCCGTAATGATCCAACCACCTCGAAAATCATTTCGTTAGGAGTTCTTAGCGCGCGGATGTGGGAGCCGTCGACGGCCGCTCGGGAGAAGTCCAGGGCGTTCGCGCTGCGGAGCTTGGCAAGGAGGACCTCGTGCAGTCGGGGCCACACGCCGGCCCCGGTCCACTCGGCCAGGCGTCGCCAGCAGGTCATGCCCGAGCCGAAGCCGAGTTCCTGCGGCAGGTGTTCCCAGGAGATCCCGGTGTGCAGGACGAACAGGATGCCCTGGAACACCAGCCGGTCCGGATGCCGCTTGCGCCCTGGGTGCCGGGCCCGACGCTCGACCTTGGGCAGCAGCGGTTCGATCACCGCCCACAGCTCGTCATCGACTTCCCACGGCTTCGGCCGTGCCACTTCGCACCCCCAGATCATCGCTGCCGTAATGATCCAACCACCTCGAAAATCATTTCGTTAGGAGTTCTCAGTCGGCATCTGCCTCAGCGCTCCAAGGTCCGCACGCATACACGCTCCTGTCGCGTCAGTAGAAAATCGGTCCGGACAGGCCGCCGCCGGCAGCGACGGCCTCCCCGTTGATCGCAACGCTCAGAGGCGAGGCCAAAAAGGTGACCACGTGCGCGACCTCGGACGGTTGGATGAGGCGGCCGACGCTCACACCGGCGGCGAGTTCCTCGGCGATCTCGGCCTCGGTCACCCCACGTGCGGCCGCGCCGTCGCGGATCATGGTTTGCACGCCCTCGGTCTGCGTCACCCAGGGGTGGACAACCGTTACGTTGACTCCCACCGGGCCGAGTTCGTCCGCCAGGTTCTTGGTCATCGCGGCGACAGCGACGTTACGCACGGAGCTGAAAACGGATCCTGTGCGCCGCAGCGCAAGCCCGCCGATGTTGATTATCCGGCCCCAGCCGCGCTCGATCATCTGGGGCGCGACGGCTCGCGCGCAGCGCAGATAGCCCAGGACCTTCGTCTCCATCTCGAAGCGGAGGTCGTCGTCGTCGAGGGTCAGGAAACCTGTCGCCGGGCCTCCAGCCGCCTTGGCCGCTCCGTTCACGAGGATGTCCACGCCCCCGAATCGATGCGTGACTGCCGCTACCGCCGACTCGACCTGCCGGTCCTGAGTCGTGTCCGCCACGACGCCGATGGCGTCGTACCCCGCGGCGCGCAGCCGACCCGCCGAGGTCTCGACGGCGTCGGCGTCCCGGGCGAGAAGCGCGACCTGTGCTCCCTCACGGGCGAGTTCTGTGGCGACTGCGTACCCCAGCCCCCGGCTTCCCCCGGTTACGAGCGCCCTCTTGCCATCAAGCTTCAAGTCCACTTTTGTTGCTCCTTGTTGATCCGATGATGATTCTTTGTGCCGCTACGGATGCGGCAGCACCTGTCAGCAGGGACGGTATTGCTCGCGATTGTCGGTCCGGAGGACCGGCGAGGACTCCGTCGAGCGAGCGACGCGGTGGGCACACCAATCGGCGCCCGTCCGGTCAGGTGTTCCTCCGACTTCGAGTAGCGCTCGGCACCGACCGCGGCATCGAATCGGTGCCGCTGGAAGCGGATGGCCACGTCGACGAGGTCTGGATGGTGGAACCGGGGCGCCGACAGTGCAGCAGGCGGCCCTGCCCTCAGTCGTAACCGGCGACGGCGGCGCGCTTGATGTGCAGGGCGTCCTGCGGTTGCGGCAAGTCCTGGCCGAGCGCGGCTCGTTGACTGGAGCGCGGGGTTGTCCGCCGGCGGAAGCGCGTGGGCCGGAAGCTCCTCGGACGGGCGATGTCGAGGACGTCAGTCGTCGCCATGCTTCTCGTGGTGCGTGCGGCGGCGACCCGGGCGGCCGGGGTCACAGTGCCGCCTTAAGCGCGGTGCGGGCGGCAACAGCGAGGAGGACGAGGGCGAGTCCGGTGGCCACCGCGCCCATCCAGATGGGGGAGGTGTAGCCGAGCCCGGCCGTGATCATGAGCCCGCCGATCCACGAGCCGAGGGCGTTGCCGAGGTTCACCGCCGCGATCGGGGCGCCGGACGCGATCGCCCCGGCGGCGCGCGCGTGTCGCATCACCTTCTGCTGGTAGCCGGGCGCGGCGGCGAAGCCGAACATTCCCATGAGGCCCAGCGAGATCGCCGCTACGACAGGATGGCCGGCGAGCAACCCGAGGAGGACTTGCACGGCCAACAGGCCCACGAGCGACCCTGCCAGGGTGGCGTCCAGGGCGCGGTTGACCAGCCGGCCGCCCAGCGCGTTGCCGATCATGAGGCCGATGCCGAAGAGCACGAGCAGCCAGGGAACAGCGCTGGTGGGGTAGCCCGAGACCTTCGTGAGCGTCAGCGCGACATAGGTGAAGGCGCCGAACATGCCGCCGAACCCGAACGTCGCGATGCCCATCGCCAAAAGAGCCTGCCGGTTGAGGAGATGCCGCAGATCGGCGAGGGAGCTCGTGGGCGTGGGCGCCACGTGGGGGACGACCGCGAGGATGGCCAGGGTTGCGACGACCGCGAGGGCCACGATGACGCCGAAGACGACCCGCCACCCGAACTGCTGCCCGAGCACGGTGCCAAGCGGCACGCCGAGCACGTTCGCGAACGTCAGGCCGCCCAACATGGTGGCAATGGCCCGGCCTTGATTTCGTGCGTCGGCGAGGCTGACGGCGACGACGATGCCCATGCCGAGGAACGCCCCGTTGGTCGTCCCGGCGATGATCCGCCCCGCGAGGACGACCTCGAAGTTCGGTCCTAGCGCGCAGAGGAGGTTACCGATGACGAAGACGACACCGATCTGCACCAGGGCCGACTTCGGCGGAATACGGCTGAGGGCCGTGGTCAGGGCGAGGGCGCCCACGATGATGCCCACCGCGTACGTCGTCACCAGAATGCCCGCGCTGCCGTCACTGACCGACAGATCATCGGCGACGTCCGGCAGCAGGCCGGCAATCACGAACTCCGCCAGGCCGACGGCGAAACTGGCCAGAGCGAGCGCGTACAGCCCGAGGGGCGTCCTGGGGGTCCGAGTGAGCGCCTCGTGGGGTGTCTCAGATGTGGTGTGCACATGTGTCATGACGAGCAGAACCTTCAGGCATCACCTCAGGATTCCTGAATTCATGGCCCTGATCCATCCAAAGTTTTGATGTCATCCGCTTCGGATTTCGATAGGTGCAGGTCAGAGGCTGCGCAGATAGGAGCGGTGGTGCGCCCCGTTATCTTCTTCACGGTCCTGCAAGAGAGCCGCCGGCCTTCGGGCCCGGCACTACTGCTGCCCCCTGTCGATCGGATGACCGTGGGGGTGGTGCCACCGGGCTCGAGAGGTGCCGTCGGAGACGCTGATCAGAGGCCCGACCACCGCCTGGCCGGGCGCAATGCCCGGCCAACTGCGGGCGGCAGGTCTGCATAACGTGGATGCGCGCGAACGAACCCACCGCCGGGGCCGGCACCGGATCGAACGATGTGAGGGCACCGTGACCGAGATCGACGGGGTGGGCGTCTTCCTCGGCCTGGACGTCGGCAAGAGCACACACCACGGCCACGGGCTGACCCCGGCCGGGAAGAAAGTGTTCGACAAGCAGCTGCCCAAGAGCGAGCCCAGGGCGGTTCGGTCAGCCACGATGGCAGGACGGGCACAGGTCTCTCCGGTGATCACAGAGCGTCGCAACTCCAGGATCACCAAGAATCTGTGCCTGCTTCGTTGATGGGGGGCGCCCCGCCCCCCATCTGCGCGGCCTTTGGACGGCCGCAAGGCAACGATGTGATGAGGAGCCGCGTCTCGGGTCCTGCCGGTCTCAGAGTGTCCGTGGTCACTCGCCCGCGACCACGACTCCTTCGTCGAGCTGCGTCTGTACGCTGCGGGGAACCCGCACTCCGTGACGGCGCAGCCCCGCGATGAACCGCGCGACGAGCGGATCGGGTCCGGCGGAGGTCACCGCCATCAATTGTCTGGTCCACCGCGGTGAGAACGGCCGGACCACGCCTGGAAAGCCCGCACCGACCGCACTCACCGGACAGACCGCGACGCCCAACCCGGCGGCGGCGAGTTGGGGTGCCGCAGCAGAGACGGACGTCCGCATGACCGCCTCCGGGCGGACCCCGGCCCGGGCGAAGGACTGGTCGAGCCATGCGCCGAGGGCGTTGTCCGTCGTGAAGTGCACGAGTGGCGCGCCATCGAGGTCCTGGATCCGCAGTGCGGCCCGCTGGGCCAGCGGGTGGCCGGTGGGCGCGGCCAGCACGATCTCCTCTTCGGCGACGGCAGTGACCTGGAAACGGTCGGATGGGGGGTCCGGCAGCACCGCGACGTCAACGTCGTCGGACTCGACCAGTCCCAGTGCCTCGTCCATGACGGCGAGCTCACGCAGAGCGATGGCCACTTCCGGGTGGCGCCGGCGCCAGTCGCGGAGCACCGGGGCGAGCAAGGCGACGGTAAGGCTTTGCGCGCAACCGATCCGCAGCGACCCGCCCCCGGCTTTTCCCACCGCCCGCGCCGACCGTACGGCGGCGGTAGCCGCCTCGACCGCCCGCCGGGCGTCCGCGACCGCGACCCGCCCCGCGGCGGTGAGCCTGACCCCCCGTGCCTCGCGACGCAGCAGGGCCGTGCCGGTCTCGCGCTCCAGTGAGGCGATCTGATGGGACACGGCGGGTTGCGAGGAGTGCAGCAACAATGCGGCCTGAGTGATCGATCCGGTGTCCGCGACAGCGACGAGGCATTCCAGTGCGCGAAAAGATGGCATCCACAGATTCTATGTCAAACTTTTGAAGCATCAACATTTAGAGGGTGCCTCACGTGGCGAGTTCTGCGAGCTTCTTGTAACAGGTCAGGGCCGCCGCGAGTCCGAGGAAGCCAAGGAAGTGGGAGCCCTTTCGCTCGTATCGCACGGTGAGTCGGCGGTAGCCGAACAGTCAGGCGATCGACCGTTCGATCTTCCAGCGGTGCCGCCCGAGCCGCTCGCCGGACTCGATTCCCGGGCGGGCGATCCGCGGGACCAAGCCTCGACCGCGGAGCCAGGCGACGTGGTCGGCGGAGAAATACGCCTTGTCAGCGCGTGCCTTGACCGGTCGCCGCCGGCGCGGACCGCGCCTGGAGCGAACGGTGGGTATCGCCAGGATCAGCGGCTTGAACGCCTGGCTGTCGTGCAGGTCCGCCCCGGACACCGCAACGGCCAGCGGGATGCCCCGGGCGTCGGACAGGACATGCAGTTTGCTGCCCTTCTTGCCGCGATCGACCGGATTCGGCCCGGTCAGGGTCCCCCCTTTCGCCTGGACAGAGGCCGCGTCGATGATCGCCGAGGTCCAGTCGACCTCGCCCCTGGCGCCGGGTTCGTCCAGCACCGCCCGGTGCAGCCGGCGCCACAGGCCCGCCTCGGTCCACACCGTGAACCGGCGATGCGCCGTCGCGGGAGACGTACCGAACGTCGGCGGCAGATGCCGCCAGGCGCAACCGCTGGTCAGCACGTACACCACGGCCGTGAACACGGCCCTCTCATCACACGGAGCGGTCCCGCCGCCCTGCGGACGAGCAGCGAACGACGGGTCTGTCAAACGAACGGTGTGACCAGGGCAGTCGGATTACTGGCGGGCCGCCGTCAGGCGGCCGTCGACGGTGATGTCGAAGGCGTTCAGCGCGGTCTTCCAGCGCATGGTCCAGCGGGCCTGGCCCTTGCCGGTGGGGTCGAGCGACATGATCGCCGTGGAGACGCACTGCAGGACGGCCTGCTCGGTGGGGAAGTGGCCGCGGGCCTTGACCTCCCGGCGGATCCGGGCGTTGACCGACTCGATCGCGTTCGTTCGTGCAGACGATGCGGCGGATCTCGGTGTCGAACCGCAGGAACGGGGTGAACTCCTCCCAGGCGTTCTCCCACAGTTTGACGATCGCCGGATACTTCCGGCCCCAGGCGTCGGCGAACTCGGCGAACCGCTCCAGGGCCGCTTCCTCGGCCGGCGCGGTGGAGACGGGCTGGAGGAGCTTGGCGATCTCGTCCCGGCCCCGGCGGGCGGCACAGCGGAAGGAGTTCCGCAGCAGATGCACCGCACAGGTCTGCACGATCGTCTTCGGCTAGACGGTCTCCACCGCTTCGGGCCGGCCCTTGAGGCCGTCGCCGACCAGCATGAGCACATCGGTCATGCCACGGTTCTTGGTCTCGGTGAGGAGGTGCAGCCAGTGCTTGGCGCCCTCGCCGCCGTGGCCGGCCCACCACCCGAGGATCTCCCGCCGGCCCTCGGTCGTGACGGCCAGGGCCATATAGACGGGCCGGTTGGCGACCGCGCCGTCCCTGATCTTGGTTCTGTCGACGATCTTGTGATCCGGGCGGGCTGGACTCATCGCGCGAGCAGGACGCGTTTGCGAAGGAGATCGAGGCTGGCCCGGCCGAACATCTGCCGTTTCAGCATCTTCAGCCGGTTGATGTTGCCTTCGACGGCGCCGGAACCGTGGGGGAGGGAAAGGCCGTTGCGGACGGCGTCGAAGTCGCGGCGGAGGTGGCGGGCGAAGCCCGCGAGTGGGGCGAGGGAGTCTCGTTCGACCTCGGTGATCCAGTCCGCGAGGCGGTCGCCGTGGCGTGCGGTCATCATGACGGCGAACTTCCTGACGTGAAGAGTGAGCCGGTCCAGCTCGGGATCGCGTTCACGCAGCCGGTGAAGCTTGCCGGCGTCCTCGTCCCGCAGGTGTTCGGGGTGAGTCATGATCCATGAGGTGACCTCGCGGACCGACGGAGGCTTCGGCCCCGGGTCGGGTGCGTGTCCGCGCCCGGTGCGGTACTGCCGCAGATGACGTTGGACGGCCAACTCACCTCCGGGGTAGCCCTGTTCCTGAATCTCGCGGTAGAGCTGGGTGGCGTTTCTGACGCCATCGTCCCAGCGCCGGTGCAGGTAGCCGACATACGGGTCGACGACGTGCGCCCGCTGCAGGCTTTTGGCGACGACGTCGTCCGCGGAGGGGGCGTTAACGAGTTTGCGGACGGTGGCCTGGTGCAGTCCGAGTTTCCGGCCGATCCCCGCCTTCGACATCCCCTGCTGCCATAACTCGTGGGCGGCGGCATGCTGTTCACGGAGCCGAGTCACGATCTTCAGCTCTGTCGGCAGCTGGACTACCTGCGGTTCGTCGGGGGTGTCTGCGCGTTCCGAAGGCGGTTCGGCCAGACGGAAGCGATGACCGTTCACTGTCTTCTCGACGATGCCGACCGCGGAGGCCAGGCAGGCTCCTGCCCGGCCGGCCAGGGCCAGTCCGATCCGCGCCAGCACCCCGCGCAGTAGCGGGTCTGCCGACTGTGCGGGATCGCCAGTCCCACGATCTGTTCGGCGAACGCCACCGCCGTGCAGGCAGTGTTCTCGCAGCGGAACCGACGTATGCGTACTCGATCACCACGCCCAGCCCGCCCACGGCGACGTCACGCAGCTTGCGTACGTACCGGCCGTGCACCCGAGCAGGCCCGCAGCGCCTCCCGTAGCGCGGCGGCTGCCTCGGCGGGCCGGCCTGCCCGCAGTTCGCGCAGCGCCGCACCCCGCCCCTGCTCGAACCGGTGCACGTCCACGGTGCCGTGCCGGACGGTCAGGACGTAGCCAGTGCCGGTGGACCCGATCGCGGCGCATCCGGCGAGGACCGGGCGCGGCCGGTACACGTACGTGTGCACGGTGCCGCGTGCGCCGCGCGGCTCGTGCTCGCCCCACAGCACGTGGTGCACCACCGCGGTCTCCACCGGGCGCCCCTCGTGCAGCAGGAGGGCCAGCAGGGCCCGCTGCTGCGGCGTCCCGAAGGCGACCTCCGTCCCCGGCCGCCGCGCCCTGACCGGGCCAGCAGCTGGAACCGCATCCCGTCGTCGATCACTCGCCCGTCCCGTCCGTCGCCGTCACCACTCCGCCATCGTCGCGCGCGGCCGGGAGGGGCACCGCGCTCCGGGCCGAGGCTTCGCAGGATCATCTCGTCCACGAGATCGTCGGTGGGCGAGACGATCAGGGGGAACCGAGCCCGGGCGCCGGTCTGGTCGTCGGCGACCTCGTCGTCCAGGTAGCCGTCCAGGACCGTGCCGTCGATTGTCATCGCCTCAGCCCGCCCTCGGCAGCGTGGACGGCCGGCGGCGGAGCCGTAGGCGGCGACCACTGGTCGGCGTTGGCGGGCTCACCAGACGCGCGTGGTGGGCCTTCAGTTCCTCTTGCCGACCACTTGAGCCACCGGGCAGATCGCCGGCTACGGAACGGCGCTGATCGTCCCGTGGCTCTTTTCACGTCCACTCCCCGTCGCCGGATCCGAGCCGCCGGTGCCCGAGTTCCGTGATCGGTACGGCCGCGAGGCTGGTGAAGGCGATGTCGATAAGGGTCGAGCGGGGCACGCCGGAGCCGCCGAGGGTGGTCATCCCCTCGATCAGCGCGCAGAAGAACGCCCCGAGTGAGGCCGCGTCGGCGCCGGGGTCGATCTCGCCGGCGTTCTGCGCCTCGGCGATGCAGGCTGCGTAGTGCGTCTGTATCGCCGCGAAGGCGTCGGAGACCGCGGAGGCCACTTCGGGGTCACGGGCGGAGAGTTCCACAGCAGCCTTGGTGAACAGCGAGGGCGGGGTCTGCGCGGAACCGTACGTGACGGCGACCTTGACCAGCTGTGCTCGGATCCGTTCGATGGGGGTGTCCGCGCCGTGCCGGATCGCCTCGACCGCCTCGACGGCTTCCGTGGCGTCGCTGAGGAAGGCGCGCATGAACAGCTCTTTCTTCCCGCCGAACGCATTGTAGAGGCTCTGCCGTGCGAGCCCGGTGGCTGCGAGAAGGTCGTCGAGCGAGGTCCCGGCGTACCCGGTCTCGGCGAACGCCCGTCCCGCCCTGGCGACGACGTCTGTCTCGTCGAACTTGCGAGGTCTCGGCATCGTTGTCCTTCCATCTGTTCTTGACCGACGGGTCCATTATGGTCTAACGTTCGAGACTGATCAGTCCAAAACTAAGAAGGAGATCCATCATGAGCGGAGCGCTGCAGGGTAAGACGGCCCTCGTGACCGGGGGTACCTCGGGAATCGGGCTGGCGGTCGTCCGCCGGTTCGTCGACGAGGGAGCGCACGTCTTCATCACAGGGCGTCGGCAGCAGCAACTCGACGCGGTCGCCCGCGAGTTCGGCGACCGGGTGACCGCGGTGCGGGCGGACGCGTCCGTTCCGTCGGAGGTGGCGGCCCTCTTCGAGGCCGTGGCCGCCCGTGGACAGGGCCTCGACGCGGTCCACGCCAACGCCGGCGTTGGCGGGTTCAAGGCCCTGGCCGAGGTCACCGCCGAGGACATCGACCTCGCCTTCGCGACCAACGTGCGCGGATCCATCCTGACGGTGCAGGGGGCTCTCCCGTACCTCAACCCGGGGGCCGCGATCGTCGTGACCGGTTCCACGTCCGCATCCGGGACCGAACCGCACCTGGGTCTGTACGGTGCTTCGAAGGCGGCGGCGTCCACGTTGACACGCACGTGGGCAGCCGAACTCGCACCGCGCGGCATCCGGATCAACACCGTCGTCCCCGGGCCCACCGAGACGCCCGGCCTCGCGGGCCTCGCGCCGAACGACCCCGACGCGCTCCTGAAGCAGCTCGCCGGAGCCGTTCCCCTCGGCCGTCTCATCCGGCCCGAGGAGGTCGCCGCGGCGGTGCTGTACCTGGTGTCCGACCAGAGCTCGGGGACCACGGGAAGCGAGCTGTTCGTCGACGGCGGCATCTCCGCCGTCTGACCCCAGGGCGGGCTCGGCGACGCCGCATCGCTCTCCCACGGCACTGCGGCGGATGACACAGGCGCGGTGATCGATCCGGACGCCCGAGCCGACCGTGCCGGTGCCGGTGGCGTAGCTTTCGGCGGTGGTGCGGCGGGTGGTCCACGACCAGTCGGTGCGGCGTGCGGGCACGCTGCCGCGCCAGAGTTCGAAGGGGCCGGCGGAGCGTGGAGCGGGCCGGGCGTCGGCCGTGCATCCGGCTGCTGTGAAGAGGCGGCGCCACGCCGGGTGGCCGAGGGCGGCGTCCGGGTACTCGGCCACGCTCCACACCCGGCCGATGTGCGCGGCCGGGGCGTGGGTGTCGATCGCCCCACTCGACCAGGCGGCGTGCAGCAGGGCGGGTTCCTCGAGCCGCCCTGCCAGCAGGAGCAGGTCATCCAGCCGCCCGGTGTCGAGTAGCTCGCCGCGCCGGGCAGCCTCGGCGACTGAGGCGAAGGCTTCCGCGGCGAGGTCGTGCGGCACGCCTTGGGGGAGCGGGGACGTGGAGCTTCCCCTTGTGAGTGGACACCTGGAGACTGGGACGTGAGGTTCCAGAGGAAGTAGTGCCAGGTGGGTAGTCAGTACTCGAAGTGGTATTCGGAGGAGTTCAAGCGGGACGCGATCGCGTTGGCCCGCTCCTCCGGCAAGACGATCACGGAGGTCGCGCGGGATCTGGCCGTGAGCCCGGAGAGCCTGCGCGGCTGAGTCAAGCGCGACCGGATCGACCGCGGAGGGGGCACGTCGGGCGAGCTCACGAGCGCGGAACGCGAGGAGCTGAAGCGGCTGCGCCGACAGAACGCTGAGCAGCAGGAGACGATCGGGATCCTGGGAAAAGCGGCGGCCTTCTTCGCCAAGGACAGTGACCGGTGAGTGAGGTCTACCGGTTCATCGCTGCGGAGAAGGCCGTCTATCCGGTGGCCTTGCTGTGCCGTGTCCTGGGCGCGGTCCGCTCCTCGTTCTATGCCTGGCTGGAGACGGAGGAAGCCCGACAGGCGAAGACGCGGGCGGACGACTCGCTCGCCCATGAGATCACAGGGATCCACCTGGCCTCGAAGGGGGCTTGCGGTGTTCCGCGCGTGCATGCCGAGCTGCGGCGGCTGGGCCGGCCGGTCAACCGCAAGCGGGTGGAGCGGGTCATGCGTGAACGCGGTATCGCCGGCGTCACCCGCCGAAGACGCCGCTCGCTGACCCGTCTCGACAAGCAGGCACGACCGGCCCCGGATCTGATCGGCCGGGACTTCACTGCTGTCCGGCCCGGCACCCGGCTGGTCGGGGACATCACGTATCTGCCCACCCAGGAGGGCTGGCTGTATCTGGCCTGCTGGCTGGACCTGGCCACCCGCGAGGTGGTCGGCTATGCGATGGCCGACCATCACCGCGCCGCCCTGGTGGTCGACGCGCTGCGGATGGCCCACGGTCGCGGCGGCCTGGAAGGCGGACGTATCGCGCACAGCGACCGCGGAAGCGAACTTGGACTCAATCGGTCGTCGCAACACCAGCTGGCCCTGCTCAGGGGGCGGTTTGGCCAGCGCGATGAAGATGCCGATGGCCCGGTCGATCGGAGTCCAGGCGCGCATCGACTCTTTGAGTCGGGCGCTTTTTTCAGGATCTCGATCGTCTGCTGCTGTTCGCGGACCTCCTTGCGCAGCCGCTTGAGCTCCTCGCGCTCGGCGCTGGTCAGCTCACCGGACTCGCCCTCTCCCCGGTCCGCCTTCGCCCGGCGGTACCAGCCGCGCAGGGACTCGGAGCTGATGCCGAGTTCCCGGGCAACGGCGGTGACCGTTCTGCCTGAGGAATCGACGAGCGCGATCGCGTCCCGCTTGAACTCCTCGGTGTACCGCTTCGTGTACGTGCTTCCCACCTGGTGCTACTTCCTCTGGAACTTCAAGATCCCAGTCTCCAAATGTCCACGATCAAGGGGAAGCTTCAGGGACGTCCACGGCCGACACTCCGACCTCCGGAACCCGGAGAGCCAGCCCCGACGGGCGGCAGGAACCTCACGAGCCATCCGATCCGGCGTCCTACGCAGACGCTACGAGCGGCCAACTCGACCGCGCTCCGCTACAGCCATACAAGTCGGAGCCTCATTAACTACCCGGCCTTGGGTCAAGGCTTGCCCCTCCGGTGGCCATGGCATCCCAACGCAGGCAAAATTGTTTTCAGCTTGTGTGACTTGCTCGGCACGCGGCCATGCCAGCTGGTTCAGTCGGAATGTGAGCGCTGCTCGGAGACCCTGGGCGGCGGTAGGGAGGTGCGTCATGCGCAAGGTTCTCATCACGGGGTGCGGTACGGGGTTTGGCCAGGAGGTTGCGATGCGGCTGGCGGAGAAGGGGTTTGACGTTATTGCGTCGGTGGAGATCTACGCACAGGTGCAGACGCTGAAGCGCCAGGCGGCCGAGCGTGGTGTGTCGCTGCAGGTGGAGAAGTTGGATGTGACATATGAGGGGGACCGTAGGAAGGCGCTGGGCTGGGGTGTCGAGATCCTGGTGAACAATGCCGGTGTGGGTGAGGGTGGCTCGACGGTGGACGTGCCGGCGTTTAATATTCGCCGACAGTTTGAGGTCAATGTGACCGGGCCGCTGCTGCTGACGCAGGGGATCGCCAAGCAGATGGCCAAGCGTGGTGCCGGTCGGATCGTGTGGGTGTCTTCTCGTGAAGGCATCAACGTCAACCCCTTCACCGGTATCTACTCGGCGTCCAAGCACGCGGTCGAGGCGATCGCAGAGTCCATGGCGGACGAGCTCCAGGAATTCGGTGTCGAAGTCGCGACGGTGAACCCGGGTCCTTTCCTGACGGGCTTCAACGACCGCATGTTCCAGACGTGGGAGAGCTGGGAGGACGAGCCGTCGGATCGTCTGTTCGACTACTCCGAGCTCGCTTTTCCGCGGGCGCAGTTCGACCCCGAGCCTGTGTACGCCACGCTGACGGCAGTTGCCGCGGGTGAGGTGGACACCTACCGCAACCTCGAGCCCAAGTCCATGATCGAGGAAACCAAGAGCCTCATCGATGCTCCCTGGGACCGCAAGGTCAGGGAAAATCTGGGCAAGCGCCCGCCGAAGCTCCAGGCGTCGTTTGACATGGAGCCGGAAACACCGGTCTCCGACTAGTCGCATCAATGCGTCAACGTGTTCATCGGCCCGGCTGCTCCGAAGGAATCACATGACCACTGACAGTGTGCTTCACGATCGACGCCGTAATCGCGGGACTGCGTTTACGTTGGAACAGCGGGCCGAGCTCGGTATCACAGGGCGGCTGCCTTCTGCTGTCGAGACCCTCGATCAGCAGGCAGCCCGTGCCTACGCGCAGCTCCAGCAGCAGCCGTCTGATCTGCAAAAGTACGTTTTCTTGAACGCAGTCCACAACCGGAACCAGGTGCTCTACTTCAAGCTCCTGACCGATCACCTCCCCGAGCTCCTCCCGGTCGTTTACGATCCGACGGTGGGCCAGGCGATCAAGCAGTGGTCAGACACCTTCCGCGACTCGCAGGCCATCTATGTCTCCATCGACAGGCCCGACGACATTGAGGCATCGTTCAAGTCCCTTGGGCTCGGGCCCGAGGACGTTGACCTGATCGTGGTCTCTGACGCGCAAGAAATCCTCGGGATCGGGGACTGGGGCGTCAACGGAACCGACATCTCGATCGGGAAGCTGGCCGTCTATACCGCCGCCGCCGGTATTGACCCCGATCGCGTCATCGCGGTGAACCTCGATGTCGGCACGGACAACGAGCAACTGCTCAACAAGCCGGACTACCTCGGCAACCGCCACGCCCGCGTGTCTGGCAAGCGCTACGACGACCTCGTGGACCGGTACCTTCAAACGGCTGCGCGACTGTTCCCGAACGCGCTCCTGCATTTTGAGGACTTCGGTCCATCGAATGCGCGGCGCATTCTTGTCAGTAACGCAGACAAGTATCGGATCTTCAACGATGACATGCAGGGCACCGGAGCGATCGTGATGTCCGCTGTCTTTTCGGGCCTGCGGATCACCGGGGGGCGGTGGGCCGACCAGCGCCTCGTGGTGTTCGGTGCGGGAACGGCCGGCACCGGCATGGCGGATCAGATCCATGCCGCCATGGTCCGCGACGGTGCGAGTCCTGAAGAGGCTGCACGCCATATCTGGCTCATCGACAAGCACGGTCTGGTCACCGACGACATGGCTGGTCTGCCGGACTACCAGCAGCCCTACGCCCGGCCACGGTCCGAAGTCTCATCCTGGGCTCAAGGAGAAATCGACCTGCTCACGACGATCAAGCAGGTCAAGCCCACCATCCTCATTGGGACGTCGACTGTCCCAGGCGCCTTCACACAGGAAGTGGTCCGGGCCCTGGCTGACGGGGTCGAGCGGCCTATTCTGCTGCCGCTCTCCAACCCGACCAGCCAGATCGAGGTCATGCCGTCCGATGCGGTGCGGTGGTCCGACGGACGTGCCCTCATCGCCTGCGGCATTCCGGTGGACCCGATCGAGTACAACGGAGTCACCTACACCATCGGACAGGCCAACAACGCCTTGCTGTACCCTGGGCTGGGGCTGGGGACCATCGTTTCGGGAGCCAAGCACGTCACCGACAACATGCTTCTTGCCGCCGCCGAAGCAGTGGCCTCGCAAGTCGATGTGGCTGCACCCGGCGCCGCCCTGCTCCCCCCTGTGGAGAACCTCCGGGCCTCCTCCGCCACCGTCGCTGTGGCCGTAGCACGCGCTGCAGAAAAAGACGGCGTGGCCACACAGTCACACGAAAACCTCATCCAGGCCGTCCAGGATGCGATGTGGCAGCCCGTCTACCCGAGCGATGACGTGATGCCGGCGGAGAAGGAGCAGTCATGAGCGACACTACCCCCGAGGTCAGGGACGTTCCGATCGGCATCGACGCGTCAGGACAGCGCGACGAATTCGACAGCATGGGTCAGGTAGCGGTCCCCGCCGACCGCTACTGGGGCGCTCAAACGCAACGTTCCTTGGTGCACTTCTCGATCGGGGACGATCGCATGCCCAAGGCGGTATATCACGCCTACGGCTACGTCAAGAAGGCTGCAGCCCTGGTCAACGGCGAAGCGGGGCGACTGCCGGAGTGGAAAGTCCAGTCGATCGCTCAGGCCGCGGAAGAGACGATCAAGGGGCTGCTCGACGACCACTTCCCGCTCTACGTGTGGCAGACCGGGTCGGGAACGCAGAGCAATATGAACGTCAACGAGGTCATCGCGAACAGGGCCTCGCAACTTCTCGGCGGAACGCTGGGAACGCAGAAGCCGGTAGCCCCCAACGACGACGTCAACATGGGGCAGTCCAGCAACGACAGCTTCCCGACCGCCATGCATATCGCCTCGGTTCAAGCCATTGACGATCAGCTGCTGCCCCAGGCGGAAAGACTCGCCAAAACCATCGAGAACAAGGCAGAGCAGTGGAAATCCGTCGTGAAGATCGGCCGTACCCATCTTGAGGACGCGGTCCCTCTCACCGTGGGCCAAGAATGGCTCGGCTACGCGGCACAGTTGCGCGCCTGCATCAGCGAGATCGAACACGCGCGAGAAGGACTACTAGAGCTGGCCCTGGGCGGAACCGCCGTCGGTACCGGCCTGAACGCGCCAAAGGGATTCAGCCGCGATGTCGCCGCTCGCATTGCACAGTTGACAGGAAAAGACTTCGTCACCGCTCCCAACAAGTTCATGGCACAAGGATCGCTGGATGGCATGGTTCGTGCTCACGCCGCACTGCGCGGCCTGGCGGTTGCCCTCATGAAGATAGCCAACGACATGAGGTGGCTTGCGTCCGGCCCGCGGACCGGACTGGCAGAACTGCTCCTGCCCCAAAACGAACCAGGCTCCTCCATCATGCCTGGGAAAGTGAACCCGACCCAGTGCGAAGCGATCGTCATGATCGCCATCCAGGTACTCGGCAACGACTCCGCAGTGGCGTTCGCCGGCAGCCAGGGCAACTTCGAGCTCAACGCCATGCGCCCCGTCATCATCAACAACTTCCTGCACTCCGCCCGCATCCTCGCCGACGGGATGGAGAAATTCCGGACCTTCTCCGTCACCGGCACCGAACTCAACCAGGACAAGATTACCCGCTACGTCAACGACAGCTTGATGCTTGTCACAGCTCTGAGTCCCCTCATCGGATACCAAAACGCAGCGCACATCGCCGAATCCGCACTCGCCAACGGTCAAACGCTCAAAGAGGCGGCGCTGGCAAGCGGGCGCGTCGATGAAAAGACGTTCGATTCCGTTGTCAATCCGCTCTCCATGGTCGGGAATGGCGTTTCCGGCGCCTGACCCGCGGGCTCTGGCGAGCATTGACTGTGGATGGTGACTTTGTCCTTTCCAACCCCGCTTAAATGACCACACGGAATAGGTAGAAAGCAATGCGAAGAAAACATAAAAGTTGACACTTGCTTGCGGTCCTGGCCACCATGGTTAGTGTCGTTTCGGGCACAGCGAGCCATGCGCAGGCTGCGAAATCGGCTGCTATCGCTCGTCCGCCGATCCGTTGCACAGCCCCAGGCCAAAGGCCGATCACGGTCGTATTGGTCCACGGTGCGTGGGCGGATAACGAAAGTTGGTCTGGCGAGCTGAGCGAGTTGCAGCGCGACGGGTGTGCGGTACGGGCCGCCGATAATCCTGTCCGGAATCTCAAAACCGACGCGGCGGCCGTCGCCAACTTCGTGCGTGCCATTCCCGGACCAGTGCTGCTCGTCGGCCACTCCTACGGCGGCTCGGTGATTACTAATGCCGCAGCGGAGGTGCACAACGTCGTCGGGCTTGTATATGTGGACGCCTTTGCGCCCGCCGTCGGCGAGTCCGCGAGCGAGCTGGGCGGAGAAACCTCGGCTGTTGCCGCCCACCCCGCCTCCCAGCTCTTTGATGAAATCCCGGGAGCACCGAAAGACGCTGGGAATATAATCCTCAAGAAGAACGCTTTCCTTCGATATTTTGCCAGCGACGTGCCGCGCCCACAAGCGCTCTCCCTGTGGGCCTCACAGACCGTGGCCTCAAGCCAGGCCCTTGGGGCCCCATCGCAATACGCAACGTGGAAGACGCTGCCGTCCTGGTATTTCATCTCCTCTGCCGACCAGATCATCACGCCGCAGTCCATGCTCGCGATGGCCCACCGCGCTCACTCGCAAATCACGCTCTTCCACGGCGGGTCGCACCTGACCCTCATCTCGCACCCAGCGGCAGTAACGGCAGTGATCGCCGAGGCGCTCTCATCTCTGCTCGCGGTCGGCAAGTGACCGTCCAGTTCGGGGAGTCTGGTGGGTCCAGAAGAAGGTCCACGACACCAGTGCCTCCGCACCTCGCCTTGGCGGCCGCTGATCTGATCGAGGCGGGGGCCAGTGAGCTCTTCCAGCGTGGCCACTGATCGGATGATGCTCGGGGAGGGGCTGGCGGCGCAACGGACGAGGCTCCCAGGCAGTTGAGGGAGGTATCTGACATCTCATCTCGGTTGCCCGGGAGCCCCGTTGATTACGTATCCTGCCGCACTGGACCTGCCGCATGCCCTCATGGAGACGGTCACGATGCTGATCGTCCTTCGTGAGGGTGACCGCCGGTGCAAGCTCCCCCGTCCGCGCGGGCGCTGGTCGCACTCGTGTACTTGCGCCAGCACACCACTTCGGCCCAGATCGCCGCCGGTTTCCGCATCAGTGTCGGCACCGCGCATGCCTATGTCCGTTCCGTCGTGAGCCTGCTGGTGCGCCGGGCTCCGGGGCTGACCCGGGCCCTGCGTGAAGTGAAGGCCAGGGCGCAATACGTGCTGGTCGACGGCACTCTCGCAGAGTGCGACCGGGTCGGTGACGGCTGCGGCGACTACCCGGGAAAGCACCGTCGGCACGGGGTGAACCTGCAGGTCATCACCGATCCGGGCGGCACTGTCGTGTGGATCTCCAAGGTGCTGCCGGGCCGCACCCACGACCTCACAGCCGCACGCAGACACCGCATCATCAGCACCTGCCAGCGGCTCGGCATCCCGGTCCTGGCTGACCTGGGCTACCTCGGCGCCGGCGGCACCTTCGCCACCGGGCAACGCCGCCGTCCCGGCAAAGACCTCAGCCCTCGCCAGAAGTCGTTGAACAAAGCCCACGCCCGCCTGCGCTACCCCGTCGAACGCGGCATGGCCCGCGTGAAAACCTGGCGGATCTTCCGCAAAGCACGTTGCAGCCCCACCTGGCTCACCACCGCAGCACGAGCCGTTCTCACTTTGGAGAGTTACCGCTGAAAATGCTCAGTGATCGCCCGCGCCGCCCCCGACCCTCCCGCCGCGCCGTGCCGCCTTCGCCGCGTCTGCGCCTGGGCCGGCCTTGCGGTCCAAGGACCCCGACTTCGTCCCAAAAGGACTCGGATCATCGGCCTCTACACCCAGCCGCCCGACGACGTGACAGTGATCTGCGTCGATGAGCTGGGGCCGGTGATCCCGCGGACCTTCCCGCCCGCCCCCGCCTGGTCGCCTGACAGCCACCGGATCAAAGCCGAGCTCGACTACAGCCGCGGACCCGAGAAGACCTGGGTCTACGGTGGCCTGCGACCCTCCGACGGCCAAACCCTCACCTTGACGGCTTCCTCCCGCAACAGCGTCTTCCACCAGCAGTTCCTGCAACAGGTCGAGGACGCCAACCCGGACGGGGAGATCTGGATCGTCACCGACAACCTGTCCTCTCACAACAGTCTTTCCACCCGGACCTGGCTCGAGGACCACCCCCGCATCCACCAAGCGTTCATCCCCGTCGGTGCATGCTGGCTGAACCTCCAGGAAGGCTGGTGGCGCACCTTCCGCAAAGCGGCCCTCGCCGGCCGCTCATTCGCTAACCCCGACGACATCGCGTACGCCACCACCCTCGCGACCAGCCAACTCAACTCCCTCGCCCGCCCCTGGATTTGGGGTAGGCCCGCACCGCCGCCCCGACGACTACGGCGCCGATATGTGCACACCGTTTGAGGCACCCAGCGCTAACGCACGCGGCGATGGCCTTGTCGACGTCGATCACCCCCGGCCGCGTCGTCGGACGGCATGGGCGCCGCAGCCCCGCAGGCCAGCATCCCCCTCGGTGAGCGTGTGGGCCAGTTCAGAGTCTAGCGTTGGGCCGACTGGTCTAATAGGGTTATGGTGGTTCCACGGCCGGGAAGCTGCCGACCGATTTCCGTAGGCGACATCGGTCGCTCAGGACAGAGAAAGAAGTCTCAAATGCCGCTCGCACGAATCGACCTCCTCGAAGGCAAGTCGGAAGAGTACAAGCGCACCATCGCCGATGTCGTCTACGACCAGATGATCATCCACCTCGGGGTTCCGGAGGACCGTTTCCAGACCATCTCCGAGCACAAGCCCGGAAACCTCATCGCCGACCCCGACTACCTGGGGATCCACCGGTCGGAAAACGTCGTGTTCATCCAGCTCGTGTTCCTCGACGTCGCCACTCCCGAACAGAAGGGAAACTTCTACAAGGGCGTCGTCGGCGAGCTGAACAAGCGCCTGCACATCCGTACGGAGGACGTCTTCTTCAACCTCCAGACGGTGCAGCCGGCCGACTGGTCGATGGGCAACGGTGAGGTCACCTACGGCAAGGGAGTCCCCGCCGACCGACTGGACCCCAACAGTGTCCCGGCTGACTTCAAGTGGCCCGACTCCATCCGCGCCTGACGCGGCGTCGGCATTCTGGCGGGCACCTGAACGGCCCGCCGGACTGCCGGACCAACAATCGACCAAGCTCCAGGATCATGACAATCGAGCCTGCATAAATCAATACCCGCCAGCGCATCATCGACGAGGCGCAGGAGATCATCATCCGCAGGGGTTACGCCGCGGTGGGAATCAGTGAACTCCTCAAACTAGCCCAAGTCCCCAAGGGCTCGTTCTACCACTGGTTCGCTTCCAAAGATGCACTCGGTGTCGCCGTTATAGAGAATTACTTCACCTGCTACCTTCGAGACATCGACGAGGTCGTAGCACAGCCGACCAGCGGTGCAGACCGGTTGTTCAAGTACTGGCAGCTTTTCTACGAGATGCAGTCCTACGAGAACTGCCTCGGGAAGTGTCTCGTCGTCAAATTCGGTGCCGAGGTTGCCGATCTGTCCGAACCGATGCGACTGACCCTGATCGACGGCACCGACAGTGTGGTGGACCGCATCGAGCGCATGATTCGGGACGGCATCGACGATGGATCACTCACCGCGGTCGGCGAGCCACGTGACACCGCTCGGACGCTCTACGAAAGCTGGATCGGTGCCAGTGTGAGCTGCCCCGAGTTTCGTAGAGTTCGGTGATCTTGTTTCAGGCGGACTGCGGGGTGGCTTGCTGTTGTCGCCACCACTCGCGTTCGTACTCGGCGGGCGGTACGTAGTCGAGGGCGGAGTGGAGCCGTTCCTCGTTGTACCAGGTGACCCATTGGAAGATCGCCCGCTCGACCTGGTCGGCGTCCCGCCACGGGCCTTGCATCTCGATCAGCTCGGCCTTGAAGGTGCCGTTCAGCGCCTCGGCCATCGCGTTGTCATACGAGTCCGCGACCGAGCCGACGGACGCGGCGGCCCCGACCTCGGCGAGCCGGTCGGTGTAGCGAATCGACACATATTGCGACCCTCTGTCGCCGTGATGGACCAGCCCGGAGTCCTTCTTGATCCGGCGTCTCCACAGCGCCATCTCCAACGCATCCAGCGGAAGTTCGGTCCGCATGCGGTTCGCGACCTGCCAGCCGACGATCATCCGGGAGAAGACGTCCAGGACGAACGCCACATACACCCAGCCCGTCCAGGTGCGGACATAAATCATGTCGGCCACCCACAGCTGGTCGGGCCGGCTCGCGGTGAAGTCGCGGTCGACCAGGTCCGGCGGCCCGGGTGCCGACGGCTCCGGCACCGTGGTGCGGTGCCGCTGACCGCGGATGACGCCCTCCAGACCCAGCTCGGCCATCAGCCGCTCGACGGTACAGCGTGCCACGAGGACGCCCTTGCGCCGCAGCGCGCGGGTGATCCGGCGGACGCCATAGGTGCCGCCAGACTCGGCATGAACCTGTTCGATCAGCGGCATAAGCTGCTCGTCACGCAGCCGACGAGCAGACTTCGGCCGCTTCTTGCGCGCGTAGTACGCCGACTCCGACAGTCCCAGCACCCGGCAGACGAACCCGACCCCGAGGCCCTTGTCCCTGAGGCGCTCGATCACCTGGTCGGCCTCGTCCGGGGACGGTCGAGTTCGGCCGCAAAAAACGCGCTCACGGCCTTCAGAATCTCGTTCGCCCGCCTCAGCTCCGCTACTTCTCTACGAAGTCGCTTCAGTTCCTCGTGCTCGGCGGTGGTCAGCCGGCCGTCGCGTTCGCCGGCGTCCGCCTCGGCCTGACGGACCCAGCCGCGCAGGGCTTCCCTGTGAATGCCCAGGTCCTTGGCGACGTGCGCGATCGGCCGGCCCGTCGTGCGGACCTCGCGGACGGCCCGCTCGCGAAGCTCGTCCGGGTACCTGCGTAGTGCTGGCACAGCTCGTGGTTCTCCTTCGGGCCAGGATCATAAGCCTGGCTTCAGGGACTCCACGAAACCGGGGTCAGCTCAGTCGGTGACTTCGACCGGCAGGGGGATGGTGGCGGGCGGCATGCCGCAGAAGATCCGGGTGGTGGGGTCGGTGAAGATGATCCGCCGACGCTTCAGGGGCCGGAGGATGTGCCGCAGGCCCTGGAGCATGTTGGCCCGCGCGGTTCCGCTGTCGGGCAGCACCTCCAGGGGCGCTGTCGCGTTGGCTGGGCGGATGGGATGGTCTTCTGGTTGATCGTGGTGGAGGGGGCTGTTCCGTGGGGGCCGTGTCGCCGTCGTGCAAGGGGCATCGGTATCCGGTCGAGGTCGTCTCCCACCGCGTGTGGCTGTATCACCGCTTCCCGCTGTCGTTGCGCGAGGTGGAGGAGCTGATGCTCGGGCGCGGGATCGTCCTCCCTACGAGACGGTGCGCCGCTGGTGCGCCAGGTTTGGGCAGCGATACGCCGATTCGCTGCGCCGCCGTCGGTCCCGGCCTGGTGACAAGTGGCACCTGGACGAGGTCTTCATCAAGAGCAATGGGGAACGGAAGTATCTGTGGCGGGCGGTCGAGCAGGGCGGCATGGTGCTGGACATCCTGGTGCAGAGCCGCCGGGACACGGCCGCGGCCAGGCGCTTCTTGCGCAGGCTGATGAAGAAGACCGGTGCGGTGCCGCGGGTGGCCGTCACCGGCAAGCTCCGCTCCTACCGAGCGCCCCACCGCGAGGTCATGCCCTGCGTCGAGCACCGGCTCCCACAAGGGCCTGAACAACCGGGCGGAGAACAGCCACCGGCCCACCCGTCGGCGCGAACGCGCGATGAAGGGCTTGACGCTCGGCCGGTGGGGCGCAGCGGTTCCTGTCCGCGTTCAGCAGCATCTCACCCCACTTCCGGCCCCACCGCCATCTGATGACCGCCACCGACTACCGCGCCGAGACGACCGTCCGCTTCGCCGTCCGGGACCAGATCACCGGCGCCGCTGACCTGCCCGCCGAGGCCTGAGCGCCGGCCCGAAACCCGACCCACGCCACATTCCGACGCGCCGTCAAAGACCCAGGTACCCAACAGCGTGACAGCGCCGTCAGGGCCACTTTTGCGAGTATGCCGACAGTCGGCATCGTGGCTCGGCGCTCGCCGCGCACATGCAGTCGGCTGATCAACGCGTGGGTCGGATCAGTTGTGCGTGGTGGCCGGTGAGCCGGCGATGGCGGTCAGTCGGAGCTTGGTCTCGTCCTCGCTGCCGGGCGCGGCGGTCATGATGACGATCTTGAGTTCGCGGTCGCCGTCGGTCAGGGTGTCGCAGTCCACCGTGACAGGTCCTACCGAGGGGTGGTCGATCGTCTTGTGGTCCTCGCGGTGCGCGGCCACCTCTCCGGTCGCTCACAGCTCGGCGAATCCGGTGTTGCCGGCGATCAGGTCGCGGATCAGAGAGGCAAGGCGCGTGTCGTGGGGGAAGCGGCCGGTGGCGCGGCGCAGGTCGGAGACGACGGCGTCGGTGGCGTGCCGGCCCGTCTCGGTCACTGGCCACAGTGCGAGGCGGGCGGGGCTTTCGGCGACCGGGAATCTGTCGCGGGCGAAGTTGCGCAGGCGCGGCGGCGAGGCGGAGGGATCGCCGAGGAGTGCGGCCCATCCGTGATTCCACCAGATCAGCTGCCAGTCCGCGGCGAAGACGGCGACCGCGACGTCCCCGAGGCGGGCGAGTACCCGCTGAACGCCGGGCGGGAGATGGTCAGGGACTGTTCCGTGCGACGGTGGGACCAGGTCGGCCAGCCGGTACAGGTGGTCTCGCTCGGCGGTGGACAGTTGCAGGGAGCGCGCCAGGGATGCCACCACGCTCGCTGAGGGTGTGGTGGCGCGTCCTTGTTCCAGGCGTACGATGTAATTGACCGACATTCCTGCGAGGTCGGCCAGTTCCTCGCGCCGCAGCCTGGCCGTGCGGCGCCCTCGTGCCGTCGGCAATCCGGCGGCCTCCGGGGGCAGCCGGTCACGCCACGTGCGGATCATCGCGCCCAGTCCGCTTCCGGGTCTTGCCGTCATGTTTCTCATTCTCGTGCGTTCATGGTCGCCGGGGCGGGCGCGAGGGTGGTACTGCTTTTCCTAACGTCGAAGTCTCCCTGGTCCATACCTCCCAGCCGCAGGAGGATCGAAGGCATGACGATTACCTTCATCACCGGAGCCAACAAGGGTCTCGGCCGCGAGACCGCCCGCCGCCTGATCGAGCACGGCCACACCGTGCTCGTCGGAGCCCGCAACCGTGAGCAGGGCGAGGAGGCCGCCGCAGCGCTCGGCGCACGCTACGTTCCCATCGACGTCAGGGACGACGCGTCCGTGGCCGCCGCGGCCGCGAACGTCGCCGAACACGAGGGCAGGATCGACGTCCTGATCAACAACGCCGGTGTGCACGGTGCCGCCGGCGATCCCAGCGACCTCACCGCCGCCGATGCCCTCGCCGTTTTCGACGTCAACGTCATCGGCGTCATCCGCACCACCACCGCGTTCCTGCCGCTGCTGCGCCGTTCGGATGACCCTATGATCGTCAACGTCAGCAGCGGCATGGGCTCCCTCGCCCTCACCCACGACCCCGACCGGCCCGAGTCGCATGTCGTCGCGCCGCTGTACACCTCCTCGAAGGCGGCGCTGACGATGCTGACCACGCAGTACGCCAAGGGACTCAAGGACATCCGCGTCAACGCCGCCGATCCCGGCTACACCGCGACCGACCTCAACGGTCACAGCGGCCCCCAGACCGTCACCGAGGGCACGGACGCGATCGTGGCCCTCGCCACCGAGGGGCCCGGCGCCGCAACCGGGCGCTTCGTCTCCCGCCATGGCGAGATCGCCTGGTCCTGAACCTGTTCGGGCTGGACCAGCCGTTCAAGGCGACCACGAAGACGTCGCAATTTTCGGGTGGGTCCGCGGCACAGATCGCACTGGGGCGCTGTCACGTTGTTGGGTGGGTAGGCGTGTGATGGTGCGTTGTGGTGTGGTGGAGCCCGGTTCCGGGTGGTGCTCAGGCCGTGGTGGAGGGGCCGGCGCCGCCGGTGATCTGCTCCCAGGTGGCGAAGCGGAGGGTCATCTCGGCCCGATGGCTGTGGGCGGTCATCAGGTGGCGGCGGGGCCGGAAGTGGGGTGAGACGCCGCTGAACGCGGACGGGAACCGCTGGGCTGCGCCCATGCTGCGGAAGCCTTTCATCGCGTGTTCGCGCTGCTTGGTGGGCGGGTGGCTGTTGTCCGCCGTGTTGTTCGGGCCCTCGTGACAGCGGTGCTCGACGGTAGGGCATGACCTCGCGGTGGGCCGCTCGGTAGGAGCGGAGCTTGTCGGTGACGGCCACCCGCGGCACCGCACCGGTCTTCTTCATCAGCCTGCGCAAGAAGCGCCTGGCCGCGGCCGTGTCCCGGCGGCTCTGCACCAGGATGTCCAGCACCATGCCGCCCTGCGTTGTCACGTTGGCTGACCGGCCTGGAATGATCTTGGAGTTGATCGTGCCGGGGAGGGTTTCGCTCGTGTCGTCCGCGCCGCCGTCGTACAAGGGTCACCGGTACCCGGTGGAGATCATCTCCCACTGAGTACGGCTGTACCACCGCTTCCCGCTCGGTTTCCGCGAGGCTGAGGAGCTGATGCTCGAGCGCGGCGTCATCGTCTCCCACGAGACGATGACGCCGCTGGTGCGCGAAGTTCGGGCAGGGCTACGTCAACGGCCTGCGCCGACGGCGGCCCCGGCCCGGCGACACATGGCACCTGGACGAGGTCTTCATCAAGACCGGCGGCGAGCGGAAGTACCTGTGGCGGGCCGTCGACGCCGGCGGCAACGTGCTCGACATCCTCGTACAGAACCGGCGGGACACCGCTGCTGCCCGCCACTTCTTCCGTAAGCTGCTCAAGAAGACGCGCACGGCGCCCGGGGTGGTCGTCACCGGCAAGCTCCGCTCCTACCGAGCGGCCCACCGCGAGGTCATGCCCTGCGTCGAGCACCGGCAGTCGAAGTACCTCAACAACCGGGCAGAGAGCAGCCACCAGCCCACCCGGCAGCGCGAACGCGCGATGAAGGGCTTGGCGCTCGGCCGGCGGGGCACAGCGGTTCCTGTCCGCGTTCAGCGGCATCTCACCGCACTTCCGGCCCCGCCGCCACCTGATGACCGCCCACAGCCATCGCGCCGAGATGACCCTCCGCTTCGCCATCCGGGAGCAGGTCACCGGCGTCGGCCGGCCCACCACGGCCTGAACACAGGCCCGGGCCGCGGGCCCACCACACCCCGACACACCATCAAACAGTCACGCACCCAACAACGTGACAACGCCCTTGGATCCGCCTTGGCGGCGGACGACAAGTAGGTGCCCCCTCCCGTGGGCCGCGCGACAGACTGATTTCACCTTGCCGGGCATCCTGCGCGGTGGGTCGGTGCATGTCTGCGCCGGCTCAGTCGACCGCCCGCCGCGTCCCCGCATGTGCGAGTGTCCGGCGGTCGTCCGCGGGCACCATAAGCTCGAACCAGACGGTTTTGCCGCGCCCGCTGGGCGAGTTGCCCCACCCGGAAGCGAGAGCAGAGACGATGAGCAGGCCCCGGCCGCCCTCGGCCTGATCCTCCGCCCGGGGCAAGGTCACGGGCTCGGCCGGACGGGGGTCGCTGTCGCGTACCTCTACCCGCAGACAGGTCTCGTACCGCCGGACGTACACATTTACGTCACTGTCGCCATGGACGAGGGCGTTGGTGACCACTTCTGAGGCCAGGAGTTCCGCGGTGTCCGCCAGTTCGGGCAGTTCCCAGGCGACCAGCCATTTCCGCAGCTGCTCTCGCGTGCGATGGACGCCTTGGAGGTCGCGACGCTGGATGACGTACTCGCGTACATTCGCCTGCGCCCTTTCGCGGGCGCCCTCGTAGCGCAGAAGCAGCATCGCTGCATCGTCACCGCGGGAGCGCAGTCCCACGGCGGTGGCGACGATCCGGTCGGCCAAGGTCTCCAGCTCCCCCTCCGACATCCCGACGGCGGAGCCCAACGCGTGGGCAAATTCGTCGTCGGAGCCAGCAAGCCCGTCGGTATAGAGGGCGATCAGGGTGCCGGGGGTGAGGGGAACGTCCGTGACGCGGTAGTCCGGATTCTCCTGCACTCCGAGCGGGACGCCGATCTCGGCCTCTGCCGACAGCGCATGGCCGTCCGCCGTACGGATGAAGGGCGGAAGGCTTCCCGCGGTTGCAACGCGCATCTTGTCCGCGGCGGGGTCGAACAGAACACAACAGCACGTAGCGAACAGGTCGGTCTCCAGCTCAAGGAGCAACCGATTGGTCCGCTTCAGTACTGTCACGGGATCATGTCCCTCCGTGGCATAGGCCCGCACCGCACTGTGCAACTGGCCCATTACCACGGCCGCCGTCGTGTTGTGGCCCTGAACGTCGCCGATGACCGCAACCACGCTGCCGTCGGCAAGACCGATCAGGTCGTACCAGTCGCCGCCGAGATCAGCTCCGGCCACAGCCGGAACGTACCTGCTGGTGGCGACAACACCAGGCGGTTGGGGCAACATACGCGGCAGAAGAGCCTGCTGCAGCTTCTCGGCAAGGGCGTACTGTGCGTCGTACAACTGTGTGCGTTCAAAACTCTGGCCCAGGAGAGTGGACAGAGCCGTGAGCACCGCATGGGTGGTCTTGACGTCCGGGCTGTCGGCACTGAGCCCGAGGGAGCAGACGCCCACGACGCGATCGCTGGCGGTCAGCGGCAGCACCACCCACGTACAGTCACGGTCACCGTGTTCGGTCGATTGCGTTTCGAGCAATCTGCCGCGCGTCGCCTCGCTCGTCCCCGGATAGACAAGTCGGCGCCGCTGGGAGATCGCATCCGTTTCCGGCGTATCCCTGCTCAGGGGCAAGCCGTCGAGTGTACGGAGGTACTCGCGCGAGCAGCCTGACGCCCCTGCGAGATGCAGCCGGTCCCCTTCGATGAGGCTGATGGAAATCGCCCTCGCCCGGAAAGCGGGCGCAATGCGTTCAAGGGCCAGGGTCGTGGCTTCCCTGGTATGCCTCGTTGAGGTCAGAAGAAGAGTGAGCTTGTGCAGGTGGTAAACGAGGGGAGCGGTCCGCGGTGCGATCGGGTACTGGGCTGAGCCGTCCGTCCCGCTCTCCGGCGGTTCGGCGGACACGACGAGGGGCAGCGGTGCCGGAGCCATAGAGACACCGTTGGCTGCAAGTGCATCCAGTCGGCGGGAAAGCAGGTCCGCCGTGCGCAGCAGGTAGGCCCTGTCCTCTTCAGGAAGGGCACGAAAGGGCTCGGGCCAAAAGGCGGTGAGAGTACCGAACCGGCGCATACCGGAAGCCAGGGGCGCGGCCGAGACCGTGGACGGGAACGACACCGAGACGGCCAATGAGATCGCGAACTCCGGGTGCTTGCCCTGAATGTCGATCGAGTGGCGTGTAGTTACTTCCCCCGACCGGTAGGCGGCTGCGGAGGCGTAAGCGTCGTCGGCCACCGCCAAGCTCTCCAGAGAGGCTACGCCCAGCGGCGATACGGCCATTACGGCAGCGTTCAGTGTGGACGTCGCCTCAGCGTACAGATAGATCGCGACCGAAGACGCGCTCAGGTCATGCAGGCACTGCCGGACACACTCGACCAGCGCCTCGTCCCGCTCCGCCACGCCGGGCCCGGGTTGGTGGAGCAGCACGCGCTCGGGCTCGAAAGGATCTGTGAAGTTCATAGATCACCGAACCGCGGAGCCGGTGCCGACGCGGTATCCACCTTTCTCCTTCACGCCATCGTAACGCGGTCGGCGCGTCCCGGCGCTGTATGGGAGGACTCGAGTGAAAGTCAGGGGATCATCCCCCATGCGAACGGTCCCAAGGGCGTTGTGACGTTGTTGGGTGTGTGGCTGCCTGGCGGTGCGTGGGGGCGTGGTGGGTTGGGGAGCCGGGCCTGTGGTCAGGCGGTGGCGGCAAGGCCGGCGGTGCCGGTGATCTGGTCTAAGATCGTGAAGCGGGTGCTCGTCTCGGCGCGGTGGGTGGTGGCGGTCATCAGGTGTCGGCGGGGGCGGAAGTGGGGCGGGATGCCGCTGAACGCGGACAGCAACCGCTGGGCTGCGCCCCTGGAGCGGAAAGCCTTTCATCGCGCGTTCGCGCTGCCTGGTGGGCTGGTGGCTGTTGTCCGCCGTGTTGTTCGGGCCCTTGTGACAGCGGTGCTCGACGGTAGGGCATGACCTCGCGGTGGGCCGCTCGGCAGGAGCGGAGCTTGCCGGTGACCAGAACCCGCGGCACTGCACCGGTCTTCTTCAGCGGGCGGCGGAAGAACCGCCTGGCCGCGGTCTTGTCCCGGCGGTTGTGCACGAGGATGTCCAAGATCGTTGCCGTTTTGGTCGACGGCCCGCCACCGGTACTTCTGCTCACCGTTGACCTGGATGAAGACTTCGTCCAGGTGTCACTTGTCCCCGGGCCGAGGCTGTCGGCGGCGCAGCGCGCCTGCGCAGGCCTGCCCGAACTTCGCGCACCGGCGGCGGACCGTTTCGCAGGAGACGACGACCCCGCGCCCGGGCATCAGCTCCTCCACCCCGCGCAACGACAGCGGGAAGCGGTGGTACAGCCACCCACAGGGGGAGACGACCTCCACCGGGTACCGCTGACCCTGGTACGACAACGACGCGCCCCCCACGGACCACCCTTCCCAGACTGATCAACCCGAAGATCACCCCACCGGTCAGCCAACGTGACAGCGCCCTGCACCGTGCCGCCGCGCTGGGACAGCGGCACAGGTGTGCGGCGCTCCAAGATGTCGGGGTTACCCAGTACCGGTTTGGAAGGGAATCACAGGTCCGATGACACACTCGCCATCTCTCACTCCCGCTTCGGGATCATGACCGCTCCCGCGCAGGTCGAATACCACGACCTCCTGCGGATCTGGCGCGAGGCCGACGCCATCCCGGAGATCGAGCACGCGTGGTTGTTCGATCACCTGATGCCGATCGGCGGCGATCCGAAAGGCCCCGCATACGAAGGGTGGACGCTGCTCTCGGCCCTCGCCGCACAGACCCGGCGACTCCGTCTGGGTGTACTGGTGACCAGCAAACGCATCCGGCCGCCCGCCGTACTCGCCAAGATCGCCGCTACCGTGGACGTCATCTCCGGCGGACGCCTCGACTTCGGTATCGGTGTCGGCTCACGCCCTAGCCACCCCGTGGCGCGGCGCGAGTACGAAGCCCACGGTCTTCCCTTCCACGAAACAGCCCACGCCCTGGCCAGCCTCGCCGAGGCATGTACGGTGATCCGGCGGCTGTGGACCGAGACCGAACGGTTCGACTTCCACGGCACCTACATCCAGCTGACCGGTGCATTTGGCAACCCGAAACCCGTTCAACGCCCTCACCCACCCATTCTGATCGTCGGGCGCGCGTCCTCGACGCTGCGCGTGGTCGCCGAACACGCCGATCTCTGGAACATCCCCGGCGACGACATCGACGACGCTGTCCAGCACAACGCGCTGCTGGACCGCTACTGCACCGACATTGGGCGCAACCCCTCCTCGATCACGCGCTCCATCCTGCTCCCGGTCTCCTACGACGCCCCCCGACGTAACCCGGGGCACGATCCGCAGGGCGACCGACGCCGGCTTCCGGCACATCGTCCTAGCCTAGCAGCGCCCTACCCCGACAACGTCGCACGGTGGGTCACCGAGGAACTCATCAACGCCTACGCCTCGGCCCCTCAATGACTTTCGGCCGGTCCTTCGCCGCCGGCTAGCCACATCCGAGCATCGACAACCGACGACAATGGCGCGGATTCGGGCGCCGGGCCAACGACCGATAAGGGGTCAGGGCTGCCCTCCCCGCTCCAGGGGAATCCTCTCGCCCGCCTCGATTGCGATGGGCAGCCGATTCTCCGAGGGCGGCAGCGGGCAGGTCGCCAGATCGGTGTAGGCGCACGGCAGGTTCCCTGCGCGGTTGAAGTCGAGGTTCACCCGCCCCTCCGTGTCCGGGGCCTCGATCTGCAGGGAACGGTTTGCCGCGTACGTCGTCACGCCCGAGGTCCGGTCGGTGAACAGGACCATCAGGCTTCTGGGGGTCTTGCCGTTGAACGCGGTGAGCCGGTGAACCGCACCGTCGAACTCGAACTCGACCTGGCCGGGCGAGACGTACACGTGCTCCAGCCCTTCCACCGTGGCACCGACCGTCACCGGGCGCGGTTCTGCGAAGGGGAGGAAGCGGCCCTCACGCACCCAGCGCGGGTCAGGAGTATATGCAGGGGTGTACCTGAACGCCGTACGCAGGGCGTTGCTGGGATGACGGGGACGCAGTATGTCATGGCCGCCGCGCTTGGCGATCTCTATCCGGGCTTCGCCGACGCCGGCGAATTGGCTGTCCCGCTCGGCGATCACTCCGAAGTCGTGCCGACCGTACACTGTCTCACCGTCGACAGTCAGTTGCTCGTGCTCGGCAAGTTCGACCACTACTCCCCGTGCGGTGCTCGACCAGGCTCCAGGGGCGTCCTCGAACCGAGTCGGCTCTTCGCTGAGCCAGTGCAGGCTCGTGATCGCGAGAAAGCCGTGGGGACTAGCGAGGTTTCGATCCTTTCGCTCATGCCACTGCTTCCATGCTTCGGTGAAGCTCTGCTGGTCGACACCCTGGGGCATGTGGACTCCTCCTACAGGACTTAGAGGTCATCTCATTTGGTGAGTCGGCGATAGCGGATGAGGGTGCAGGCGATGCTGGTGAAGGCCAGGAGATGCTCCGCCTTGCGCTCGTGGCGGCGGTGCAGGCGACGGCATCCGGCGAGCCGGGCCATGGTCCACTCGATCACCCAGCGGTGACGGCCCAGCCGCTTGGAGGACTCGATGCCCTTGCGGGCGATGCGGTGCCGGACGCCGCGCTCGCGCAGCCGTTTCCGCGGATGAGCGTAGTCGTATCCTTTGTCGCCGTGGAGCTTGGCGGGCTTGCGCCGACGTGGGCCGCGGCGGGAGCGGATGGGCGGGATACCGCGCACGAGTGGCTCCGGGGCCTGGCTGTCGTGCAGGTTGGCCCCGGAAATCCCGACGGGCAGGTGCAGTCCGGTCCGCTCGGTGATCAAGTGGATCTTCGACTCCTCCTTGCCCCGGTCCACAGGATTCGGACCCGTCGGGTCCCCCCTTTCCGGGCCCGCATGTTCACCGCACCGATCGCGCACCGCGACCGGTCCAGCTCGCCCCGCGAGCCGGGCTCGTCCAGCACCAGCCGGTGCAGCTTCGCCCACACCCGAGCCTTCGACCACTCCGTGAACCGGCGGTGGGCCGTCGCACCGGACGGTCCGGACACCGGCGGGACCTGCGACCACGTACAACCCGATGTCGCCACGAAGATGATCGCGGCCAGCACCTCACGGTCGCCGTACCGGCGCCGGCCACCACCCTGCGGGCGTGACGGTACCTCCGGCACCGCCCGCTGGAACAGTTCCCACAACCCGTCCGGGACCAGATGCTCAACCATCGGCACCCCTCCAGGTTACTGCTGGCTCCAAATGAGATGACCTCTTAGAGGGAGCGGGCAGTGAGGGAGTCGAGGCGTCGGTGACTGTAGGCAGCTTCACGGCGCTTGGCTGCAGGCCGAGATAGAGGTTCGGTCCGCTGCCGTGCTGGGGACGGCCGATCCGGCCGCCGAGGTGCTGTGAGTGGTGTACGGCACCGTCGTCCCTCAGTCGGGCCCGCAGGATGGGAGCATCCTCTCGGGCACCGTGGCTCGCCACGGTGCCCGGCATCACCACTGACGCGGAAAGCCCGGCGGGGACTCCGTCCTGACCGCAGACTGCCAGATGGTGACCACGTTGGGCGTCAGCGCCTGTACCAACCTCAAAATCCCGCACCGTCAACGCTGCGGACGATCCACGATGGTGTCGAACACCGCTCGGTCACCGCATGACTCATCCGGCCGTTCATGACGACGCGCTCGAACAACGCATCGAGCGGCAGCTACGTGCGGCTCGACCTAGGCGGATGCCAGATCGGTCAGAAGCTTTGCGGTGTCTTCGGGCGACTCGACATGGAAGTGGTGAGTTCCCAGGTCGACTGGCACGATACGGATGCGGTCACCGTAGCGGTCAGTGGCTTCCTGAGTAAGGATCGAGCGAACCGCGAACACTGTGATCGGCTGCTTGACCTCGTTCAGCGCGGCGTCCATGTCCCAGCGCACCAGGCCTTCGATCGCCCGCACTCCCGCGGGCTGCCGCACGGCCACCATCTTCTCGAAGTAGGCGTCCTTCAGCGCCGGGTCGGTGTCTTCGAGCGATCCGCCCTCGACCAGGCCCCGCACCGCTGTGGCGAAGTCGTCATTGAAGGCCTGCACGACCGCGTTGACCGTCTGCTCGTCCTGTGCGGGGAACAAGGCGAGGTAGTGCAGGGAGTCGAGCGCGACCACGTGCGAAACGACGTCGGGGAGTATCCGGGCGACTTCGACGGCCACGGCTCCGCCGAGAGAGTGCCCGACCACCACGCAGTTGTCGACCGACTCGGCTTCCAGTACGGCCTTGACGTCGTGGGCGAACTCCTCCATCGTCCAGACATCTCGCGTGGAGCGGGACTCGCCGTGCTCGGCGAGATCGATTGCGAGGATGCGGTAGTCCGCGGGGAGGAAGCCGGCGATCTCGTCGAAGTCGGTGCGGTTACAGCCCCAGCCGTGGATGAAGGCCAAGACCGGACCCGTGGCCGGGCCGCTGATGGTGTAGCGAATCGTCGTGTCGTTCGTGCGCTGAACCTCGCGGTCAGCGGAAGTCCTGTCCGTCACAGTCATTCCAGTCTTCTTGTCGTGTTCTCAGGCGGCAGATCGGACGTTACAACGCCCGGTGGTACTGAGTCGGCCAAGCCGTCGGGTCGCTGGAGCGGTTGCGCAGGGCGAAATACGGGTCGCGCAGCAGGGCGCGCCCCAGCAGCACAGCGTCCACATGTCCACTGGCCAGGACCTTGCCGGCCAGTGACAGGTCGGCAATCTGTCCGACCGGGGCGACCGCGAGCCCTGATGCCTTCTTGAGAGTGTTCGCGAACTCGACATTGACCCCTTCCCGCTCCGGCGGGCGGGCTGCCAGGTCCCGCACCAGCACTCCGGATGTGACGTCGAGGAGGTCGATGCCCACGGCCGCGAGTTCCTTGGCGAACGTCGTCGCCTCGTCGATGGTGATGCCACCCTCAACCCAGTCCGTGGCGGTGATGCGGACGAAGACGGGCTTCTGGTCCGGGAAGGCTTCGCGGACGGCGCTGGCTACGCGCAGCGGCAGCCGCATGCGGTTCTGCAGGCTCCCCCGTACTCATCCGTCCGGTGATTGGCCAGAGGGGAGAGGAACTGGTGCAGAAGGTATCCATGTGCTGCGTGGATCTCGACCACCTCGTACCCTGCGAGATGGGACATCCTGGCCGCCTGGGCGAAGGCTTCGACGACCTCGTCCATGTCGGCTTCTGTGGCTTCCCGGGGCACGCTCAGGTCACCGAACGGAGAAGCTGACGGTGCGATAAGGTCCCAGCCGCCGTCGGCCACGCTCACCGGGCCGTTCTGCCCCTCGCCCTCCCAAGGAACCTGGTGGGATCCCTTCCTGCCCGCAGCCAGCAGTTGGACCGCCGGAACCGCGCCACGTTCGGCTATGAACGTCGTCAGGCGCCGGTGCGCTGCAGCTTGGTCCTCGTTCCAGATGCCGAGATCCGCAGAGGTGGTCCGGTGCAGCGGACCGACGGCGTTGGACTCCACCATCACCAGGCCGACCCCGCCGACCGCACGCGCGCCGTAGTGCACGAGGTGCCAGTCGGTCGGCTTACCGTCGGTGCCCGCGGCGTACTGCGCCATGGGGGACATCCACAGCCGGTTGGGGATCATGACTCCACGTAGCCGCAGCGGGGTCGATTCCGGGCTCCCGAACTCTGTGCTGGACACAACTGGACTCGCTTTCTCGCAGCGTACGTATGGCCGGTAGTGCGGACGGTTGACATGCAGCGTACCGCACCGCGATACTCCGTGCCAACCCGCGGCCCGGTGTCGAGAGAGGGGCACCACGCGAGCCGGACGTGGATCCGTTGTGACGCAGGCGGCCGATATGACGCGATCAACCGCCGCAATAGGGGTCCGACGCTGCGCCGAAGGTGTGTTTACAAGCGCCTCACCCGCAACAGCGCCCTCCTCTCCCGTCGGCATTGTCACAGGCACCGTCTGGTCCACCTCGCCGCTGCGTATACCTGAAACCGACCGCGTCCTGGCTTGACGGAAACCTCCCCCTCCCTCCGATCAAAGGAGTAGTCGTGTCAGCAGAAGAGCACACCGTCGTGGTCGAATGCGTCGACAGTCGCGTGCCCTCTACGAGGATGACCCGCGAACAGAAGAAGGCGATCTTCGCGGGCTCGCTGGGGAATGCCGTCGAGTACCTGGACTGGGGAATCTATGCTGCCCTCGCCCCGGTCTTCGCGGGTCAGTTCTTTCCTAAAGGGGATCCCACCACTGCGTTTCTCTCCACTCTGGCCATCTTTGCCGTGGGATTCTTCATGCGCCCGCTCGGCGGTCTCGTCCTGGGCGCCTACGCCGACCGGTACGGCCGCAAGAAGGCCCTCAGCTTGACCATCAGCCTGATGTCGGTCGGTGGTCTCGCCATCGCTGTCTGTCCCACCTATGAGCAGATCGGCGTGTTCTCGCCCCTGGTGCTTCTGATGGCCAGGTTGGTGCAGGCGTTCTCCGCCGGCGGAGAGTGGCCGAGCTCCGTGTCATACATCATCGAGAATGCGGCGCCGGGAAGGCGGGCATTCGCCGGGTCCTTCCAGCAGGTGTCGACGGCGGGCGGCATGCTGCTCGCTTCGCTGATCGCGCTTGCCGTGACGTCGGTTCTGAACGACCAGCAGATGCACGCGTTCGGATGGCGGATCGCTTTCGCGATTGCTGCCGCTATGGGCCTGGTCGTCCTGTGGCTGCGGGTTCGCACGCAGGAGAGCCAGCACTTTGACGACGCAGACCTGTCCGGTAAGACGCACAAGCCGGTCACGAAGCTGTTCGCGGAGCACAAGATGAGCATGCTCCGTGTCATCGGGATCACGGTTCCCGGAGCGATCATCTACTACCTGTGGATCACCAGCATGCCGGGGTATGCCAGTACCACAACCGGACTGGATCTCGACATGGCGCTCCTCGCGAACTCCATCACGGTCTTCCTCTTCATGTTGCTGCTCCCGCTCGGCGGCCTACTGTCCGACCGCTTCGGAAGAAAGCCTACTTTCCTTGCCTTCCTGATCGGTTTCATGCTGTACGCCTGGCCGGCCTACCGCTTGATCGAAAGTGGCGGCTTCTGGACGCTGTTGCTGGTGGAGCTGATCGGAGTGGTTCTGCTTGTCGGTAACTCAGCGAATGTAGCTGCCATTTACGCCGAGCTCTTTCCCACTGCAGTACGCACTACCGGTACAGGCCTTCCCTATGCGTCGGCCGTCGCGCTGTTCGGCGGTACTGCCCCGTATTTCACCACGTGGCTGGCCAGTATCGGACACCAGGACAAGATTTGGATCTACATTGTCGCCTCGGCGTTGATCGGCATGGTCACGATCCTGACCATGTCCGAGGGAGCCAAGAAGGGAACACTTGACTGATGAGTGCAAAACCAGAGGCATCGATCGAACAAGAACCATGGCAGTGGGAGGAAGCTACATGGCGGGGATACGCCGAGCGCGTCCGCGCAGGGCGTGACCTGACGCCCCGGGCGTGGCCGGGCGGTGCTCGTATGGCCGTGGCCCTCTCATTCGACCCTGACCACGAGACCCTGTCGCTTCGGGAAGGGGATACTTCGCCCGGCGCGATGGGCAGGGGCGAGTTCGGCTCCCGAGTCGGGTCCCGCCGGATCCTGCGGCTTCTCGACGAGCATCAGATCCCGGCCACCTTCTTCATTCCTGCTGTGTCTGCACTGCTGCATCCGCAGGAGGTGAAGGCCTACGCCGCAGCGGGCCACGAGATCGGTGCGCACGGGTGGATTCATGAGCGGAACGCGCTGCTGAGCAGGGAAGACGAGTACGAGCTCACCCGCCGCAGTGCCGATGTGTTGGAGAGCCTCGTCGGCCAGCGGCCGATCGGAATCAGGACGCCGAGTGCCGACTTCTCCGACTCGACTGTCGAAATCCTCCAGGACCTCGGGTTCAAGTACGATTCGTCACTCATGGCCGACGACATGCCTTACGAGATCCTCTCCAACGGCCAGTCCACGGGCTTGGTGGAAGTGCCCATGGAATGGATCCGTGACGACGCGCCCTACTTTATGATGACGCGGTTCGGCCCGCACCGGCCGTACACGACACCTCGTGCATGGGTTGAGATCATGAAGGATGAGTTTGATTCAGCCTATGCCGACGGGGCGGTCTTCCAGCTGGTCTGCCACCCGCACATCATTGGGCATCGCTCCAGGATGCTCGTGCTGCGTGAGCTGGTCGAGCATATGAAGGCTCACGAGAACGTGTGGTACGCCACGCATGGCGAGGTCGCGGACTACGTGTGGCGGAACGCTGGCGTGGCCGCGTAGGGGTTCGCAGCCCGGTAGGTGAGGCCAGCAGGGGTCTCGTCCACCGGGCTGCGGCCGGGTTGCCCCGGTGTTACGTTGACTCCTTGAGTGGCGCGTCGGCGAGGGTGCTTCCTGGCCGTTGGGAGATGGCTGGACAAGCGCTCCGGGACAGTGACCGACCGGGCGGACGGCCTTCCCGCCGCTTGGGCGGAAGAAGCCGGGCTGCCGATCAGGAAGAGGAGATCAGTTTGCTGATCTCGTCTGCGGCTGCGACGACCAACTGCGCCAGGGCCTCTTCCTGTGCGTTGTCGTAGCGCATCTGCGGAATGGACAAAGTGAGTCCTGCAATGGGTTGTCCAGTCGAGTCAGTGATGGCCGAGGCGATCGAAGCGACGTGCGGACGAAACCAGCCCGACACGTTAAGGGCGTAACCGCGCCTGGTGGTCCGCTCGATCTCCTCGCGGATCTCTTCGGAACTCGGCACGGGAGCATGCGCGAACTCCCGGAGCTCATGTTTCAGCAGCTCATCCACATCGGCAGGCTCAAGGTGCGACATGATCGCAACGCCCGCCGAGGTGGCCCGCAGAGGCACGCGCGTGCCGACTTCGAGGAACACGCGGACCACTTGCGTGCTGTCCTGTGTCGCGACGATGACGTAGTCCTCTCCGTCGCGCAGACCGAGCTGAACCGTCTCGTCAGTCTCTGCGGCGAGGCGTTTGACGACAGGCACTGCCAGATCTCGAAGGTCCTGCTCGCCGGCTCCTCGCAGCCCGATGGCGAGAGCCTTCATGGTCACGCCCCACCGCGCATGCTCGCGGTCGACGACCCTCAACCAGCCAGCCTGCTGAAGTGTGACCAGGCACCGCTGGACCGAACTCTTCGGTATCTGCGTCGCGCGTGCCAGTTCCGAGACGCCGATCGGCTGGCGCATGGCGACTTCCTCGAGGACGCGAAGTGTGCTGAGAACGCTGTTCATCGAGCGAATACCGTTGCTCGGCTTGTCCTGCGCGGTCACGTCTCCCCCGCCTCTTTCCAATGCCTGACCTGGGCTAGGAGCGTACCACCCGGTGCATCGGCATCTCGCATGGCGGCACAGACCCCTTGTCGCGGCAGTCTGGTTGAACTACGATGTGGCACACTGTATCGCATAGTGGAACGAGGTTTCATGGATCTGACCATCGTGGGGGATGTCGTCGTATCCGGCCTGCCGAGGCGTCCGATGGTGGAACCGGCTGAACCGGGCGACTCGGCGTTCGGTCTCCTGAAGGCAGGTGATCTGACGATCGGCAATCTGGAAGTACCTCTCACGGAGTCCGGTGAGCGAGCTGAAAAGCTCGTTGCGATGCGGGCGCCAACGACCGGCGCAGCGGAACTGGCGGAACTCGGCTTCGATCTGGTGTCGCTGGCTATGAACCACGCCATGGACTTTGGAGCCGATGGCATGCGTGACACGGTACGTGCGCTGGACTCGGCTGGCGTCCTCCATGCCGGGTTCGGAGAGTCGGTTGCCGAAGCGACTCGGCCCCGAGTGGTATCCGTCGGTGACAGCACGCTGGCCTTCTTCAGCTTCTGCTCGGCCCTTCCGCTGGGCTACAACGCCACTGCGGACCGGGCGGGAATCGGGGCGATCCGTGTGCGCCAGAACTTCGAGTTCGACAGCACCTTCCTGGATGAGACACCCGGTACGCCTCCCTTTGTGCACTCGAGCGCGCATGAGCCGGACGTCCAGGTCGCGGAAGCCCTGATTCGTGAGGCCAAGCAGCACAACGACGTCGTGGCCGTCGCCCTGCACTGGGGCGTGCCGTTCTGCTATCTGCCGGATGTCCAAGGCCCGCTGGCGCAGTACCAGCGGCCTCTGGCGCGGCGGTTGATCGACGCGGGCGCGGACCTCATCATCGGCAGCCACCCGCACTGTCTCCATCCCGTGGAGTTCTATGGGAACGGGCTCATTCTCTATTCGACGGGGAACTTCGTGTTCGACTGGTGTGACGGTTGGAGCCCGGACTCGATGGTCGCCAAGGAGGACGCTCACCCTGCGCCGCCTTACCAGCCGGCACTGTTGAAGGGCCCGTGGTACGAGAGTGCGGTGTTCCATGTGCAGCTGGACGGGCACGAGGCACCCGAACTGCGCGTCGAGCCGATCGAGCTTGACTCGGACAGTCAGCCGATCATCGCTCGACCCGAAGTGGCTCAATCGATCCTGGCCCGCTTCGCGGAAGCCTCGAGGGCGCTGGGCCAGGCAATCGCGGTGGACGTCGATGGGACTGTACGGCGCCAGGTGACATCACCAACCGCCGAGGCGCTGAGGGTCTCATAAGCGATCACGATTGCTCACAGGTGCGACAACACTGAAGTATCGTGCCATATCGTAGAACGCCATGCTATATTGCAGCACGGTGGGAGTGTGTCAGTCAGATCGCCGTGTGACGAACACCGGAGAGGGGTTGCTGCAGGTGCCCGGTTCTGTCGCCAGGCCGTCCGACTACGAGTCGTTCCCCTATGTGGAGCGCGGAGCGGATTTTCCAGCCATCGAACTGTGTGATCCCCGGCATCGGCGAAGCACCTTTGCTGCCGCCCTGGACGAGGAGCAGGCCAAGCGGGTCGAGCGGCTGCTCGCAGAGAATATGGTCATCAGCTTTCACGATCATCCGCAGCTGCTCCCTGCGGAACCGGGTGAGACCTTCTCATATCTTCGGACCAGGCGTGAGTTCACGGCCTTCGCCGAGCTGCGGAGAGCGGGTCTGACAGCCGTTTTCGACAACCTGTTCGGTGCCATAGGGTCCATGACGCCGTCCGGTTGGAAGTGGGACGACCTGATCACGACGCTCGGCATGCGTCTCGCCGACCTGGCCCATCAGGAAAGTGCGGTGGTGGCTCGGACGGTCAAGGACATCCTCGATGCCAAACGAAACGGCGCCGTCGCCTTCATTATGGGTACCGAATCCGCCGGGGCCATCGAGAACGAACTCGACCGCATCGACGTTCTCTACGGATTCGGAATCCGCCAGATGGGGTTGGTGTATGCCGACTCAAACGCGCTTGGAAGTGGCCAGAAGGAACCCCGAGACGCGGGTTTGACGACGTTCGGTCGTCGGGCTGTGGAGCGCATGAACGCCCTGGGCATCCTCATCGATGTTTCTCATGCCAGTGACCAGACCTCCATGGATGCGATTGAGGCGTCGTCCAAGCCGATCGCCATCACGCATGCCGGTGCTCGCGCGGTTTGGCCCACCCCGCGGATGAAACCCGACGACGTACTCAAGGCGTGTGCCGAACGCGGAGGAGTGCTGGGCATCGAGGCAGCCCCGCACACCACGATCTCCAAGGCCCATACGAAACACACGATTGAGTCCGTGATGGACCACTTCGAATACGCGGTCGAACTGATGGGTGTCGAGCACGTCGCTTTTGGGCCTGATGCGTTTTATGGCGATCACGTGGGCTTCCACCACGCAACCAGTGTGAACTTGGGACTCGCAGCCATGATAGACGCTGGAGAACTTGAATACGAAAGAGTCTCTCACGTCGACGGTATGGAGAATCCGAGCGAGAACTTCCGTAATGTCGTCGGCTGGCTCGTCGAGCACGGGTACAGCGACAGCGACATCCGTGCCGTACTTGGCGGCAACATCCTTCGACTACTGAAAGAGGTATGGCGATGACGGATATCAACGAGCGCATCAAGCAGGAATTCGACAAGAACCTGAAACTGGTCACAGACCTCTCGCACACCATCCACGCCACCCCTGAGCTGGCTTTCGAGGAGCACCAGACGTCTTCGGCGATCATCTCGGTCCTCGAGGCGAACGGCGGCTTTACAGTGGATAAGGGCGTAGCTGATCTGCCGACAGCGTTTGTGGCGTCTGCAGGCTCCGGTGACCTTGCGTTCGGCCTTTGCGCGGAGATGGATGCGCTCCCCGATATCGGCCACGGCTGTGGCCACAACGTCATCGCTGCGGCGGCCGTGGGTGCCGCACTGGCGCTGGCCCCGTTCGCCGATGAGCTGGGGCTGACAGTGCAGGTCTTCGGCACTCCAGCCGAGGAAAGCGGAACCGGTAAGGAAATCATGGTGAACCGGGGCGTCTTCGACCGGACGCATGCGGCCATGATGGTGCACCCGCAGTTGAAGGACGTTGTCACTCCCCATCTGCGCGCCTCGCGGTCCTGGCGGGTCACCTACACGGGTCGCGGAGGACACGCGTCGCGACCGTGGAGTGCGCTCAATGCCGCCGACGCAACGGTGCTGGCCCAGACCGCCATCGGACTGCTGCGGCAGCAACTGCAGGACGGCATCAGGGTGCATCACGTCGTGAGGGAGGCCGGCGCGGCTGTCAATGTCATCGCGGACCATGCCGTGGTCGACTGCATGATCCGATGCGACACGATCGCCGAAGTCGACGACGTGTGGGAGCGGGTACGACTGTGCTTCGACGCCGGAGCCGTGGCTACCGGAACGGCAGTGGAGTACAGCTTGCTGCCGTCCATCTACCGAGAGTTCCGCCACGACCAGGACCTGGCCCCCCTCTTCGAGAAGAACGCCCGGGCCATCGGCCGGACCTTCCCGGACTACCCGGACAAGATGTTCGGTTCGACCGACATGGGAAATGTCTCGCTGCGGATCCCCGCGCTGCATCCCATGCTGTCCTTCGATGGTCTCCCGGCTGAAGCCGGGAACCACACTGCCGCCTTCGCTGCTGCCGCCGGCGGTCCGCAGGGCGACCGGTTCGTCAGGGACGCCGGGCTGGCCATGGCGCTCACGATCGCGGACGCCGCACAATCCAAGCCCGTCCGCGCTCGCCTCTTGGCTTCCTGACGAACAACAGGGGCTGTGGCTGCCTGCTTTCGCCGGTCACCGTACTGGAGCCAGTACCCCACGGTGACCACCGGCTGCTTCGGCCGGGTCGCCCGCCTCGAACGCAGCAGACCACAGCCACTGCGTCCCTCACCGCTCGGCCGGTCGGCGGAGATCGTGAACGTCTTCCCATTCCCACCTACACCGAGGAGAATTCCCCATGGCATCCGGGAGCAACAAGGCTTTGTCACGCAAGGAGGACAGAGCAGACGGCGACCCACTTCTTGACGGTGCCGCTCTGGTGAGAGACCTCCTGCCCGCCGACCTTCGCCGGCTTTACATCGGTGGGAGGTGGCGCGACGGCGGCAGCGGCCGGCACTTCTCGGTCTATGATCCGGCAACCGGCGGAAGCATTGCCGAAGTCTCCGACGGCACGGTGGACGACGCCGGCCTCGCTCTCGATGCGGCGGTGCAGGCACAAGCCGAATGGGCCCGCAGCGCGCCCGGCGATAGGGCTCGCTTGCTGGCCGAGGCGGCGCACATCGTCCGTCAACGTGAGGACGACTTCGCCCTGCTGATGACGCTGGAGATGGGCAAGCCGCTCGCAGAAGCCCGTGCTGAGGTGGCCTACGGAGCCAGCTTCCTGTCGTGGTTCGCCACAGAGGCCACTCGGATCACGGGGAGACTGCAGACTTCGCGAGACGGGCTCGCCGACCTCGTGGTGGAGCCCGAGCCCGTGGGCCCCTGTCTGCTGATCACGCCTTGGAACTTCCCGCTCGCGATGGCTACCCGCAAGATCGGTCCCGCAATCGCGGCCGGTTGCACAATGGTGGTGAAGCCCGCCGCCCTGACACCCCTCACCACCCTTCTCCTCACCCGCATCTTTGAGGAAGTGGGCCTTCCTCCTGGCGTCCTCAACGTAGTTACCACCACCAACGCGGCCGGCGTGACATCGCCGTTGCTCGCCGACTCCCGGCTGCGCAAGGTGTCTTTCACCGGTTCGACGTCAGTGGGCCGCACGCTGCTCAGGGCCGGTGCGGACAATGTGCTGCGGACCTCCATGGAGCTCGGCGGCGATGCCCCCTTCATCGTTTTCGACGACGCCGACCTCGAACAGGCTGTCGATGCCGCTGTTGCGGCGAAACTGCGCAACATGGGCGAAGCCTGTACAGCGGCCAACCGTCTGCTCGTCCAGGAGGGCATCGCTGCGGACTTCGAGCAGGCGCTGGCACAGCGTTTCTCCGGGCTCACGCTGGGACACGGCGCACTCGCCGACAGCGACGTGGGTCCGCTGATCACTGTGGCGGCCCGTCAGGAGATTCACGGCCTCGTCGAGGCCGCCGCGGACTCCGGTGCTCGTGTTCTCACGGGAGGGCAGATTCCCGAAGGCCCCGGTGCCTTCTATCCGCCGACCGTCGTAACCGACGTCCCCCGAGATTCGAAGCTGTGGCAAAGCGAGATCTTCGGTCCTGTGGCGGCGATCTCCACCTTCGGTACAGAAGACGAGGCCGTCGACCTCGCCAATGACACCCTCCTGGGACTTGCCGGTTATGTGATCTCAGGCGACACGGCACGGGCGGTGCGGGTCGCACGCAAGCTCCAGTGCGGGATGGTCGGCATCAACACGGGCGTGGTCTCGGACGCGGCTGCCCCATTCGGTGGCGTCAAGCAGTCCGGACTCGGCCGCGAGGGGAGTCTCGAAGGCATCGAGGAATACCAGACACTCAAGTACATGAAGGTTCCACGACAGAGTTGACACTGATGACCAGTACGTGACCGGTCCAGAGGTGCGTTCCCGGATTCGGGGACAGGGAACGACCGAGCCGGTGGAGGCCGGTCCCGGGAGTTGCGTGGGGGAGGCTTGCCCGGGCTTCGGTTCGAACGCGGCAACTCCACCGACGGCACACGTCGGCCACCTCTGCTGCACAGTTCCCTTCAGGTCGTCCGGGGATTGACCACTGGAAATTCCCCGGCGAGGGGGCGCACGTCGCTTGGTTCCGGAGCTCTAGAGTATGAAGTAATACTGTATTGCGATAATTTGGAAACCGATTGAAGGAGTGCTGATAGCTACGGTTGATGACGCACAGCAGTACATCGACGAGATGGCGCGTAAGCGAGGCTATGTCCTCGACTACCACAAGGTGATGGCCAAGCATGACTTCCCCGTGCTGCAGGCTGCCAATGATCTCGTGGGCGCCGCGTATCTCAATCAGCGTGCACTGGACCGTAAGACGAAGGAACTCATCTTCATCGTGAGCCTCACGGTGATGCGCGCTTCCAAGGGGCACATTCAAAGCCGTATCAAGGTCGCGCTCGATTTGGGGGTCAGTCCGCAGGAGATCCTCGAAGCGATCGAGATCAGCCTTCCCGAAGCCGGTGTCGTGGCTTTTCAGGCCGGTTTCGAGGCCTGGTGTGAGGTCGTGGGCGCTGAGGGTCTGAAGCCGACTGTGGAGGCTTTCCGCGGAGGTTCGGGCGCTTGACGCGCTTCCGGAAACCCGGCGTCACCAGTACCCATGACCACGCTGCGATTGACCCTTGAAGGGTCCCCGCCGACGCTCCCCTTCCGGGACTTCGGTCGGGCCGGGTCTCCTTTGATCAAGTGCAGACAAAGAAAGCAGGGCAGACATGACGGACGCAGTTACCTTCATCGGCTTGGGCACGATGGGACAGCCCATGGTCCGCAACCTCGCGCGATCTGTGCCGGTAGCGGTCTACGACGCCGCCCCTGAGGCGATCGCCGTCGCCGCCCGAAACGAGGGCGTGACGGCATTGGCGAGTCTCAACGACGGGGTCGGCGCAAGCGTCGTGGTCCTCATGCTCCCCAACAGCAAGGTCGTCGAGCGTGTGCTTGGTGATCCGGGGGACCCCGAAAGCTTCGCCGGCCGCTTGCGTCCGGGCACGCTTGTCATCGACATGGGTTCTTCGGCGCCCCGCGTCACTCAGCAGCTGGCCGAGCGACTTCGGGAACGTGAGGTGGGCATGGTCGACGCGCCGGTCTCCGGTGGTCCACGCAAAGCGGCGACGGCAGAACTGACGATCATGGCGGGCGGTCCGGTCGACGCCTACGAGCAGGCCCTTCCGCTCCTGCGCGCGATGGGTACGTCGGTGACGCATGTCGGCCCGGCCGGGTCCGCGCACGCTTTGAAGGCGCTCAACAACCTGCTGTCGGCTATCGGTCTGGTCGGTGCGCTTGAAGTGCTCAGTGCAGGAGCAAAGTTCGGTTTGGACCCTCGGACCATGCTCGACGTCATCAACCGGTCCACCGGTCGCAACCAGTCGACCGAGGTCAAGATCGGGCCGGAGGTGCTGGACGGACGGTTCCAGGTCGGGTTCTCGCTCCCGCTGACCGTCAAGGACATCACCACCGCCCTGGACTTGTCGACGTCACTGGACCTGTCACCGGAGGTGTCGCAGGCCTGTGTCCGGTTCTGCCAAGCGGCGCTCGCCGATCTCGACGGGGAGAACCCGGATCAGTCCGAGATCGCCCGATACATGGCGAAGACGACGGGTGTCGACCTGACCCGGCGGTAAGGGAAGGTGGGCTGCCCGCCGAGGTCGGCGCCCGTCCACAGTGTCACTCCTGACCGACGGATTTCACATCACCGTATTACCGTACGGTAGTTGAAATCGGCTACCTGGGGAGGCTGTCGCATGGCAGGGCAACGAGTGCAGCGTGCGGCCGCACCACTGCGTGCCCAAGTGCTGGAACTGTTCCCTCAAGGCATCCTCGCCGCGAAGTTCCTACCCCGGGGAGCGGCTGGTCGAGGCGCGGCTGTGCGCACGGTACGAGGTCTCCCGGACGGTGACCCGCGAAGTCCTGCGGCAGTTGGAAGCCGAGGGGCTCGTGAGCATGGTGCCCAACCGCGGTCCGGTCATCACCGAACTGACGGCCTCTGACGCCGAGGCGCTCTACGAAGTGCGATGTGCGCTGGAGGACCTGGCCGGGGCCCTTTTCGCCGAGCGGGCCACCCCTGAACAGCGTGAGCAGGTGGGTGCGGTGGTGCGCCGGTCCTCACGCGCGTACCAGGAGGCCGGCTTGAGTGGGCGGCTCGCGATGAAGGACGAGTTCTACGACATTCTCACTGCCGGGGCGGGGAATCCGATCATCGATTCCACCCTTCGCGGCATCCACGCCCGCGTGCAGATGCTGCGCGGGCTGTCCATGCAGGCTGAGGGGCGAGGGCCGGAGACTGTCCGGGAACTCGCGGCCATCTATGATGCCGCGGCCGTGTGCGGTGATGCCGGTGCCGCACGTGAGGCGTGCGAGACACACGTCCGCAATGCCGCAGCGGCCGTACTGGCCCGGCTCTCCACAGAGCTGTCAGACCACCAGGGAGCCGACGTCGGCTGACGAAGGTGAAGCCCGTCACCGTTCCATCCGGTCCTCCATCGACTGTCTATGAGTGGCTCCATGCGGTCGGCTCCCGAACCCCTCAGGGCACCGCCGGTTCTCGATCCTCGCCGCCTGTTGCACGCGCTCTGGCGGACCGGGTGAGGACCGGACGCCGGCGTTTGGATCCGGCGCCCGCCTCGCTGGCCCGGGCCGCCCTCGGTGCCTTCGAAGACCAGGTGGCCACTGCCCATCGACCATGGTGACGAAGTGGGCGGTGAGCACAGTGCCTGCCCCATGCCCGGTGGTGCCGACGCGAAGCAGCGCGGTCCCAGCCCTGCTGGACCAGGACAGAACAGCCGGGTGCTGGTGAGGAGGCCGGTCACGACGGTCTGGACCGAATCCAGCGGATGCTGAACCGGATGGAGTGGGGATCCCGACGAGGTCTTCGATGACGTGCGGGACTACGTAGAGCACTCGGCGACCGGAATGCCGTCCTGATCGTCGACGACACCAGCTCTGGGACATCCTGCACTGGCCACACTGGTAGGCCAGGCCAAGACGACCAGCGATCGTTCGGCTGCCAGATTTGCGTGATGTAGGCTCTGCCGTCACGCTTCTCGGGCTCGGTGTCCGTGAAAGGGGCTTGATCTTGGACGATCGCACATCGCGGCTGGTCACGACGATCGTCTTTGCTTCGATTCCGGTGAGGGCGTGAGAAGGAATTGTCAGGAGGGGTGGTGGTCGCGCACCTCGACTTGGATCTCGATTTCCACTGGGGCGTCGAGGGGCAGTGCCGCCACACCGACTGCGGAGCGGGCATGCACGCCGCTTTCACCCAGCACCTTGCCGAGAAGCTCACTCGCGCCATTGATGACGCCCGGCTGACCAGTGAAGTCCGGCGCGGAGGCGACGAAGCCGACCACCTTCACCACCCGCACGATTGTGTCGAGGTTGCCGACGACAGACTTCACGGCGGCGAGTGCATTCAGTGCGCTGACCATTGCCAGCTCTCTGGCCTGCTCCGCGCTTACCTCGGCTCCGACCTTGCCGGTGACGGGTAGCGCACCATCAATCATGGGCAACTGGCCGGCGGTGAAGACATGAGCACCAGAACGCACGGCGGGTTGGTACGCGGCCAGCGGCGGCACGACCTCCGGCAGTTTCAAGCCCAGAGCCGCGATCCGCTCCTCTACTGCGTTGACGCTCTCATAGGTACTGAGCTCCACGAGGTTGCCGTCAGGGTCACGAATATAAACGCTGGTGATGGGCCCGCTGGCTCCTGTCCTTTGTACGGGCCCTTCCTCGACGTCCACGCCCAGCCGCCCGAGCTCCGCCAGAATGATGTCAACGGGATCATTCACGATCAAGCACACGTCAGCGCTGCCCGGCGTGGGGCGATGAGCCTTGGGCTCAAACTCCTTCCCTGCCTGATGTAGGTTGATCTTGCTGGAGCCGAAGGCGAGTGCGCGTCGTCCGCCGCCGAACGTCACGGCCTCCATGCCGAGAACGCGAGTGTAGAAATCCGTTGTGATGTCAAGATCGCGAACAACCAGAACGATGTGATCAAAGTGATCCACGCGCATGGTGGCCTCCTATTGGTCGGGTCGGCTCCCCGATGTGAAGAGTGGGTGATGGCGATGCTTGTCCCCGGCGACTCCGCTCAGGGCAAGGAGATGACCATAATACCGTATGATAGTGCGTGGGGTGGGTGCGTTCGCATCTCGGCCGCTCTCGTGATTGCCGAACGCTGTTGGCTGACGAAGAGGGCGCGCGCAACCGCGCGGGTGCGCAGTCGCAGCAATCTGAGCAGGTTGGGGAAACGTGGCCGTAGCGCAACCTGATGTGAGCGTGATCATCGGGGCGCACGAAGCGATGCCGTACCTGATCGAGTGCCTCTCGTCCGTCGAGGCACAGACCATCGATCCGGAGCGCATCGAGGTCATCGCGGTGGACGACGGTTCGACGGACGGCGCGGGGGAGTACCTGGAGGAGTTCGCCGAGCGGGCTCCCATGCACGTCCTGGTGATCCGGCAGGAGAACTCCGGCGGCCCGAGCGGCCCGCGCAACGTCGGCCTAGGCAAGGCGAGCGGGCGCTACGTCTTCTTCCTGGACGCCGACGACCGGCTGGGCCCCGAGGCGCTGGAGCGGACGGACGTCTTCTCTTCCAACATCAAATTCACGCTCAGCGCGCAGAAGCGGTTCCGCGGGGAGCTGCTGGAGCGGTACGGCATGCGCTTCGACGAGTCGCTGTTCAGCGGCGAGGACGCGCTGTTCACCATGGAGGCGTACCTGTGGGCGGACGGCGTCTCGATCGTCGCCGACCACACCTGCTACCACCTGGTGGGCCGCGACGACGGCAAGCACGTGACCAAGAGCGGCGGTTACACCCTGCGCTTCGACTCCGCGCGGGCCCTGATGAACCTCACCGCGGAGCATGTCCCCGCGGGCGGCCGGCGCGACCAGCTGATGATGCGGCCGTTCCCGGTGACGCTGCTACCGCAGTTCGGGCCCACGTACCTCACGGACAGCGAGGAGGTGCGGCGGCACAAGTTCGAGCTGGCCGCGCCGCTGATGGACGCCCACTGGGCCGAGGGTGTGGCCCGGCGCCTGAAGGTGCACGAGCGGCTGCGACTGCACCTGGTCGCCGAGCAGCGGCCCGACCTGCTGCTGGACGTGGTGGAGTTCGTCAAGGCCAAGAAGCAGGCGGCCGCCCTCCTGGAGAAGAAGGGCCGCCGCGTCTACCTGGCCTACCCGCATTTCCGCGACCGCGCCGCGGGCATCCCCGACGCGGTCTACCTCGCGGGATCTCACGAGGCCCGCGCCTTCCCGGGCTACCGGGAGGGCGGTGTCGACACGTTCGTGCGCCGGGCCGTGAGCACGGCGCGGCGGACGCGGTCCTGAGGCGAGAGCCGGACGGACACAGCAGACGGCAGTGCCACAGGCCGCGACCCTCCATTTCCGGGCGGCCGGCGCGGCGCTGTCTTGAGCCTGGTGAGACCCGAGGCGGGACACGAAGATCAGCGCACTCGCCGGAGGATGCTCAGGGATTCGGCCTGACGGAATCGACGAACAAGGTGTTGACATGAAATCGGGCCACTCATGTACCTTAAGTAGGCACGCTGTACCGTAATGTGGCACGCTATATACTGTTCTGGCACTGCTCTACGAGGTGTTCGTGACTTCTTCAGCTGGCACGGCCGTCGGCCCCTACGACCCAGGCGCGTACGTGGGATTGCGGTTCTACGCGGCGGTGAGGTGCTTCCAGGAGGGCACTGACACGCCGCGCGACTACCTGGAGCGTTGCCTTTCGAGAATCACCGAGCTCGAGCCGACTGTGCGAGCCTGGGTCATCCTCAATGAGGCGGGCGCTCGCGAGCAGGCTGACGCGAGCACTCGTCGCTACCGCCGAGGAGAGCCTCTCTCACCCATCGACGGTATGCCGATCGGTGTCAAGGATGTGCTCGAAACGAAAGACATGCCCACTGAGTACGGCTGCGCCGCATACGCGGGGAATTTCCCCAAGCGGGACAACGCCGCGGTGTGGGCACTGCGACAGGCGGGCGCTGTTCTGATCGGTAAGACCGTGACGACGGAATTGGCAGGGCCGGAACCGGGCCCGACAACCAACCCGTTCAACCCGGAGCACACCCCGGGTGGATCTTCGTCCGGCTCGTCGGCGGCCGTCGGAGCGTCGATGGTGCCGGCTGCGATCTCCACGCAGTCCGGCGGGTCGCTCATGCGGCCGGCCAGCTATTGCGGGAACTGGGGCTTGAAACCGTCACGTGGTGCCATCAACCGTGGTGAGCGGCAGACCGCGAGCACGACGGCCCACGGCGTAGTGGCAGCGTGCCCCGAGGACATGTGGCAGGTGGCCATCGAGATAGCCCGTCGCGCGGGTGGTGATCCCGGTTGGCCGGCGCTGCGCGGTCCGTCCGTACCGCCACCGGCCCGAAAGCCCCTGACGCTCGGCGTCATGGAGACCGAGGGCTGGGGTCGGCTGGATGAACGCAGCCGCGAAGCGTTCGAGAGGGTCGTTCTGCAGATCGAGTCCTGCGGAGTGACTGTACTCCGGCGATGCGACGAGCCGCTGCTCGAGCGGTTCGAGCAGACGCTGACCGGTGCGACCGAATTGACCAACCTGATCCTCGCGCGCGAGCACCTGTGGGCCTTTCGTGACTTGGCAGAGGCGCACCCGGACCGCATCTCCGCGCGAAGCAAGCACTTCTTCATCGACGCTGCGGAGAGGTTGGGGGCCGCGGGTTACGAGCGAGCGCTGCAGGATCGTGAGGTCGTGCAAGCAGCCTTTGCGAGTCTGGGCAAGGTCCTGGACGCCGTCGTATCGCCGACATCCACCGGCTCGGCCCCGGAACGGTTCGGCAGTGGCACCGAAGATGCGACGACGCGGTGGCCAACAGGAGACCCCGTGTTCAACACGCCGAGCTCACTGCTGGGAGCGCCAGCCGTGAACGTCCCGCTCATGGCGGTCGGTGGGTTGCCGTTCGGTCTGCAGGTGATGGGCCAAGCGGGCACTGATGCCCGTACGGTTGCGTTCGCGCGCTGGCTCGGTGAGGCGATTGCGCCGGTCATCGTGTGAGCTAGAAGTTGTCCCGTAGGGGTGTGAGTTGTCCGGTGAGGGCCGGTTGTGCTGCTGGGCGATGCCGAGCATGGCTCGGTGAGCACGGTTTCCGCCTCCTGGTAGGGGCTGTGATGTGTCTGACCGCTTCGCTGGCTGGTGCCGGGACAAGCTTGCTCTGACCTTGGAGATCGTCAAGCGCACCGGCGACATGACCGGGTTCGTGGTGCTGCCCAGGCGTTGGGTGGCAGAGCGCACGTTCGCGTGGCTGATGCATTCGCGTCGTCTGGCCCGGGACTACGAGACCCTGCCCGCCGCCAGCGAGGCGATGATCCGGTGGTCGATGGTCACGCGGATGAGCCGGCGCCTGGCACGGCCACGGGTCGCCGGCCGGCACTGAAGGCCCCCGACGCCTCCAGCAGGAGCCACTCGCGCTCCGCCAGGCGCCGGGCCTTCGACCGCACCGCCTCGACCTTCGCCGGCGTCGCGTCAAGGCCCAGCTCCACCGCGATCTCCTTGGCTCGAAGCGGCCCGTGACCCGTGGATCGCTGCTGCTCCAGCACGCCCAGAATCCGCTGACAGTCCGGCGCCGGAACCGTCACCGGCAGCCCTTCCCGCCAGGGCGGCACCGCCGAGCCCGGCACCCGTGCGAGCGACGGCGCCGGGCTCCTCCTCCGCCTCGGCCGTGGTCACGGCGGTGGACTCGGCCGCGGAGACCGCCAGGGCCTCGAGCAGTTCCTCCCGCGCGATCACCCGCCGGTCCAGCTCGATCTCAGCGGCCTCCAGCACCTCAGCCAACCGCGCGGCTTCCTCCCGCAAACCCTCCACCCGCACCCGGGCAGCCGCCTCCCGCTCCTCCAGCATCCCCAGCACCGACGCCACCGCGCACCCCTCGACCATGAAGCGGACACAAGACGCCGGCATGCCTCCCTCAACCCGAGCAAAACCATGCCTGACCAGCAGAAATCAAGGAACCACGTTCGGTTGAGATACGGCTTCTCGCCGCGGGTTCCTGATCTGGTCGAGAGCCGGTGTGTGGGGCCGCCTGCACGAGGCGGTGCTGCACCGGCTCGACGACGCCGGCCTCATCGACGTCACCCGCGTGGTCCTGGACTCCGCCCACGTGAGGGCTGAAAAGGGGGCGGACACACAGGTCCGAGTCCCGTGGACCGGGGCAAGCCGGGTTCCAAAAGGTACATCCTGTCGGACGCGAACGGACTGCCCCTTCTCGTCGGCGTCTCCGCCGCGAACGTCCACGACGGCGAAGGGCTGAAGCCCATGGCCGAGGGTCACCAAACGAGACACGACCCCCACCGCGGCCGCCACTTCAAGCCCCAGCCTCTGCATGCGGACAAGGCTTACGATGTGCCTCACCTGCGTAAACGGCTACCTGGCAAACGCATCGGCGTGCGGATCGCCCGCAAAGGGATCGAGTCCAGCGAACGACCGGGCCGCCGCGGGGTCATCGAACGGACCCTCTCCTGGCTGTCCGGCTACCGCCGCCTGAGCCCTCGCTACGAGCGCGATCCCCGCGACCACCTGGCCTTCCTCGGCCTCGCCGCCGCCCTGTGCTGCTACAAACGACTCATCCGCCTCACCACATAGGACACGCTCCAGATACGCGAGCCCACCAGTACCAACCCCCTAGTCACGCGCGTGCAACGCCTGTGAGAGCGCGCCGACGGTCACGTTCACTATGGCCTGGAGTTGTGCGGGGCTCGCCCCGGCTCTGCTCATGACGGCGAGGGACTGGTTCACGGCCGCCACGTGGACGGCGAAGGTCTCGGCGTCCTGGTCGGTCAGTCGGCCGGCCTTTAGCGCGGCGCGCAGGCGCGTGAGCTGGAAGTCGAGCGCCTGCCGGGCGTGCGCCGCGACGGCCGGGCTCAGCACCGGAGTCGCCATGGCCGACTGGGCGATCAGACAGCCGTCGGGCAGTCCGGGATCGGCGATGCGCCTGAGGGTGACGTCGAAGAACGCGCGGACCGCTGCCAGGGGCTCGGTGGCCGCACCCGATAGGGCGGCGTCGTACTTGTCGCCGTAGCGCGCGGCGTAGCGGTCCAGGCAGCGCAGGAACAGCGTGTCCTTGTCGCCGAGCGAGGAGTAGATCGAACTGCGGTTCAGGCCGGTCGCCCGGGACAGGTCGTCGACCGAGGTGTCGGCGTAGCCGGCGCGCCAGAACTGGATCATCGCGGCGTCGAGCACCGTGTCCATGTCGAACTGTTTCTTGCCCGCCACGTGCCACTTCCCTGCCGGTGTTTCGGTATGCCGGTGTTCCGGGTGGTGCCCACCGATACTGCCCATCATCTCATCTTGAACTGATTGTTTCAAGATGTGTTAGCCTTCGGAGCATGATCAGGGCCAGGCGTCCCCCGTGCATCGAGACAGCGCGACGAGCGCGCCACGCGCCCCCGGCCGGCGCCACCGCCGTCGTCTTCCTCTACACCGTCGTCATGGCCGGCGGGAACCTGACCATCCCGCTCTACAGCCTGTGGGCGTCGCAGTTCGGCTTCGGGCCCGTCACCACCACCCTCGTCTTCATCGCCTACGTCGTGGGAGTCGCCGGCACGCTGCTCGTGGCTGGCTCGCTGTCCGATGCGATCGGGCGCCGTCCCGTCCTCGCGCTGGCACTCGCGCTCGCGGCGCTCAGCACCCTCGGATTCGCGCTCGCCGAAGGCCTGCCCGTCCTGCTGGCCTCACGGGTTCTCAGCGGCATGGCGACTGGTCTCGTCACCGCGGCGGCGACCTCCTCGATCGCGGAGGTCGTGCCCGGCCGCAAGACCGCGTCGGTGCTGGCCACCGCCGCCAACGTCGGCGGTTTGAGTCTCGGTGTGATCGCCGCGGGCCTGCTCGCGCAGTTCGCCCCGGCGCCGACCCGCACCGTGTTCTGGTGCTACCTGGCCGTCTGCGCCGCAGCGGGCATCGCCTGGTCGGCAGTCTCCGAGACTGCCGGGTCAGGGACGCGCTGGCAGCCCCGGATCCGCCGCCCCGCATTTCCTTCCGGCGCGGGCCGGGCCCGCTCGTTCCTCGCCTCCGGCGTGCTCGCCGCAGCCGCCTCCGGCGTGAACGGATTCTTCTCGTCCCTAGCCCCCGCATTCCTCCGCGATGACCTGGGCATAGCGAACCTGGCCGTCATCGGCGCAGGCATCGGAACCCTGTTCGCCGGTGCACTGCTGTCTCAGGTCGTCGCCCCGCCGGCCCTCCTGCGACGCGACACCGGGACAGCCCTGCTGGTCATCGGGGTGACCGTCATCGAGGCGGCGCTCTGGATCCGCTCCGCGCCTGTCTTCGCCGTCGGCACCGTCCTCGCCGGGGCAGCCGTGGGAATCCTGTTCCGCCACGGCCTCGGCGTCACGGACGCACTGTGCGATCCCGGCAACCGGGCCGAGCTCAGCGCGACGTACTTCCTGTTCATCTACTCCGGGCTCACCGTCCCCGTCCTGCTGCTGGGCCTCGTCGATCAGGCCGCCGGGACCCGGATCTCCAGCACCATCCTGGCCGCCCTCGTCATCTGCATCGCCCTCGCGGGCCTTGCCCTCGGGCAGACCGCCGGACCAGCACACCCCCACACGCACACCAACAACACCGATAACACCGATGGAGAATCCCATGACCGTCTCCGCAAGTAACCCCGTCCCCGGCCTGCCCCTGGACGACCTGACCGGATTCACCCACCGCTGGGTCGACGCGGACGGCATCCGCCTCCATGCCGTCGAGGGCGGCCGGGCGGACGGCCCGGCTGTCGTCCTGCTCGCCGGGTTCCCGCAGACCTGGCGGGCCTGGCGGAAGGTCATGCCCCGCCTCGCCGACCGGTCCCGCGTCATCGCCATCGACCTGCCGGGCCAGGGCCACTCCGAGCGCCCGGAGCGCAGCTATGACACCCACACGGTCGCCGCCCACGTCCACGCCGCCGTGCAGGCCCTCGAAGTGCCGGCCTACTGGCTGGTCGCCCACGACATCGGCGCCTGGGTGGCCTTCTCCCTCGCCCTGAGCCACGAGAGCCGACTGCGCGGGCTCGCCCTGCTCGACGCCGGGATTCCCGGCATCACCCTGCCGGAATCGATCCCCACCGATCCGGCCCGGGCGTGGAAGACCTGGCACTTCGCGTTCCACCTGGTGCCCGACCTGCCCGAGAGCCTGCTCGCCGGCCGCGAGCGGGAGTACGTCGACTGGTTCCTGAACGCGAAGGCCCATGCTCCCGGCACGTTCGACGACGCCGATCTCGACCACTACGCAGCGTCCCTCGCCGCCGACGGCGGCCTCCGCGCCTCCCTCGCCTACTACCGGGACGCCGCCGAGTCGGCGCGCAGGAACCACCGGGCGCTCGACCGGCAGCACCTGACCGTGCCCGTCCTCGGCATCTCCGGCAGCCACGGCTCCGTCCCGGACATGGCGGCCTCCCTCAACCCGTGGGCCGACCGCACCAGCGGGGTTACCGTGCCCGGCGCCGGGCACTTCATCCCCGATGAGCAGCCCGCAGCCGTCGCTGCCGCGATAGCCGACTTCATCACCGGCACCGACTGACACCACTCAGGCCCGCACCGCCGGGTCCGAACTGCCGGGTCCAGGACCGTGCGCGCCCCGGATGCGCCTACCACCGCGGCCGTTCCGGAACATGTGGCGGCACATCCGGGCCTGGCGGGGGACGCAGACGGGCCGCACCACTGTCGCAGCTTCCACGGCGCAACTCCGCGACTGCGACCCCGGGGTTCCTGAGGCGTCGGACCGCGCCGGGCCGGCCACCACCGCCGAGAACGCCGGCGTCCGCAAGACCGCCACCGGCGCCCCTCCCACCCCGTCCGCGAACGTCGCCAAGCTCCGCCCCCGCGCGGCCCGCATCCTGCCCGACGCATGACCCGCCCCTACGCCACCGACGAACAGTACGAACGCGGGTTCATGGCCGTTTGCTGCCGATGTGGTCCCCGCAGGCACAAGGTCGGCACCTGCTCGGACCGAGCCGCCAGGACACGAGGCGCCTGCCCGGGATGCGGCCAGCCCCTCGGCCCCAACCACCTCTCCACGCTCCTGAACCAGGTCGGAATCCCGATCGCCGCTGCCCGGGATGCCGCCATCCGGCAGCAACTCCTCGAACTGCCCGCACCCATCGTCGCGGACGCTCTCGGCTACCACGACCAGACCACCAGCCGCCTCCGCAACGAGACCGCCGTAACCCGGAACCATACACCGCTCGCGATCACGCACTGTCATGACCGGTTGGAATCCTGGGCGAACTCGTGACAGTTGAATACGAGAGCCCACCAGTACCGAAGGCCACAGCGCCCGAGACCGGACTGGCAGCCAGGAGAGCCGACGGCTGTCCGGGCGCCAAGGTGCCGGCGGCCATGGCCTCGACCGGCGCCCCCGAGTGGTGACGGACGCCAAGGAGATATTCATAGACGACCGGTCTGATTCCTCTAGCCAACCGGTCTACTCAGATGCTACGGTTGCGACATGCCAGTCACCAAGGCGGAAACACGCCAGAGCCTGCTCGACGCCGCACGACGACTCGTAGTCACCAAGGGCTACACCGCCGTCGGCATCAACACGATCCTGACCGAGGCCGGTGTCCCGAAGGGGTCCTTCTACCACCACTTCGATTCCAAGGACGCCTTCGGCGAGGCGATGCTGCAGAGCTACTTCGACGAATACCTCACCACCATGGACGCGATCGTCGCCGACAGTGGCAAGAACTCCGCGGAGCATCTGCGGAAGTACTGGCAGAACTTCTACGACACTCAAGTCGTGGACAACTGTCAGGGAGGGTGTCTGGTCGTCAAGCTCAGCGCCGAAATCGCCGACCTCTCCGAGGTGATGCGCCTTGCCACCAAGGCCGGCACCACGGCGATCGTCGACCGGCTGGAGCGGATGATCATCGCGGGCACCGCGGAGGGGTCCGTGTCCGTCGACGACACCCCTCGCACGACAGCCGAGGCCCTCTACAACCTGTGGCTCGGGGCGAGCGTGATGGCGAAGATCCACCGAAGCGCCGCCTACCTCGACCACGCCATGGCACTCACACTAAAGACCCTTCACCTGCCCTCCTGACGCCCTCGCCCGCGCATGGCGGAGACATCACCTGCAAAGTAGACCGGTCTAGGAAGGACCGTCATGACTGCCGACCTCATCCGTTCCGACGCGACGGAACTCGCCGAACTGATCCGCACCGGGAAGGTGACCTCCGTCGAGGTGGTCCAGGCGCACCTGGACCGCATCAAGGCCGTCGATCCGCAGATCAATGCCGTCGTCACGCTGGCGGACGGTGCTCTTGAGGCGGCGAAGGCCGCGGACGAGGCGCTGGCGGCGGGCGTGGAGGCCGGGCCGTTGCACGGGGTGCCGTTCACGGTCAAGGACTCCTTCGACACCGCCGGGGTGCTGACGCAGCGCGGTTCCCCGATCTTCAAGGGCCGCATCCCGGACACCGACGCCACCAGCGTGGCCCGGATGAAGTGCGCCGGCGGCATCCTCATCGCGAAGACCAACCTCCCGGAGTTCTCCTACTCGACGGAGTCGGACAATCTGCTCACGGGCAGGACGAACAATCCCTGGAACCTGGAGCGCACGCCCGGCGGCTCCAGCGGAGGGGAGTCCGCGGCGATCGCGGCGGGGATGTCGCCGCTCGGCCTCGGCAGCGATCTGGCCATCTCGGTACGCGGACCGGCCGCCCACACCGGCATCGCCGCCCTCAAGCCCACCCACGGACGTATCCCCATGACGGGGGTCTGGCCGCGGGCGCCGCGCCGTGACTGGCACGTCGGACCGATGGCCCGCACCATCCGCGACCTCGCACTGGCCTACTCGATCCTCTCTGGCCCCGACGGCGCCGACGGCTTCGCCACCACCCCGCCCGCCTTCGACACCGGCCTCGGCACATCGCCCGACCGGCCCGTGCGCGTCGGCTGGCTGGTCGACTCCGGACTCGGCCCCATCGACCCTCAGGTCGCCGCCACCGTGCAGAACGCCGCTGAGGCGCTGAAGGGCGCCGGAGTCCAAGTCGAGGCCGTGAGCATCCCGGCGTTCGAACGGGACAATCCCCTCGACCTCTTCTACCGCCAGCACGTCATGGAGGTGAAGCCGGCCTTCCGGGACGTCACCACCGGCTACGAGGACCGGATGGGCAAGGTCTCCACCGCCATGCTCGCCGGCCCCGACACCTCCATCGAGGACTACGTCCTGGCCGAACAGGGCATCGAACGCCTCCGCGACGCCTTCACCGACTACTTCACCCGGTACGACGTCCTCCTCCTCCCGGTCCTGCCCATCCCCGCCCACGAACACGGACTGACCCACTTCACCATCAACGGCCAGACGGTGGACGCCGCCCACATCCAGACCGCCACCATCCCCTTCAACCTGACCGGCCTACCCGCCCTGTCCATGCGCTTCGGCACCAGCAACGACGGCCTGCCCATCGGCGTACAACTCGCAGCCACCTGGCACGCCGAATCCACCATCCTGCACATCGCCGCACTCCTGGAAACCCTCAGCCCCGTCCGCGACCAGCACCCCACCCTCTGACGGGCAGACAACAGCACCACGGCGGTTTCGAAGAGCATGGCCCTCGCGCCCCTCGAAGCCGCCGTGTCCGCTGAGCGGATGACGTCGTCTCCCGACCGCGACGTTCCCCGCCTCATCCACTGAACATGCCAACGAAGGAAACCGCATCATGAAGACGTTCATCATCGGGATCGCCGGCGGGGTCGGGTCCCTGCTGGCACGCGAACTGATCGCTCGGGGCGACGACGTCAGCGGCCTCGTCCGACGACCGGAGCAGCAGGAGGCGCTCGGGGGGACCGGGGTCCGCGGCGAGCTGGGCGATCTCACAGAGATCTCGGCAGCTGAGCTGGCAAAACTGATCGGTCCGGCCGACGCTCTCGTGTTCAGCGCAGGTGCCGGCGGCACGGGCAAGGAAGCCACCACCGCCATCGACGGCGACGGAGTCGTCAAGGCGATCGAGGCCGCACGTTTCGCCGGTGTCACCCGTTTCGCCCTGGTGTCGGTGTTCCCCGAGGCGTGGCGCGAGCGCAACCTCGGAGAGCAGTTCGATCACTACATCGCCGTGAAGAAGTCTGCCGACATCGCCCTCACCCAGAGCGGACTCGACTGGATCATCCTCCGGCCGGCCGTTCTCCTGAACCGTCCTGGTCAGGGAACCGTCGCCCTCGGCCCCGCCCAGCGACACGAGGAGATCTCCCGGGCGGACGTGGCCGCGACCCTCGCGGAACTCCTCCACGAGCCGCGGATCACCGGTCAGATACTCGAGCTGACCGCCGGTGACACCCCGATCCCGGACGCCGTGCGCGCGAACGTGCGCGACCGCTGAGACGCACAAGTCCGCGCCAGACCAGGCGGCCGGCCGTCACCCGCGTCGGAGTGCTGCACCGGGCGCCCGTCGACCACGCGGGTGGCGGCCCGCTTGAGTCTGCCGAGCAGCGGGACGGTCTCCGCGTGGATCACGCCGGGCAGGGAACCCAGCTGTTCGGTGACATAGCTGAACAGCTCGTCGCCGGCACGGCAGGTCGCCGCGGCCGCGATGTTCCCGGGGCCCGTGACCGCGGCGACCGAGCTGGTCCGCCGGTGCGAGGAAAGGGCCTCGGCGACCGTGGGCATGAAGTTCGGCATGCTGGAAGCGTTCGGCTACCGCACCTCGGCCACACTGTTCCGCAGTGCGCCCCTCCAGGAGATGCCGTTCCGGCGCTGTCACGTTGTTGGGTGTCTGGGTCTTTGACGGCGCGTCGGAATGTGGCGCGGGTCGGGTTTCGGGCCGGCGCTCAGGCCTCGGCGGGCAGGTCAGCGGCGCCGGTGATCTGGTCCCGGACGGCGAAGCGGACGGTCGTCTCGGCGCGGTGGTCGGTGGCGGTCATCAGGTGGCGGCGGGCCGGAAGTGGGGTGAGATGCCGCTGAACGCGGACGGGAACCGCTGCGCCCCGCCGGCCGAGCGCCAAGCCCTTCATCGCGCGTTCGCGCCGACGGGTGGGCCGGTGGCTGTTCTCCGCCCGGTTGTTCAGACACTTCGACTGCCGGTGCTCGACGCAGGGCATGACCTCACGGTGGGCGGCACCGTAGGAACGGAGTTCATCGGTGACGACCACTTGCGGGACCGCACGTGTCCTCTTCGTCAGGCGGCGGAAGAACCGCCTGGCCGCGGTCTTGTCCCGGCGGTTGTGCACGAGGATGTCCAAGATCGTTGCCGTTTTGGTCGACGGCCCGCCACCGGTACCTCTGCTCACCGTTGACCTGGATGAAGACTTCGTCCAGGTGTCACTTGTCCCCGGGCCGAGGCTGCCGGCGGCGCAGCGCGCCTGCGCAGGCCTGCCCGAACTTCGCGCACCGGCGGCGGACCGTTTCACAGGAGACGACGACCCCGCGCTCGAGCAGGAGCTCCTCCACCTCGCGCAACGACAGCGGGAAGCGGTGGTACAGCCACCCACAGGGGGAGACGACCTCCACCGGGTACCGCTGACCCTGGCACGACAACGACGCGCCCCCCACGGACCACCCTTCCCAGACTGATCAACCCGAAGATCACCCCACCGGTCAGCCAACGTGACAGCGCCCGGTTTCTCGTTCGGCCGGCCCAGGCTGAGCCACGGCGGCTCCCACCAGCGGCCTCGTCGTTTGCCGGGGCGGCCCCCGGTACTGCGCTTCGAACCCCTTCCGGCTACTCCCTGACGAACCAGACCGTCCCGTCGGCCGGTAGTTCGTCGCCGACCGTCGTGGAGGCGATCAGCACCCGGGCCCCGGGCGGCAGCGGTACCGGTCCGGTGGTGAGGTTGGCCAGCACCTCGACGGGGCCGTTGGTGAAATGCAGCAGCCCGGGTGGGGACTGCACCCAGCGAAGCTCTCCCGCGCCCAGCCCGTACCGGCGTCGCAGTCGCAGCAGGTGGCGGTAGAGGCTGAGGGTCGAATCGGGGTCGCCGCGTTGGGCGTCGGCCGCGTAGGAGGCGTAGCAGGAAGGTTGCGGCAACCAGGTGTCGGGGGTGCTGCTGAAGCCCAGGGCGGGGCCGTCGGCGGTCCAGGGCAGGGGGACCCGGCAGCCGTCGCGGCCGCGGATGCGGTGGCCGGAGCGTTCCCAGACGGGGTCCTGACGGGCGGTGTCGGGCAGGTCGGTGGCTTCGGGGAGGCCGAGTTCCTCGCCCTGGTAGACGTAGGCGGAGCCGGGCAGGGCGAGCATCAGTGCGGTCGAGGCCCGGGCGCGGCGCAGGCCGAGCGCGCGGTCGGGCTGGGGGTCGTCGGCGCCGACGCCGTGTTCCAGGGCGACAGGACCGTCGTAGCCAAAGCGGCTGGCGTGGCGCATGACGTCGTGGTTCGACAGGACCCAGGTGGTGGGGGCGCCCACGGCGTCGTTGGCGGCCAAGGAAGCGTCGATGACACGGCGCACGGCGGCCGGCTGCCACGGGGTCTCCAGGAAGCGGAAGTTGAAGGCCTGGTGCATCTCGTCGGGGCGGACGATGCGGGCGGCGCGCTCGGGGGGCAGCCAGGCCTCGGCGCACAGGATGCGATGGCCGTCGTAGCCGTCCAGCAGCCGGCGCCAGGCGCGGAAGATGTCGTGGATGCCGTCCTGGTCCCACATGGGCGGCATCACACCGTCGACCGGTTCGATGACCCCGTGGGTGGGGTGCGGCCAGTCCGGCAGGCCGGGGGCTTTGACGAGGGCGTCGCAGACGTCGACGCGGAAGCCGTCGACACCTCGGTCGAGCCAGAACCTGAGCGTCGTCTCGAAGTCCTCGCGCACGGCGGGGTTGTCCCAGTTCCAGTCGGGCTGGCCGGGGTCGAACAGGTGGAGGTACCACTGCCCGGGGCTGCCGTCGGCCTCGGTGACGCGGGTCCAGGCGGGGCCCTCGAACATCGACGTCCAGTCGTTGGGCGGCAGGTTGCCGTCCGGGCCGCGGCCGTCGTGGAAGTGGAACAGGGCCCGCTCGGTGCTGCCGGGCGGCGCGGCCAACGCCGCCTGGAAGGACGGGTGCTGTGTGGAGCAGTGGTTCGGCACGAGGTCGACGACGACACGGAGGTCCAGCGCGTGGGCGCGGGCCAGCAGGGCGTCGAAGTCGTCGAGGGTTCCGTACCGCGGGTCGACGCCCCGGTAGTCGGCGACGTCGTAGCCGCCGTCCACCTGCGGGGACGGGTAGAACGGCGAGAGCCACAGGGCGTCGACGCCGAGGTCGGCCAAATGGTCCAGACGGGCGGTGATACCGGGCAGGTCGCCGGTGCCGTCGCCGTCGCTGTCGGCGAAGGAGCGCGGGTAGATCTGGTAGATGACGGCGGTGCGCCACCAGGTGTCGTCCGCCGCGAGGCGGGTGTGCGCCGGCGCGGGCGTGGTGTCGGCTGACGTCATAGCCGGGGGCTCTCCTGGGCGTAGAGGTCGGTTCGGCGGTCGCGGAGCAGGTCGTTGTGCGGAGAGAGGGACTTGTCCCGGGCCAGGTGGAGGAAGAGGTCGGTGACGGCCCGGTGCCGTGTGGCGGAGGTTGCGGTGGCGGTGATCCAGCCGTACTGGTTGATGACGGCCGTGCCCTGTGTCCAGACCTGCCCGCGTTCGGTGCCGCTGCGGTCCGTGCAGGCGATGTAGACGCCGTTGGCGCGTGCGGCGGCCTGGGCCTGGACGATCTCGGCGGGGCGTTCGCCGGCCGGGTGCTCCTCCAGGGGCCAGTTGGTCGGTACGGCGATCAGGTCGGCGCCCGCCGTGGCCAGTCGGCGGGGCATCTCCGGGAACTCCAGGTCGTAGCAGATCAGTACGCCGATACGGCCGTGCGGTGTGGCGACGACGGGGGCCATGTGCTCACCGGGGGTGAAGAACAGCGTCTCGCGGTCCCACAGGTGGGTCTTGCGGTACACGGCACGTACGCCGTCGGCGTCGACGACGGCGGCGCTGTTGTACAGGGTGTGGCCGCCGTCCTCACAGAAGCCGAGCACGACGACGCTGCGGGTGCCGGCCAGCAGACGGGTGAGATCGGTGAAGAAGGCGTCACCCGGGGTGATCGACAGGTGTCGCGCCTCGTCCGTATCGGTGAACACGTAGCCGGACGTGGCGAGTTCGGGCAGGACGACGATGTCCGCACGCTCGGAGCGGGCGCGCCGGACGGCGTCGAGGACCAGTTCCTTGTTGTGGGCCAGATCGCCGACGCGGGGTGCGAGTTGTTCGCACACGACGCGTGTGACGCCGCTGTCCGGGGCGAGGGCGGGCGAGGTCATTTGACGGCTCCTTCAGTCAGGCCGCTGATCAGGCGCCGCTGCAGGAAGACGTAGGCCAGCAGCACCGGCAGGGCGACAAGGACGGCGGCGGCCGCGGTCACGGCCGGGTCACTGGAACGGGCGGCCCCGGAGAAGAAGGACAGCGCCAGCGGCACGGTCTGCACCGCAGGGTTGTCGGGGACGAGGATGAGCGCGAGGAGGAACTCGTTCCATGTGAACAGGAACAGCACGGTGCTCAAGGTGGTGATCGCGGGCCCGGCGATGGGCAGGACGACCAGGCGCAGGCTCTGCAGGCGGCTCGTGCCGTCGATGCGCGCCGCTTCCAGCAGCTCCACCGGGACGGAGGCGAAGAACGACCGCATCCACAGCACGCCCAGCGGCACCGACAGCGCGATCTGCGGCAGGATCAACGCCCAGTAGGTGTCGACGAGATGCCATCCGGTGAGCAGCTCGTACAACGGCAGCACGGTCACCTCGTAGGGCAGGACCAGTCCCAGGAGCAGCAGCGCCACGATGATCTTGCCGCCAGGCACCCGCATGGTGGCGAGCGCGTAGCCGGCCAGGGCGGCCAGCACCACGGTGGCCACGACGACGGTGACCGAGACCAGCGCGCTCGACAGCAGGGCGGAGCCGAAGCGGCCCTGGGTCCAGGCCGTGGAGTAGGCGGCGAAGGACAGCCCGCCGGAGGAGCCGGCCACCCCCTGCAGCGACGAGACGACGATCGACGCCAGGGGGAAGACGGCGATGACGGACGCGAGGACGAGCAGCGCGTGGGTGGCGATGCTCTCGCTCCGGGCGATCCTCATGACGACTGCACCTTCCTGTCCGGCGTGCGCGGCCTGGTGAACCGGCGGCGCGGGCCCTCGCGTTCGCGCAGCGCCAGCTGGACGACCACCACGACCAGGAGGATGACCAGGGTCAGCACGATGGCCAGCGCGGAGGCCCGGCCGAGCATGCGGTTCTGGAACGCGTCCTCGTAGACGTACAGGCTGGGGACGGTTGTGCTGCTGCCCGGGCCGCCCCGGGTGGTGTTCCAGATCAGGTCGAAGTTGCGCAGCGCGAAGGTGATCGTGAGGATCAGCGCGATCGAGATCTGCGGGCGCAGGGCGGGCAGCGTGATGGCGAAGAACTCCCGCACCGGCCCGGCGCCGTCGAGACGGGCCGCCTCGTAGGTGGAGCGGTCGATGGCGACGATGCCGCTGAGGAAGAGCACCATGCACAGCCCGTACTCCACCCAGGTGCCGATCACGCCGATCGACGGCAGGGCGGTGTCGAAGTCGCCCAGCCAGCTGGTGGCGAACCGGCCCAGCCCCACGGCCCGGAGCACCGCGTTGACGGGGCTGTCCTCGGCGAGCAGGTTCCGCCAGGCGACCGCGACGACGACGCTGGACAGGATCTGCGGCAGGAACAGCGCCGCCCGCAGCACCGTCAATCCGTACACCCGGATCCGGGACATGGCCCCGGCCAACAGCAGGCCGACGCACACCGGCAGCGCGGCGTAGAAGAACAGCAGGACCAGTGAGTGCAGCAGCGCTGTGCGCAGATGGCTGTCGGTGAAGACGGCCGTGTAGTTGCCCCAGCCGACCGGCGTGCCCACGCTCAGACCGTCGTAGGCGTAGAACGAGTACCAGACGGAGATGCCGATGGGGTAGAGCACGAAGACGCCGAAGAAGAGCAGGGCCGGGGCGACGTACAGCAGCGAGGTCCAGGACAGGGACGACAGGCGGGCGATGGGGGAGGGGCGGCGCCGGCGGCCGGCGCCGCCGGTGGCGGGCGGCGCGGGGGTGGCCGTGCCGTGTCGGGTGGTGGGGACGGCGGTGCTCATTGCGCCTGCCTCGCCTTCCGCCAGGACGCCTGGACCGCCTTCAGGAACTCCGCGCTGTCGGTGCGGCCGGCCATGACCTCCTGCAGCTTGCCGCCCATGACGTTGAGCATGTCGGTGGCGGTCCAGTCGTAGTAGCCGACCTGGGTTCCGGCGGCGATCGTGTGCTTGAGCGCGTCGAGGGTCTGGCTCTGCAGGCTGTTGCCGCCCTTCACACCGTCGGTGACGACGGGCAGCCGGCCGGTGTCGAGGATCTTCTGGCCGGTCTGCGGGGTGTGCAGGGCGGCGAGGAAGGCGACCGCGGCGGGGGTGACCTTCGAGGAGGCGGAGATGTGCCAGGGCGAGGCGGTGGCGCCGGCGCCACCGGTGGTCAGGGCGCCGAAACCGAACTTCTCGGGGGCGAGCGTGGCACCGTTCCACGAGCCGCCGACGAAGAAGACGCCGGCGCCCTTGGCGAAGCGGGAGATGGCGTCCTCGTTGCTCAAGCCGTCGTAGCCGGAACCGAAGTACCCCTTCTTCGCCCAGTCGGCCATCGTGTCGGCCGCCTTCGCGTTGCCCGGGGTGACGAAGGTGGTGCCCGCCTTGCCGCCGATCCAGTCCCGGATCGAGGCCGGCGACTGCTCGGTGACGGCGAGGTCGGAGAAGATGTGGGTGGCGGCGTACTGGTCGCTGTTGCCCAGCATGATCGGCTGTTTGCCGGCCTTCTTGACGAACGGCAGGTCCTTCTCCAGGTCGGCGAGGGACCGCGGCGGCCGCAGGCCGAGTTCCTTGAGTTGGGCCTTGTTGTAGTAGATGCCCTGGACCTCGCTGATGGGCGACATGCCGTAGAGGTTGCCGTTGCCGAAGGCGGTGCCCGAGCCGTTCCAGCGGGCGGGGGCCAGGGTGCTGGCACCGGTGCCCGTGATCCAGCCGTAGGCGGCCGCCACGTCGTCCAGCGGCCGGACCAGCTTGGCCTTGACCAGGGCTCCGTCGACCGCGTAGCCGATATTGCCCTCGAACAGGTCGGGCGGGTTGGTGCCGGAGGCGGCGTTGACGACGGTGGCGACGAGGTCGTCGAAGCTCTTGTAGGTGATGTCGACCTTGACGTTCGGATACCGCTTCTCAAAGGCCGGCACCACGGACTTCATCAGCGGCTTCTCCGCCTGGTCCGCCCACATCCGCAGCGTGACCTCGCCGAGCCCGGCGACCTGCTCGGGCGTCACCGGATCGGTGACGGCCGGCTGGTTCGCCCCGGCGGGGCCCTTGTCCGCCCCGGGCGGGCTGCATCCGGCGCAGGCCAGCAGGGCCGCCAGCGCGGCGGCCGTGGCGGTGACGGGGACGAACCGGGGCGGGCCCGCCCCTTGACGACGTACGGATCTCATGGATGTACCGGTTCTCTGTACGGGATGTCTGGGTCGGGGGTGGGGGGTGTGAGCGGGCCGGACCGTCCGGGGGCGGCGAGGGTCCGCTGAGAGCGGGGTACGGCGTGTCGCCGGACGGGACGCGGCGGCGGGGATGCCCAGGGAGGGGAGGGATCCCGGCGCGGCGGAGCGGGCGGGGTCAGCCCGCGTAGGTCCGCAGCCGCAGGGCGGCCGTGGCCTCGTGGGCCGACATGCCTTCACTCGCGGAGATGACTTGCACGGCCTCGGCGAGGAGCGGGGTCGCCTCGCGGGTGACGCGCTGGTAGGTGAGCGGCTTGAGGTAGCGGGAGACGGACAGCCCGGCGCTGTGCTTGGCACCCCCCGCGGTCGGCAGGGTGTGGTTCGTGCCGGCCATGCCCTTGTCCGAGTAGGCCACCGTGCTCCAGTGACCGAGGAAGAGGGAGCCATAGTTGTGCAGCGCGTCGTGGTACCAGTCGTCCTCGGCCGTGTGCACCTCCAGGTGCTCGGGGGCGAGTTCGTCCATCACCGCCACGGCGTCCTCCCGGCTGCCGACCAGGATCACCGCCCCGTAGTCGCGCCAGGCGGGGCCGCAGATGTCCCGCGTCGACAAGGTCGTCAGCTGGCGTTCCACGGCCGCGATGACGTCTCGTCCCAGCCGTTCGGAGGTGGTGACGAGGGCGGCCGGGGACGTCGGGCCGTGCTCGGCCTGACCGAGCAGGTCCGCCGCGACGGCCTCGGCGTCGGCTGTCCCGTCCGCGATGACGGCGACCTCGGAGGGGCCCGCGAGCAGGTCGATGGCGACCGTGCCGAACAGCTGACGCTTGGCCTCGGCCACGTAGGCGTTGCCCGCGCCGACGATCATGTCGACGGGCGGCCGGTCCAGCAGGCCGAACGCCATGGCGGCCAGGGCCTGCACACCTCCGAGGACGTAGAGGTGGTCGATTCCGGACAGGTGTGCGGCGTAGGTGACGGCGTCGTTGGCGCGGCCGTCCGGCTGTGGCGGGGTGCAGCCCACCACCGTCGGGACGCCCGCGACCTTGGCCACGCCCACCGTCATGAACGCGCTGGCGGTGAGCGGAAAGCGCCCGGCCGGCAGATAGGCGCCGACCGCGCCGACCGGTACGTACCGCTGTCCGACCCGCAGCCCGGGGGCTATCTCCTCCTCGAAGTCCGTCAGGTGCGCGCGCTGGAGCGCGGCGAAACTCCGGGTGCGCTCGGCACCGAGTTCGATCGCCTCCCGCAGGGCCTTGGGTAGCCGGTCGCCGCTGCCGGCCACCTCCGCCGCGCCGAGTTCGACCGGACCGTCGGACTGGCCGTCGAGGGAGCTCGCGTAGCGGCGGATCGCGTCCATGCCGTGGCACTCGATGTCCGACAGCATGCGGCTGACGGTCTCGATCACCTCGGGGTCGCGCTGGGCCGGGGGAGCGTCCACCTCGGCAGCCTTGAGCAGGGTGAAACGGTCGGCGAAGGCGGTGGTGAAGCGGTGGCTCAATTTCATACAGCCGAGCCTGAAGCAGCACCTTCTCTAGGACAACCCCGAATTGTCCTCGATCCCTCATAGGGTCGCCCTATGGGAGGATGTCCGGCATGCCTGCTTCCCCCACCGCTGTGATCACCCTCAACCAGTTGCGCGCCTTCCTCGCCTCTGCCCGGCTGGGCACGTTCTCCGCCGCGGCGACCGAGCTGCGGACCACCCAGCCCTCGGTCTCGGAGCTGATCAAGCGCATGGAGGAGCACTACCGGGTGCCCCTGTTCACCCGCGGTCCGCGCCGGCTGGTCCTGACCACCGCCGGTGAGGAACTCCTGCCCTACGCCCAGCAGGCGATCGAAGCGGCCGACGGCGCCGACCGCGCCCTGCGCTCACTGACCTCTCTCGACGGCGGTGTCGCCACCTTCGGACTGCTGCGCAACGCCGACTACTACTTCCTGTCCGAACTGCTGGACACCTTCCACGCCCGTCACCCCAAGGTGCGGCTGCGGATCGTCGGCCTGAACTCCGTGGAGGTCGCGGAAGCCGTCAGCGCCGGCGACCTGGAAGCCGGGCTCGTGGTGCTGCCTATCGACGCCGAGGGCCTCGACGTGACCCCCCTCATGCGGGACGAGGTCGTCTACACCTCCGCCGACCCCGGACGCACCGCACGGCCCGTCACCATGACCGATCTCGCGGCGGCCAACCTCATCCTTTACGACGCCCACTACGGCTGGCGGGACCCCACCCGCCGCCAACTCGCCGAACGTGCCCAGGTGGAGGGCGTCACCCTCTCCGCGGCCATCGAGGTCGAGCACGTCGAATCGGCGCTGCACATCGTGGCCCGGGGGGCTGGCGACACGATCGTCTCCCGCGCGGTCGCCCGCAGCCGCGCCTTCCCCGACACTCTCCATACCGTCGGCTTCGCCGAGCCCCTCTACGACACGATCGCGGTGGTCCGCAGACAGGGCTCGGTGCTGTCACCGGCGACGCGAGAGATCACCCGCCTGGTCCGGCGGATGCTGCTGGCGCACTGAGCCCGGTGTCTCCGTCCGCTGTTGCGGGCGTCGCGTGCAGGTGGCCCACGACGTCGGCGTGCACGATGCTCAGGCGTGGCGCGAGGTGCCCGTACAGGGGCACTGTCACGTTATTGAGTGGTTTTCTGGCAGCGCGTGAGGCATGGGGCGGGGCCGGGTTTCGAAGCGGTGTTCAGGTCCCGGCGGCGCTGGTGGCCTGGTCCCAGATTGCAAAGCGGATGGTCGTCTCGGCTCGGTAGCCGGGAGCGGTCATCAGGTGGCGGTGGGGCCGGAAGTGCGGTGAGATGCCGCTGAAGGCAGCCAGGAACCGTTGGGCCCCACCGGTACTGCGGAAGCCTTTCATCGCGCGTTCACGCTGCCTTGTCGGCTGATGACTGTTCTCTGCCCGGTTGTTCAGGCCCTTGTGCGAGGGGTGCTCAACGGAGGGCATGACCTCGCGGTGGGCCGCGCTGCAGGAGCGCAGCTTGTCGGTGACGGCCACCCTGGGCACCGTATGGGTCTTCTTCAGCAGCCTGCGGAAGAAGCGCCGGGCCGCAGCGGTGTCCCGTCGGCTCTGTACGAGGGTGTCCAAGACGGTGCCGTCGGCGTCCACGGCCCGCCACAGGTACTTCCGCTCTGCGTTGATCTTCATGAAGACCTCATCCAGGTGCCATTTGTCCCCGGGGCGGGCAGCCGGCGACGCAGGCCGTTGGCGTAGGTCTGCCCGAACTTGGCGCACCAGCGGCGGACCGTCTCATAGGAGACGAGCACGCCGCGCTCCAGCATCAGTTCCCCGACCCCGCGAAAGCTGAGCGGGAAGCGAAAGTACAGCCACACGCAGTGCGCGATCACCTCGACCGGGTATCGGGGCCCCTTGTACGACGGCGGCGCGCTGTCCACGGACGACCCCTCCCGGCATGACCAACCAGAAGATCATCTCACCCGGTCAGTCAACGTGACAGTGCCGTTCAGACGACTCCGCACCCGCTACGAGCGCCGCGCCGACCTCCACCAGGGTTTGCTCGGACTGGCCTGCAGCCTCATATGCCTCCGCCGCCTCCGAATCTCATTCTGAAACGATCAGTAACTGAGCGTTTGAGTTGGCCCCTTTGAGCGTCACAGTTGGCCGGCGGACGACGCGAGCCTCGGCACTCGCGGTGATCCCACGGTGTCGATCACACGCGAGGCCGGTTCAACAGCCGGGAGAGCACGATGGCGCTCTCGGTCCGTTCGACAGGAGCGGTGGCGCGCACGCGTTGGATGGCCTGTTCCAGGTGGTGGATGTCTCTGGCGAGCATGTGGACGACTGCGTCGGCGGCGCCGGAGACGGTACAGGCTTCGACGACCTCGGGGATGTCCTTCAGGGCTTGGCAGAGTTCGGCGGGGGTGGGATTGCCGATGCAGTAGACCTCGACGAAAGCCTCGATATGCCAGGCCAACGCCTGAGGATCGATGAGAGCGGTGAAACCGCGGATCGCGCCGGTGGCCACCAGGCGGTCGAGACGCCGCTTGGCGGCGGGTGCGGATAGCCCGGCCGCCTTGCCGATCTGGGCGTACGTGGCACGCGCGTTGTGCAGCACGCAGCGGATGATCGCTTCATCGATGGCGTCCATGACCTCACTCCAGACGTCAGAGCCTGCTACGCAGCGCAAGAAGTAGCCATGAACCCGCTGACATTGCAAGAAAGTGACAGTAACTAGCAGCAAATGGCGATTGCTTGCATTGTCTGCCGAACATAGTCTCCGGCTTGTCCTGATGTCACGTGCCGGGAGCAGTGTGAGATGACAGCAAGCCTGAGCGATGTGGAAGCCTCGGCACTGGCCGCGGTGGACGAGGCGGCCATCGCCCGGTTGCTGCTGGAACTTCTCGCTGTTCCGAGCGTGACGGGGAGCGCCGCGGAGTCCGAGCTTCAGCACGTCCTGGCCCGGCATCTGGAGCGGATGGACCTCGATGTCGACCTGTGGTCCATGAACCTGCCCGAGCTTCGTGCCCACCCCGATTTTCCCGGCAGCGAGGCCCCGCGCACGGAGGCGTGGGGCCTGGTGGGCGGCACGCGGCCCCACGGCGACGGGCCGACCCTGGTCCTCCAAGGGCACGGCGACGTCGTCCCTCCCGGGGACCTGGCGCAATGGGAGGGTGACCCTTTCCGCCCCCGGGTTACCGGGGACGTGGTGCACGCACGAGGAGCGTGCGACATGAAGGCGGGGATGGTGGCGATACTCGCCGCCCTGGCCGCGATACGGGAGACGGGCGCAAGGCTACGCGGCCAGGTGTCCGCGCACTTCGTAGTCAGCGAAGAGGACGGAGGACTCGGAGCGTTCGGCACCCTCCAACGCGGCCACACCGGTGACGCCTGCATCATCACCGAACCGACCAGCGGCACGCTCATGACTGCGAACGCCGGCGCCCTGACCTTTCGCATCCAAGTAGCCGGCCGGGCCACCCACGGCAGCACCAGATACGTGGGAGTGAGCGCCATCGACGCATACCTGCCCATCCACCGCGCGCTCGCCCATCTGGAAGTCCACCGCAACGCCGGCGCCGACCCGCTCATGTCCCAGTACCCCATCCCCTACCCGCTGTCCGTCGGCACCGTCCATTCCGGCGACTGGGCCAGCAGCGTGCCCGACCTGCTGGTGGCCGAAGGAAGACTGGGCGTCCGGCTGGGCGAGGACCCGGCCCAGGCACGCACCGAACTGGAGGCGTGCGTGGCCGACGCCTGCGCGGCCGACCCCTGGCTGCGCTCCCACCCCGCCACGGTGACGTGGCCCGGCGGACAGTTCGCCAGCGGACGGCTGCCGGCCGGGCATCCGCTTGTGGCCCAGGTCGGCGACGCGCACGCCGACGTCACCAGCGGCCCGCGGCCTTCTGAACGAGGCGCCCCTTACGGCAGTGACCTGCGACTGTACTCCGGGGCGGGCATCCCCACGCTGCAATACGGCCCCGGCGACGTACGCCTCGCACACGGTCCACAGGAACAGGTCCGCGTGAGCGAAGTCGTCACCGCCACCCAGGCACTGGTGCTCGCCACACTGCGCACGGTCGGCACCAAGTAGTAACCGCCAGGGCGCTGTCACGTTGGCTGACCGGTGGGGTGATCTTCGGGTTGATCAGTCTGGGAAGGGTGGTCCGTGGGGGGGCGCGTCGTTGTCGTACCAGGGTCAGCGGTACCCGGTGGAGGTCGTCTCCCCCTGTGGGTGGCTGTACCACCGCTTCCCGCTGTCGTTGCGCGGGGTGGAGGAGCTGATGCCCGGGCGCGGGGTCGTCGTCTCCTGTGAAACGGTCCGCCGCCGGTGCGCGAAGTTCGGGCAGGCCTGCGCAGGCGCGCTGCGCCGCCGGCAGCCTCGGCCCGGGGACAAGTGGCACCTGGACGAAGTCTTCATCCAGGTCAACGGTGAGCAGAAGTACCGGTGGCGGGCCGTCGACCAAAACGGCAACGATCTTGGACATCCTCGTGCACAACCGCCGGGACAAGACCGCGGCCAGGCGGTTCTTCCGCCGCCCGCTGAAGAAGACCGGTGCGGTGCCGCGGGTTCTGGTCACCGGCAAGCTCCGCTCCTGCCGAGCGGCCCACCGCGAGGTCATGCCCTACCGTCGAGCACCGCTGTCACAAGGGCCCGAACAACACGGCGGACAACAGCCACCCGCCCACCAGGCAGCGTGAACGCGCGATGAAAGGCTTTCCGCTCCAGGGGCGCAGCCCAGCGGTTGCTGTCCGCGTTCAGCGGCATCCCGCCCCACTTCCGCCCCCGCCGACACCTGATGACCGCCACCACCCACCGCGCCGAGATGAGCACCCGCTTCACGATCTGGGACCAGATCACCGGCACCGCCGGCCTTGCCGCCACCGCCTGACCACAGGCCCGGCTCCCCAACCCACCACGCCCCCACGCACCGCCAGGCAGCCACACACCCAACAACGTGACAATGCCCCCGGGCATGCAGGCATCCAGTCACAGAGGCCGGTGAACACAGGGCCGGTGCGGGTGCATCCCGGCGTATGGCGAAGCGCGCCCGGATGTGTGCGGCCAAATTCCGGTCAGCGGGCCGGCATGTGTCGGCGGTCTCTGAACCTGTACCCCTTTGGGGTTGATGACTTTTGACCCCATATGTGCAGTTGTTCACCCGGCTGCCGCACTCGATGTGCGGCCGATGTCGCGGTCTTTGAGCCGGTAGGAGTCTCCCTTCAAGGAGAGCACATCGGTGTGGTGAACGAGGCGGTCAATCATGGCGGCGACGGTGTCGTCACCGAAGACTTCGCCCCAGCGTCCGAAGGGCTTGTTGCTGGTGACGATCACGGACGCGCGTTCGTAGCGGCCGGAGATCAGCTGGAAGAACAGGTTCGCCGCTTTTGGCGACAAGCGCGTGCACCCGCATGAAGCGGTGATGGGCATGCTCGCTCTGCTGCATGTCGCCTCCAGCTCCGAGGTGCGGATGCTGAAGGTCGACGTCATCGACGAGCAGACCCATGTTGTCCGGCGAGGGAAGCGGCCCCATCCCGTCCCCCTGGACCCCGCTTCCTGGACGGTGCTGCAGCGGTGCCTGGCCCACCGTGAGGCATGGCGGACGGACAACCCGCACGTCATGGTCACCAAAGGAACAAAGGCCGGACGAAGCCCGGCCTCAACTGTCTATCTTTCCCACATCCTTGACGACTGCGACTTCCCGCCCCGCATGATCCGCAGCCCCCGTCTCGTCGACCTGGTGAACACCATGGACCCCAAGCTCGTCGCCGCGGCCTTCGGCATGGACCCGCAAGCCACCCTGATCTATCTCGCCGACCACGTCGACCCCGGGCGCCTGCCCGATTGCTGAGCGTCGGCCGGCGTCAAAGAATCCGCTGGTCAGCGCTCTCGCCATCCCTCAGACTCGGATGGTGCGCGGAGCCCTCGGTGATCAGCGCAGGGAACCCATGACTGGAGGAGGGGAACGACGATGGCCCACCTACGACTCGCCTGGGTCCTGTCCGGACGTGGTTGGGCCGACTGCATCGTCAGCGACCACCAGGCGGAAGCCGAAATCACTGAGGGTTTTCAGCTCGGCCGCTGATCGGGTGACGTTGGTGGCGTGCGCAACGCACGAGGCTCCCGTGCCGTTGGGAGGAGGTGTTCGAAGTCTCAACCCACAGGCACAGGAGCCGCGTTGATTCCGTATTCTGCCGCACTCGACCTGCCCCACGCCCTGGTCGAGTGGGTCACCATGCTCATCGTCACCCGCGAGGGTGGCCGCCGCTGCAAGCTCCCGCCGCACCAGCGTGCTCTGGCCGGCCTGGTGTACCTGCGCAGGCACGACACCCTCGCCCAGATCGCCGCGGGTTTCGGTATCTCTGTCGGCACCGCCCACGCCTACGCGTCGGCCGGCATCAATCTGCTCGCCGACCGAGCGCCCGGCCTGCCGCGTGCCCTGCGCGAAGCCGACCCGGACCACGTCCTGCTGGACGGCACTCTCGCGGAGTGCGACCGAGTCGGCGACAGCCGGGCCGACTACTCCCGTCAAGCACCGCCGGCACGGAGTGGACGTGCAGGTGGTGACCGATCCAGCCGGCGGGCTGCTGTGGCTCTCGCCCGCATTGCCCGGCCGGGCCCGCGACCTGAGGGCGGCTCGCACCCACCGGATCATCCGGATCTGCGAACGCCAGGGCTCCCCGGTCCTCGCTGACCGGGCCTACATAGGTGCCGACCCATGGGTGACGCCACCCCTCAGACGCCCACCCGGCCGCGAACTGACACCAACCCAGCAAACCGACAACCGCACGCTGTCCGCGGCACGAGCACCAGTCGAGCGTGGCGTCACACGACTGAAGTCGTGGCGGATCTTCCACCGGTCCCGATGCAGCCCGAATCGAATGACGTCAATCTCCGCCGCCATCCTCACCCTGGAGCGGCAACACTGAAAGAGCTCACTAATTGAAATACAAGCCCTACCTGGGCACCGGAGCTGACGCCGGCACGTCGGCGGCCGTCCTCTGGGCTGTCACGCCGCACAAGCTGATCGAGTCGTTTCCCCATCCCCTTCGGCAGACTCGACGCGGCCCCGGGCAAGGCTGGTGATGGCACGCCGTCAGGGACCCGTCAGCGCAGAACCTGCTCGCGGTAGCGCGCGACCTGTGCGGCGTCCCACCACTCGGCCGACACGTACTGTGGCGCGCATCGCGGGAGCCGGTGACTCACCAGTGTCGAGATGTGCCGGCTCTGTTCCGTCGCGATGCTGGTTGCCGCGACTCCGACCGGGATCCGCACGAAGTCGCCCGGCTGGAGTTCGACGCTGCCGTGCTGGGTCACCAGCAGGCGGGTGCCCGACACCTGGAACTGGATGTCGTCGGCGTTGCGGTGTCGGGTGTAGACGAGCCCGGGGTCGCGGTCGAGGTCGACCACCTCGATCAGGGCTGTCGCCCCTCGCCAGATCACCGACGTGGCGCATGTGCCCGTCGCCGGTTGCGGTACCCGCAGGACCGCGAGGCGTTCCTTCTCCTGATGGACCTGCTCAAGGATCAGCCGCTCGTCCGAGCGGTGGGCGGCCACGTCATGGTCCGGTTCGCTGCTGCCGAGACAGTCGGTGATCATTTCGTTGACGATCGCAGGCTCCCAGCCCTCGAACGGCGGGATCCTGGCCTCGGAGACCGACACGGGCTCGCGTTCCTCGGTGTAACCCTCGGGCAGGTACCAGATCACATGGATGTCGTTGCGGCCCCAGTTGTCGTGGCACACCCCGCAGGGGATGCGCACGAAGTCGCCGGGTCGCAGCTCGGCGGTACCGAGCTCCGTCATCAGCGTGCGGTGGCCGGTGACCTGGTAGGCCATCTCGTCGACGTCGAGATTGCGGTGGTAGATCGGCTGACGGGAATTCATGTTCGTCCACTCGATGCGGCCTCCGGGCCCCTGGTAGATCCACCGCGGGGGCGCGAACTCCTGGTCACGGAAGGTGGCCCCGGCGCGCACGACCTGGACGAGCTCGACGTCGGACCACATGGCGCCGTGCGGCCCCGGGCCCGGCTGCGCGCGCTGGAGCAGCAGCCGCTCGCTGCGCCGCAGCGTGCGGGCCGGCGTGGTGTAGGGGAACACCGCGAGACGCTCCTGGACGATGGTGTCCTCGGTATCGGACATCGGTCAGCACACCTTTCCATGAGTGCGACCAGTCGCCGACGCGCACGCCTGTCCTGCGCGCGGCCTGCGGATATCGGTCATGGGAGTGGAGCGGCGAGTCGCATGAGGGGGCCGCCGCGGGACATACGTCGATCACTCGTACCCGCATCCGGGCAGCGAGGCTTGTCGCGTGTTCATGCCTCCGTGTGCAAGAGCCGGAGAATGTCCTGGAGGCTTTCCCAGATCATGTCGCCCCTCTCCCACGGTGCCGCGTGTCCTTCCCTGCACCGGTGCCCCTCGACGAGGCGAAGCCCGTCCACGTGGCCGAGATGCGCTGCGAACCGCTCTTTCTGGTTCATGGGCACGAGCATGTCCTCGGAGCTCTGGTCCAGCACGATCAGCTGTGGTGCTCTGCCCTCTCGGATCCGCCGGGCGATGTCCGCCGGGTCGAAGCGCGCCGGGCTCGCGGCGGCCCACGTCGTCCTCTCGGCACCGAAGGCGTTCGACAGCAGCGTCCCGTACTCCTGACGGAGATGCTCGTGCGAGTCGCCGAGTCCGTCGGTCAGCTCCGGAAGGTCGTACAGGCCGTTGAGGCCGACCAGCGCGGCCGGGCAGGGAGCGTCAGGAAGCTCCAGCCCGTGATGGAGCGGTGCCTGGAGGATTGCCTGGAACGCGATGCAGGCGCCACAGCTGTGGCCCGAGAGGATGTACGAGCGGTCGGTGAGGCCGAACGAACGCAGCAGAGCCAGCCCATGCAGGACGTCGCTCACGTGGTCGGGGTGGACGGCCTCACGGGCGGGATCCGCGTGGTTGTCCCTGACGGCGTCGTAGGGCAGGGAAGGGTGCGTGGGGAACTGCGAGACCCGGTAATTGAGCGAGGCGACGGCGGTGATCGGCTGTGCCGGGCCGGAGAAGGCGTGGGCGACGGTCGGCTCGATCGACGCGGAGGTGAGCTGGGGGTCGCGCCAGGCACCTCCGTGGATGTGGACGTGGTAGCGCGGCACGGCAGGGCCGGGGGCCGCCACCGGAAGACGCTCGGCCGCGGTGCCGACCAGGTCCAGCGTCTCCGGCGTCCTGGGCAGATAGATGCTGAGGGTCTGGAAGCGATCGGCATGAGGGAAATACGGGATGTCCTCGGCCACGACAACGGGTACTTGCTGAGCAAGCAGAGGGCTCGTAACCTCGGCGAGTCGCCATTTCACCGGCCCGGAGCCTTCGACGTTCATTGCGGTGCCCACTTTCTTCGAGGTGTTCGTCAACAGCGCGGAAACGACGGTTGTGGCGTGCTCGGGAAGATTCCGTCCGTCTCGCGGTGCCTGGCACGCCCGGATTTCACGGGCGCGCCCATCAAACGGCGGTTGCCGACCGGAATCAGAATCCGGCGGGCAGCTTGAAGGCGTTGCCGGTGAACGGGGACGTGTCGAGCCAGAGGTACTGGAAGGAGCGGCTGGTGAAGACCCAGCCGTTTTCCGAGCGCCTGAGGCGGTCCACGGCGACGCTGTGGTTCCGGTAGTACGTCTCGCCCGGTCCGCGCGCGGCCTCGTGGCAGATGATGCTGGTGGTCGCCTCGTCGCCGTGGATCTCGATCGGGCCCGGTACCGCGAACTGCACGAAGAAGTCCCGCTCGTCTCGCAGCTTCCGGAACGTGGAAACGATGTCGTCCACGCCGACGGCATGCACGCGCTCGCCGATCGTCCACTCCGCGTCCTCGGCCCAGGTCGCGCGGAAACGGTCGGTGTCGCCCCGGGTGGCGGCGTCGGCGAAGCGAGCGACGGTGTCCCGGATTGCTGCTTCGTCCAGCAGACGAGACAGTGCGTTCTCGATATCTGTCGTGGTCATGAGTTTCTCCTGCATGGTGGACAGCTGGTCCGGCCGGGAAGTCCGAGAAGGCCCGGGTCCGGTGTTCGTCGTGTTCTTCATGGTGAGGCCGCCGTGGCATACGCACCAGAGACGCTTCGACGGTAGGAAGAGCCGTACCACCCTCGCGTTACCGGAGTGACCGGCAATGAGGGAAAATCGGTGACCATGACGACGACACCCGACAGCGGCCTGGGCGCGATGATCCGCACGTGGCGCGACCGGCTGCCTCCGTCGGCCGCCGGACTGCCGGCGGCCCCGGGGCGCCGTGCCACCGGACTGCGGCGTGAGGAACTGGCCGACCTCGCGGGCATGTCGGTCGACTACGTCGTGCGCCTGGAGCAGGGAAGGGCCACCACCCCTTCGGCGTCGGTGGTGGCGTCCCTGGCCCGTGCCCTACAGTTGTCCACCGCCGAACGGGACCACCTGTACCGGCTGGCGCAGCTCGCCCCTCCGGCGGACGGCATGATCTCCGACCACCTCCCGCCCGGCGTGCAACGGGTCCTTGCCCGGCTCGGGGACGTCCCGGTAGCCGTCTTCGCCGCGGACTGGCAGTTGGTGTGGTGGAACCGCGGATGGGCGGGCCTTCTGGGTGCCCCCTCAGCGTCGCCGACGCATCTGCGCAACTTCGCCCGCGACAGATTCCCCGTGGACGAGGGGCCCGCCCGGCTCGCGCTGTGGCCGGTGACCGAGGCGGACCGTGAGGCCACCGACGCTGCCGTCGTCTCCGACCTGCGCCGCGCCACCGGCCGCTACCCCGGGGAGAAGCGTCTTGCCAGGCTGATCCGTGATCTGAGCGAGAACGCGAGGTTCGCCAGGTTGTGGGCGACCGGAGAAGTGGCCGCACACCGTGAGGACGCGAAGACGATCGACCATCCCACGGTGGGCCGCGTCACCGTGGACTGCGACGTCCTGACCGACGGCGACCTCGACCTCAAGATCGTGATCATGACTGCCGCGCCCGGTAGCGAGGACGAGACCAAGCTCCGGCTCACCGCCATCGCCGGCCAGCCGGCTACCACGCCCGGATGACCCGGATGCCGACCGTCGGCAGGCGACCGCACGGCGGCTCGTTGCCGGCGGCCGGTGGGGGGTCTGTCAAACGAACGGTGTGACCAGGGCAGTCGGATTACTGGCGGGCTGCTGGGAGCCGGCCGTCGACGGTGATGTCGAAGGCGTTCAGCGCGGTCTTCCAGCGCATGGTCCAGCGGGCCTGGCCCTTGCCGGTGGGGTCGAGCGACATGATGGCCGTGTTAGACGCACTGTAGGGCGGCTTGCTCGGTGGGGAAGTGTCCGCGGGCCTTGACCGCCCGGCGGATCCGGGCGTTGACCGACTCGATCGCGTTCGTTCGTGCAGACGATGCGGCGGATCTCGGTGTCGAACCGCAGGAACGGGGTGAACTCCTCCCACGCGTTCTCCCACAGTTTGACGATCGCCGGATACTTCCGGCCCCAGGCGTCGGCGAACTCGGCGAACCGCTCCAGGGCCGCTTCCTCGGCCGGCGCGGTGGAGACGGGCTTCAAAAGCTTGGCGATCTTGTCCCGGTCCCGGCGGGCGGCACAGCGGAAGGAGTTCCGCAGCAGATGCACCACACAGGTCTGCACGATCGTCTTCGGCTAGACGGTCTCCACCGCTTCGGGCCGGCCCTTGAGGCCGTCGCCGACCAGCATCAGCACATCGGTCACGCCACGGTCCCTGATCTCGGTGAGGAGGTGCAGCCAGTGCTTGGCGCCCTCGCCGCCGTCGCCGGCCCACCACCCGAGGATCTCCCGCCGGCCCTCGGTCGTGACGGCCAGGGCCACATAGACGGGCCGGTTGGCGACCGCGCCGTCACGGATCTTGGTTCTGTCGACGATCTTGTGATCCGGATGGTCTGCCTCATGGTGCGAGCAGGACGCGTTTGCGAAGGAGATCAAGGCTGGCTCGGCTGAACATCGGACGCTTCAGCATCTTCAGCGACCCGACCGAGATCGCTTACTACGTGTGCCACGGCCCGGTCGGCACGCGGCTGAGGGACCTGGCCCGGGTGGCCGGGGCCCGGTGGCAGGTCGAGGAATGCTTCCAAGCCGCGAAGAACGAGTGCGGCCTGGACCACTACCAGGTCCGACGTTACGACGCCTGGCACCGGCACATCACCCTGTCCATGGCCGCACTCGCCGCACTGACCGCCCTCCGTGCCCAGGAACCGTCAAAGGGGGCAGCGATCTTGGGCAAACCCGCCTGATACCCCTGTCCCTCGCGGAGATCCGCCACCTGACCGGGCTGCTCCTACGCCCACGACACCTCACCCCGACGCACCATCTGCGCTGGTCATGGTGGAGACGGCTCAGTCAGGCTCGCACTCGCCTCAGCCACTACAATCGGCGAGGCCAAACCCCATAACTGTGATTGCAGTACTAGAAGCCGTATCTCAACCGATCTTGGAACGTGTGGGTCGAACGGAGTTCCTGGTCGGGTGATCTTCCGGCCGTATGCGCATGAAGGCAGGGCCTCCTGGTAGCTCGGGGGTGCGATCCCATTCCGAGCGGTTCCCGGAGGCGCTGTTGTCGTTGTCGTACGCGCCCGAGCCCGTTGACTTCAACTCGTCCGCCCTGTCGTGCGATTGCCTCGCGCACGTGCACCCTCGGTCTGCTCCTGGTCGTCTGCGTCACCGCCGCGAACATCGGCGACCGGGACGCCGCCACGGGCCTGCTGGACCAGCTGCGCCGCCTGCACCGCGACATCACCCTCGTCTGGGCCGACGGCGGCTACACCGGCTCCCTCGTCGACTGGTACCGTCAAAAACTGGCGCTGACCTTGGAGATCGTCAAGCGCACCGGCGACATGACCGGGTTCGTGGTGCTGCCCAGGCGTTGGGTGGCAGAGCGCACGTTCGCGTGGCTGATGCATTCGCGTCGTCTGGCCCGGGACTACGAGACCCTGCCCGCCGCCAGCGAGGCGATGATCCGGTGGTCGATGGTCACGCGGATGAGCCGGCGCCTGGCACGGCCACGGGTCGCCGGCCGGCACTGAAGGCCCCCGACGCCTCCTGCACGAGCCACTCGCGCTCCGCCAGGCGCCGGGCCTTCGACCGCACCGCCTCGACCTTCGCCGGCGTCGCGTCAAGGCCCAGCTCCACCGCGATCTCCTTGGCTCGAAGCGGCCCGTGACCCGTGGATCGCTGCTGCTCCAGCACGCCCAGAATCCGCTGACAGTCCGGCGCCAGAACCGTCACCGGCAGCCCTTCCCGCCAGGGCGGCACCGCCGAGCCCGGCACCCGTGCGAGCGACGGCACCGGGCTCCTCCCCCGCCTCGGCCGTGGTCACGGCGGTGGACTCGGCCGCGGAGACCGCCAGGGCCTCGAGCAGTTCCTCCCGCGCGATCACCCGCCGGTCCAGCTCGATCTCCGCGGCCTCCAGCACCTCAGCCAGCCGCGCGGCTTCCTCCCGCAAACCCTCCACCCGCACCCGGGCAGCCGCCTCCCGCTCCTCCAGCATCCCCAGCACCGACGCCACCGCGCACCCCTCGACCATGAAGCGGACACAAGACGCCGGCATGCCTCCCTCAACCGGAGCAAAACCATGCCTGACCAGCAGAAATCAAGGAACCACGTTCGGTTGAGATACGGCTTCTTACAACGGTGTCAGCGCAGTAGAGGAAAGGATCGCGGCACTGGGCCTGAAGCTGCCCGAGGTTGTGCCGCCGCTGGCCACATACCAACCCGCCGTCCGCTCGGGTGCGTATGCCTTCACTTCCGGCCAGTTGCCCATGGTCGATGGCGTGGTGCCCGTCGCCGGCAAGGTCGGCATCGAGGTCAGTGCGGAGCAGGCCAAGGAACTCCCGGCGGTCAGCGTGCTCAACGCACTCGCCGCCGTGAAGTCTGTCGTCGGTGACCTCGACAGAATTGTGCGGGTGGTGAAGGTAGTCGGTTTCGTAGCCTCCGCGCCGGACTTCACCGGCCAGCCGGGCGTCGTCAACGGCGCGAGTGAACTGCTCGGGAAGGTGCTGGGCGAAAGCGGCGTACACGCCCGCTCCGCGGTCGGTGTGGCCGTGCTGCCCCTCGACGCCCCGGTGGAAATCGAGGTCCAAGTCGAGGTTCGGGACCATGAGCTGTCCGACGGTTCACCCTCGCATCCCTAGCCGGATCGAGGCGGGGTGATCGTTCCCGTGCACAACGCAGGGACGCGCCACCTTTGCCGAGCGTGACCATCCCCGCCGATGTGCGAATCGCCTCGGCCCATCGGCCACGTACTTCACACACCTGCGATGTTCACGCCTCCAGACCTCCTCGCTTGACCAGCTGGCTCGCGATGACGTTGCGCTGGATCTCGTTAGTGCCCTCTCCGACGATCATCAACGGGGCGTCACGGAAGTAGCGTTCGACGTCGAACTCGGTGGAGTAGCCGTAACCGCCATGGATGCGGACGGCGTTGAGAGTGATCTGCATGGCCGTCTCAGAGGCGAACAGCTTCGCCATCCCCGCCTCCATGTCTACTCGCCGCCCGGCGTCCGCCTCGCGCGCCGCGTACAGGGTCAGCTGCCGGGCAGCTGTCAGTGAAGTCGCCATGTCCGCCAGGTAGTTACCGATCGACTGGTGCTGCCAGATCGGCTTGCCGAACGACTCCCGCTCCTGGGCGTAGATCAGCGCGTCCTCCAGCGCCGCACGGCCGACCCCAAGCGCGCGGGCTGCGACCTGCAACCGCCCGGTCTCCAGGCCCTTCATCATCTGCCCGAAGCCCTTGCCCTCCACCCCGCCGAGCAGGGCGTCGGCCGGCGCCCGATAGTCCTTGAAGGACAGTTCGCAGCTCTCCACACCTTTGTAGCCGAGCTTGGGCAGGTCACGGGAGACTGTCAGCCCCGGCCCGTGCTCGACCAGGAGGATGGAGATGCCCCGGTGTGCGGGAGCGGCCTCGGGGTCCGTCTTACACAGCAGGGCGATCAGCTGCGAGCGGCGGGAGTTAGTGATCCACGTCTTGGCCCCGTTGACGACATAACCGTCGCCGTCCCTGCGGGCGACCGTGCGCATCGCCTGCAGATCCGAGCCGCCGCCCGGCTCCGTCAGGGCCATGGTCGCCCGGATCTCGCCGGTGGCCATTCTGGGCAGGTACCGCCGCTTCTGCTCCTCGGTGCCAAAGTGGAGCAGCAGCTTGGACACGACCGTGTGGCCTCCCATCGCGCCGGCCAGGCTCATCCACCCGCGGGCCAGCTCCTCGGTGATCAGCACATAGCAGGGGCCGGAGACAGGGGTGCCGCCATACTGCTCGGGGACGGCAAGGCCGAAGATACCGAGCTGCTTCATCTGCTCGATCAGGGCTACGGGGTAGGTGTTGGCGTGCTCCAGCTCCTGGACGACCGGTTTGACCTCCTTGTCCACGAAGTCGTGCACCGTGCGGACGATGAACCGCTCGTCCTCGGACAGGGTGTCGAGAGTGCTCATGATGTGTCGCTCCTGAAAGTGGGGGCCGACGTCAAAGGACGCGGTCGGCTCGTAGGTCCTGGATCTCGGCCGGGCCGTATCCCAGTTCGGCGAGGAGAGGCTCGGTGTGCTCGCCCGTGGCAGGCACGGCGTCCATGCGGGGTGTCACGCCTGCCAGGTCGGCCGGGGGAAGCAGGGCCGGCACCACCATTCCCCCAGGAATCGGCACGTCCCGCCAGCGGCCGCGTGCGGTGAGCACCGGGTGGGCGAGGAAGTCCTCGATGTCGTTGACTCCGGCGTTGGCGATGGCGGACTCGTCCAGCAGTCTCATCGCCTCGGCGCTGTCCGTCTCCGCGAACCGTTCGGCCACGATCGCATTCAGTTCCTCGCGGTGGGTGACGCGTGCCGAGCCGGTGGCGAAGCGCGGGTCGTCGACCAGGCCGGGGGCGTCGAGGAAGCGCTCGCACAGCGCGGCCCACTCGCGTTCGGTCTGGACGGAAACCAGGACGTCCTTGCCGTCGGCGCAGGTGTAGGCGCCGTAGGGGGCGATGGTGGCGTGCTGGGTACCGACCCGCGGGGGCTGGGTGCCGCCGAAGCGGGTGTAGTACGCGGGCTGGCCCAACCACTCCGCCAGCGCCTCGAACAGCGACACCTCCACAGGTCGGACGGCACCCGTGGTGGCCCTGGTGAACAGAGCCGTGAGGATGCCCGAGTAGGCGTACATGCCGGCCGCGATGTCGGCGATGGAGATGCCCACCCTGGCGGGCGCCTCCGGGCTTCCAGTGAGGGTGACGAGTCCGGTCTGGCACTGCACCAGCAGGTCATACGCCTTGCGTTCGGCCCAGGGTCCGGTGGCGCCGTAGCCGGAGATCGAGCAGGGGATCAGTGACGGGAAACGCTCGCGCAACGCGTCTGCTCCCAGACCCATCCTCGCGGCCGCTCCGGGCGTCAGATTTTGCACGAACACATCGGCTCGGGCAAGGAGTTGTTCCAGGATGTTTCGTCCCCGCCCGGACTTCAGGTCGAGGGTCAGGGACTCCTTCGAGCGGTTGAGCCAGACGAAATAGCTGGACTCACCGTGCACGCTTGTGTCGTACCGGCGGGCGAAGTCACCTCCTCCCGGGCGCTCCACCTTGATCACCCGGGCACCGAGGTCGGCGAGTTGTCGCGTGGCGAAGGGGGCCGCCACCGCCTGCTCGACACTGACGACGGTGACACCGGACAAGGGGAGGGTTTCGGGGTTCTCGGGCATGCGTTGGCCTCCGGGAGTGGACTCGAGCCGCCGAAGTACCATCATGAGCACTCATGACAATAGGAGTGAAATATCAAACCGTGATGGCATCATGCCGGGTGCGGATGGTGAGGGGAGAGCCGTGGACGTCAAACAGCTCAAAGCGCTCGTCACGGTCGCCGAGGTAGGAAGCGTGACCCGGGCTGCGGAGCTGCTGCACCTGGTGCAGCCGGCCGTAACCCGGCAGATCCGCACCCTGGAGCAGGAGCTCGGCGTCCCACTCTTCGAGCGGACCCGACTGGGCATGCGCCCTACTGAGGCCGGCTCGATCATGGTGGACCGGGCACGGCGGGCGCTGAACGAGCTGGAGCGGGCCCGCGTCGAGGTGCGGCCCGCACCCGACGCTGTCACGGGCATCGTCAACGCCGGCCTACTCGAGAGCACGACCGATCTGCTGGCCGAACCACTGGTCTCCACCCTCGCCAGGGAGTACCCCGGTATCGAGCTGCGCCTGATGACGGCCTACTCGGGGCACCTCCAGCGATGGCTCGACGACGGGGACCTGGACCTGACGCTCCTGTACAACCTGGACAGCACCCCGTCGCTCAACACCCGGCCGCTGGTGCGCGAACACCTGTGGGTGGCAGCCCCGCCCTCCGCCGGCCTGAATGTCGATCATCCCGTGCCCTTTGCCGAGGTGGCCGACCATCCAATGGTCCTGCCCACCTCCGGCCATGCCCTGCGCGCACTGATCGACGCCGCTGCGGCGCGCGCGCAGGCCGACATGGACGTCGTCGTCCAGACCAACTCCATGCGGGTGCAGAAACAGCTCGTACTGGCCGAGCACGGCTGGACCGTGCTGCCCGGGGTCGGCATCGCCGAGGACGTCGCGAACGGCACGCTGAGCGCCGCGCCGCTCACCGAGCCGGCTGTGTGGCGTTCAATCGTCCTCGCGACCCCGAGGTCCGGCCGGACGCCACCCGCCGTGGAAGTCGTCGCTCGGGAACTTGTGCGACAGATCAGCGTGGCCGTGCATGAGGGCCGATGGCCGTCCGCGCAGCCCCAGGGCGAGTGACGTTGTCCAGCCCCGTGCCAGTCCCGGACCGGACAACGTCCCCCTGCTGGCCGTGCAGTCATACAGGCCGGGCATACCTGCATCATGCCTTTCTATTGTTCAGCCCCATCCATCAGCACTCATGATGTGCGGCATGAACGAGACACCCGCTCCCGCGCCACCCTCCCGGGCGGCACCTGCGCCCCCCCGTACGGCCGCCGCGCGCTGGCCCTGCAGGTCACCCCGATAAGAGGAAACCATGCCCCTGCCTGCGCCCCTCGCCTCCTATGTGGAGTCCTGGCATCCCGAACCGGTGACTGACAAGGACCTCCTGCCGCCCATCCCGGCGGCGGCCCTGTCGAACCTGCTGGACCTCCCCGGCACCGCCGCCGAGTCCGGCGATCCGCTGCCCCCTCTGTGGCAGTGGCTCTACTTCCTGCAGTGGGCTCCCCAGCAGGGCCTCGGCCCCGACGGACACCTGCGCGACGCCCGCAATCTGCCGCCCATCCCGGACCGCCGGCGCATGTTCGCCGGTGGACGCTGTGAGATCACCGAGCCCCTGCGTCTCGGCGAGCCGGCCGAACGCACCAGCAGCCTGGCCGCCGTCACCCCCAAGCACGGCCGCAGCGGCGAGCTGCTGGTCGTCACCGAGCGCCAGGAGTTCCGGCAGCACGGCCGCCTCTGCATGGTGGAGGAGCAGGACATCGTCTACCGGTCGGGCGACGGCAACGCGCCCCGGCACCCGGCCACGCTCGACTTCTCGGCTGTACCAGAGGCGGAGGGGGCGTGGCAGCTGCGGCTCCGGCCGGCCGAGACCTTGCTGTTCCGGTTCAGCGCGCTCACCGCGAACGCCCACCGCATCCACTACGACACTCCGTACGCGCGAGATGTGGAGGGTTATCCGCGTCTCGTCGTCCACGGCCCGCTGCTGGCCCTGCTCATGCTGGAACTCGCGCGCAGAAACGCCCCGGAGCGGCAGGTACGGTCGCTTTCCTACCGGCTGCACCGGCCGGCGTTCGTCGGCGAGCACCTCCTCGCCGACGGCACACCCACCGAAGGACAGGCACGGCTGCGCGTCGCCACCTACCGCGAGGCCCGGCACGCCACCGCCGAGGTGACCTTCGCATGAGCCAACCGGACAGCGACCGCATCACCGCCGCGCGAACCCTGCTTTTTGTTCCGGGCAACCGGCCCGACCGCTTCGACAAGGCAGCCTCATCCGGCACCAACCTCATCATCATCGATCTGGAGGACGCCGTCGCCCCGGACGACAAGGACAGTGCCCGCGACAACGCGAGCGCCTGGCCGGCCGTTGGCACCACAGCCGTCGTACGCATCAATCCGCCCGGCACCCCCTGGTTCGAGGCGGACTTGGCACAAGCGGCCGCCCGCGGCTGCCCTGTCATGGTGCCCAAGGCCGAGGACCCGTACGTCCTGGCAGAGATCGCCGACCGTGCGGCCGGACGCTGTCCGCTGATCCCGCTGGTCGAGACGGCTCTCGGCATCGAGCGGGCCCATGAGGTGTGCTCCGTCCCCGGAGTCGTGCGCGTCGCCTTCGGCAACATCGATCTGGCCGCTCAGCTGGGCGTGGCACCAGACGACCATGTCGCCCTCACCCATGCCCGTTCCCGACTGGTGCTCGCCTCCGCGGCGGCCGGCCTCCACCCGCCCGTCGACGGTGTCACCACCGCCGTACGAGATGCCGGTGCGCTCGATGCCGACATCGCGCACGCCCGGCGCCTGGGCTTCACCGGCAAGCTGTGCGTCCACCCTGCTCAGGTGCGGCCCATCGCCGACGGGTTCGCTCCCACCGCCGACGAACTGCGCTGGGCACGCAGTGTCCTGGGCGTCGGCGATTCGGTCACCGTGGTCGACGGACAGATGGTCGACCGGCCGGTACTAGAACGGGCAAGGGGCGTCCTGGCCCGGGCAGAAGAAGCGCACACCGCACCTTGACACCGACCCCGGCGGACCCGGATCCGCCGGGCACGTGCGGTGTGATGCGAGGACCGGGGGCAGGTGGTGACTGAGGGAGTCCCGGAGCCGACCGGATGACGCTCGAGCCTGGCCGTGCTGGAACGTTCATGGGCAGTCGAGCAGAAGGCCGCGACGGTGATGGGTCCGGCTTGGTCAGCCGACGTCGGTTCTCTGGTGCTCGGACCGCTGTGCGGCGAGCTGGGCCAGTGCGGTCGCCGCGGCATTGCGGACGTGGATCTCGCACGCTTCACGAGCGGCACCGGCATCACCGCGCACGGCCGCGGCATCGTAGATGGCGGCAAGTTCCCGGACGGTCTCCGGTTCCCGCCCCTCAGCCTGCATGGACAGCCCACGCAGCATCTGCACGCGTGCGTGGATGCCGCGGAGGGTCGAATCAATGATCGGATTCCCCGCCCCGGCGGTGAGGATGTCGTAGAACTCGTCCTTCATCGCGAGCCGCTCGCTCAGGTCGGCCTTGCGGTAGGTGCGTGAGAAACGGCGAACCAACTCACCCATCTGCTCACGCTGTTCGGGGGTGGCCCGCTCGGCGAAAAGGGCCCCGGCCAGGCCCTCCAGCGCGCATCGCACCTCGTAGAGCGCCTTGGCGTCGAAGGCCGTCAGTTCGGTGATGACCGGACCGCGGTTCGGTACCATGGTCACAAGTCCTTCGGACTCAAGCTGTCGCAAGACCTCACGGATCACCGTCCGGGAGACCTCGTACCGTGCGCACAGCCGCGCCTCGACCAGCCGCTCCCCGGGCGTGAACTCCGCTGCCAGGATGTCTTGACGGAGCAGTTCGAGCACCTGGGACCGCAGTGGCGCGGCTACACGCTGTACTCGCTGCCCTGCCACGCGGCCGCCTCCTTCTCGTCACCGATTTCAATCATAGTACTGTAATACAACGGTTCCGCGAAGCTGGTCACGACACTGCCGCGCTGTTCGAGGAGACCTACGTAGTGCTTGGTCAGGTGCGTTCGGTGGTGGCGTGTCCGTTTGATGGGGTGTGTCGTTGACCGGATGTGCTGGGTGGGGAGGTGGCCGCGGTCCGGTGTGATCTGGAGGACTTCGCGGCGGAGATGTTCGAGCCGTTCGCGCGGGCGGATCAGCGCCGGTGGGGCCAGGTGTATCTGCGGGGCCTGCTGCCGGACGGGCGGCGCAGATCGGTGGAACCGATGGCCGCCCGGCTGGGAGAGGACGGCAACCGGCAGGCTCTGGCCCACTTCATCACCAGCAGCCCGTGGGGTGCGGCGCATGCGCGCGCCCGCCTCGCCTGGCGAATGCAGCAGGTGATCAAACCGACCGCGCTGATCGTGGACGACACCGGCTTCCTCAAGGACGGGGACGCCTCGGCGTGCGTGGCCAGGCAGTGCACCGGCACCGCGGGCAAGGTCACCAACTGCCAGGACGGGGTGTCGCTGCGCCTGGCCTCCGACGCGGCGTCGGCGGCCGTGGACTGGCGCCTGTTCCCGCCCGAGAGCTGGGACCCCGCTTCGCCGAAGGCCGATCCGGCCAAGGTGACCCGCCGCGCCCCGTGCGGCATCCCCGAAGAGGTCGGTCATGTCGAGAAGTGACAGCTGGCCCCGGACATGACCGACGAGACGAAGTCGTGGGGCATCGAGGTTCCGCTCGTCGTCGCCGACGGCGGATACGGCGTTGCCGCAGCCTTCCACCTCGACCTGGAAGAACGCGCCCCTGAGTACGTGGGGGGCATTTCCACCACGACCACTGCCCAGCCGGAGGAAGCCAGGCCCGCATCCCGACCTATGGCGGTCGCGGGCCCCGGCCGCAGCCCGTTTACCCCGAGTCGGCCCAAGCCGTGAAGAAGCTGGTCATCGAGGCCGGCAAGCGGGCCGCGAAGCCGCTGCCCGGGCGGGAAGAGGCTCCCGCCCGGGCAGCGGCCACAGCGGCGTCAAGCGGATGTACTCGCGCTTTGTGGCCTGCGCATCCGACCCGCCGGACGCGAGATCCGCAAGAGCATCGACGGCCCGGAACTGCCCGTGCGCCGGCTGCTGGCCGAATGACCCGCCGCCGAGCCCGAACCCGTGCAGTTCTGGCTGTCCAACCTGCCCGCCGACACCCCGCTGGCCACCCTCGTGCGCACCGCGAAGCTGCGCTGGCGCATCGAGCACGACTACCGCGAGATGAAGCAGGTCCTGGGCCTGGCCCCCTTCGAGGGCCGCACCTGGAGGGGGTGGCACCACCACGTCACCCTCGTCTCCGCCGCCCACGCCTTCTGTACTCTCCAGCGCATCACACGGCCCCCAAAAGAGACGGCGCCAGCCTGAGCCTCTACCAGGTCACCCGCGAACTGCAGCTACTCCTCGCGCTCTGGACCGGCGCCTGCCCCACCTGTCACCGCGACATGCCGGAACCCATACCGACATGACCAAGCGCTACTAGACGGGCAGCTCACGTCGGCGGCGCGTCATCGGGTGAGGTCGACACCGGTCGTCGTCGCCATGTATCGGGCGATTTCGGACTGATCCGGGTTCTCCCCGTCGAGGCCGGCGAGCGCCGCTTGGCAGAACCGGACACAGGCCTGCGACACCTCCGGTGACAGGTCCAGTGACGTCGACAGGTCCAGGGCGGTGGTGATGTCCTTGACGGTCAGCGGGAGCGAGAACCCGACCTGGAACCGTCCGTCCAGCACCTCCGGCCCGATCTTGACCTCGGTCGACTGGTTGCGACCGGTGGACCGGTTGATGACGTCGAGCATGATCCGGGGGTCCAGGCCGAATTTGGTTCCCGCGGTGAGCACCTCGAGCGCCCCGACCAGACCGATGGCCGACAGCAGGTTGTTGAGCGCCTTCAATGCGTGCGCGGACCCGGCCGGGCCGACATGTGTCACCGACGTACCCATCGCGCGCAGGAGCGGCAGGGCCCGCTCGTAGTCGTCGACCGGCCCACCCGCCATGATCGTCAGCTCGGCCGTCGCCGCTTTGCGCGGGCCACCGGATACCGGCGCGTCGACCATCCCCACTTCTCGCTCCCGGAGCCGCTCGGCCAGCTGCTGAGTGGCCCGGGGCGCCGACGAGCCCATGTCGACGACGAGTGCGCCCGGACGCAAGCGGCCGGCGAAGCTTTCGGGGTCTTCCGGATCGCCGAGCACGCGCTCGACGACCGTGCTGTTGGGGAGCATGAGGATCACAACGGCGGCGCCGACCCCACCGTTGAGACCCGTCAATGCCGTCACGCCGTCGTTCCGGGCGGCGACGGCGATCGCCTCGGGGTCGGCGTCGTAGACCGCTACCGGCACGGATCGCGCGAGGTTGCGGACCATGGGCTGTCCCATCGTGCCCAAGCCGATGAAAGTGACGGTGTCCGTCATGTCTGTCCTACTTCCTTTTCGGTCCTGGACGGGAGGGAAACCTGGCCGCCAGGAGCTGTCTGACCACTCGACCGCAGGCGGGAATGCACGACGCGATCACTGCGGGCGTCGGCGAGGGGCCTTCAAGGAGCCAGGCGCAGCGTGGTGATCGACGCAGGTGACCCTGGATTCCAGGACGTCAGGCGGCTCCCGACCCTCCCTGGAAAGCCTCCACGGTCGGCTCCAGACCGTCAGCCCCCACGACCTCACGCCAGGCCTCGAAGCCAGTCTGAAAGGCTACGACGCCGGCCTCGGGCAGGCTGATCTCAATCGCTTCGAGGATCTCCTGCGGAGTGATTCCCAGGTCGAGCGCGACCCTGATGTGACTCTGGATGTGCCCCTTCGAGGCACGCATCACCGTGAGACTGACGATAAAGATGAGTTCCTTCGTCTTACGGTCCAGCGCCCGCTGGTCGAGATACGCGGCACCGACGAGACCGTTGGCGGCCTGCAGCACGGCGAAGTCGTGCTTGGCCATCACCTTGTGATAGTCGAGAACATAGCCCCGCTTGCGCGCCATCTCGTCGATGTACTGCTGCGGATCATCAGCCGTGGTCATGCGTGCTCCTTCGTTCGGCGACCTCGATTACCGTAATACAGTATTATCAGATGTGCTAGGGCTCCCAGTCCCAGCGATGACAGGGCGACGCCAGGCGCAGTTGCCCGCCCGGCGACGGCTCGAGTCGTAGAGGAGGAGGCAGATCGCCCCGAGAAGGGGGTGCCAGGACCAAGTGAAGCGGCAGTCACCCAACCGCAACGACGTCACGCGACTCATCCCCCGCCGGAGATGGTGTCGTCACCGCACCGAAAGCGGGGCAGGCCCCGCTGCCGGCCGGATGCGGTTCCCGCAGCCTGCGGCTACGGCCACGCCACATACCGGCGCCTGGCGCGCGGGCAGCGGCGTCCGTGCGCGTGGATCTCGTTCTCGGATGACGGGGTCGCTGGGTGGCGGCGTCATGGACTGCCGATGGTGAGGATGCCGTCAGCCCGGGAGCAGGCGGGACACGAGGGCGCGTGTCCATTCGGGGGTGAGGGGGAGGTTGGTGAAGACGGCGCGGTAGTACAGAGGGGCGAGCACGGCGTCTGTGGCGTGTTCGAGGGTCGGGGTCTGATTGCCCCGGGCCTGCTCCCGTCCGAGTACGGCTTCGAGCTGTTGTTGGCGTTCTCCGCGACATGCGGCGGCGCCTTGTTCTCCGCCCGTGCCGATGGTGGCGCGCACCAGGGCGAGGGTGTCCGGGTCACTGAGGTCCTTGGCGAGGTCGGATGCATAGCGTTCGAGATCCCCGCGAAGGCTGCCGGTGTCCGGCACCACGATATCGCCGGAGAAACGGCTGGTCATGACATCGGCGAGCAGGTCGGCAACGGAGCCCCAGCGGCGGTAGACCGTGGTGGCGTGCACTCCCGCGCGGGCTGCTACGACCGGGATCGTGAGTTGTTCGCCGGCCCCCTCGGCGACCAGTTCCTTGACGGCCCGGTGGACGGCTGCGCGCACTCGGGCGGAGCGGCCGCCTGGGCGGCTGCCGACATGGGGCGATGGGGAAGCCATAGCGGTCATGCGACCAGTATTGCACTGATCACTGCTTTTTTGTTGCATCGATCACTGCGTTTATTTTGCATCGATCACTGCGTTTGTGCTACCTTCGAGTCGCTAACGCAACGATCACTGCGAGGCCAAACATGTCTGTGCAATCTACCGCCCCCACGCCACCATCCCTTGGCGACCTGCATCGCGTGCCACCGAAGGGTGCCTTCCCCGCAGTGGCCGCCCTTCTCGTCCTCTTCCTCGCCGCGTCCAGCGCACCGTCCCCGCTCTACGTGATCTATCAGCAGCAATGGCAGTTCACGGCGTGGGTGCTGACCGTCGTCTTCGCCCTTTACGTGGTCGGCCTGCTGGGTTCGCTGCTCGTCATCGGGGCACTGTCGGACCACCTCGGCCGCCGCCCGGTGCTCGCCGCGGCGATCGGACTGGAGATAGTGGCGCTCATTTTGTTCCTTTCCGCCGGGAACGTGTTCGTATTGGCCATCGCCCGGGTACTGCAGGGCGTCGCGACCGGCGCGGCGACGACCACCCTGAGTGCCACCATCGTCGATCTCGAACCGTCGCACGCCCGCGGGCGCGCAGGCGTCATCACGTCGGTGGCTCCCCTGACCGGGCTCGCTCTCGGAGCCCTCGGCTCCGGAGCGCTGGTGCAGTTCGGTCCCGCTCCCACCCGGCTGATCTACGCGCTGCTGCTCGGCGCAATGGTGCTGGCGGCAGTGGTCGTCGCCCTGATACCGGAGACGTCGCCGCGCCGGCCGGGAGCCGTCGCCTCCCTGCGCCCACGGGTCGCGATGCCGGCGTATCTGCGCGCAGACATCGTCCCGGTGGTGCCGGCGATGATCGCCGGCTGGGGCCTGGCCGGGCTCTACCTCTCGCTCGGCCCGTCCGTCGCGGCCGAGTTGCTGGGGCTGCACAACCGCCTGATCGGCGGCGTCGTCGTGATGCTCCTGGCAGGCACCGGAGCGCTCGCGATCGCCCTGCTCCGCTCCCGTCCCACGACCTCGTTGCTGGCTCCTTCGTCCGCACTGCTGGGGCTCGGCACCCTGATATCGCTTGCCGGTACGGCGGGGAACCTCGCCTGGCTGGCCGCCGTCGGCACCGTCGTCGCAGGTCTCGGTTTCGGCGCATCGGTACTGGCAACGTTCGGTACCTTCGCCCGGATCGCCAAGCCGCACGAGCGCAGCGCCATCTTCGCCCTGGCCAACATCATCGGCTACCTCGGAAACAGCGTGCCCGCCGTACTCGGAGGAATCGCCGTCACCGCCCTGGGCCTGAGGACCGCCACCGAGATCTACGGGCTGGCGATCGTGGTACTCACCTTCTCCGCCTTCGCACTGCGCCTGAACCAGATGCGGATGCAGCGCCGTGCCGTCGTGACCCCGTCGCCCCGGTGACGCGCCGGCCACGGCAGAGGCCCCGGTCGGCCACGCTTCCCGCCAGACCGGCTCAGAACCGACATTCCGCCAATGCGGAACAAAAACTCAAGAACTATGGAGGCATCCTGATGCCTGCAAGCAGGAACAAGAAGAACCTCCAGGTCCAGCGATCTGACCACACGACGATCTGGTACACGGTCAGCGGTCCGGCCGAAGGTCCGACCCTGGTCCTCATCCACGGCTGGGCCTGCAACCGCGGCGACTTCGACGCGGTGACCGACCATCTGCCCGCGAACTACCGCGTCCTCGCGATCGACCTCGCCGAGCATGGCGAGTCACGGTCGACGCGAGACGTCTGGACCATGGAAGAGTTCGCTCGTGACGTGGCGGCAGTGCTGGAAGCCGAGTCGGTGGACACAGCTGTCGTAGCCGGGCACTCCCTCGGCGGGGCGGTCGCCGTCGAAGTCGGCCGACTCCTCCCCGACAACGTCTCACATGTGGTCGCACTCGACTCGCTCACCTATCTGTCCCTCTTCCCGGCGCAGAGTCAAGAGCAGACCGCCGCGATGGTGCACATGTTCCGTGAGGACTTCGCTGCCGGAGTGCGAGGCCTCGTCGAAGGAGGCTCGCCGGCAGGCTTCGACTCAGCTCTCAAGAACTCGTACTTCGAGAAGATGGTCGCGGTGCGGCAGCCCGCTGGTCTGCGTTCCATCGAGGGCCTGGTCCACTGGGACATGGACGCAGCACTGCGCGAGACAAAGCAGCCGATCACCGTGTTCGCGGTACGTGCCTTCGCGACGCAGGAAGCGATCGATCGCTACGGGGACCGATTTGACATCGTCCTCGTCGACCTGGGCAGCCACCACTTCCCGGTGGAAGCACCTGAGGGCACGGCGAAGCTCCTGGCCAGCGTGACAACCGAGTAAGGACCGACGCGATTCGGCTCGCCCACCTCCGGCACCGGAATCCCCAGCGGAGACCCGATGAGACGACGGTGCCGAGATGGGAGAGCCGGGCGTTGTCAACTTGGTTGGTGGGCTGAGTCCCTGGGATGATTCTCGGGTCGTTGGGCATCGGGAGGGGGCGCCGTGGCGCCGTCGTACAAGGGGTTCCGGTACCCGGCGGAGATCATCGCGCACTGCGTGTGGTTGTACCACCGCTTCCCGCTCAGCTTCCGCGAGGTCGAGGAGCCCATGCCCGCCTGCGGCATGGTCGTCTCCCATGAGACGGTCCGGCAGTGATACGCGGCGTTTGGGCCCGGATATGCCCGTGAACTGCGGCACCGGCGTCCCCGGCCCGGCGACAAGTGGCATCTGGACAAGGTCTTCATCACCATCAACGGGGAACGGCAATACCTGCGGCGGGCGGCCGACCAGGACGGCAACGTGCTCGACGTCCTCGTCCAGTCCCGCCGGGACACGGCCGCGGCCAGGCGTTTCTTCCGCCCACTCCTCAAGAAGACCGGTGCGGTGCCCCGTGTGATCATCACCGATGAGCTCCGCTCCTACGGTGCCGCTCACCGCGAGGTCAGGCCCTCGGTGGAGCACCGCTCCCACAAGGGCCTGAACACCCGGGCGGAGAACAGCCACCAGCCAACGAGACAGCGCGAACGGGCGGCGATGAAGGGCTTCCGCTCCGCCGGCGCGGCCCAGCGGTTCCTGCCGGCGTTCAACGGGATCTCACCCCACTTCCGTCCCCGCCGCCACCCACACCCGCACCCACATCACCAGCAAGCTCACCCCGTTCGACCGGGTGCACACGGTGAAGACGACCTACGACGACTACGGCATGGCCGACACCGTCGAGGACGAAGGCGACGACTCGATCGCGGGCGACGAAAAGTGCACCCGCACCTGGTACGCACGCAACGACGACATGGGCATCAACGCCCTCGTCTCCCGCACCCGCACCGTCGCCGCCGGCTGCGCGACCACGGACGCGGCACTCGACCTCCCAGCCGACTCCACGCGCCCCGGCGACGTCATCTCCGACACCGCCGCCGTCTACGACAGCACGACGGCCACCGCCTGGACCGCATCACAAAAACCGGTCAAGGGAGACGCCAACTGGACCGGGCGCGCAAAGGGATACGGCACTGACGACGCCCCGGCATGGCAGAAGACGTCCACGACGACGTACGACACCCTCGGGCGTCCGCTGGTCGTCAAGAACACCGATGACCTGGCGGTCTCCACCACCACCTACGTCCCACCGGCCTCGGGCCCTGTGACGTCGACGGCGGTCGCCGACGCCAAGACGTACAAGACCACCACGACAGTGGACTTCGCGACCGGTGCCACACTGAAGATCACCGACCCCAACAACAAGGTGAGCGAAAGCGAGTACGACAGCCTCGGCCGCATCACCAAGGTCTGGCTGCCCAACCGCTCCAAAGTCCTGGGCAAGACCCCCAACTACGTTTACGACTACCACGTCACCAGCGCCGACATGTCCTGGGTGGCGACCGGAACTCTCAAGAACGACGGCTCGGGCTACAACACCAGCTACGAGTTCTACGACTCCCTGCTGCGCTCGCGCCAGGTCCAGGCACCCACCCCGCAGGGCGGCCGGATCATCTCTCTGACGCTCTACGACTCACGCGGCCTCGCGGTCAGCCAGCAGACCGACATCTGGGACAGCACCTCCCTGCCCAGCACCCAGGCCGCAGAGGTATCCGGCGGCCAGGCGCCCATCCAGACGGACACGACGTACGACGGCGCCGCCCGCCCCAAGACGGCGGTGACCAAGGTCCACGGGGTTACCCGCTGGACCACCGACACCACCTACACCGGCGATACCGTCGCCACCACCGCCCCGACCGGCGGCCAGGCCACCGCCGTCGTCACCAACGCACTGGGCCAGACGACACAGCGCCGCGAGTACGCCGGCCCCACACCGACCGGCACGGACTACACCGCCACCGACTACACCTACACCCCCGCAGGCCAGCCGAAGACCGTCACCGGCCCCGACCAAACCAAGTGGACGTACACGTACGACCTTTTCGGCCGGCAGACCGCGACGACCGACCCGGACAAGGGCAAGTCGAGTACCGAGTACAACAACCTCGACCAGGTCGCCAGCACCACACCGAACGACGACGCTTCCAAAAAGCTGCTGTTCGAGTACGACGATCTGGGCCGCAGGACGGGCATGTGGCAGAGCGACAAGAGCGACGCCAACAAGCTCGCCGCCTGGGGATTCAACTCCGTGGCCAAGGGCCAGCAGGATATCGCCACCCGCTACGACGGCGGCGTGAGCGGCAAGGCCTACACCGAGAAGGTCACCGCCTTCGACTCGATGTACAACGCGACCGGCAACCAGCTGCTCCTGCCCGACACCGAGCCGCTGGTCACCGGCGGCTACGTGCCGAAGACGCTGTCGTTCACCACGGGCTACAACCTGGACGGCACCGTCAGCCAGTACTCGGCCCCAGCCGCGGGCGGCCTGGCGGCCGAGACGGTCTCCTACACCTCCGGTGCCCTGGGCCAGCAGCTCACCGCCAAGGGCACCACCGGCTACCTGCAGGGTGCCGCCTTCTCCCCGCAGGGTGACCTGCGCCAGCTCACCTTGGGCATGGACGGCTCGTCCTCGGCGAAGAAGGCCTACCTCAACTGGAACGAGGAGGGCACCCGCCGCCTGACCCGCTCCTATGTCACCGACGACGTCCACGGCTACATGCCACAGGAACTGAAGTTCACGCAGGACGACGCCGGCAACGTCACCTCGATCTTCGACGCCACCACCCAAGGCGGCACGGCCAAGGCCGACTACCAGTGCTTCACCTACGACGGCAACCGCCGCATGACCGAAGCCTGGACCCCGAAAACCGCCGACTGCGCCACCACCGGCCGCACGACCGCCAACCTCGACGGCGCGGCCCCCTACTGGACGTCCTACACCTACACCGGCGCCGGCCAGCGCAAGACGGAAACCCAGCACACCACCACCGGCGACAGCTCCACGACGTACACCTACGACGACACCACCAAGGACAGCAAGCCGCACACGCTGGACAAGACGACGGGCGCCCGCGCGGCCGCCTACTCCTACGACACCAGCGGCAACACCACCTCCCGCCCCGGCTCCACGGCTCAGCAGACGCTCGCCTGGAACACCGAGGGCGACCTGTCCAAGCTCACCGAGGGCACCAAGGAGACAAGCTACCTCTACGACGCCGACGGCGAGCTGCTCATCCGCCGCGCCAAAGCAGACGGCGAGACTATCCTCTACCTCGGCGCCGGCACAGAACTGCACCTCACGACCAAGGGCACCACCAAGACCGCCTCTGGCATCCGCTACTACACCGCCAACGGTCAGACCATCGCGGTCCGTACCGCAACGTCCGGAGTCACCGGAACCAAGCTGAGCTTCCTGGCCAGTGACCACCACGGCACCTCCAGCACCGCCCTCGACGCGACGTCGTACGCGATCACCAAGCGCTACACCACACCCTTCGGCGCACCCCGAGGCGCCAAACCAGCCTTCTGGCCCGACGACAAGGCATTCCTCGGCAAGCCCGCCGACGACGCAACCGGCCTCACCCACGTGGGCGCCCGCGAATACGACCCCACCACCGGCCAATTCGTCAGCGTCGACCCGGTCCTGTCGACCGACCAGCACCAGTCCCTCAACGGCTACAGCTACGCCAACAACACACCCGTCACCATGTCCGACCCATCTGGCATGTGCATGGCCGATGCATGCGGCGTCGGCGTGCCCAAGGGCCGCGTGGTCTTCGACGACGACAAGCCCGGCGAAATCATCACGGACGGCCCGATCGACCCAGGCAACAATAGTGCCGGAAGCTGCCACCACGGAAGCTGCGGCAAGGTTCACTACAACAGCACGGGTACCGCGCACACCAGCAGCAGCGGCAACACCTCAAGCGGTGGTGCCGGGGGCTCTTTCACGGGCTGGCTGTCAGGTGCCAAGGACACGTTCGTCAATTACGGCAGTGCGGTCGTCTCCCAGCCCGACATCTGGATAGGCAGCGCCGAAACCGTCGGCAGCATGATGCTGATGGGCCTCGGCGGAGACGCCACCATCACCGGCGCCGGCATCTGCCTCACCGGAGTCGGCTGCCTCGCCGGCGCCCCTATCGCCGCGGGCGGCGTCGCCATGATCGGCGCCGGAGCATACGGTGTAGGGGACGGCATCGGGCGGATCAACGATGGTTTAGGGAAAGCGCTCCGTGAAGCGGACGCGGAAAAAGGCACCTCAACCAATAATGGTATGGGTTCGCTGGTGAAGGTCAATAAACCAGATCCGTCGGCCGATGCCCTGGCGGAACGTCTGAATGGTGAATCTCGGGTCAAGTTTGCAAATGACCCCGAGGGGCGTGAGTTCGATGCCGTCAGTGATACGTATGTCGCACAGGCTAAGCCTGCCAACTTTCAATTGGGTAAGGCCTTTCGGCGACAGGATCAGGCAACATTCAAGATGGCTGGCACCACCGGTCGCGTTCCCTATTTCCAGTTCGATGGTTCCCCGGGGCCAGGTATAGTGGACGCCATCAAGCGTTATTCGCAAAGGTATCGCATGCCGGCAGTGATCGATACGCAACCGATCGTTCTGCCTTAACCGTTCGCACGCGCGGACGTCACTGCTATGATCGACAGGCCAGGCATCGTGTAATGATGCCTGGCCTGTCGCAATAATGGCTAATGATTGGGTGATTCAATGGCTGTGTATGTGTCAATCAGGGGTTGGTTGGAGTGTGATCGAGAACAGCTGACCCAAATTAAGGGCATTATATCAAAAAATGCTGAAGGCCATTATTCTGGCGGCTGGGCCTTCCCGGGGCAACCGTTCAATTGGACCTCGTATGTGTTTTACGGTGGCGACATTCAAGAGGGTGATACGTCCTGGCTGCATGGTCAATTGGAAGAGATTTCCAGGATTTCTTCAAGTGACAGTTCAATGGGCGTGCAGGGGTTGTTCATTGCAACGTCCGAGGTTGATGGTGCAGTCGAGTGGCAAATCCGTGACGGTGGCATTCACGTTCTACCCATCCCTGGTGAACTTCAGTATCTAGGTCCTGAATAATCCAATCAAAATTAGTACTGCAACGACACTTCGTGATTTCCTCTGCGTTTGTGGTGGCTGATGCGGGCTCGTGCTTGGCTTCTTCTTCGCCATAGTGACCATGCGAGTACGTGTCGGATGTGGTGGCGGAGGGGAGAGGAGATGCGGGTGAAGAGCCGCCGGGCTTCGTTCGTGGTCAGGGGTATGAGGGGTTGATCACTGCCGGTGTCCGGGTCCCCTTTTTTGCCTCTGCCCGCAGGATGGCGAGGAAGGCGAGGGCGGCCATGGACAAGGTTATGTGCCGGTACCAGGCGGTGTAGCCGCGGACTTGATAGTGATCGAGTCCGGTTTCGTTCTTCGCGGTCTGGAAGCATTCCTCGACCATCCACCGGGACCCTGCGATCCGCGCGAGTTCCTCCAACAGGGTCCCGGCCGGGCAGAAGCAGATGTGGTAGGCGAGGTCCGTGGGATCGGTGAGGCTGCGCCGTGCCAGTACCCAGTGGTCCCAGCCTTCCCGCCGCCAGGGCCGGATCGGGGCCGCCGCCCAGTCGTACTCGCGCGGCCCGTGAGCACCGTCACCGCAGCTCAGACGCGCCCAAGCGTCGCCGGGGAGTTCGCTGACCAGCTGGTGTGCGCGGGCCTGGCCGAAGAATTCCATGGTCATGACCATCTGGGATTTCGGGACGGCCAGAACATGGGGGATGTCATGTTCTTCCAGCCACATCCGGATCCGGCTCCTCTGGCCGTAGACCTCGTCGGCGGTCACCCACCCGAAAGGGATCCCCGACTCCACAGCACGCTGGAGCATCCGCAGGCCCAGGTCCGGCTGGGTGGCGAACTCGACATCGTCACCGATGCCTGCGGCCCGGCACCGCTCGCGGTCCGGTATCCAGCCCTTCGGGAGATACAGCTCGCGGTCGATCAGGGCCCGCCCCCGGTCGGATCCGTAAGCCAGGAAAACTCCGATCTGGGAATTCTCGATCCGGCCGGCCGTCCCCGAGTACTGCCGGGCCACCCCCGCCGACTTGATGCCCTTCTTCAAAAAGCCCGTCTCATCGAGGATCAAAATTCCCCGGTCGGGACCTGCGATGTGCTCCACGACCGCGTCGCGGACGTCGTCCCGCAGAGCATCGGCATCCCACAGGTAGTAGTTCAGCAGCCGCTGCATCCCCTGAGGACCGTCATCGCCGGCGGCTTCGGCCAGGGTCCAGCCGTTCTTCCGTTCCGCCTCGCTGAGCAGTCCCCGCAGATAGGACACCATGCACCGTCTCGGCTCCACCCGCCCGAAGCGTCCCGCGAACCGCGCCACGAAGTCACCGAACACACCTGACCAACCGTCAGCTATTGATCAGAAACTTATGGGGTTCTCGTCCAGGACGTAGCGGACGTGCGGGCCGCCGAAGTAGTCGCGGACGATGTGCGGCTGACGCTGGCGTCGGCGGAAGAAGTGGCGGGTCTCGGCGGTGAGTTCGGCCTGATCACGGGCTCGGTGCTGCCGGGGCAGGCTGTGCTTGAGGTCGGCGTTGACCAGTTCGTCGGGGTTCAGCTCGGGTGAGTACGGCGGCGGGAAGTGCAGTTCGACGTCGTCGGGGTGGGCGGCGAGCCAGTCGCGGACTTTCTTGGAGCGGTGGGCGCGGTGCCCGTCGGCCACGAGGTGGACCTTGTGGTCGAAGTGGCCGGCGAGCCGGTCCAGGAAGCGGCACGGCCTGTTGCGAAAGTGCTGGTCACAGCCATTCGTTGATGGCCGCGACCAGCACGGTCGCTTCGTAGCGGACGGCGAGTTTGTCGTACCTGGTGGCGACGGCCCGGTGGCGCTTGAGGCGGTTGATCCCGCACTCGACCGCATGCCGCTGCTTGTAGTCGTCCCTGTCGAACTTCGGCGGCCGCCCGCCGCGCGAGCCGCGCTTCTGCCGGTTACGGACGCGGTCCGCCGGGATGGGGATCGTGGCCTTGATCCCGCGTCTGCGCAGGTAGGAGCGGTTGACGCGGGAGTCGTACGCCTTGTCGGCTCGTACCCGGTCCGGCCGCTTGCGTGGCCTGCCGGGTCCGATCCGGGGCACGCGGATCGCCTCGAGGACGGGCCCGAACTGCGGCGAGTCGCCCCGCTGCCCGGCCGTGACCACGACGGACAAGGGCTTTTGGCCCTGCTCGACCGCGAGGTGGATTTTGCTGGTCAGGCCGCCCCGGGAGCGTCCGAGGCCGTGGTCGGCCGGCTCGGCGAAGACACCGCCGGGCGGCTCCTTCTGGAGGTCCCCCTTTTCGCCGCCCCTGCGGCGTGCTGATGGGCCCGGCAGACGGTGGAGTCGACGTTCACGTCCCAGGTGATCAGGCCCTTCGCATCGGCCTCGGCCTGGAGCCGGGTGAGGATGCCAGCCCAGGTGCCGTCCCGCTGCCAGCGCCGGAACAGGTCATAGACCCGGTCCCATGGGCCATAGCGCTCGGGCACGTCACGCCACGGGGCGCCGGTCCGGGTCCGCCACCGTATGCCGTCTATCAGCTGCCGCCGCGTCCACACCTGCGGCCGGCCCGGCTTGATGCCCCGCGGCAGCAGTGGCTCAAGCCGGGCCCACTGGCCGTTCGTCAGATCCCCACGTCCCACAGGACATGATCATGAACGAACAAGATCCACTTTCGCAACAGACCCTAGTGGCAGGCTCTTCCATGCGAAGTGCTTCAGGTCGGACATGAACTTGGTGAACACGTCTGCAGTCGATCAGGTATGCAAACCGGTACAACCTTGTGCAGTTGCTGGATAGATATGTCCCACCAAGGGGTACACCGTTTGCTCAACGCAACGGCCAGCGTAACCGATCGATTCCCGAAGGAAATTGAACAGACCGCGCCACGGCCCGTTCGCTCCGTCAAAATCAAGACAACCTGATCAAGACGCTCTACGGGTAGGCAAACTCCGCTTTCCTGGCACACTGCTGCAAGGGCTTACTGCGCGGTGCGGAATGAAGATTCCGCTTGACCGCGGCGTGCGGGACCGATCCGGCCAGGCGCATTCTCGGCGCTGTCTGACCCGTGACTAGTGCAACTACAGTGACCGGAGTGACACGGCGGAACATCCTGCCTCGGTGCACGCATAGAGGTCACGGACCGAAGACCGTCTCACGCTCGGCGCTCATCTGGGGGGATCGTGTTTCCGAGAAGCACTGCAAGGCTGTCAAACAGCCACGCCCTTACACAGGCACCTGCACTGCGATTTCTTCGAGGCAGCACTGGGTTCGCGACCGGTTGCGGTTCCACGGCATGGTGATCGTGCGTCTCACCCAATGCGTTGAAATCCCCTGACCTATCGTCCTCTGCTCAGCACCGGGATATCGACTGCCCGGTCGCAGTCCCTCATCGCCAGCTCCTGGAGAGCAGTCGGGCAACGGCCCTCTCCTTCCCATCCGGCCAGCTCACGCTGTCTGATCAAATCGACTACTTCCCAGGGAGATCACACGTGCGCATTCGCCATCTCGTTATTGCCGTTGCCATCGTGCTCGCGGCCACCACGGCCCCCGCCGTTGCGGCAGACACAGAGGAGACACCCGCTGTGATCACGGATGTCCTCTCACCTGAGGAGGAGGCCGCAGTGCATGCCGCGGCCGATCCGGATCTCAAGGTGGACATGTACTACAACGGCGAGAAGATCGATCCGGCCGGCGACTGGGGGGGCGCCCAGATCTGCGCCGAGGTCGACGAGGACGGCACCATGGAGTGCTTCGACGACAACACCGAGGCCAACAGCCGTCTGGCCAGCGTCGCCCCCACCAAGGAGGCTCGACAGGGAGCAGCCGCTGCCCTCAAGGGGCAGGCGAGACAGGCCACGGACAGTGCCTCCGTGCTCGCCTATGACGACTGCCGCACTGGGTGGGTCTGTCTGTGGCAAGACTCCAACTACAAGGGACGCCGCCTGCAGTGGCCCACCTACGACACATCCAAGACCCGCCACCTCGACATATACTCGCCCTCCTTCCGGGACAAGGCGTCCAGCGCGGCCGTCATGCGCTCCCAGCGCGGTGTCACCCTGTACGACTTCCGCTCCGGTCTGCCGGACCCGCGCCTGATCCTCGCTTCCGGCTACACCCTGTGGTCCAACTTCAGTAACTACGACTACACCTACGGCGGCAGCTGGAACGACAAAGCCGACGCCATCCTGTTCTGACACACTGAGTCCTGCGCCCTTCCGGGCTTCGGCATCGGAAGGGCTCTTCTCGTCCCCCACGCTGGAGAGACCATGCGCGCAATGATCATCCCGCTGTTGGGCATCGCAGCTACGGCCGCGCTACTCACCGGATGCAATCTTCAAGACGACTCCGTCGAGCCTGGCCCCACCGGCGTGGCCACGAAACTCCCCCAGGACAGTGATCGAGCCAAGTCCTCCAAGCAGGCGCAGGAGTTCCGGTCGTGGGTGGATAAGCACGGCAACGCGAGTCAGCAGAAGGCAGCCTCACGAGTCCAGAGAATCATCGGTGACTCGGACGACAAATCCGGAACAGTCTTCATCTCCACCGACATCAACGGCGGCCCAAACCCAGTCACGGATCCCACGTCCACGGCGGAGGCCATCGTGAAGACGTTCACCGCTTACACAAAACCGCAGAGAACCCGCGTCAGCGTCTACGACGTCTTCGGTCAGGTGCTTGCCGACAACGCAGGGACCTGAGCTCGGCATCGTGTGCCGGGACCGCACCGTTCAGGGATGCGCCAACCTACGGTGACCCAGACACCGGCGTACAAGCCAGAGACCGATAGCGCACATCCAAATCCCGCCACTGCAAAGTTCCGGCCGGGCTGAGGTCATGTCCGCCACGGAAGCCGGCACAACGATTACTCGCCCGCTTGTGGCAGGCACCCTCTGCCCACAAGCGTTCTGCTGCACCCGATTCCCAGATCGGTACGTCACCACCTAATCGTCCATCAAGTATGTGGCGTGAACATGGTCGCCTGCACCCCCTGGCCAGATAGCGTGCACAGTCCAGTTGTCGAGCCGGAAGAGGCCAGAGTGCGGAACGTGAACCATGAACAGCGGCGACGGACGTGGGGGCTGGCAGTGGCCGTTTTGGCCGTCACGCTGACAGGGTGTTCGACGGTGACCGAGCCGACCCCCGACGCCAGCGGCGTCACACCTGCAGGCGCCGCCGCTCCCACTGAAGACAGCGCCGCAGGAGCAGAAGGTAGGCAAACGGAGACAGCGTCGAGGCTACCCGGGCTTCCAAGCGCTGAAGAGGCCCGCACCGCGCTGGATAGTCTGAGAGTGGCAATTCAGGGGTCGATGGCGGGCTACAGCCGCGCAAAATTCCCTCACTGGGCCGCCCAAGGGGAAAGCTGCGACACTCGCGAAATGATCCTTCAGCGCGACGGCACCGGTGTACAGCGCGACGCCGAGTGCAGGGCCGTGTCCGGGAAGTGGGTGAGCGTCTACGAGAACAAGACCTTCACCGTTACTGCCGACCTCGACATCGACCACACTGTGCCCCTAGCCAACGCCTGGCGCTCTGGCGCCGACGCCTGGAAACAGGACGAGCGCGAAGCATTCGCCAATGACCTCACCCATCCGCAACTGCTGGCCGTATCCGCCGCCACGAGCCGCTCGAAGGGCGACCAAGGCCCGGACGAGTGGCAGCCACCGAATCGCTCCTACTGGTGTACCTACGGCCGCTCCTGGGTCGCCGTCAAGGCCGCGTACAAACTGACCGTCACCCAGGATGAGAAAGCCATGCTCACTAAGATGATCGACACCTGCACGCTATGAATACGCCCTCGGCGCCGGACAAACCGGAGCGGCTGGCAGACACTGTGAAGGCTGGCCCCGGCGGAGCCATGACCGACGAGGTCGGCATCGTCACCGGTGACCTCACTGTCGCCACCACTCTCCAACCCGGCGGTCGCGCCGCCCTCACCGTCCAGTACGCCGACGCCGAGGACTGGTACCACCTCACCGGCAGCCCCGCTCCCCTACCGCCCGCAGGGCTCGCTGCCCTCCACTGCGATGTCCTTAAGCGCATCCGGGCAGGCGGTGGAGCTCAGGCACCAAGCTGAAACCCGCCTAAAGTTCCCCCTGCCAGTCGGACAGCTTGATACTGGGACGGATGGTCCCGGAGGAAGCAGTCACAGGTGGTGGGCAAGAAAAGCGCAGAGCATGGGCGGGGCCGCTGTGCGTCAGCGCGTGGGACCATCCCCGCGCCCGCGGGGATGGTCCCCTATTCAAGCTCCTAACCTCGATCTTTCTTGAGGGTCCGCCGACGGAGTCGGTGGACCCTTTTGCTTTCCGGAGCTGATGGTGGGCAGGCCGGTGGCCCGGCTATCGCGTCGGGTGGGCGCCGGGTTCCACTGCCCGGGGCGGGTGATGCTGTCGCAGGGACGGTGGGTTGCTGGTCAGCCGGGGTCGGGCAGGAGCGCGAGCCGTTCGAGGGCGGCGGTGATCTCGCCGGTCCAGGGCCAGTGCCGGGCGAGGCGGAGAATCCTGCGCCAGCCGGTGGTGACGAGCTGGCCGGCTGCGGAGAACAGGCGGAACCGCAAGCGACGCGGTTCCCAGAGCCTGGCCCGGCCGGTCAGGGCGAGCATGGGCATCCAGGCCAGCAGGTCGAGCGCGATCTGGACGATCTCCATCCAGACCCGGTTCTGGGCGGTGTTGTGCAGAGGCAGGTTGCGCAGGCCGGTGGCACGGGCGGTCCGGATCCGGTCCTCGGCCCGTGCCCGGAGCCGGTGGCGCAGTTCGAGCTCGGCGATCGGTCGGCCGGTGGTGTCGGTCGCGAAACACGTGATCCGCATGCCGTCTGCGTCCGTGATCCTCAACTGGGCGCCGGGATGGGGCCGTTCTTTGCGGACGATGAGCCGCATGCTCTTGGGCCAGCCGTGAAGGAGCCTGCCGGTGAGCTCGGCGACCCAGGCCCCGTCCCGGGCCTCAGCGTCGGCCTCGACGGCCGGGGTCCAGGCCGAGCCGGGGACCTTCAGCACGTGTTCGTGGATCGCTTCGGTGACCGTCATGCCGACCGAGTAAGACAGCCATCGGCCCCGCTTCGCGAGCCAGGACACGAAGTCGTGGGTGCCGCCGGCGGAGTCCGTGCGGATCAGCGTCTGCCGTCCTCGTCGGTAGCGCTTGGGCAGTTGGGCCAGGGCGAGTCGGGCGGTGGTGGTGTGGTCGGCTGCGGTGCTGGAGCCCGCGCTTCCCGGTCTGAGGAGGGCTGCGACGGGCTCTCCGGTTCCGCCCGGTCCGTGGTCGACGAAGGCCGTCAGCGGGTGATGGCCGTAGGTCTTCTTCCAGGTCGGGGCCGCGTTCTCCTTGTCGGAGTGCGCGATCACGAAGACGCCATCGAGGTCGACGGTGACCTGGCCATCGGCGTCCGGGGCGTTCTCGCCGGCCAATGACCAGGCACAATGGCGGACTTCGGAGCGTGCGGACCGGATGGCCTGCAGGGCTTTGTCGCCGGAGGCGGCGAGGGTGTCGATCAGGCGGGAGACGGTCGGGTCGGGGGCGACCGGGCCGAAGACGGCCGGCTCACACCGCAGCAGGACGACGTCCGCGAGGCAGTCTCCGCCCAGTGCGACCGCCAGGGCGACGTCCAAGAGGATCTTGCCGGGATCGTGGACGGCCCGCGGCTTGCGCCACGGAGCCAGAGCTGCAGATATCGCCTGGTCAAGGCCCGTTTTGCGGACCGTCTCCAGCAGCAGGACCGCACCGGCCTGTGAGACCACCTGCCGACCGTCTTCCTGGACACGGACACGCGGGTACGACGAGATAGGCTCTCTCACCTGGAAAGTGCTCTTTTCCTTGCAGCCAACAGGCCCCTCAGCAAATCCTATCGTTGCAGGTCAAGGGCGCTTTCAGTGTTTCTGATCAACTCTCGGACAGCCCACCTCGTGAAAGCGCGAGGCTAAAGAGGGCTTGGCTACCCCTGCCCCGGCGCGAACGCTGCCCGCACACATGGACTGCCTGGAGGCCGGACAAAGCAACGACTCTCTGTACCTGACCCAGCCCGATGACCGCGTCCACCGCATCAAGTATCCCCACCCTTCACCGGCTGTAGGGGGCGAGCTGCGGGGCTTCGACGGGGATGCTGGCGGACTTGCACCTCTGGCGGCCCGTGGCCGTTTCTGGTCCCTAGCCGCCGTGCTGCGCTCTTCAGGTGTGCGGGGGAATGGGGGTGAGCCCCGGAGCGGTGTCCGGGGCTCACCTCGTCATGGCCGCCGGCCCGTGGATGCGGCGGCGGTCATTCCGCTCGGACGGAGGCGCCGTAGTCGTCGCGCTGGCGGAGTACCGCAGTCTCCTGGGCTGGTGCGGGCCATACCTGGATGAGGTACCGCTCGGTGACGTCGTCCGGGGCGAGGTCGACGGCGCTGTCGCGGCCGCGCGCGTGGATGCGCAGCCGGTAGTCGCCGGGGCCGGCGAAGGACAGTGCGGGCAGTTCCTCGTCGAGGTCGGCCATCAGGCCGCGCACCATCAACTCGCCCGATAGCGAGTGCAGCGAGATTTCGACGATTTCCTCCATCCGGTGTCTCCCGGCTGGGGGGCGTTGGTGTGGAAGGTGACGTCGACGTCGCCGGTGTGGATGCCGGTGAGGATGGTGGCGATGCCGTCTTCGGTCTCGACCAGGCCGTTGTGCGTGCGGGGCAGGTAGGGGCCGGCCTCGTCGCTAATCCTGAACTGGTGGTAGTGCACGGGCACGAGCTGCTGTGCGTGCACGGCCTGTTCGGTCATGGCATGTCCGGGCCTGCTGCATGATCGGGTGACAGCGGGGTTTATGCAGCCAAGGCTGCGGCTGGGGTCATGATGGTCTCGTACTCGACGGGGGTCAATCGGGCCAGGCGTCTTTGACGCCGGCGTCGGTGATAGGTGCGCTCGATCCAGGTGACGATCGCGATCCGCAGCTCCTGGCGGGTGGCCCAGGCACGGCGGTCGAGGACGTTCTTCTGCAGCAGCGCGAAGAAGCTCTCCATGGCCGCGTTGTCGCCGGCCGCACCGACCCGGCCCATGGAGCCGACCATGTTGTGACGTACGACAACGGACACGAACTTCCGTGAGCGGAACTGCGACCCGCGGTCGGAATGAACAATGCATCCGGCGACCTGGCCGCGACGGGCCACTGCGGATTCAAGGGCTCTCACCGCGAGGCTGGATTTCATTCGGGCGTCGATGGAATAGCCCACGATGCGGCCGGAGTACACGTCCTTGATGGCACACAGATACCAGGGCTGATTCAAAGTCCTGGTGATCACGAAGCGTTGCTGGTCACGGAGGTGTGACGGGGTGGCCGGTGGGCCGTCACGAAGACAACGAGGCTCCAGTTGACGGGGTGACCTACCAAGTCGCCCTGTATCACCGGAGCCTCGATGTGCCGCCAGTCTGCCACTGTCTGCCTGACCAAGTCGCCCTCGCCGCGCCAGCGTGAACTGCCCGACGTCGCCGAGCGGTTGGCGACACTGCTCGACCTGCGCGACCGCCGTGGCCGTCGGCACTCGCTGGTGTCGGTCCTGCTCACCGCGGCCTGCGCGGTGCTGGCCGGGGCCCGCTCCTACCTGGCCATCGGCCAGTGGGCGCGCAATGCCCCGCAGGACTGTCTCGCCCGTCTCGGCATCCCGTCCCGGGGCCCGCTCGGCATCCGGCGCGCGCCTGCCACATCCACGATCCGCCGTGTGCTCACCCTGGTGTGCCCCGGCGGGCTGGCCGATCTGCTCGGCTCCGCCCCGGTGGGCGCCGAGCAGGTGGCCGTGGACGGCAAGACCGCCCGCGGCTCGCGCACCGACACCGACGACGCCGTTCACCTGCTGTCTGCCCTGACCGGCTCCGGACGCGTGGTCTCCCAGCTCCCGGTGCCGGACAAGACCACCGAGGTCACCGCCCTGCCCGCGCTGCTGGCGCCCTTCGACCTGATCGGCTGCACGGTCACCGCCGACGCGCTGCACACCAGCCGCGAACAGGCCCGCTACCTGGTACAGGAGAAGAAGGCCCATTTCGTGCTCGTGGTCAAGCGCAACCAGCCGCGCCTGCACACCGCGCTGCGCGCCCTGCCGTGGAAGGAATGCACCGCGGTGCGCCACGACCGCGAGCAGGGACACGGCCGGCACGAGACCCGCTCGGTGCGTGCGCTGACCGTCACCGGCCTCGGCCTGGACTTCCCGCACGTCGCGCAGGCCGTGAAGATCCACCGTTACCGCACCGACGTCAAGAGCGGGAAGACCACCCGGCAGACGGTCTATGCGATCACCGACATGACCTCCCGTCAGGCATCCCCGCAGCATCTCGGGCAACTCGCCCGCGCACACTGGGGCATCGAGTCCGTGCACCACGTCAGAGATACAACCTTCGCCGAGGACGCATCCAAGGTCCGCACCGGGCACGGCCCGGCGAACATGGCCACACTGCGGAACCTCGCGGTCAACACGCTCCGCGACGCCGGTCACCGCAGCATCGCCGCCGGGCTACGGCAGGTTTCCTACGCGCCCTTCACTCACCCGCTCGACCTGCTCGGACTCGCTTGACCTGCACCGATACATGATCACCAGGACTTTGAATCAGCCCTGACACAGATACAGCTTGCCCTCGCCGGTTGGGTGCTCGGTGATGTCTGTCAGCCACAACCGGTTCGGCCCGTCGGTGGTGAAGTTCCGCCGCACCAGGTCATCGTGGACCGGTGGCCCGGCTTTGGCGTTCTTGCCGCGGCCTCTTCGCTTGCCGAAGGCGCTCCACCAGCCGTTGTCCCGGCAGATCCGCCAGGCGGTCCGCTCGGCCATCGCCTCGCCGGCGGCGCGGGCCTCGTCGAGCAGGAAGCGGTGGCCGAACTCTGGATCGTCGCGGTGCGCGTCGAACAGGGCGTTGGCCCGGTATGCCTCGGCCATCTCGGCGTCGGTGACCGGTCTGGTCAGCCACCGGTAGTAGGGCTGGCGGGCCAGCCCGAGCACCCGGCACGTCACCGCCACCGGCACCCGGTGAGGGGCAGCGGCGACGGCCAGCTCGCGGACGAGCGGGTACATCATTTTGCCGGCAGGTTCGCCTGCGATAGATACGCCGCTGCCCTTCTGAGGACCTCGTTCTCCTGCTCCAGCAGCCGGATGCGCTTGCGGGCCTCGCGCAGCTGGGCCGACTCACCCGACGCCGCTGCCGGCCTGGCGCCCTCGTCGGTGTCGGCACGGCGCAGCCACTTCGACAGAGTGATCGGGTGGACGCCGAAGTCGGCGGCGATCTGTTCCAGCGTGACGCCGGGCTCGCGGTTACGCGCGACCCGCACGATGTCCTCGCGGAACTCCTTCGGATACGGCTTGGGCACTGCGACATCCTTCCAGGCCGCCTCTCAGCAAGCCAGGTCAGGTGTCACCTATCCGTGCAGCAGTCCCTCCCACATGCTCATCGCCCTGGGCACCGAGGCCGCCATGAAGGGCTACCGCGTCCGCTACACGCTGGCCACCAAGCTCGTGAACGAGCTGGTCGAAGCTGCCGACGAGAAGCAGCTGAACAAGACCATCGCCCGCTACGGACGCGTCGACCTCCTCTGCATCGACGAGCTCGGCTACATGGAACTCGACCGGCACGGAGCCGAACTCCTCTTCCAAGTTTTGACCGAACGCGAGGAGAAGAACAGCGTCGCCATCGCCTCCAACGAGTCCTTCGGCGGCTGGACCAAGACCTTCACCGACCCCCGCCTCTGCGCGGCCATCGTCGACCGCCTCACCTTCAACGGCACCATCATCGAAACCGGCACCGACTCCTACCGCCTCGCCAGCACCCGAGCACGAACCGAGGAGCCCGCCAAGGCCGGCTGACCGCTGCCGCTACCTACCTCGATGTGCAGCCGCCCTGGCAGGCGGCTGCACATCTCGCCTCAAACTGTCTCAGCTGATCTGATCCGAAGTTACGCGTCGGTCGGCTTCCTGAGCTGCATGCTCCAGCCGGCTCCGATGGTTCTCCCACCACGCCGAGTCGCCAGGCGCCATGCTGTCGTTGCCCTTGTTCATCCCCACGGCACCATCCATGAGCTCCCGGATGATGTCGGCATGACCGGCGTGCCGGTGCGTGTCAGCGATCACGCGCACCACGGCGTGGTGCAACGTCACCTCGTCCTTACCGCTGGGCCACCACGGCACCTTGCCGATCGTGTCCAGCGCCAGCGCGTCGAGCGTCGCGTCCGCGTGGGTCCACGCTCGGCGGTAGAGCTCAACGATGTACTCGCGTGACTCGTCGGCGGTGACCCACATATCCGCGTTGGGCTCGGCACCGTCTTCTAGCCAGGGCAGCGGTTCACCGGACGGCCGTCCGAAGGTGTCGCCGAGATAGCCCAGCTCCACGCTCGCCGCGTGCTTCACCAGGCCGAGAAGGTTGGTGCCGGTCGGCGTCGACGGACGGCGGAGGTCGTACTCCGAGAGCCCTTCGAGCTTCCATAGCAGGGCATCACGGGCGGACTGCAGATAAAAGTGAAGATCAGCCTTGGGATCTGATGCGGTCATGGGGCAAGTCTGCCGCGCGCATGATCTCTATCCACCACCGGCGGCGAACCAGATCGTCTTACGCAACGAGCGAACCGGACATGCGCCGTCGTTTCTCCTCAACATTCGCGAGCCGCTTGATCATCAACTGCCTTCGCAACCCACCGACAAACGCTGTTCCTAGACATCAACGAAGCCAGTACACCAGATCGACCGGCCCCAGCACCGCCAGCCCACCGACGCACACACCTCGCCGACCACCGCCGCGAGGGACCGCTGCCGCCGAGAAAGCTCCCCTCTGGCGGTGCAGTCCGCCAAGACCCCCTGGCCGTCGGTGAGCCGGAGCATCACCTGCGGGACATGCGTACGCACCCCGTCCGGCGCACGCCACCGCAGTTCAAGCGGCCGACTGGCCAGGCCTTGGACGCGTGGATCGCGGTCGAGCAGCATCAGATGCAGCCGCATCGCCCCAGACCCGTAATGCACGAGCCGTCCGGTGGTCGCCGACCACCACCATCCCGGCGCCATGCGCTTGCCCTTGCGGGCTGAAAACGGCCTCAGAGGCGGACACTGCTCAAAGGGCACTTCGGCGGCCGCCGCCTGCCACGACGAACACTCCGTCGTCCCGCCCGCAGCCAAGAACCGTACGTCCACAGCTCTGACATCGGCCGACCCGGCCTTTGCCACATCCCATTCCGCGCTCCGCACACAGAGCCAAACGTCTTTTCGGCTCATCCGGTAATGGGCATAACAAGCCAAAGGGAACCAGAGACCAGATCCAGGTTCTGCCAGGCGTCCCTGACACCGCAGACGTGCTGTCAGCTGCGCTCGGGCTGCTCTTCGGCCCAGGCGTAGCCCAGCTGAGCGAAGGCTGCTCGTTGCTCGGCATCCAGCCGGTCACGCCTGGCTTTCTGGTTACTCAGAAACACACCCAGCTTGATCGCCGAACCGTCCGGCAACTCCTCAATGTGCGCCCTTCCAACGACGGTTCTGCCTTCCCGCTGGATGTACTGGCTGAGGGCCGCGAGACCGCGCTGGAAGGCTGATACCTTCCCGGTGCCCTTCGCGGCCGGGGCCGGTGCGGGCGGTTCGGCTGGTGTTACCCCCAGCGCGGTCAGCCGTTGCTGCTGTTCCTCGGAGAGTTCCGCCCAGCTGCGTCGTTGCCGCTGGAGCCATTTGCCGAGGTCGTCGCCTTCGAACTGCACGCCGGGCTCGATGGCCGGGAGGGTGCCGTCGGGTTCGTCGGCGGTGAGGTCGGCGAGGACGCGGTAGTGGCGTTGCCAGTCCAGGGGCCAGGGGCAGTTCCAGTCAGGGTCGATCGCGGCCAGCTGCGCGGCCCGCGTTGCGGCGCGCTGCGGGTTCTTGCCGAGGCCATCTTTTCGGCGGAGGTTGGCCATGTGTTCCCCGACCGGGACCAGTTCGCTGTCGGCGGCGCCCCATACGGCGTCGCGTCTGGGGGCGAGGTGGCCGTGGGCGCGGTGGAAGGAGCGCAGGGCTGCGAGTTTGTTCTCCCAGGCTTCGTCGCCGGGTTCCCACACCATCCCGGCCTCGTCGAGCAGTGTCTTGCGGTGGGGATCGAGTTCACCGGCACGGTAGGTGCGGCGCTGCTGGTGGACCCAACGCCCCAGCGGGAACGCCTTGGTGACGCTGGCCTCGGTCTCGGTGTCGTAGGGGACGGCGTACAGGCCGGTGATGTGGTTGTCCTTCCGCCAGCGGAGCAGGGCCTGGTAGCCCTCCAGCCAGACCAGGGTCTCGGGCCGGTACACCCGGGCGCGCAGGAACGCCGCGATCGTCGCCGCGTCCCTCGGGGTGGAGAAGTGCAGCAGCGCTGACTCCACCGCGCCCTCGCTCTCGTCCTGCCCGCCCTCCTTTTCGGCCGTGGCGCCGATGATCCGCCCGTCCTCGTCCCGCTTCACGTGCACCTGCCGCCGCCCGCTGCTCAGCGCCCGGCTGGCGAGCTGCTCGACGAGGCGTTCGGAGTGTGAGCGCAAGCCTTGGAGGACCGCTACCAGGGGTGCGAACGAGGCGGAGGCGACCATGCCGGTCGGGTCCTCGCCGGGCTTAAGGAAGACAGGCACGATGATCCTGGCCACCTTGTTCGTGCCGTCGGGGTTCGGGCGCAGGGCCCGGCCGATGTTCTGCACGATCTCCACCTGAGAGCCGCGGGTGTCGGCGAAACACACCGCCTCCACACCCCGCTCGCCGACGATGTCGACGCCCTCGCCCAGGACCCGCACGCTGGCCAGGAACGCCCGGTGCACGCGCTTGTTGCCGGCGTCGAGGCCGTCGGCGAACTGGCGCAGGACCTCCCGGCGTTCGGCGACGAGGTGGTCACCGCACAGCCACGCCGCCCACACTCGGTCCGGGGGCACGTGGCGGCCGGCCTCCAGCGGGTAGAACTCTGCATCGATCGACGACTTCGGCAGCAAGTCCGCGTCGGCCAGGGCCTTGTCGGAGACCTCGGCCGCGTACAGCTCGGCGGCCGTCTGGGGCATCGTCTCCGCGAACGCCATCGCCTCCTCCACCCGTTGGTGGAAGGTCATGACCGTGCGCAGGTTCCGCGCGGCGGCGTGCTCCAGGAGCGCAGTCTGCAGCAGCGCCAGTCGCCGGCCCCGCTGCGCCTCCTCTGATAGTGCCTGGGCGGGGGAGGGGTCGTGGATCTCCAGCACGTCGATCTCGAACCCGGCGAGGATGCCGCGCTCGATCGCCTCGGACAGTTCGAGCTCGTAGATCCACTCGCCGTACGGGCCGTCCGGATCGGACGCCATGGTCGCGATCTCCAGCTCCTGCCCGTCCCTGCCCTTCTGCGGGCGAGGGGAGGCGAGGATGCGCGGGGTGGCGGTGAGGTAGAGCCGGAAGTCCGCCGGGATGCGGGTGTTGTCGTGGATCGCCGCCCACGGCCGCCCAAGATCACCCGTGGTTGAGTGGGCTTCGTCGACGACGGCGATGTCGAACGGGGCCATCGTCTGTCCGTACAGCCGCTCTCCGCCTGCCAGAGCAGCCTCCAGCGGCCCGCGAACGCGTCCCTGACCCAACGGGTCCTCCGCGTCGTCGCGGTCCACGAGAGAGGCGTACGTGGCGAACACGACCACCGGCCCATGCCCCGCCCACAGCGCCAACTGGATCGCGTTCGTAGTGGTCCGTACGCCCAGCTGCTCCAGGACGTCGTCCTTCTCCAGCGAGCACACCCCGACCATCGGCCCCCTGTGACCGACCCTCCGCCACGCCTGAACGGTCTGCACGAGCAGATCGAGGGTAGGGACCATGACGAGGATCCGCCCGCCACGGAAGCACTCCAGCGCAGCCCACGCAGCCGTGATCGTCTTGCCAGACCCCGTGGCGGACACCACTGTGGCGCGCGCCCCTTCCGCGGGCACAGAGGACCTTGCAGGGAATCCGACCCAGTGACGGATACGCGCAGTCGCATCCACCTGGTGCTCTCTGAGCACGATTCTATGCATTCCAAACTGTCCTGTCATCAGTTCCTCTTGCCGAGAGCGACGCTGCAGCCCGATGTCTCATCGATGGCAGGTGATCTCTTAAACGCCGAGTCCTTTGAGGCCCCATTCATCGAGCCCGGAGTAGACCGTTGCCGTCCGGCACTGCGGTGCCAACATGCACTCAGCTTCCCCGCGGTAGACGGCCACAAGAGAGTCAGCTCCTCGCCACCAGGTGTCTGCGCGTCCGGCAACCTCCAAGACCGGCTCGAAACCCTCGAGTTGCAGCGCCTCCACGGCTTCACCAGTCACCGTAGTGGTAGTGCGGGCGCACCGGCGGGCGTGATCTGCGAGAGCCACCGACTCCACCCATCCCTCGATGCTGCCGTGCAGAGGCACCCAGGTGCCGGCATGGATGCCGAACTCTCCCTCGGAGCCAATCATGAAGGCGTAGGG